>NZ_JBVJVN010000001.1:0-99845 GCF_055603605.1 Streptomyces sp. NPDC037271
ACCGGCCTCGACCCCCGCTCCCGCCACAACATGTGGCAGATCATCCGCGAACTCGTCACCGACGGCGTCACCGTCTTCCTCACCACCCAGTACCTGGAGGAGGCCGACGAACTCGCCGACCGCATCGCCGTACTGAACAACGGCACGATCGCCGCCGAGGGAAGCGCCGAAGACCTCAAGCGGCTCATCCCCGGCGGACACGTCAGGCTCCGCTTCACCCACCCGGCCGCGTACCGGTCCGCCGCCACCGCCCTGCACCAAGCCACCCGCGACGACGAAGCGCTGGCCCTGCAGATCCCCTCGGACGGCACCCAGCGCGAACTGCGCTCCCTCCTCGACCGGCTCGACACCGCCGGCATCGAAGCCGACGAACTGACCGTCCACACCCCCGACCTCGACGACGTCTTCTTCGCCCTGACCGGCAGCACCGACGCACAGCCCACCCAGCCCAGCCAGCCCGAGGAGGCTGTCCGATGAGCACCCCCCTGGCCCCCACCCCCCTGGCCCCCACCCGCCCGGCCCGGATCTCCCTCGCCCTGCGCGACTCGTCCACGATGCTGCGCCGCAACCTGCTGCACGCGCGCCGCTACCCGTCCCTCACCCTGAACCTGCTGCTCACGCCGGTCGTTCTGCTGCTGCTCTTCGTCTACATCTTCGGCGACGCGATGAGCGCCGGCATCGGGGACGGTGGCGCGGACCGTTCCGCGTACATCGCCTACCTCGTGCCGGGCCTGTTACTGATGACCATCGGCAGCACCACGATCGGCACCGCGGTGTCCGTCTCCATGGACATGACCGAGGGCATCATCGCCCGCTTCCGCACCATGGCCATCCACCGGCCCTCCGTGCTGATCGGGCACGTCATCGGCAGCGTGGTGCAGTCGGTCCTGAGCGTGGTCCTCGTCGGCGCCGTCGCCGTGGCCATCGGCTTCCGGTCCACGGACGCCACGGCCCTGGAGTGGGCCGCGGCACTCGGACTGCTGGTGCTCTTCACTCTCGCGCTCACCTGGATCGCGGTCGGCATGGGTCTGGTCAGCCCGAACGCCGAGGCGGCGAGCAACAACGCGATGCCGCTGATCTTCCTCCCGTTCATCTCCAGCGCCTTCGTGCCGGTCGACGCGATGCCGGGCTGGTTCCAGCCGGTCGCCGAGTACCAGCCGTTCACCCCGGCCATCGAGACCCTGCGCGGCCTGCTGCTCGGTACCGGGATCGGCCACAACGGCTGGCTCGCGGTCGCCTGGTGCCTGGCTCTCACCGCGCTCGGCTACTTCTGGTCGAAGGCGTCCTTCGGCCGCGATCCGCGGTAGCCGGCGCGGACGCGGCCTCTGACCGTCGGTGGTGCCACCACAGTCACCGGTGCTGCCAATTTGATTCACAGTGGTGCCATGGATGTGTCATCATGGCACCACTGTATGGCGCGCTTCTCGGCCGCGGAGCCGAGGAGCGCGCGTTTCACGGAGCGGGCCGGACGAAAAAAAGGGGGCGGATCATGGACACAGCACAGAACCGGCAGCAGGCGGCACCCGGCGCCTTCACCGCCTTCGCTCGCTTCGTGCTCTGCGGCGGCGGGGTGGGGCTGGTTTCCAGCTTCGCCGTGGCGGCCCTCGCCTCCTGGCTCCCCTGGGCCCTGGCCAACGCCCTGATCACCGCGGTTTCCACGCTGCTCGCCACCGAGCTGCACGCCCGGTTCACCTTCGGGGCGGGCAGGCACGCGACCTGGCGCCAGCACGCGCAGTCGGCCGGATCCGCGGCGGCCGCGTACGCGGTGACCTGCGCGGCGATGTTCGCCCTGCACCAACTGGTGGCAACGGCCGGTGCGGTGCTCGAGCAGGCCGTCTACCTGTCCGCGTCCGCACTCGCCGGTGTCGCGCGGTTCGCGGTCCTGCGTCTCGTCGTCTTCGCGCGCAACCGCTCGCGGACCGTGGCCGACACGGGTGGCACGGCCACCGAGGCGGCCACCGAGCCCGCAAGCCGATCAGGGCTGAGCGCCCGTACAGGCTGCACCCGGCGACCGTACCGCTGGCCGGCGGTGTCCGCCTCGGCGTACTGACCGTCACCGCGGCTTACCGGCGCAGCGCGCCCGGGCAGCGGGCGTTGGTCATCTCGGCGGCGAACGCGACACGTACGAACACGGGCATCGCGCTGCGGGGCGTGGGAGCACCGAATGATTCAAGAATTCTTGAATTCAAGATTATGTGTACTGTTGGAGGGTGCTGACCTTCGCGACCGACCTCGACGCCCTGACCCGCTTCGGCAGGGCACTGGCCGACCCGATCCGCTGCCGCCTGCTGCTCGCGCTGCGCGAGGCGCCGGCCTACCCCTCCGACCTCGCCGAGGCCCTCGGCATCTCCCGCACCCGGCTGTCCAATCAGTTGGCCTGTCTGCGCGACTGCGGTCTGGTCGTCGCCGTCCCCGAAGGCCGCCGCAGCCGCTACGAACTCGCCGACCCGCGCCTCGGCCACGCGCTGGACGACCTGCGCACCGCCGTGCTCGCCGTGGAGAGCGACCGCACCTGCCCGGACGCCGACGACGAGGGCTGCTGCTGATGGCCGCGGTATCGCTCGGCCCCTCCCCGGTCCGCCGCGAGGCCCTCGCCAGGCGCATACGCCTGCTGGTCGCCGCCACGATCACCTACAACGCCGTCGAGGCGGTCGTCGCCATCACCGCCGGCGCCCTCGCCTCCTCCACGGCCCTGATCGGCTTCGGCCTCGACTCCGTCATCGAGGTCTCCTCCGCCGCCGCGGTCGCCTGGCAGTTCTCCGCCCGCGACCACGCCGTCCGCGAGGCCCGCGAGCAACGCACCCTGCGGATCATCGCCGTCTCCTTCTTCGCGCTCGCCGCCTACGTCACCGTCGACGCCGTCCGCGCCCTGACCGGAACCGGCGAGGCCGAACGCTCCGTCCCCGGCATCGTCATCGCCGCCCTCTCCCTCGCGATCATGCCGTTCCTGTCCGCCGCCCAGCGCAAGGCCGGCCGCGAACTCGGGTCCGCCTCCGCGGTCGCCGACTCCAAACAGACGCTCCTGTGCACGTACCTGTCGGCCGTCCTCCTGGCCGGCCTGGTCCTCAACGCCACCCTCGACTGGACCTGGGCCGACCCGATCGCCGCGCTCGTCATCGCCGCCCTCGCCCTCAAGGAAGGCCACGACGCCTGGCAGGGCAAGGGATGCTGCGCACCCTCTGCGACCCTGGCGGCCTCGGCCGCCGACGCCGGGGCGGGCGGCTGCGGCTGCCGCGCCGACTGCGACTGCTGCGACTGACCGCCCACGGCCGGCGAGTGGTGGGACATGCCGGGACCGTTCCGCGCCGGCATCGTCAGTGCGGAACGGTCCCGTCTCTGCTGCCAGGGCGCACCCGCCGCCCATGGACCGGGCGTTGACGTCGACGGACGGATGCGCTGTTCGCGACCCCAGGTACGCCGCCCACGCGGACCTGCACGGGCACTGCCGCTTCTGCGCCGAGCGTGCCGGCGGTGCGACGGTCCGGGTCAGTGGTACGCGTGGACGACGGCGTGGCCCTTGCCGCGGCCGATCATCCACTTGTTGACCGGCGTGGTGATCACGAACGCCACGGCGAAGCCGCCGAGCAGGGCGTACCAGAACAGTCCGTCCGAGAGGTGAGCGTCCATCGCTCCCGGCGTCAGCGCGATGATGCCGTTGTCGACCAGCTCCATCACGGCGATGGAGACGGTGTCGGCGGCCAGCGCGACCTTGATCGCGGCCTTCAGGGACACCCCGGCGCGCACCACCGCGAAGAGGGTGAAGGAGTAGCCGAAGACGAAGGCCAGGGTGATGGCCAGGGCCATCGTCGGCACGTTGCCCCACGTCAGGGCGGTGCCGATGACCATGCCGAGGATCTCACCGATGGCGCACCCGGTGAGGCAGTGCAGCGTCGCCTTCATCGCGGTCGCCCAGGTCGCGCCGTGCGCGTGATCTCCGCCATGCCCGCCGTGGCCGCCCGTACGGGTGCCGTGGCCGTGCGCGGTGCCGGACTGGTGCGTGCCGTGGTCCATGACCGTCATCTCCCTTCGGCGTTCCACAGGGACCCTGGAGGTCTCACCACCAAAACTGTACCCCCCAGGGGTATATTCCCAGGTTTGGTACGGCCCTGCGCCGGGCGGTAAAGGAGCAGCCAGTGCCCGGCGCCGGCAGACAGGAGAGTGACGCGGAGGAGAGACGACGGGCCCGGGCACGCGCGGGGCGGGCGTCGGTGGTGCCCGCCCCGCGCTGACGTGATGCGGTCAGCTCTTGCCGAGCAGCATGCTCATCTGCTCGATCTCCGCGCTCTGCGAGGCGATGATCTCTCCGGCCATCTTCGTGGCCGGCCCGTAGACGCCGTCGGACTGCTCGGTCTCCGCCATCTCGACCGCGCCCTCGTGGTGCTTGATCATCAACTCCATGAAGGCGGTGTCGAACGCCTTGCCCGAGGCATTCCCGAGCTCGGTCATCTCCTCGGCCGACATCATGCCGCCCATGCCGTGCGTGGAGTGGTCCATGGCGCCCTCGGCGGGCACTTCCTCGTCCCAGGAGGTCAGCCAGCCGGAGAGCGTCTTGATCTCCGGGTCCTGGGCCTTCCTGATGTCTGCGGCGAGCTTCTTCACCTCGGCCGACTGCGCACGGTCGGGCGCGAGGTCAGCCATCTCGATGGCCTGGCGGTGGTGGGGGATCATCCCCTTCGCGAAGGCGACGTCGGCAGCGTTGTGCTGTTCCTGCGATGCCGAGGCCGGGGCCGATGCCGACGCCGGGGCGGACGAGGGAGCGGTGGCATTGTGGCCGTCGTGTCCGGCCGAGCTGTCGCCGTCGCCGTTTCCGCCGCAGGCGGCCAGGACGAGCGCTGCCGCACTCGCGGCAGCAACGGCGGCGGTACGGCGGATGAGGGAACGCTTGCGGATCATGGTGGTGCAACTCCTTGACGCGCCGTCACGGCGCGCGGTGGAAGGGATGTCAGGGCGTGCGGAAGCACGGCACCGTCACCGGGAAGCACCGGCTACAGGGGTGCCGAGCGGGCCGCTCTATATCCGCAGGAGTTGCAGTTCGGAAAGATCGGGCGGGGCCCGGCCGTCGTGCGGCGACCCCGACAACCCGGCAGCGGGCGCAGGGGCGGGTGGCGGGTCCAGCAAGGCGCCGGTCAACGCGGGCGGCGTGTACGCCGAACCGGTACCGGCAGCCGCACACGTCCCATCTGCGTGATCGAGGTGGCTCGATCCGCCATCCGTGTGCGTACAACCCCCGCCCGCATGCGGAACACCGTCCGCCGCGTCCCTCACCATGGCGTGATCTGCGCCCTTCTGCGCAGCCGGCGTCGCCCCGGGGGCCAGGCCGTGCATGCCCAGCACGCCGGCCAGCACCGCCATCACCAGCAGCACGAACAGCCGCCCGGCCGGGCGGCTGCTTGCTCGGGTGCTCCTGGTCACGCACCCATCGTACGAGCGGGCCGCGGGCACGCCTCTCGCCGGTCAGCCGTCCCGCCTGCCGGCCTGGGCACACCGTTTACCGGGTTCATATGCCCTGGCTTGTACCCTCGGTGACTGGTCGGAGCGCCTGTCCGGTGTGGTTCACCCGGGGTCACCGGCCATCCCGCCGGGGGCCGCCCGGGGTCTGATGCGAGCCGGTGTCGATCAGGATCTGCTGGGCCTGCCCGGGGTTGCCGGTACGGACCGCGGCGGTCATCGCGGCCCGCGCCGTCTCGCGGGGGGTGTCCGGGGGGACCACCAGCAGGGAAAAGTGATCGTTGTGCCCTCGGGTCACGAGCACGGTGCCGTCTCCCACGGTGAAGGCGTCGATGTGCACCACACGGTCGTCGACGGTCAGGCGCGTCGGCAGCTCGTCCCAGGCCGCGGAGTCCAGGCCGATTCGTGTGATCGGGCCGAGGCGTTCGGTCAGCGCGCTGACCAGGCCGGGCAGTTCGGCGGTGAGAGTCCTGGAACGGGGCCACCACGCACCGTCCAGGATGCCGGCGCGTTCGTGCGTGGTGGTGAGCCGCAGGAGCGCCGTTCCAGGACGCATGGACTCGTGGGCACCGTCTGCCAGGAGACCTGTCGGAGGCGGGGAATCGAGATCGGGCATCCTGCTCACCTGCCTGTTCGGGGCACCCCTCGTGTCCACGCTACTCCCGGCGTGCCGGGCGCATCGCCGAGCGCGGCGGTCGTGACCGGTCCGGCCGCCTCCTCGGCTGTGCCGGGCGGCCCGGCCCACAGGTCCCAGGGGCTGTGGGCCGGGGGGCGAGCGGGACGACTGTGTCCGGGGTGTGCACGGCGGTCTCCGCCCCAGCCGTACGACACCGTTGGCGACGGACACCCGGCCGGGTGCCGCGGACCGGGCCACTCCGTTCGAGCGGCGAGGTCCCGGGAGTACGGTTGAGGACACCGAGGGCACCTCGCGCACCGGTTCCGACACCGGCGCCGCTCTCGGCGACCGACGACACCGGGCCGGATCCGCCCGGGGCAGGGCTCGTCTCATGATTTCGAACGCCCCGGTTCCGCCGACGACCACACAGCTCCTCGGGCGCCCCGCCGCCCCGGACCGACGCCGACGCGTTGCGGAGACCCCTGGCGCGTCACGGCCGGAACGAGGCTCCTCGCCCCGCGAGGGGCAACGCCTGCGTCCGCTGTCCCGGCGTCAGGTCGAGGACCATTTGCAAGAGCTGGGCGACCTGTACGCGGAGACGTCCGGCGGCGGCCCCTGGGCGTGGAACCAGGCCCGCGGCGCCTTCCTGCGGCGGCTGACGACCGACGTACGGCGACCGGGATTCGAGTTGCTGATCGCGGAGAGCACCGGAATGACCGGGTGCGCCTACGGTTTCCCCGTGCGGGGCGACGGTCCCTGGTGGGACGGCTTCGACGGGTACCTGCCGGGGAGACTCCTCCGGCTCGCCGCCGCCGGGCGCCTCTTCGTGATCTCCGGGATCCACGTTCCGCCCCGCGTACGCAGGCAGAACCCGGACCGTGCCTGGAACCTCGCCCGGCGGCTGCAGAAGCGGCTGCTCACCGACCAGGGCGTCGCGGTAGCCGTCACGCTGGTGGAGCGCTCCGACCCCAGGACCGTCGAGGCGCTGCGGTCCTGGGGGTGGCGGTACGTGGAGGGTGACACACCTCGTACGGCGCCGCTCGGCCCGTTCCGTGTCCTGGTCCTCGAGACCTGAGCATCCGAGCACCACGTCCCGTGTCGTGGCGGTGGCCTCAAGACCGGGGCAGCCGCAGGGCGAGCAGGGCCACGTCGTCGGTGCTGCCGGGCGGTGTGCGGGAGAGCAGCTCGTCGCAGAACGTGTCCAGGGGTTCGTCGGCCAGCGCGAGGGCATGACGGCGCAGTCGGCCGAGTCCGGTGTCCAGGTCACTGCCGGGGACTTCGACCAGGCCGTCGGTGTAGAGCAGGAGAGTGGAGCGGGGTGGCAGGGGCTCGGTTCCGTCGGGCCTGGGCTCCCCGGTCTCCAGGTCGGCGCCGAGGAGGAGCCCCTGTCCGGCTTCCAGATAGCGCGCCTGCCCGTCCTGGGTCACCAGCAGGGGCGGCGGATGACCGGCGCTGGACCACCGCAGGGTCCATGGACCGGTGTCCGGGCCTTCGACGCGGGCCAGGACGAGGGTGGCCATGGTGACGGTGGTGATGGCGGGCATGGCGATGCCGAGCCGGTCGACGACGGCGCCGGGAGAACCGGCGTGGTCCCACGCCAGCGAACGCAGGATGCCGTGCAGCTGGGCCATGCCGGCGGCGGCGGTCAGATCGTGCCCCACGACATCGCCGATGACCAGGGCCATCGCGCCGTCCTGTTGCTCGAAGGCGTCGTACCAGTCGCCCCCGACCTGGGAACCCGCCGGGGCCGGCTGATAGCGCGCGGCCAGCCGCAGCCGGCCGTGCCGGGGCAGCGGAGCGAGCAGGTTGCGCTGCATGGCCTCGGCGACCGCGCGCTGACGGCCGAAGCGGCGGGCGTTGTCGATGACCAGCCCCACCCGTTGGCCGATGTCGCCCACGATCCTCAGATCAGCGTCGTCGAACGGGTGGTCGGGACTGAGGCGCGCCAGCGTCAGGGCGCCGGCGACCCGGCGGGAGGTTCCCAGCGGTACGGAGATGGCGGACGTCGCTCGAACCGCCCGCAGGAAGCCGTTGTGGACCGCGGCCAGTGGAGAGGCGGGCGGAGCACTCGCCTCTGACGGGCTCTGCAGTACGGGCTCGCCCCCGCGCAGCACGTGGACCAGCGGAGAGGAGGCGGCCTCACCGGCCGGGGGGAGACGCCCGCGCCAGTCCTCCTGGCCGGTGTCCCGCCCCTCCGGGCCGGTCACCGCGACCCGGTGGACCTGATCGGCGCCGACCAGGAGATCAACCGCGGCCCAGTCGGCGAGCCGGGGTACCAGGAGCCGGTTGAGCCGGGTGAGGGCCTCGTCGGTCTCCAGGGTCTGGCCGAGAACATCGGTGATCTCCGCCACCAGGGTCAGTCGTCCGGTGAGGTCCTCCAGGGCGCTCGTGTAGGCGACACGCTCCTGATGCGCGGTGCGGTCACTGGTGGTGTCGGTGAGCAGTACGGTCATGCCCCGGACCGGTCCTCCGGACGGCAGGGGAGAAGCGGACCAGGACAGCGAGAGCCGGCGGCCGTCGCCCCGCAGGCAGGTCTCGCTCTCCCCGCTCGCCGCGGTTCCCTCGGCCAGTGTCCGCAACAGTGCGCAGCTCTCACGCGGGATCGTGCCGCCGTCCGCATCCCGGTGCAGCAGGTCGTGGATGTCCCTGCCGCGCATCGTCGCCGCGGTACGGCCCAGCAGCCGCTCGGCGGCCGGATTGACCATGAGGATCCGTCCGGTCGGGTCCGCCATGGTCACGGCGACTTCCAGTTGCTCGACGACCTGCTGCCAGAAACCCGGCCCGTCCCCCGCTCCGCGACTCACACCGTCCGTCATGCTGCCCCTCCAACCCGTGACACGGTCGCGAGCGGGATCGCGGGCGCGCCGTCGAACCCGGAAAACACCAGTACACCGATGGTCTCCCGCCGAGACGCGGGCCGCATCGTCGGCACGTGGAGCGGCGCGCGGGACGGCGCCGGCCCGAGGCGGTGGGACGGCGCCTCGGGCCGTGGCCCGGCGGGCGGCCTTCGGGCCCTGTTCGCCGCACTGGGATGCTCATGAGTGTGTCGGTTCGCCACAGGGCACAGCGTTCACGGCCCGGCGAGGAGGTGCAGGCGACCGACTGCCGGCCGTGCACCGCTTCCGCCACGTCTCCGGTTCGGATGCCTCCGGCTCCTCCGGACGTCGTCCCCGCACCCAGCCGGCCACTCCCGTTCTTCAGGGGCCGAAGGCTCTGAGTGTCGCGTCCACGAGCGAATCCGCGTACGCGGTCGTCAGCGGACCGCTACGGTGCAGCCACCTCAGGAAGAGCGGCGCGTAAAGCATTTCGAGCACCAGGTCGAGGTCGGCGTCAGGGGCGAGCTGGCTCGCCTTCTGGGCGCTGCGCAGGCGTGCCTTCTTCGCCTCGTCCAGCGGCCCGGCCAGCTTCGCGCGGTACTCGGCTGCCAGCGCGGCGTCATTGGCGATTTCGGTGTTCAGGGCGCGGATCAGCTTGTCGAAGGAGGGGTCGGCGAACTCCTCGACCGTGGCGCGCATGACGAGCCCCAGGTCGGCTCGGAGGTCACCGGTGTCCGGCAGCGTGACCGACTGCCCGTCCGCATCCTCGCTCAGAGCCAGAAGGGCGGCGACGACGACCGCGCTTTTCGACGGCCACCGCCGATAGATCGTCTGCTTGCCGACGCCGGCGCGCGCGGCGATGGCTTCGAGCGTGACCTTCTCGTACGGCTCTTCGGTGACCAGGGCGCGGGCAGCCGCGAGGATCGCCTGCCGGGACCGCTCCTTGCGCCGGGAATGGTCGGGCCCTCTCTCCGTGGACATGCGGCCAGCCTACCCAGGAAAGGAAACGAGACGAACCGTATTGCTGTGATTGCTCTCATGCTCTACGGTCATAGCGAACCGAGACGGCTCGTTTACTTACTTGAGGTGACGCATCATGACGGGCACAAGGGTCTGGCTCATCACCGGCGCATCCCGTGGCCTGGGGCGCGCTTTCACCGTGGCCGCCCTGGCAGGTGGCGACCGCGTGGTGGCTGCCGCCCGTGACATCGGGCCCCTGGAGGAACTGGCCGAGGAGTACCCCGACCACCTGGTCCCGCTGCCCTTGGACGTGGCCGACCGCAGGGTGGTGTTCGACGCGGTGGAGCACGCGGCGGCCGCCTTCGGCAGGCTGGACGTCGTTGTCAACAACGCGGGAGCGATGCTCTACGGCATGGTGGAGGAGGCCACGGAGGAGCAGATCCGGGCCCATATGGATGTGAACTTCTTCGGCGCCGTGTGGGTGGCTCAGGCGGTCCTTCCGCACCTGCGTGCCCAGGGCGGCGGGCGGCTTCTTCAGGTCACCTCGATGGGCAGCGGCGGCGGCATGGCCACGGTCGGCTACTACGGCGCGGGCAAGGCGGCACTGGACTCGGTGAGCGAGGCACTCGCGATGGAGGTCGAAGGGTTCGGCATCAAGGTCACCATCGTGCAGATGGGCGGCTACAACACCGGCCTGTTCACCGCCGGCACCACGAACACCGAACCCCTGCCCCCTTACCAGCGGCTGCGCACCGAGATGGAGGCGATGTGGGGCGACGCCGTCGCCCCCGAGCCGGACACCGCCGCCCCGGTCATCATGCAGCTGGCGGCACTGCCGAACCCGCCCCGACGGCTGATAGTGGGCAGCCAGTCCTTCGACCATGTCCTGGAGATGGACCGGGCCCGAACGGATCTGTACCGGTCCTGGGAGGATCTCAGCCGCGTCGCTCCAGGCTGACCGGGCCTGCCCTGCGGCGGGCGGTGACTCCCACACCTCGTGGAACGCGACCTCCGGTCGGTCGACTGGGTGGCGGAGGCGCCGGTCATCATGGACCGGCGCCCGTCCAGACCCGCTTCGGCGAACGGGATGGGGGAGTGGGGAGAGAGCGTCGGGGCGCTCTCCGAGTACCTCGGCCACTCGGATCCCGGCTTCACGCTCCGGACGTACACGCACCTGCTGCCGTCCAGTGAGACCCGCACCCGCAAGGCGATCGACCACGCCTGCACAGAGGCGGAGGGCAACGGCGACCCGCCCGCCGCCGCTGTGTGGGAAGCGGTTCGGGCGACCGCTCCGACTCGCCCCCACCCCGGCGTCCCGCGGCGCCCGCCGGGCAACGCTGTGCGAGGTGTCCCCCTGAGCCTTTTCGACCGGCTCCGTGACCTCGCACCGGCCGGTGGCTCCGCCGCCCGCCGCGTCGCGTTCACGGCCTTCGCTGCCGCAGGAGCTGCGGCCGCCGTATCCCGCGTGGTTCGTGCCACCCGCCGTCCGAAGGGCCGCTGACGCCGTTCATGCGGCTGCGGCTGCGGCTGCGGCTGCGGCTGCGGCTGCGGCTGCGGCTGCGGCTGATGGCGGGCGCTTCCTGTCGTCTGCCGGTCGTCGGCACCGCCGCCGGAGCGACCGCCTCACTTGTCGCGATCGTCGGCGGTTCGTCCGTGGCGGGAACCGGTGTACGCGGCGTCGCGGAGGCGTCGCAGCCGTTCGGTGGGGTGCAGGCGGGGCAGGTTGTGCGCGTAGGGGTCGTAGGACACGGTGCGGGAGGCCGGAGCGGGGCGCACCGCCTCCAGGCTCAGGGTGGCGAAGGTGCGCCAGGGCTCGTCTGGTGCCGCCGCCCGCAGGGCGAACCGGACGGGCCGGCGGGCGAGTTCCTGCCACAGAGTCGGCCGCACGTCCTCTCGGCGTGCGTCGGGCTCGTGCACCGGGAAGGCCGCCAGCACCCGCTCGCGATCACCCACCCGGTACGACAACAGGGTCGAGTACGGCCCCTTCAGGGCGTCGGACCGGGGGAGAGGCAGGTGGCGGCCGAACCGGCCGGGGCGGCTGGACGTGAACAGCAGGTCGAGCGCGCTGCCCGGACCGTCGGCGCCCTCGACGCGCACAGCCAGTCCCAGACCGTCCGGCAGCCCTCGGGGGAGGCCCAGCGCCCGCGACCAGCGCACCGTTACCGGGTAGGAGCCGGACCCGTCCAGCCACGGGACCCCCCACCGGGCCCCCGCGCCGGCGGTGACGGTCAGCGTCCCCGTGCACAGCACCCCGTGGGGGTGCAGGGCCGGCGCCGACCGCCACCGGGCCAGGCGCCGGGCGAGTCCGTGGGCGACCCTACTGGTGATCACGCGGTCCTTCAGGGCTGGGGCGGATGACGGCGCGTACGCAGCCGTCGGTCTTCTCCTTGAACATGTCGTACGCCGTGGGCGCCTGGTCGAGCGAGACGGTGTGGGTCGCGAGGTGGGCCGTCTCGATCTCGCCGGCGGCCATCCGCTCGAGCAGCATCGGGATGTAGCGCTGGCCGTGCATCTGGGCGCCGCGCACGGTGAGCCCTTTGTTGATCACGGCACCGAGCGGGAACTTGTCGACGGCACCCGCGAAGACCCCCAGGACGAAGACGGTGCCGGCCTTGCGGCACGCGTGGATGGCCTGGCGTACGGCGGTGGGCCGGTCGGTCTGGAGGCGCAGTTGCTGCTTGGCCTGGTCGTACAGGTGCATCGGCCCGTCGCTGTGCGCCTCCATGCCCACGGCCTCGATGCACACGTCCGGGCCGCGTCCGCCGGTGCGCTCGCGCAGTTCCGCGGCGACGTCCGTGGCGGTGTAGTCGATGGTCTCCGCGCCGGCGTACCGCTCGGCCATCGCCAGCCGCTCGGGGATGCGGTCGATGGAGATGACCCGCTCCGCGCCCTTGAGGACGGCCGCCCGGGCGGCCATCTGCCCCACCGCGCCACAGCCCCACACCGCGACCACGTCACCGGGCTTCACCCCGGCCAGGTCGGCGCCCATCCACCCGGTGGGCACGGAGTCGGAGACGAACAGGGCGCTGGTGTCGTCGATGCCCTCGGGGACCTTGAAGGCGCCGTAGTCGGCGAAGGGCACGCGGACGTACTCGGCGTGGCTGCCGCGCAGGCCGCCCATGGCGTGCGAGTAGCCGAAGATCCCGGCGGTCTCGTAGCCGAAGAGGGCCTGGCCGATGCCCGGGTTGGTGTTGGTGTTGTCGCACAGGGACCACAGGTCGTTGGCGCAGTACCAGCAGCGCCCGCAGCCGACGAAGGAGCAGACGACGACCCGGTCGCCGACCTTGTGCCTGCGCACGGCGGAGCCGGTCTCGACGACCTCGCCGACGAACTCGTGGCCGATCACGTCACCGGCGCGCATCGCCGGGATGTAGCCGCCGATGAGGTGCAGGTCGGAGCCGCAGGTGGTGCCCGCGATCAGCCGCACGATGACGTCCTGGTCGTTGCGCAGCTCCGGATCGGGGACCTGCTCGACGGACAGCTTGTTCACGCCTTCCCAGCACAGCGCCTTCACAGCACTCCCTCCCCACCGGAGCGACGGGTGAACAGTTCGACCAGCTTTCCGCCCGGCGTGGAGCGGGTCGTGGGCGGCGCGTCGGGCCGCAGTACCTCGCCCGCCTCCAGCAAAGACTTCGCGTCCCGCAACGCGCGCCGCAGCTCCTGCCTGGGGTCCTGCCCGGCCAGCCGCGCGGGCGCGGACGTGGACGCGGCGGGCACGGGCTCCTTGAAGCGCGCGGCCAGTTCCGTGCCGCGGTCGCCCGGCGCCGGCCGGATCCGCACATCGATCCGTTCCGCCAGCTCGTCCAGGGGCGGCGGCAGCTTCCCCTCCGACCCCACGTCCGTGGGCGGCCGGTTGACCGTCACGGTGAGCCAGCGGTCGCCCGCCCGCTCGTCGGCCCGGTGCGCCGGCCGGGACCGCCGTACGGCCGCCGCCCCGACGGCCGCGACCGGAACCGCCCACCACAGCTTCCTCATCGAACGCCCTCCGCTTCCGGTGTCCCGGCGGCCACCGTCCGGCGCCGGGTTTCCGTGGCCCCGCGGACGAAACGGCCACGGTCACCGCGGCCGGTGCCCGGCGCTCCCCCGTCGTCACCCGTCCGACTGGAACATGGGGCCCGTTCGGCCCGCGATCGGCTGGATGCGGGCGCGGTCCCGTACCGGAGCGAACTACCTTCCACGAGGGCTGGACACACGCTGCCCGAGACACACGGCCGGAGGGGCGGGACCGTCGCCGTCCAACGGCCGACCACCAGGCGCTCCGCCGAGTGAGGAACGTGATGGCGACCCATACCGAGCCGGTGGCTCCCGTCCCCGTGGCCGAACGCCGTGGCCGGGGCCACGTCGTGGTCACCTGGCTGACCACGACCGACCACAAGAAGATCGGCCACCTCTACCTGATCACGTCGTTCGCGTTCTTCCTGATCGGGGGAGCGCTGGCCATGGTGGTGCGGGCTGAGCTGGCGCGGCCCGGTCTCCAGATCGTGTCGGCGGAGCAGTACAACCAGTCCTTCACGATGCACGGCACGATCATGCTGCTGCTGTTCGCCACTCCGACGTTCGCCGGGTTCGCCAACG
Organism: Streptomyces sp. NPDC037271; assembly: GCF_055603605.1. Classification (NCBI taxonomy): domain Bacteria; kingdom Bacillati; phylum Actinomycetota; class Actinomycetes; order Kitasatosporales; family Streptomycetaceae; genus Streptomyces; species Streptomyces sp. NPDC037271. The sequence continues at coordinate 14,416 of NZ_JBVJVN010000001.1, forward strand.
CGATCATGCCGCTGCAGATCGGGTCCCCGGACGTCGCGTTCCCGAGGCTGAACATGCTGTCGTACTGGCTGTTCGCCTTCGGCGGCCTGATCGTGCTCGGCAGTTTCCTCACCACGCAGGGCGCCGCGGACTTCGGCTGGACCGCCTATCCACCGCTCAGCGGCGGTGAGCGCACCCCGTACACCGGCGGTGACCTGTGGATCATGGGACTGGCGCTCTCCGGCTTCGGCACCATCCTCGGTGCGGTCAACTTCATCACCACGATCATCTGCATGCGGGCGCCCGGCGTGACCATGTTCCGCATGCCGATCTTCACGTGGAACGTGCTGCTGACCTCGGTGCTCGTCCTGCTGGCCTTCCCCGTGCTGGCCGCCGCCCTGCTGGTGCTGGAGGCGGACCGCCAGTTCGGTGCGCACGTCTTCGACCCGGAGAACGGCGGGGCGATCCTGTGGCAGCACCTCTTCTGGTTCTTCGGCCACCCCGAGGTCTACATCCTCGCCCTGCCCTTCTTCGGGGTGATCACCGAGATCATCCCCGTCTTCTCGCGGAAGCCGATCTTCGGCTACATGGGGCTGGTGGGTGCCACCATCGCCATCACCGGCCTGTCGGTGACGGTGTGGGCGCACCACATGTTCGCCACCGGCGCCGTGCTGCTGCCGTTCTTCTCGTTCATGAGCTTCCTCATCGCCGTGCCCACCGGGGTGAAGTTCTTCAACTGGATCGGCACCATGTGGCGGGGCTCGCTGTCCTTCGAACCGCCGATGCTGTGGGCGGCCGGCTTCCTGGTCACGTTCCTGTTCGGCGGACTGACGGGCGTGCTGCTGGCCTCGCCGCCGATCGACTTCCACGTCACCGACAGCTACTTCGTCGTGGCGCACTTCCACTACGTGCTCTTCGGCACGATCGTGTTCGCGATGTTCGCCGGCTTCAGCTTCTGGTGGCCGAAGATGACGGGCACCATGCTCGACACCCGCCTGGAGAAGGTGCACTTCTGGACGCTGTTCGTGGGCTTCCACACCACGTTCCTGGTCCAGCACTGGCTCGGCGCCGAGGGCATGCCCCGCCGCTACGCCGACTACCTGGCCGCCGACGGCTTCACCGCGCTCAACACCATCTCCTCCATCGGAGCCTTCCTCCTGGGCCTGTCCACGCTGCCCTTCCTCTACAACGTCTGGAAGACCGCCCAGCACGGCAAGCGGATCGAGGTCGACGACCCCTGGGGCTACGGACGCTCGCTGGAATGGGCGACCTCCTGCCCGCCGCCCCGCCACAACTTCGTCACCCTGCCCCGCGTCCGCTCCGAGTCCCCCGCCTTCGACCTGCACCACCCCGCGCTCGCCGGCCTCGACCAGGCGGAGAACACCGGACAACGCGACGCGCTCGACACGAGCGGCCACAAGGGCGACCGGAGATGACGGACGGGCACCTCCACGGTCCAGTCCCCGGTGCCGCCCCGGGCATCGCGGCGGAAGCGGAAGGCTTCCTCCTGGCCCGGGAACACCGGCAAGACGCACACCGGGAGGCGCAAGCGCTCTGCGACGCCCTCCCCTGGCTGACCACCGCGCAGGCGGAGGACCTCACCCGGCACTACGTCGCCCACCGTCTCCGCCTTTCCCGCGAGATGTTCGAGGCGACCCTGTGCCGTGCCGATGAGCTTGGCCGGGAGTACGAGGCCCGGTACCTGCGGCTGCGACGCGACCTGCTCAGACGCCACGGTGCCTGGGCATCGGCCCTGCTGGCCTGCGCGGCCGCCGTCAGCAGTGCGCTGTGCACGGTGGCCCGCTGAGCGGACCCGGCCGCCCCCCGCTGTGCGGACCCGGACGGCCCGTCTCCGCCCGAGGCCGGGGAGCAGGTGAGCCGAGGCGCGCTGGGTACTCGCCGCCACATGATGAAGCGCGCACTGTGGCAGGGACTGCTGGCCGGTACGACCGGAGTGCTGGTGATGACGCTGGGCGAGAAGGCGGAGCAACGGCTGACCGACCGGCCCGACTCCCACGTCCCCGCCCGCACACTGGAACGCCTGACCGGAATGCGGGAGTACTCCGGGCGTCAGCCGGTGCTGGTGAACCTGGCCATGCACGCGGGGCAGGGCGCCCTCCTCGGGGTCCTGCGGTCGGTGATGGCGCAGGCCGGGCTGCGCGGGCCCTGGTCGTCGGGGAAGTTCGCCGTCGTCCGGGTCACCTCCGACCAGATCCTGGAGAACGCCACCGGCGTCGGTGCCCCGCCCCAGACCTGGCCCCGCCGCGAACTCGCCGTCGACCTGCTGCACAAGACGGTGTACGCCTTCGTCACCGGCGCGGTCGCCGACGCCCTGGCCGCCCGGTCGGGCCCCGGTCCCGGGCAGCGGCACGCGGCGATGCGCCCCGGCCGCCGATCCGACGTGGGACCTCTGCCCCGGGGGCGGTGACCGCCACGTGCGCTCGCGCGGCCGCGAGGCGGTCGGGCGGGCGCGGTGTAATCAGTCGCCGGTCGTCTTGGCCACCAGCGCGCTGTACGCCAGGTGCAGGGCGTCCGCGCCGGCCAGCGCGGTGAGCGCCCCCATGGCGGTGCGGGTGGCGCGCGGCCAGAGCAGCTGTCCGGCGGTGAGGGTCGAGGCCACCCAGACGCTCATGCAGAACGGGCACGTCACCAGCTCGCCGACCGTGTCCTTGGCCCCCTCGGACCGCGCCTCCTCGTGCAGCTCGGCCGGTCCCTCAGGGCCCTGGAACGTGGTGAAGGGAGCCCTCAGCGGACTCGTCACCGACGCCTTGCTCAGCAGCCGGCTCAGCCGGAACGTCGCCACCGCCGTCAGTGCCACGTCCCAGAGCTCGGGCCGGTCCGGCAGCGGACGACCGCGCATCCTGACCACCGCCGCCCACCCCGCCGTGTAGACACCGAAAGCCGTCATGGCCGCCGCGTAGCCGCGCAGCGGGCGGTCCTCTCCCGCCGAGTAGGTGTGTTCGGTGCGTCGCAGCCGTCGCCTCAGCCGCTCCGTGAGACGGCCGTCAGATGCCGTGTCCATGACCTTCGTTCTCTCCTGTCCGCTCCTGCGCCACGGCCGCTCGATCCGGGTCCGGTCCCTCCGTCTCACCCTCACCGCACAGCCTGATCTCCACGCGTCCCTCGACGACACGGGTGTCGAAGGCGGGCTGGGGCGCGGTGGCGGGGCCCCGGACGTTCCAGCCGTCCGAGAGCCGGAAGACGCTGCCGTGCCAGGGACATTCGACACACCCGTCGGCGACCGTGCCCTCGGACAGCGGGCCCGCCAGATGACTGCACCGGTCGGCCAGTGCGTGGAAGGTGCCGCCGGTCTCGCGCACCACCAGGACCGGCACGTCGTCCACGGCACGCCGCACGGGCCGGCCGGCGGGGAACTCGTCCACCGTGCCGACCCGGTGCCAGCCTTCGCTGACGACGTGCGGTACCTCTTCGGCGTGGTTGGCTCCGGAAGCCTGCCGGTAGGCGAGGTGGCCGCCCAGCATGCCGCCCAGGCCGACCGCCGTCAGCCCGAGGAAGCCGTAGGCGCGGCCCGCTGTGGCCCGTCCGGTGAGGCGGCACAGGAGCGAGGCGCCGTACAGTCCCACGGCCGCCGTGTTGGCCACGGCGTGCACCAGCCCCACCCGGGTCTGCTGCCGGTGCAGCTCGGCCCAGTCGACCGCGCCCGCCAACGCGGCCGGAACGGCCGCCGCCAGCCCGACCCCCACCAGGAGGCCGGCCTCCCGGGTGCGGCCGGGCCACAGGTCGAGCACGGCGGCGGACATCCAGCTGCCGACCGGCACCTGGACCATCAGGGGGTGCACGGGATGGCCGAGCCACCTGCCGTGCAACGCGTCTCGGGCCCGGCCCAGCGGAAGCGCCCGCACGCCCTTGGTGAGCTTGTCGATCGCCGCGTCCGCCCTGGGATCACGCTCCAGGACGTCGAGCAGCCACAGCATCCGGTTCTGGCCCATACGGCGACGACCTGGCTTCTGGCTCATGGGCGCAGGGTCCCCCGGGGGGCAGGGGGCAAACAGCGGCCGGGTCGGGACGCCGGCTCCGCCCCCCCCGGCCGCCCGGGTGGATGCCCCGGCTGGCCAGGAGGGCGCGGAGTCAGCCCTTGCCCATGGCCCTACGGACGGTGTCCTTGGTGCGGTCCATGAGCGCGGCGACCGGTCCGAGGGCCATGTTCTTCGCCCCGGACTCCACGCCCGGGTGGGGCCGGGTGGGTGCCATCGCCTCGGCGGCCTTGATGGCCTTGGCCATCGCGGCAAGGTTGGTGACGTCGGTGCTGCGGCGGATGTGGGTGAACTCGTACCGTTCCTCGGCCCGCGCGTGCTCCTGGACGTCCTTGCGCAGCTTGAGCAGCTGCGGCATGAACTTCGGGTCGTCGGTGTCCATCTCGTCGAGGGCGGCCAGCGTCTCCTTGGCCGCCTTCTCCTCGGCGAGACGGTCCTTCACCACCTGCTCGCCGCCGGGGAAGCCCTTGCGGGCGAAGGGGTGAACGACCTCCTCCTCGGCGGTCTCGTGCACGGCCAGCAACCGCACCAGCCGCCGGAAGGCATCCCGGCGCTCCTCGCCCGTGGCCGCCTCGACCTCGTCGAAGAGGTTGCGGATGTCGCCGTGCTGGCGCATCAGCAGGGAGACGACGTCGTCGTCCTTGGCCATGTCGTCCCCGGCGTGGGGGGTGTGCAGTTCGGACATCTCGGCCTCCCCTACTTCTCGCGCTGCGTCGGGTCGGGGTGCTCGCCCTCGGTCTGGACGCGGTACTCACGGCCGAACATCTCATCGTGCTCGGTCATGACCCGGTCGCTCGGCGGTGCCTCGCCGCCGTGGATCTGCTCCTGCATCTTCTCGAACCGCTCGTGCGCCTCCCGCACGTAGCCGGCACCAAGCGTCGTGAGGTCCATCTGCGTGTCCAGCAGCTCGCGCAGGTAACCCTTGTTCGGCTCGAAGGTGAGCACGTTGGGCAGCTCGGGGGCCAGCACCGAGGCGGGGTCGCGGCCGTCGTGGCGGCGCATCAGGTCGCAGGCGGCGTGCAGGTGCTCCAGCTCCATGTTCAGGTGCAGCTCCCAGATCGCCTTGACCCTGGGGTCGCTCTCCTGCTCCATGAAGGAGTAGTACAGGTAGCACTCGTTGTACTCGTGGTTGACGAGCTGCTCCCACCACGTCTCACCCGGGTCCACGAGGGACTCGTAGTGGGTGACGTGCTCCTCCTCGATCAGCCCGATCTCCTGGTAGAGCTGACGGGCGATCGGCTCCATGTAGGTGGGGCCGGTGTTCATGTAGAAGTTCATGGTCTGCTGCTCCGCCGACATGATCGTCAGCGCGTGCAGTTTCGACAGCGGGTCCGTCTCGTCCTTGGCGTACGGGTCGCGGACGTTGTCGACCGGGTCGCGGTGGTGGAACCGGGTGGGCCTTCCCGGCATGACCTCGGTCAGGCCGTCGACGATCGACTCCGCCTTGCGGTGCTCGATCATCTCGTACAGGTTCGCGTACCGGTACAGGTGGTCGAAGTCCTCCAGCACCCCGAACTGGTACGCCTGCTTCAGGTACGGATCCGGCTCCATCCGCGCCACCCACGCCGTCAGGTCCACCGCCACCTGCTCGTACGCGATCGTCGTCTCCAGCACCGAGGAGACACCCGGCAGCAGCCAGTTCACGACCTTCTGCTGCTGCGCCTCGATGTAGCGCACCCGCGCCAGCTGACGCTTGATCTCCGGATCGACCGTGTGCCGGGCGAGCTGGTGACTGAACAGGATCGCCTCCACCTCGATCCCGTTCATCGTGATGATCCGGCACCGGGTGTACGGGTCGCAGTGGTCCGGGTCGATCGGAGCCACGTTCAGCTCACGCCAGCTGCGAACTTGGCGGTCCAACGGGATACCCCGTTGTTCCAGCGGATTGAACGTCATGGGGCGTGCCTCCTGGGGCCGAGGGGGGACTCGCGCCGCCGGGGTACCCCGTTCTCGGGCGACGAGCGCAGACGTGGCTCCCAGTCTGTTCAGCGTCGGTGCTTTCCAGCCACCGCTCACGCCCGCAGGCCGCATGGTTCCCTCTGGTGGGTCAACCGAGCGAGCGGACCGGCCGCCACCCGGGGCACATCAGCGCCCCCAACAAAACCAATGTGCCCTGGCCGCCTGACGGCCCCCTCCCCGGCAAGCAAAAGGGCGAGGCCCGAAGACCCCGCCCGAAACCCTCGAAACCCCAGCTCAGGGCCACACCAGGCAGTACGGCTGATGCCCCGCCTCATGCAGCCGGTGCGAGAAGTCCTGCCACTCGTGCAGCAACTGGTACACGTTGAACGCGTCCCGCGGCCCGCCCCGGTCCGGCACCGTCGACCAGATGAAGGCCGCCGCGCCGACCGCCTCCTCGCCGATGCCGCGCAGGGGGTCGACGACGGTCATGGGGAGTTTCACGACCGCGTAGTCGGGGTGCAGGACGACCAGTTCCAGGGGGGGGACCTTGTGCAGGGGTACGCCCTCGATGCCGGTGAGGACCATGGCGGCCATGGTCTCCGGCTTGATCTTGGTGAACATGCCGTTCATCCCGAGCTCGTCGCCGCCGAGCTCCTCGGGGCGCATCGAGATCGGGACGCGGGCCGCGGTCGCGCCGTCGGGCGCGCCGAAGTACTTGTAGGTCACCCCCACCCGACCACCATTCCTGCTCCCCGCCCCCAGCCGGTCGGCGCGTCGGCCGAGCCCGTCGGGCTCGCTCGGTGTGCCGTGTGTCTGACGTGCTTCGGTCGCTTCCTCCGCCTCGCGTCGGTGCCTTCCCCGCCGGGCACGTCGAGGACCCAGGTCGTCGGTCCCCTCGCCCAGTCCGCCACCGCGATGCATATCTCCACCCGACTGCTTTTCTAGGACGCGTGGCCCCCGCCGCGCAACCCGATCATCGTGTCAGTGACCTCCCCCACGGCCGCTCGCCGAAACGTGCGGTGAAACATATGTCCGTCATATGTCCGCAGGACGCCGGCAGCCCCTCTCCGCGCCGCCCGCTTGAGCTGCGTGGATGGGCTCCAGTCTGGCAGACGGCGCAGCGGTCGGGCGGGTTGTCTACCCTGATGAGGTCACCCTGGGCAACCGGAGGCCGAGCGGGGCCCGAGTGGGGCCCGGGCAGGGTCCGCCGCAAGGGTCCGATACGTCGGAGAAGGTCGAGAAGGTCGGAGAAGTCGCAGGTCATGAGCGAACTGGCATATCCATACGAAGCACCGGCCTCGCAGGCTCTGTTCGACCGTGCGGCGGCCGTCACGCCGGGCGGCGTGAACTCTCCGGTGCGGGCCTTCCGGGCCGTGGGCGGAACGCCCCGGTTCATGGTGTCCGGCACCGGGCCGTACCTGACCGACGCCGACGGCCGGGAGTACGTCGACCTCGTCTGCTCCTGGGGGCCGATGATCCTCGGGCACGCCCACCCCGAGGTGATCGCCGCCGTGCAGGACGCGGTCGCGCGCGGGACGTCGTTCGGCACGCCCGCCGAGGGCGAGGTCGCGCTCGCGGAGGCGATGGTCGAGCGGGTCGCCCCGCTGGAGCAGGTGCGGCTGGTGTCCAGCGGGACCGAGGCCACCATGTCGGCCATCCGGCTCGCCCGCGGGTTCACGCGGCGCACCAAGGTGATCAAGTTCGCCGGCTGCTACCACGGTCACGTCGACTCGCTGCTCGCCGCCGCCGGTTCCGGCGTCGCCACCTTCGCGCTGCCCGACACCCCCGGCGTCACCGGCGCGCAGGCGAGCGACACGATCGTCCTGCCGTACAACGACATCGACGCCGTGCACGCCGCCTTCGCCGCCCACCCCGGCGAGATCGCCTGCGTGATCACGGAGGCCTCGCCCGGCAACATGGGCGTCGTGCCACCGCTGCCCGGGTTCAACCAGGGGCTGAAGGACGCCTGCGCGGCGGGCGGTGCGCTGTTCGTCTCCGACGAGGTCATGACCGGGTTCCGGACCAGCCGTGCCGGGTGGTACGGGGTCGAGGGCGTCGTCCCCGACCTGATGACCTTCGGCAAGGTCATGGGTGGCGGGTTCCCCGCCGCCGCGTTCGGCGGGCGTGCCGACGTCATGGCGCACCTGGCCCCGGCCGGGCCCGTCTACCAGGCCGGCACCCTCTCCGGGAACCCGGTCGCCACCGCCGCCGGTCTCGCCCAGCTGCGGCTCCTCGACGATGCCGCGTACGAGACCGTCGACGCCGTGTCCGCGCGGATCCAGGGCCTCGTCACCGAGGCGCTGAGCAAGGAGGGCGTCGCGCACACGCTGCAGACCGCCTCCAACATGTTCTCCGTCTTCTTCACGGACGGGCCCGTGCGCAACTACGAGGACGCGAAGGCGCAGGAGTCCTTCCGCTTCACCGCCTTCTTCCACTCGCTGCTGGAGAACGGCGTCTACCTGCCGCCGTCCTCCTTCGAGTCCTGGTTCGTCTCCACCGCGCACGACGAGCGCGCCGTCCAGCGCATCGCCGACGCCCTTCCCGCGGCGGCCCGCGCGGCGGCGGAGGCGACCGCGTGAGCGCAGGGGAGAAGAAGGACGAGAAGAGTAACGCGGAGAAGGACGCGGAGAAGGGTGAGGTGAAGGACGAGATGAAGGGTGAGACGGAGGGCGGCGCGAAGGCCGGGGCGAAGGACGACATCACCGTCGTCCACGTGATGCGGCACGGAGAGGTGGAGAACCCCTCCGGCGTCCTCTACGGCCGCCTGCCCGGCTACCACCTCTCCGACCTGGGCCGGCGCATGGCCGACCGGGTCGCCGAGCACCTCGCCCCCCGTGACGTGACGTACGTCGTGGCCTCCCCGCTGGAGCGGGCGCAGGAGACGGCGACGCCGATCGCGAAGGCGCACGGACTCGACCTCGCCACCGACACACGGCTCATCGAGGCCGGCAACGTCTTCCAGGGCAAGACCTTCGGCATCGGCGACGGCGCGCTGCGCCGGCCCGCCAACTGGAGGCACGTGGTCAACCCGTTCAAGCCGTCCTGGGGAGAGCCGTACGTCGACCAGGTCGTGCGGATGATGGGCGCGCTGGACGCGGCCAGGGACCGGGCCCGCGGGCACGAGGCCGTGGTCGTCAGCCACCAGCTGCCGATCTGGATCCTGCGGTCGTACGTCGAGCGGCGGCGACTGTGGCACGACCCGCGCAAGCGGCAGTGCACGCTGGCGTCGCTGACGACGTTCACGTACCAGGGAGACCGGATCGTCTCCGTCGGCTACACCGAGCCCGCCCGCGACCTCGTCCCGGCCCACCTCCTCGCGGGGGCCAAGCCGGTCAAGGGGCAGGGCAAGGCCTACGGGGCCTGAAGGCCCCCGCGGATCGACGCCCCCCGTGGGTCGACGCCCCCCTGTGGGTCGACGGCCCACCCGGTGGGTCGGCGGCCCACCCGGTGGGTCGGCGGCCCACCCCACACGGCCGCCGGGTTCGGCCGACGCCCGCCCACTGCACACCGCCCCGCCCGCCGCATCCCGTCCGTCCCGTACGGCCGCACAACCGGCTGTACGGGACACCCGTTACGGAATCCGCACGAATTTCCGGAACCCGCACGTTCGTCCCGTCCTCTGACCGAGTGACCACCAGAGGACGCGACGAACGAGGTTGCGATGCGCACTTCCCCCCGCACTCTCACCCGCAGGGGCATGCTCGGACTCGGCGCGGGCGCCGCGGCCGCGGCAGGGCTCGCGGGCTGCGGTTCCGGCTCCGACACATCGCCGGGCGGCTCCCGCCGGGCCGGCGGTTCCGGACAGCCCTCGCCTTCCGGCAGTGACAAGGCCCCCGCGAAACCCATCGGCGACGGCTCCACGTCGTACACCGGCAAGCAGCCCCACCAGCCGGACGCGCCCGTGCCGCTGGAGCCCGGTCAGACCCCGCCGCAGTTCGTCGTCTTCTCCTGGGACGGGGCCGGGGAGGTCGGCAACGGTCTCTTCCCGCGCTTCCTCGACCTCGCCCGGGAGCACGGCGCGCACATGACCTTCTTCCTCTCGGGCCTGTATCTGCTGCCCGAGTCGAAGAAGCGCCTCTACGACCCGCCGAACAACCCGCGCGGCGCCTCCGACATCGGCTACCTCACCGACGCCCACATCAAGGACACGCTCGCGGGAGTGCGCCGGGCCTGGCTGGACGGCCACGAGATCGGCACGCACTTCAACGGCCACTTCTGCGGCGGCGGCGGCACGGTCGGCAACTGGACGCCGGCGCAGTGGCGCAGCGAGATCGACCAGGCGAAGTCCTTCGTGAAGGAGTGGCGGACCAACACCGGCTGGACCGACCTGCCGTCGCTGCCCTTCGACTACGACAAGGAGCTCGTCGGGGGACGTACGCCCTGCCTGCTCGGCCAGGACAACCTGCTGCCCACCGCCCGCGAGCTCGGCTGGCGCTACGACGCCTCCTCGCCCGGCGGCCGCCAGGTGTGGCCGGCGAAGAAGGACGGGATCTGGGACCTGCCGTTGCAGCAGATACCTTTCCCCGGCCACTCCTTCGAGGTGCTGTCCATGGACTACAACATCCTCGCCAACCAGTCGGTCAACTCGACCAAGGCGCCCGCGCACAACTACCCGGGCTGGCGCGAACAGGCCACCCAGGCGTACATATCGGGATTCAAGCGGGCGTACGAGTCGAACCGGGCGCCCTTCTTCATCGGCAACCACTTCGAGGAGTGGAACGGCGGCATCTACATGGACGCCGTCGAGAACACCCTCGAGCACATCGCGCGGGAGAAGGAGAAGGGGAGCGGCCAGGACATCAGGCTCGTCTCCTTCCGCCAGTTCACCGACTGGCTGGACGTGCAGAAGCCCGAGGTGCTCGCCAAACTCCGTACCGTCGAGGTGGGGCAGCGGCCGGCCGGCGGCTGGAACGCCTTTCTCAAGGAGACCGGCGCGAGCGCCTCGACACCTGCCGCAAACGCCGCCTGAAATGCGGGTTTCCGCCCGTGAGGGGGGCGCGCAAGATCCCCGGAACGGACATGCGAAACTTTTCACATGAGTGCCGCCAGCAGCGCCCCCCTGCGCTCGAACCGCTCGAACCGCTCGAACCGCGCCCGCACCACCGCCCGCGCCCGTCGCCGTGTCGCCCTGACCACGGGCGCCGCCGCGGTCGCGCTGTTCGTGTCCGCCTGCGGTTCCGGAGGGACGTCCGGCGGAGGCGGCCAGACGGGCTTCGTCACCGGTGCGGACGGCATCTCCACCGCCGACAAGGGTGAGCGGGCCGACGCCCCCGACCTGTCCGGCGAGACGGTCGACGGGGGGCACCTGGACGTCGACGACTACAAGGGCAAGGTCGTCGTGCTCAACGTGTGGGGTTCCTGGTGCCCGCCCTGCCGCGCCGAGGCCAAGAACTTCGAGAAGGTCTACCAGGACGTCAAGGACCAGGGCGTCGAGTTCGTCGGCATCAACACCCGCGACACCTCCACCGGCCCGGCGAAGGCCTTCGAGGAGGAGTTCGGGGTCAGCTACCCGAGCCTGTACGACCCGACCGGCAAGCTGATGCTCCGCTTCGAGAAGGGCACCCTCAACCCGCAGGCCATCCCCTCCACGCTCATCATCGACCGGGAGGGGAAGGTCGCGGCGCGCACCCTCCAGGCGCTGAGCGAGGAGAAGCTCCGCAAGATGCTCGACCCGTTCCTCACGGGCGAGTCGGGCGGGTCCGGCGGGTCCGGCGAGTCGGAGAAGTGACGTGAGCGCACTGTCCACGCTCGCCGTGGCGGGCACCAACGGCACGGTGCTCAACGGCGCCCTGCTGGTGGCCCTGCCCATCGCGTTGCTCGGCGGCCTCGTCTCCTTCTTCTCGCCCTGCGTCCTGCCGCTCGTCCCCGGCTACCTCTCCTACGTGACCGGGGTCACCGGCACCGATCTGGCCGAGGCCCGGCGCGGCCGGATGGTCGCGGGCGCGTCGCTCTTCGTCCTCGGGTTCACCGCCGTGTTCGTCTCCAGCGGTGCGCTGTTCGGTTACTTCGGCCAGACGCTCCAGGAGAACCAGGGCGTCCTGACCAAGGTGCTGGGCGTGCTCATGATCCTCATGGGCGTCTTCTTCATGGGTTTGCTGCCCTGGTTCACCCAGCGCGAGTTCCGCTTCCACAAGAAGCCCGTGAACGGCCTGATCGGCGCCCCCGTGCTGGGCGCGCTGTTCGGCATCGGCTGGACGCCCTGCATCGGCCCGACCCTCGCCTCCGTGCTGGCGCTCTCCGCCGACCAGGGAACGGCCGGCCGCGGCGCCGTACTGACCGTCGCCTACTGCGTCGGCCTCGGCCTGCCCTTCGTGCTCGCCGCGGTCGCCTTCCGCAAGGCGCTCGGCGCCTTCGGCTGGATCAAGCGCCACTATGTGTGGGTGATGCGGATCGGCGGCGTCATGATGATCGCGACCGGACTGCTGCTGCTGACCGGCGTGTGGGACAGCATCGTGCAGGACATGCAGACCTGGTCCAACGGCTTCACTGTAGGGATCTGACCGATGAGCAAGACCACCACGGGCAAGACCCCGACGGACACCCCGGCGACCGGCGAGGACCAGGACCTCGGCGCCGCCGGCTCCCAGCTCTCCACCGCCCCCAAGGAGGAGGCCCCCAGCCTCCCCTCCCTGGGCGTCGTCGGCTGGGCCCGCTGGTTCTGGCGGCAGCTCACCTCGATGCGGGTGGCGCTGCTGCTGCTCCTGCTGCTGTCGCTGGGCGCGATCCCCGGCTCGCTGATCCCGCAGAGCGGCGTCGACGAGGTGAAGGTCGAGGAGTTCCGTGAGAACCACGACCTCCTCGGGCCCCTCTACGACAAGCTCGGCCTCTTCCACGTCTACAGCTCGGTGTGGTTCTCCGCGATCTACATCCTGCTGTTCGTCTCCCTCATCGGCTGCATCGTCCCGCGCACCTGGCAGTTCGTCGGCCAGCTGCGCGGCCGGCCGCCCGGCGCCCCCCGGCGCCTGACCCGGCTGCCCGCGTACACCACCTGGCGCACCGGGGCCGAGCCCGAGCAGGTCCGCGAGGCCGCGCTCGCGCTGCTGAAGAAGCGCCGCTTCCGCGCCCACACCGTCGGCGACGCCGTCGCCGCCGAGAAGGGCTACGTGCGCGAGGCCGGCAACCTGCTCTTCCACATCGCGCTGATCGTGATGCTGATCGCCTTCGCCTGGGGCCAGCTGTTCAAGTACGAGGGCAACAAGCTGATCGTGGAGGGCGACGGCTTCTCCAACACGCTCACCCAGTACGACGACTTCAAGTCCGGCAACCTCTTCGACCCGGACCACGACCTCGCCCCCTTCAGTTTCACCCTGAAGGACTTCCACGGCACCTACGAGCCGACCGGCCCGAACCGCGGCACCCCGCGCATCTACGAGGCCACGGTCGACTACGCCGAAGGCGCCTACGGCACGGACAAGGCGACCACCATCAAGGTCAACGAGCCGCTGGAGATCGACGGCTCGAAGGTCTACCTCGTCAGCCACGGCTACGCGCCCGTCCTCACCGTCAGGGACGCCAGGGGCAAGGTCGTCATGGACAAGGAGGCGACCGCCCTGCTGCCGCTGGACTCCAACGTCACCTCCTCCGGCGCCGTCATGGTCCGCGACGGCTACCGCAACGCCGAGGGCGAGCGGGAACAGCTCGGCTTCAACGCCTTCTTCCTGCCGACCTACGGCGGCGAGGGCAGCACGATGCTCTCGACGTTCCCGGCGTTGGTGAACCCGATGCTCGCGCTCTCCGCCTACCACGGCGACCTCGGCGTCGACGCGGGCTTCTCGAAGAGCATCTACCAGCTCGACAAGACCAACCTGGAGGAGTTCAAGGACTCCGACGGCGAGCTGTTCAAGAAGCAGCTCAAGGTCGGCGAGACCATGACGCTCCCGAACGGCGCGGGGACGGTCACCTTCGAGGGCGTCCAGGAGTGGGCCGGCTTCCAGGTCACCCAGCAGCCCGCCAGCGGCTGGGCGCTCGCCGGTGCCGTCGCCGCCATCCTCGGCCTCGCCGGCTCCCTGTTCATCCAGCGCCGCCGCGTCTGGGTGCGGGCCGTCAAGGGCGCCGACGGTGTCACGGTCGTCGAGATGGCCGGCCTCGGACGCAGCGAGTCCGCGAAGGTCCCCGAGGAGCTCGGCGACCTCGCCGGGATCCTGTACGAGCGGGCCCCCGACGCACCGGGCGACGCGCCAAACGCGCCCGACACGCCCGACGTGCCCGACGCACCCGACGCGCCGATGAACGACGACGACACCCCCGATTCCCCCGACACCCACGTCGTACCTGCCGAAGGGGCTGAGAAGTGACTCTCGCCGCCGCAACCGAGCTGGCCGCCGCGACCAACGAGAACCTCGCGAACACCAGCAACACGCTGATCTACTCCGCGATGGCGGTCTACACGCTGGCCTTCCTCGCGTACATCGCCGAGTGGACCTTCGGCAGCCGCAGCAAGGTCGGCCGCACCGCCGCCGCGCTCACCGCGAACGGTGAGGCGAAGGCGAAGACCGCCCCGGCCGTCACCGTGAACAAGGCCGGCGGCACCGCCGTACTGGAGCGGCCGAAGGTCGTCGTCCGTGCCGCGACCGGCACCCGCGACGTGCCCGACGGGCCGGGAGCGCACGGCGGCACCGAGAAGGGCGACCTCTACGGCCGGATCGCCATCTCGCTCACCGTGCTCGCCTTCGCGATCGAGGCCGGCGGCGTGCTCACCCGCGCCCTGTCGGTGCAGCGGGCGCCGTGGGGCAACATGTACGAGTTCAACATCACGTTCACGACGGTCGCCGTCGGCGTGTACCTCCTGCTGCTGGCCCTGAAGAAGAACGTCCGCTGGCTCGGCCTCCCCCTGATCACCACGGTCCTCCTCGACCTCGGTATCGCCGTCAAGGTCCTCTACACCGCCAGCGACCAGCTGGTGCCCGCGCTCCAGTCGTACTGGCTGTACATCCACGTCTCCACGGCGATCTTCTGCGGCGCGGTGTTCTACGTCGGCGCGGTCGCCACGATCATGTACCTGTTCAAGGACAGCTTCGAGAACAAGCTCGCGAACGGCGGCACCCCCGGCCGCTTCGCCAGCTCGGTCCTGGACCGGCTGCCCGCCGCCGCCTCGCTCGACAAGTTCGCCTACCGCGTCAACGCCGCCGTCTTCCCGCTGTGGACGTTCACGATCATCGCGGGCGCGATCTGGGCGGGCGACGCCTGGGGCCGCTACTGGGGCTGGGACCCCAAGGAGACCTGGTCGTTCATCACCTGGGTCGCCTACGCCGGCTACCTGCACGCCCGCGCCACCGCCGGCTGGAAGGGCCGCAAGGCCGCCTACCTGGCGCTGGCCGCCTTCGCCTGCTGGCTGTTCAACTACTACGGCGTCAACATCTTCGTCTCCGGCAAGCACTCCTACGCGGACGTGGGCCTGGGCGCCCTCCAGTCCGTGGGCTTCTGAACCGGGCGGCATCCGAGGCCGGTCTCCCCGACGTGTGTCAGGGGGCCGGCCTCGGTCGTGCCCGGGCGGTGATCAGGACGTAGCCGAGGTGCTCGTCGGCCTCGGCCACCTGCTCCATGACCGGGGCGATCCGCTCGACGGCGTCGGGTCCGTAGGTGTCGGCCAGGACCGGGCGGCGGCTGTCGAACTCCCGCCGGGCCCGGGGGCCGCTGTGGCACGTGTTCCGGTCGAGGTCCTCGACTTCGAGGATGTCGAACCCGGCCGCGGTGAGGAGTCCGAGGAGTCGTCGCCGGGTGCTGAGGTGCACGGAGGGTACGTCGTCCATCCAGCCCCCGCCCTCCGGCTCACCGTCCCCGGGCGGCAGGACCATGTCCACCAGGGCCAGCAGGCCGCCGGGGCGCAGGCAGCGGGCCGCTTCGGCGAACGCCGCCGCCTTGCCCTCGGCGAGGGTGTCGGGCAGGTGGGAGACGACCTCCATCATCAGGACGCGGTCGAAGGAGTCCGCGGGGAGGGGCAGTTGCCTGGCGTCACCGGTCTCGAAGGAGATCCGGTCCGGGGCCGTCGCGCCCGCCGCCAGTCGCCGCGCGGCGGCCACCTGGCCGGGGGTGGCGTCGACGCCCGTGACGGAGCACCCCGTCTCCTCGGCCAGGAGCACCGCCGGCTGGCCCGCGCCGGACCCGATGTCGAGCAGGGCGTGGTCCGGGCCGAGCCCGAGCCGTCGTCCGGCCGTCCGGGTGAGGCGGTCGGCGGCCTCGGCGTACGTGGCGGGGTCCCCGGCGCCGGTGAAGTAGCCCTTGTGCATGGCCCGGGTGCCCAGCACCGCGTGTGCCAGCCCGGCGTGGGAGTCGTAGTAGTCCCCGATGGTGTCCAGCTGGTCCGGCATCATGACGGGCGGTTCCCTTCCGGGGTGTGCGTGCGGCCCGCCGTGTTCCCGGGGGACGTGAAGCGGCGGCCGGCCGCCCTGCGGGCGTAGCCGAGGGTGAGGCTGGCGCCCGAGGAGGTCATGCAGGCCAGCCGCCCTCGGAGGGCGGGGGCGTGGAAGACGTCGTGGCGGGAGTGGGCGACCTGGCGCAGGATGTACCCGGCCATGCGCACGTACTGCCGGGGCAGCTCCCGGGCGCCGGCGTCCGCCCAGCGCCACCAGTCGGCGGCTCTGTCCAGGTAGCCACGCGCGCGTTCGGCCTCGAAGCGTGCCAGGTCGCGCAGTCTGTCGGTCATGCGGCGGTCCCGGGCCGCCGCCTCCAGCTCGGCGCGGTCGATCCCGAACGCCCGGAGGTCGGCGAGGGGGAGGAAGAGCCGGCCGTCCGCGAGGTCCTCGCGGAGGTCGCGGAGGTTGTCCGTGAGCTGGAGGCCGAGGATGGCGGCCATGGCGTGTTCCTTGGCCTCCTCGCTGTGGTGGGCGCGGGGGCCGAGCAGCGCGTTGAGCCACAGGTTGTACTCGCCGCCGGTCCTGCGGATGTGCCGCTCCAGATCCGGGAACGAGGCGTATTCGGTGACGTGCAGATCGGCGGCGATGCTCGTCGCGGCCAGCTGGACGGAGCTGCGGGGGATGTCCCAGACGCGGGTGAAGTGCGCGAAGGCGCGGGCGGAGGTCCGGCCGAGGTCGTCCTGGCGTGACTGCGGCGGGCCGGTCCAGGGGTCCTCCCCGTCCAGGAGGGCGAACAGGTCGCGGAGGTAGGCGTCGTAGCGGGTGACGCGCTCCGCGACCGGCACACGGGCGTCGTCGATGAGGGTGTCGACGTGGATGGAGAACGTGAGCACCGCGTCCCAGTAGGGGCGTCTTCCGGGAGGCAGCAACTGCCGGAGCAGGAAGTAGTGCTTCACGAAGTTGCGCCGGAGGAAGGACTCGCACGCCGCGTAGGCGCGGCGGAGCTCCGGGTCGCCCAGGTTCGCCGCCCGGATGTCCGCGGCGGTCATCCGGTGCCCCGGGTGAGGGTCCAGGTGTCGTACAGCGTGTGCGGGCCGGAGGGTGCGGACGTGTAGTTGTCGTGGACCTCGGCCTCGGTGAAGCCGTGCTCGGCGGCCAGACGGCGGACGGTGTCGTGCGGCAGCTTGTAGAAGCGGTGCAGGTCCCGCGTGCGGACCCAGGAGTCCCCGGTGCCGTTCTCGTCCCGGTGGAACTGGCTGTAGGCCATGTCGTAGTGGGCGTCGCCGGCCGCCGTGGTGAACGTCCAGATGTAGGAGGTGTCCTCCATCTCCAGCGCCATGACGCGCGGTGCGGACGGGTCGAAGAGCTTGGTGAAGAACCCCTGGCCGTAGACGTCGAAGACGAACGTCCCGCCGGGCGGGAGCAGGCGGGCCACGGCGGCGAGGGTGGCGTCGATCCGCCGCTCCGAGAGGTAGTTGAACCCTCCGGCGGCGCTGATGACGGCGTCGAACCCGCCGATGCCGTCCGGGATCTCCGGCAGTTCGGACCGGATCAGGACGGTGTCCTCGCCCAGCCGCCGCCTGGCCTGTTCCAGCATCGCCGGTGACCGGTCGAGACCGGTCATGGCGTAGCCGCGCCGGGTGAGTTCGGCGAGCATCAGGCCGGTACCGCAGCACAGTTCCAGCACCCGGTGCACCGGGCCGGGCTTGGTTTTCCAGAACGCCTGGAGGAAATCGGCCATGTGGCCGCGCGCGGATTCCTGCTGTTCGGTGACGGCCCATTCGGCCAGCCGGTCGTACGACGCCGCGAGATTGGCGTAGGGATCGGGGTGGGTGAGCGCCTCGATGCTCATGGGTGGATTCCCTTACCGTGTCGTGGTTCTGAGGGGGAGGGGGGAGAGGTCGACGGGCCGGACGAGCGCATAGGCCTGCCGTTCCGAGACCGCAAGTCGTGTGCGTCTCGAAAAGATCAGATTGGCGAGGGGAAAGGGGCGGTGGTAAAAGGTCAGGGAGGACGGCACGTCGAAGATGTCCGCCGAGGCGACGAAGAACGGCAGTTCCGCGAGCAGATAGCGCAGTCCTGTCTCGACCTCCTCGTCGACGGGCTCCCGCGCGGGACGCCGGGACAGCAGCACCTCCCGGCTGGCGGTCCGGCAGGCCCTCCGCAGCTCCGGGTCCGTGCGCACCGCCGCCTCGCACCGCGCCAGCGCGTTCCGGTACGCGACCCGGTCGGTGAGCTCGGACATCAGGTGGACGCCGTCGCCGCCGCGTGGGCCGCCCGAGGCGGCCCACGCACGCACGACGCGGTTGCGCAGCACGTTGATCTCGGCCCGTACCTTGCCGGCCGCCCGCTCGGGCGCGTAGCCGAGAGCGGTGAAGGTGTGGATCAGTGCCGCGTCCGGGACGACGACGTCCACCCGCGCGAAATTGTCGCTGAGCCAGCGAAGCAGATCAGTGAGCAGAGCGACCCGGAAATAGCTGTTTCCCGGGCTGACGCCGAGGACTACATGCTCCTTGCGAGCGCAAATCGAAGCACATTGATTTGTCAATGGCTCGAGGGAAAAGGTTGCGGGTTCCGACACGTTGGAGCATTACACATCCGATGCGGTTCGCAAACTCTGGCCGAGCCTGACGGGTGAGAGAGGTAATGGCGCGGCGCAATAAGAGGTGCGAAAAGGCGGCCGGCATTCCTAGGGACGTGGACGTGCGACGCCCGTGACGATGTCCCGCAGCCGCTCGACGTACAGGCGCAGGTTCTTGTGCGCCATGTCGGTGTCCGGGTAGCGGCTCGCGAACCACAGGCCCTCCGGGAGCCGGGTGACCCACGCGCACATCTGGTCGCCGTACGAGACCCTGAGCAGGGCGTACGCCGTCCGGTCCGGCCAGCGGCCGGAGCCGGGGACGTCGCGGGCGTCGACGTAGGACACGATCGAGTACAGGTCCGGTGACGTGGGCCGGAAGTCCGTGCCGAGCAGGCGCAGCACCCGGTCGATCGGCATGCGGGACAGCCGCCGGCTGGCCTGGAGTTCGGCCCGTACGGTGCGCAGGGTACTCGGGAAGTCCTGGCCCCCCGCCACGGGGATCTCGATCGGTGCGCCGCCGACGTACCAGCCCACGGACTGGGACCACTGGGACCGCGACCTGGTGTGGAACGGCACGACCGTGCGGTAGACGGGCGCGCCGCCGATCTCGTGGACGATGAGCGCGGTGGCGGCCAGCACGCCGATCAGGCTGCCGCCGTAGGGACGGCAGTACGCCTCGAAGGCGGCGGCGTCGGCGGCGTCCACCAGCGGTTCACGCAGGAGGCGTTGCTCGGGCAGCGCGCCGCCGGGCTCCACGCCGAGGTCGACGGGGAAGGACGGCAGCCGCCCCCCGCACCGCCGGATGAACTCCCGCCAGCGGGCGACGATGTCGTGGGAGCCGTCGATCCGGTCCGCGTCGGCCCGTTCGGCCTCGCAGAAGTCGACGTAGCTGCCGACCGGCGGACGCGGCACGGTCCGGCCCTCGACGCCCGCCGTGTACAACTCGTCGATCTCGGCGGGGATGCGGTAGATGGAGTAGGCGTCTACGTTGCTGTGGTCGAAGGCCATGTAGACGCTGACCCCGTCGTCGCGGACGACCGCCGCGTAGATCAGGTTCGGCCAGCGCAGCGCGTCCGCGACGTGGTCGAAGCGGTCCTGGAGGTGGCGGGCCAGACCGGAGGCGTCCGGGAAGTCGCCGACGTCCTCGCGGTGCAGGGAGACGGCGTCCGCGTCGAGGGTGAAACGCCGCATCGGGTCACCGGCCGCACCACTCCAGCGGAAGCCGCTGCGCAGCGTCTCGTGCCGGAGGGTCCAGGCCCGCAGCGCCTCCTGGAGTACGTCGAGATCGACCGTGCCCGGGATGTCGAAGGCCGTGCCGAGCCAGGTCGGCACGGACAGGCCGCCCTCGCGGACCGACCGGGCGGTGCGGATGTGCGACTCCTGGATGTACGCCGGTGGCCGGGTGTCCTCGGGCAACGACGCCGCGATGTCGAGGGTCCTGGGACTGAGCGTCCACTCGACGAGGCGCCCCGGCCGGATCTCGCAGCGCTGGATGTCGGTCATTCGCACGAGGGGAGTCTCCGTTCGCAGGTGTAACAGACCCGACCAAGGGAATGCCGTGGCCGCGACCGCGCACGTGATGTGTCGCCACGGTTCAACGGAACGGATGGCTTCTCGAACGGCGGTTCGGAGTGCTGTCGTTCACTCGGAGCCGGTGCGCTCCAGATAGGCGTGGAGGGCACCCGCTCCCGCGAGCATCGCCCGGGTCCGCGCGGTGAGCAGCTGCCCGCGCGCCCCGAGCGCCGCCCGCAGGGCCTCGCCGCCGCCCTCGCGCCGCAGCCCGGCCAGGACGGGGCGGATCTGGTCGAAGAGGTGGTGGCTGCGGCGCAGCGTGCGCACGACCCGTGCGTCGCGCACGTCGGCGGGACCGTACACGCGGTACCCGGTGCCGCGTTCCCGGCCGGGCGCGAGCAGCCCCGCCGCCTCCCACACCCGCAGCGCGGACGTCCGTACGCCGATCAGCGCGGCGACCTCGCCGATGCGCAGGCCGCCGCCCGGGCGGGTCAGCGTCTCGGGCTCGCCCCGGGCGAGCGCCTCCAGCGCGTCGCTCGCGGCCCGCAGCGACACGCGCTCCTCGTGCAGGGCGGCGTGCGCGGCGTCCACCAGGGCGAGCGCACCGGGCACGTCCCCGTCGTGCACCGCCCGCATGATCCGCGTCGCCGTCAGCGGCTCGTACCCCTTGCGCAACGCCCGGTACGTCAGCAGCGCGTGCCGGTGCACCTCCCCGAAGACGCGGTAACCGGACTCGGTCCGCCCGGCCGGGGGAAGGACACCGGCGTCCTCGTAGTTGCGGATCTGCTGCGTCGAGAGACCGGCCGACCGGGCCAGGTCGACGGTGCGGAGACGGCGGTCGTCTGGCGTCACGGCCCGCAGCCTAGGACAGCCACCGCGAGAGCCGGGTCCGAGTCCGTGTCCGTCCGTCGAGTCGTCCGTCAGATGATCTGCTTCTCCTCGGTGACCATCACGGCCACCGAGTCCATGTCGATGAAGCGTGCTTCGTCGGGGTGGACCAGTGTCCGGTAGTTGTCGGAGGCGAAGAAGGCGTCGTGGCTCTCCCAGTCCTCGAACCAGATCTCCGTCAGGCCGTCGTAGGCCCGGTCCGGGTAGTTCTCGGCGGGGACCGGGTGGGACACGGTGTACTTGCGCACATGGCGCTCCGCCTCCGGGATGGAGGTGAACAGCGGCGCGTGCCGGTCCCGGTGGTGCTCGACGAAACGCTCGTACGGCATTCCCTCGGCCCGGTTGATCATGAAGATGAGCTTCAGCATGGAGTTAACCTAAAAGCTCACATCAATGTCAGGGTCAAGTGGTCAAACGTATGGGGGAGTTCGGCATGCGGATCGGTGAACTGTCCGCCCGGACGGGAGCCAGCCGCCGCTCGCTGCGCTACTACGAGGAGCAGGGCCTGCTCGTCAGCTCCCGCTCGCCCAGCGGACAGCGCCACTACGAGGAGGAGCACGTCCAGCGGGTGCGCCTGGTGCGGGCCTTCCTGGCGGCGGACATCTCCAGCGGCACCATCGCCGAGATGGTGCCCTGCATGTCCGAGCCGAGCGAGGACGGGGCACGGCAGGCGCTGGAGATCATGGCCCGCGAGCGGGCCCGGCTGTCCGGGGCCATCGACGGCCTCGCGGCCGCCAGGGACGCGCTGGACCGCCTCATCCAGGACAACCACGCGTACCTGACACGGTCGGCGGACGACGATGCGTGAACCGGGGGTTCGGACCAGCGTGCGGACCAGAGGACGCCGCCCGGCTCAGGCGCGGCACTCCAGTACCGCGTAGTCGGCGAAGCAGCGCCGGTAGCGGGTGTGCCGGGTCTCCTGCGTGTGCCCGCGCTGCCACTCCTCGACATCCGCCGGGGCGGGGCACGGGCCGGACGTGGCACCGCAGTCGGTTTCGTCGCCGGACACGCGGTGCGCCTGGTACTCGGGGAGCGCCGAGGGGTCCTGGACGATCGTGAACGGTACGTAGCGGAAGAGCCGACGGCCACGGTGCTCATGCCGCTGGTGCCGGGCCAGCAGCACATCGGCGTCGGTCTCCGCGCTGCCGTCACCGGTGGCACGCGCGTGTGCGCGCCGCTCGGCCAGCCGGGCAAGGTGGCACAGCCGGTGACCGGCTCGGGCGGCGGTCCGGCCTTGACCAGCGGTTCGGCTGTCAACACGCCGGTGAGAAAACGGTTGTTGGCCGCCCAGACGCCGGCGCTCAGCCGTTCTGGTCGCCGGCCCGCACAACATGCCGGTGATCACCGACCCGGACGAGGCCCGAGCCGACCTGGCGCCGGCCAGTCTGGCGGCCATCACACACGCCGCCGAACCGGTCATCAATGGGATGCTGAAGGCCCTGTCCACCGCGTTGCAGGACGCGCCCGAAGACGTCGCGTCCCCCATCATCGAATTCACCGCTCAGGGCATGGGCAACCGCCCGGCCAAGCGCCTCTGGAGGAACCTGGTGGCCGTGGACCTCTCCTTCTACAAGTCGTACATCTCCGAAGAAATCCGCGACGAAGGTCGTGAGCAGGGCCGTGAGCAGGGCTGCGCGCAGCAGGGCGCCCTGGATGTCCTGCTGGTCCTGGAACAGCGCGGTCTCGACGTCTCCGACGACGTGCGCACGCGCATCATGGAATGCGGTGACCCCGAGGTCCTCCGGCACTGGCTCGCCCGCGCGGTCACCGCGTCAACGGCCGAAGCGGTCTTCCAGGACGGGTGACCCGGCGCCTCACGCTCGGTGCCGGGCCGCGTCCATGAGCCGGCCGGCGAGGGCCGCGACGAGGTCGCGCAGCTCGTCCGGTCGTTCGACGACGAACGGGAGGTCCAGCGACGCGAGGGCGCCGGGCAGCCAGTCGAGGCGCTCGGCGCGGATCTCGACCCGCGACCAGCGCCCCGTCTCCGTTCCTGTCCCTGCCCCCGTTGACGTCGCCGCCCCTGGCTCCGGATCCGCCTCCGTCTCCGGACCCGTAACGCTCGCGGGTGGCGCCTCCGTCACGCTCGCGACGCTGCCCGGCAGGCGGGTGCGGATCTGTTCGGCGGTTCCCTGGACCCGCAGAGTCACCTCATGCCGGTACGGGGCGGTGGCGAGCGTCGTGAGGACGCGCTCCGCCGGGTCGTGGCCGTCGGGCGGTTCGAACGAGCCGGGCAGGACCCGGGCGTCGGCGACGCGGTCCAGGCGGAACGTCCGGTCCTCGCCGACCGAGAGGTCCCTTCCCGTCACGTACCACCTGCCCGAGTGCGCGACGAGCCCGTACGGGTACAGGGTGCGTTCGCTGCGCCGGCCACCGGAGGTGGTGTACCGGATCGAGACCGGCCGGTGATGGCGCACCGCGTCGGCGATGGGGAGCAGGACGGCGGTCTCCGGAGCGGCCGTCCCGCCCGGCGAGGCCGTGAAGGTGACTGAGTCGAGTACGGAGTCCAGTCGGCGACGGAGCCGCTCCGGCAGGACTCGCCGGACCTTGGCCGTGGCCGTCTCGCCCGCCGTGCCCGCCGCCGCCGTGATCCCGGTCCGCCGGCCGGCGACCAGGCCGAGCAGCACGGCCAGCGCCTCGTCGTCCGTCAGCATGAGCGGAGGCATGCGGTGGCCGGGGCCGAGCCGGTAGCCGCCGTAGCGGCCGCGCACCGACTCCACGGGGATGTCGAGGTCGACGAGGTGGTCGACGTACCGGCGCACCGTGCGCTCGCCGACGCCGAGCCGGTCGGCGAGTTCGGCCACGGTGCGGGTGCCTCCCGCCTGGAGGAGTTCCAGCAGGGTGAGCACGCGGGACACGGGGCGGGACATGCCTGGAAGTCTGCCGCGGATACCGGTCGGATTCTGTCCGGTATCGCTCGTAGCGTGCGGTCATCAGCGAGACCGGCCGAACGGCCGAACGGCCGAACGAACGACCAGGAGTGAACCCATGAACCTCGTCTCGATCCGCGTCATCACGGACGACGTCGCCCGCCTCGTCGACTTCTACGAGCGTGCCACCGGAGTGCGGGCGAGCCGGCCCACCGAGGACTTCGCCGAGCTGCGCACCGCGTCGGGCACCCTCGCGATCGGCGGTACCCGGACCGTTCCGCTGTTCGCGCCCGGCTCCGCCGCCCCGGCCGACAACCGCAGCGTCATCATCGAGTTCCTCGTCGAGGACGTGGACAGCGTGCACCGGAATCTGACCGGGTTCGTGGCGGACTTCGTCAAGGAGCCCACGACGATGCCCTGGGGCAACCGCGCGCTCCTGGTCCGCGACCCCGACGGCAACCTGGTCAACTTCTTCACTCCGGTCACCCCGGCCGCCATCGAGAAGTTCGCCGCGTACGCCCGCTGATGTGGCGGCCCGCCACCCCCGTCGGCGGGCCGCCACGAGCTGTCGGCTAGGCGACGCCGCCGTACGTGCAGCCGGTGGCGCCCTTCATCGCCCAGTTCATGTACCGGGAGGTCTCCGGGCCGAACACGCCGTCCGCGGCGATGCCCTTGCTCCGCTGTGCCTCCTTCACCTTGTTGACGGTGGCAGGCCCGTACATGCCGTCCACGTCCAGGTCCGCGCCGGCGAAGCACCTGTTCAGCGACCGCTGGAGTTGCTTGACGGCCGCGTTCTGACCGCCACCGTCGAAGCCGTCACCGCTGGAGAGGAGGCAGTTGACGTTGCGGCTGCCGTTCGTCGTGGTCGGCTTCAGGTAGTCGCCGTACTGGTTGGAGTACGTCGAGGTTCCCTGGCAGTGGGTGGCGGCCTGGGCGGTGCCCGCCGTGCCGACGACCGCGCCGGTGGCGACCAGTCCGAGGGTGGCGAGGGAAGCCGCGGTACGGCGTATGTTCATGGGGTTCCTTCCATCGGGAACGGAATGGGTGTCGGCCCGCCTCGCGGTGGGCGGGGCCGCGGCGGTGGACGGCCCGTGCGGGCGGTCCCGTCAGCTACGGCACGCGTCGCCGCCGCTGCCGTAGTTCTCCGACCACCAGCGCATGGCGTCACGGGTGTCGGGCCCGTACACGCCGTCCACCGCGACGCCGTACTTCGCCTGCGCGTACCTCACGGCCTGTGCGGTCTTCGGTCCGTAGATGCCGTCCACGACGACGTTGTTCTGCGTCCACGAGTTCACGCACCTCTTCAACGACCGCTGGAGGGCCTCCACCGCGTAGCCCTGGTTGCCCTGCGAGAGGAGGCAGTTCGTGGACCAGCTGTTCGTGGACGGCTGGTTCGCGTAGTAGTGGCCGCCCATGTTCGTCAGCACCGCCGTCGTACAGGTCGAAGCGGCGTGCGCGGCGGGCGCGGTGACGACGCCCGCTCCGAGAAGGCCCGCGGAGACCGCGAGGACACTGGTGGCACCGACGAGCTTTTTCCTGAGGTTCATGCGTCTCCAGACTCCTGCTCCTGCGTCGAGGGCCCGGCCGGTGGACGGGGCCTCGCCCGGCGGTGTCGATCCTGGGTTCGCGCCCACCGATGGGCAAGCACTCCGGGACGTCTCGGGAGACTCCGGGACGTCCCGGGGGCTCTCAGGGACGTCCCGCCTGATGACCTGCGCCGATTCCGGCGGAGCTGGGACGGGGGGACGATGTCCGGTTCGGGGAACGAGGTGCGGCTGCCCCTATGCTTGGCCTGCCCGTACGGGGAGAGGACGGGCGGAGACCGCACGCCGGGAGGCATCTGTGTCAGCGCTGGAGCCGGACGACCCGCGCTCGGTCGGGGAGTACCGGTTGCTGAGCCGGCTGGGTGCGGGCGGCATGGGCCGGGTCTTCCTCGGCCGTTCCCCGGGCGGACGGCTCGTCGCGGTCAAGGTGGTGCACGGCGAACTGCTGCGCCGGCCGGAGTTCCGCGACCGCTTCCGCCGTGAGGTCGAGGCGGCCAGGCGGGTCAGCGGGGCCTTCACCGCACCCGTCGTCGACGCCGACCCGGACGCGGCCCTGCCGTGGCTGGTCACCAGCTACATCGCCGGACCGTCGCTGGACCAGGCGGTCGCCGAACGGGGGCCCTTCGACCCGCGGGCGGTGTTCGCGCTGGCGGCCGGGCTGGCCGAGGCGCTGGTGTCGATCCACGCCGCGAACCTCGTCCACCGCGACCTCAAACCCTCCAACGTGCTGCTCGCCGAGGACGGGCCGCGCGTCATCGACTTCGGGATCGTCCGCAGCGTCGACGCCGAGTCGATCACCGGAACGGGCCACATGGCGGGTTCCCCGGGATTCATGTCCCCCGAGCAGGTCAACGGCGACGAGGTCACCTGGGCCAGCGACGTCTTCTGCCTGGGCGCGGTCCTGGCCTTCGCGGCGACCGGCGCCAACCCCTTCGGCGGCGGGCCGACCCCCGCGCTCCTCTACCGCGTCGTGCACAACGCCCCCGACGTGGACGCCGTCACCGACCCGGCGCTGCGCGCCCTGATCGGCGACTGCCTGGCCAAGGACCCCGCCCGCCGTCCGACACCGCGCGAGATCCTCGCCCGGGTCGGCCCGCCGGGCGACGAGAGCGCCACGGCCCTGCCCTGCGCCGGCCAGTGGACGCCGTCCCTCCGCCCGACCGGTACGGACGCGGTGCCCACCCTGGTCGCCCCGCCTCCTCCCGCGACGCCCCTGGCGCACCCGGCCACCCGGGTGGACACCAGGCGGCCGCCGACGCCCGGCCCCCCGGACGTACGCCCGACCGCGCGGGGTGAGCGCGGGGGCCGCAGCCGCCGGGCCTTCCTGCTCTCCGGTGCGGGAGCGGTCGCCGCGCTCGGTGTCGGAACGGGATTCTGGCTCAACCGGTCGGGGACCTCGGACGGCCCCGGCGCCGCGCCGGCGCCCTCGTCCTCACCCCCCGCCGCCACCCCGCTCCCCCCGGGACCCGTCGGGCACTGGCCCCTCGACGAGGCGTCGGGGGCGGTCGCGCGGGACACCGCCGGCGGGCACGAGGCCACCGCGACCGGCGTCGTATGGCAGCCCGGCGGCGGTGGTGCCGCCTTCGACGGGACCGGCAGTCAGATGGTGACCGCAGGACCGGTGCTGCAGACGGGAGCGGGCCGGAGTTTCACGGTCGCGGCCTGGGTCCGGCTGTCCGTCGTGCCGGATGTCTTCGCCACCGCGGTCAGCCAGGACGGCGGCACCGCCAGCGGCTTCTACCTCCAGTACTCCAGCGCGGACAACGGCTGGGCCTTCGCCCGCCCCGACCTGCGCGCCGTCGGCCGGACCGAGCCCGTCCCGAACGTCTGGACCCACCTGGCCGGCGTCTGCGACGGCCAGGCCCGCAAGCTGCGGCTGTACGTCAACGGCGTCCAGGAGGCGGTCGTCGAGGACACCGGCCCGGTCCCCGCCACCGGTGCCTTCATGATCGGCCGGGCCTCCTACGAAGGGGAGCCCCGCGACTTCTTCCCCGGCGCCATCAGGGACGTACGGGCCTTCGACCGGGCACTCACCGCCGCCCGGATCGAGTCGCTGACGCGGTCCGCCTGACATCCACCTGACGCTCCCTCACACGGTGTTCTCAGAGCGGCACTTGGGGTGGACGTGCTAAAGATGTAGCTTTCGATCTGTGGCCGTGGCCGCCCACACCGGGGCTCGCGGCAGCCGGTGAACGGGGAGAGAGTTGAGCGGGGAAGCCGGAAGCGGCCTCACGGGCAGTGGCGCCGAGCCGCTGGAGGATGACGACCCGCGCCGGATCGGACCGATCCCGCTGCTGGGCCGGCTCGGCGTCGGCGGTATGGGCCGCGTCTACCTCGGTGTCCACGAGGGCCGGTACGCGGCGGTCAAACAGGTGCTGCCGACGGCGATCGCCGAGGACAACGACTTCCTCCGCCGCTTCGGGCACGAGCTGGACAACCTCGCGCGTCTGCCCGAGGAGGCCACCGCGCCGTTGCTCGCCGGTGACCGGGACGCCCGGCCGCCGTGGTTCGCCACCGCCTACGTGCCCGGCATCACCCTGCGCGAGGCCGTCGACCTGCACGGGCCCCTGCCCGCGGAGGCGTTGTGGCTCGTCCTGCGGGAGGCCGCCACCGCACTGGCGTCGGTGCACGCGCTGGACATGGTCCACCGCGACCTCAAACCGTCCAACGTCATGCTGACCCTCGACGGCCTCACCCTCATCGACTTCGGGGTCGCCCGGGCCGCCGAGCAGAGCCAGTTGACGCAGACCGGCATGGTGGTGGGCACGCCCGCGTACATGTCGCCCGAGCAGGCCTCCGGGAAACGGGCGTCGAGCGGCGTCGTCGACGTCTTCGCGCTCGGCTCGGTGATCGCGTACGCGGCGAGCGGCCGGCCGCCCTTCGGCGACGAGTCCGGGCACGCCGTGCTGTACCGCATCGTGCACGAGGAACCCGACCTCCAGCCGCTGCGGGAGCTGGACGCCGAACTCGCCGACGTCGTCGCGTCCTGCCTGGACAAGGACCACGAGGGCCGGCCGACGGCGGCCGAGCTGGTGGAGATCGCGGAGCGGCACGGGCCGTTCGCTCCGCCCCTGTGGCCCGGGACGGTGAGCGGTCCGCTGGCCGAGCGGGCGGCTTTCGCCTCGACGGTCCCGGAGCCCGCGCAGCTTCCCGAGCCGGACGAGGCGGCCCCTTCCGTACCGTCCGTCCCCGTGGTCACCGGCGGGCAGCCGGAGAGGCGTGAGCGGCGGCGGCGTACGAAGGTGCTGGCGCTCGTGGTCCCGGTCGTGGTGACGGGGACGACGCTGAGCGTCACGCTGCTGCCGTACGTGATGAGCGAATCGGACAAGGACCGGGCCGCGGGCGCGCCGCCCGCGGCCACCGGAACCGCCACCCCGGGCCCCGCGGACTCCGCCACCGGCTCGACCGGTCCTACCGGCCCGCGCGCCTCCGCTTCCGGCAGTCCCGACGACGGGAAGAAGGACGCGAAGGACACGCAGGACAAGAGCGGGGAAGGGGAGGAGGGCGGAGGCCAGGCCGGCGACGGCACCGCGCCCGGCGGGGGCGGGGACGCGGCTGCCGCGGCAGGAGCGTCCGGCGGCGACTCGGGCTCCGGCGGCTCGGGCTCCGGAGCGGATGGATCCTCCGGTGCGGGAGAGTCGTCCGGCTCGGGTGCCTCCGGCTCGGGAAGAGGGTCCGGGGCGAGCGGGTCCGGGGCGAGCGGGTCCGGCAACGGCGGCTCGGAGGGCGGCGGCGGGTCCACGTCGGACAGCTTCATGCTGAAGAACGGGTCGAGCGGGAAGTGCATGTACGTCGGCTACCCCATCGACGACGGCGACTGCTCGGGCGACATGGCCGTCTTCCGCTTCCAGAGCACCTCGGGCGGGGCCTTCAGGATCCTCAACGTGGGGACAGCCCAGTGCGTCCACGCCAGGAGTGCGAACGCCTGGCTCGTCAGGGCCGCCTGCGGCCAGGCGGGCGGAGAGTGGCGGGAGGGGGCGAACGGTTCGATCAGGAGCCTCACCACGGGCGGCTGCCTCGATCTCAACCGCCGGGCGTCCATGGTCGGCCTGACGACCACGACGTGTACCGGCTCCGCCTCCCAGCGCTGGACCAGGATCTGACGGAGCTGGACCAGGGCCTGACGCGGAGGAGCGTCAGGCCTCGTCCCGCCTGCCGCCCCTGCGGTCCTCGTCGTCCTCGGGGCCGCTCCGGCCGGTGTCCGACGGGCCGCCCTCGCCACGGTCGCCCCGGTCTTCGTGCCCGCGCTTCTCCTCGTCCTTGCCGAGGGACTTCAGGAACTCGGGATTGTCGTCCGGCGCGACCCACTGCCGCCGGCCGCCGCCCAGCCGGGGCGACGCGCCCGCCGGCTGCCGCTTCTTGCCGGCGATGAGCCAGGAGATCGAGCCGACCAGCGGGAAGAGCAGTACGAGGATCGCCCACAGCGGTTTGGGCATGTGGCGGATGTCGGCGTCCTTCGTGCTGATGCAGTCGATGAACGCGTAGACGCTCAACGCCAGTGGTACGACGAACATCAGCACCCGGAGCATGGGGCCTCTCTCCAGCGGAAGCGATGGGCGGGGACGCGTCACGGCCCCCAGGTACAGGGCCAGGGTAGCCGCTCGGGGATACTGGACGGCATGGCTTACGACGATCTTCGCTCCCTGCTCAGGGCCCTGGAGCGCGACGGCGACCTCAAGCGCATCAAGGCCGAGGTGGATCCCCACCTGGAGATCGGGGAGATCGTCGACCGAGTGAACAAGGCCGGCGGCCCCGCCCTTCTCTTCGAGAACGTGAAGGGCTCCGACATGCCCCTCGCGATGAACGTCTTCGGCACCGACCGGCGCCTGCTCAAGGCCCTCGGCCTGAAGTCGTACGCCGACATCTCGGACAAGATCGGCGGGCTGCTGAAGCCCGAGCTGCCCCAGGGCTTCGTCGGCATCCGCGAGGCCTTCGGCAAGCTCGGCGCGATGACGCACGTACCGCCGAAGAAGGTGAAGGGCGACAGCGCCCCCGTCCAGGAGGTCGTCCTCACCGGCGACGACGTGGACCTCGACCGGCTCCCCGCCCTCTTCACCTGGCCCGACGACGGCGGCTCCTTCTTCAACCTGGGCCTCACCCACACCAAGGACCCGGAGACGGGCATCCGCAACCTGGGCCTGTACCGCCTCCAGCGCCACGACAAGCGCACCATCGGCATGCACTGGCAGATCCACAAGGACAGCCGGAACCACTACCAGGTCGCCGCCCGGCGCGGCGAGCGCCTGCCCGTCGCGATCGCCTTCGGCTGCCCGCCCGCCGTGACGTACGCCTCCACCGCCCCGCTCCCCGGCGACATCGACGAGTACCTCTTCGCCGGGTTCCTCCAGGGCAAGCGGATCGAGATGGTCGACTGCAAGACCGTCCCGCTCCAGGTACCGGCGCAGGCGGAGGTCGTCATCGAGGGCTGGCTGGAGCCCGGCGAGATGCTCCCCGAGGGCCCCTTCGGCGACCACACCGGCTTCTACACCCCGCAGGAGCCCTTCCCCGCCCTGAAGATCGACTGCGTGACGATGCGGAAGCGTCCGCTGCTCCAGTCGATCGTGGTCGGGCGGCCCCCGACGGAGGACGGCCCGCTGGGCCGGGCCACGGAGCGGTTCTTCCTCCCGCTCCTCAAGATCATCGTCCCGGACATCGTGGACTACCACCTCCCCGAGGCCGGCGGCTTCCACAACTGCGCGATCGTCTCGATCGACAAGAAGTACCCCAAGCACGCCCAGAAGGTCATGCACGCCATCTGGGGCGCCCACATGATGTCCCTGACCAAGCTGATCGTGGTCGTCGACTCCGACTGCGACGTCCACGACCTGCACGAGGTCGCCTGGCGGGCGCTGGGCAACACCGACTACGGCCGCGACCTCACCGTCGTCGAAGGCCCGGTCGACCACCTCGACCACGCCTCCTACCAGCAGTTCTGGGGCGGCAAGGCCGGCATCGACGCCACGAAGAAGCTGCCCGAGGAGGGGTACACGCGGGACGGGGGCTGGCCGGACATGGTGCTGTCCGACCCGGAGACGGCGGCGAAGGTCGACCGCCGCTGGAAGGAGTACGGACTGTGACGTCGGCTTCCGCCGCGCTGCCGCAGCAGCCGGGGCGCACCAAGGCGTTCCTGCGCCTGGTGATGATCGAGCACTCGGTCTTCGCGCTGCCCTTCGCCTACATCGCCGCGCTGACCGCGATGTACGAGTGGGACGAGAACATCCACTGGGGCCGGCTGCTCCTGGTCACCGTCGCCATGGTCGGCCTGCGCACCTTCGCGATGGCGGTCAACCGGATCATCGACCGCGAGATCGACGCCCGCAACCCGCGCACCGCCCACCGCGAACTGGTCACCGGCGCCATGTCGGTCAAGCACGCCTGGACCGGCGCGCTGATCGCCCTCGTCGTCTTCCTGGGCGCGGCGGCCCTGCTCAACCCGCTCTGCCTCGCCCTGGCCCCCGTCGCCGTGATCCCGATGGTGGTCTACCCGTACGGCAAGCGGTTCACGAACTTCCCGCAGGCCATCCTCGGCCTCGCCCAGGCGATGGGCCCCATCGGCGGCTGGCTGGCGATCACCGGTGAGTGGTCCTGGGAGGCCGTGATCCTCGGCCTCGCGGTCGGCATCTGGATCGGCGGCTTCGACCTGATCTACGCCTGCCAGGACGTCGAGACCGACCGGCAGGTCGGCGTGAAGTCGGTCCCGGCCCGCTTCGGCATCCCGGCGGCCATCTGGGGCGCCCGCGCCTGCCACACGGTCACCACGGCCCTGTTCGCCTGGTACGCCGTCGCCACCGACGCCGGCGTCTTCTTCTGGCTCGGCCTGCTGATCGTCGCCGGCGCCTTCGTCTACGAGCACACCATCGTGCGCCCCCATGACCTGACCCGCCTGAACAGGGCGTTCTTCAGCGTCAACGGCTTCATCGGCATCGCGCTGTTCGTGTGCGCGCTGCTGGATCTGCTGGTGCGGGGCCTGACGGTGTGACGGCTCGACCGTGTGAGGGCCTGGCCGCGTGACGGCTCGACCGTGTGACGGCCTGGCCGCGTGACCGGCCGCGTGACCGGTCGCGTGACCGGTCGCGTGACGGTGCGCCTCAGGTGACGGGTGAGGCCCAAGCCGCCTGCCAGGTGGCAGGGCCGACGATGCCGTCGGGGGTGAGCCCCTTCTCCCGCTGGAAGGCGAGGCACACGGTGCGGGACTGCGGCCCGTACACACCGTCGGTGCCGATGTTCCAGCCACGCGCGGCCATGCGCTGCTGCCAGGTGCGGACGCCGGGGTGGACGGTGGCCGGCGGGTAGCTGAACAGTGTGCCGGGCCACGCCGGGGCCGCGGACGGGTCGGAGCCGCCGCTCGTGACGGGCGTGTTCCAGGCCGCGTACCAGGTACGGGCGCCGACCACGCCGTCGACGGTCAGTCCCTTCTCCTGCTGGAAGGCCAGGCAGACCCGGCGGGACTGCTCGCCGTAGACGCCGTCCACCGATATCGACCAGCCGCGGGCCGCCATGCGCTGCTGCCACGTGCGGGCGCTCGAGTGCACCGTCGCGG
This sequence comes from Streptomyces sp. NPDC037271, assembly GCF_055603605.1. Lineage (NCBI taxonomy): Bacteria > Bacillati > Actinomycetota > Actinomycetes > Kitasatosporales > Streptomycetaceae > Streptomyces > Streptomyces sp. NPDC037271. The sequence goes on from NZ_JBVJVN010000001.1 coordinate 47,513, forward strand.
GCGGGTAGTGCAGGAACACACCGGGGAAGACGGGGGCCGAGGGGTACGAGGAGTCCATGGGCGGGGGAGGCTTCGGCACCCAGCCGCCGCTGCCCTTGCCCGGTCCCGGTTCCATGTCGGGCATGAGGCTGTAGAGGCGCGACCCCGGGCAGTCGGTCGAGACGAAGATGCCGTGCGGTTCCGTGCCCGTGCCCGCGTTGCCGACGCTGCGCAGGTGGGCGATGGCGCTGCGGAAGCCGTAGACGAGCTGCGGAGTGATCTCGTCGTAGACGATGAAGCCGCCGACCAGGCCGCAGATGGCGTAGTACCGCTGATTGCCGAAGTCGGAGCCGTTGGCGGCCGAGCGGAGCCCCACGCCCCGGCCCTCGAACACGTAGCCGTGATTGCACACCAGGTAGGTGTAGGCGATGTCCCACCAGCCGTTGCCGTCCATGTGGTCCCGCTGGATGCCCCGGACCTGGCCCGCGCAGTCGCGGTGGTCGGCGGCGGCGAAGCGGAACCCTCCGGTGTGGTGGATGGCGACGCCCCCGAGCTCCGGGGAGATGTTCGTGCTGATCTTGGTGGCCGACCGGGCGCCCCAGGAGGCGCGGGGAACGAAACGGGGGATACTCACGCGCCCTCACCTCCGGGCAGCGCGCAGCCGCACGTCGCGTTCAGCGGCTCGCGGGAGACGCCCGCCGCGTAGTCGGCGTCGGACACGTCGGGGATGATCGCGTCGGGGTGGTCGTGGCTCAGGACGAAGGAGAGTTCGTCCTCGCCGACTGCGTGGGCCGGACCGGTACAGATGACCGGCAGGGCGGCCGCCGCGGTGACGGCCGCGGCCGTCCGGCCCGCCATGCCGATGAAGCCTCGGCGCGTGGTGTGCTCGGGGGGCAACGCTGTCTCCTCTTCGGGTCTTCGGTGGTGGCGCGTCTTCGGCGGCAGCACGGGGGTGCGGTCGGCCGGTCGGCCGGCGGACCGCACCCCCGCGCTGCGTGCTGTGGTGGTGTGCTGTGGTGGTGTGCCGTGTGCCGTGTGCCGTGTGCTGCGCGTTGCGTGCTGCGTGCTGTGCGCTGTGCCTGTGGTGCGGTCAGCGGTTGCCGTAGCGCAGTTCGTCCCAGGTCTGGGGGCCGACGATGCCGTCGGAGGCGCTCTCGCCGATGTAGTACCACTGGAACCAGGTGACGGCGGACTCCGTGGCGGGCCCGTAGACGCCGTCCACGGCCAGCTTGCCGCCGCCGGCTTGCGGGTAGCGGGTGGTTTCGTTGATCAGCGCCTGGATCTCCTTCACATGGGCGCCGGTGCTGCCGCGCTCGGCCCAGGCGGTGCCTGTGTGATAGCCGCAGTAGAGGCCGACCGTGCTGACGCCGCGGCAGGAGTCGGCCAGGGCGGTCGCCCGCGGGACGTGGTTCGTCGCCGCCTGCGCGTTGCCGAGGGGGAGCAGAACCAGTGCGGCGGTGGCCGTCGCACCGGCCAGCACTGTCGTCCATCGCCGTGCGCGGCGGCTGCTTCGTACGAGGTGCACGAGTCACTCCTGTGTCGTCGTGGCGGGGGTGCGGGTGATCGCGGCCGTTCCGCCGACCAGCGCCGTGGCCGCGGCCAGCAGAGCCGTCCTCTGGTGAGCGCGCATCGCAACTGCTCTCTGCGCGACGGAAGCTGACGGCCCGTCGGATCGCGCCAGCGGGTTCGTTCGGACGCGGTCCAGCCTGTCGGCAGTTTTCCCGGCAGCGCTATGATCCGGGACGTCCCGGGTGTCCCCGGGACGTCCCCGCCGCTCACCTGCGGGGACACGGCCCGGGCGCTCTGTTCCGGGGCACGGTCCGGGACGCTTCCGGAGGAAGCGGTCCACACGGGAGAGGACACAAGGGAAGAAGGCCCTGGAGTACGCCCGCAACGAGAGGATTTCCTCCTGCCATGGCGCCGTGGAGATCTCTGCCCGAGGAACTCAGCCCGCCCGCCCGGCGCCTGGTGACCGGGCTTCGGGAGCTGAAGGACCGCACCGGAATGAGTCTGGCCGCGCTGGAGCGGCGCACCCGTTACAGCAGGTCGTCGTGGGAGCGGTACCTCAACGGCAAGAAGCTCCCGCCACGCGAGGCGGTCGCGGAGCTGGCCGCGCTGGCGGGCGAGGACGGCGACCGGTTGCGGGCACTGCACGCGCTCGCGGCCGGTGACTGGCTCCGTTCCCCTCCCTCGGGTGCCTCTTTACCGGCCGCCCCGGGCCGGGAGGAGGCCGACGGGGCGGTGCCCGCCGACGGCACGCCTCCGGCCGACGGCACGGCTCCGGACGGCGGAACGCCTCCGGACGGCGGGGCGGCCCGGCAGGGCGGGCGAGGACCTGTGGCGTGGGCCCGGTACCGGGCGCCCTACCTGATATCGCTGCTGATCATGGCCAGTACGGCCGTCACCGTCGCCGCGACCTGGGACCGTGGCGGGGTGAGCCACCGGGAACGGCCGGACGACTTCGTCTTCGAGGCCGGTACCACCTACGACTGCCCGGTGGAGCGGAAGGGAGCCCTGCTCACCGCCGGATACAGCGACACCCGGCGGACCTACCTGCACCAGTTGGTGATCAGCTGGGACGTGGTGGAGGCCCAGTGCCTGCTGGAGTACCACGGCTACCCGGTGGCCGAAGTCGACGGCGCCTATGACGCGATGACGGAACGAGCGGTCAAGCGTTTCCAGGAGGACCGCGGGGGTCTCGTCGTCGACGGGGTCATCGGCGAGCACACCTGGGAGGAGCTGCGCCGATGAGCGGGCGGCGTGAGGAGCTGGCCGGGCTCGCGGCGGAGCTGGTGGCGCTGAAGAAGCGGACCGGGCTCAGCCTGGGGGCGCTGGCCGACCGGACCTCGGCCAGCAAGTCGGCCTGGCACCGCTATCTCACCGGGCGCAATCTGCCGCCGCGTGAAACGGTCGCCGAATTCTGCGCCCTGGCCGACGAGCCGCCCGCGCGCCTGATGGCCCTGTGGGAAGTGGCCGAGACCGAGTGCAGCGGCAGGCGGCAGCGCGGCGACGGGAGCGAGCGGGGCACCGACGCGCCGCAGACGCACCGCCCACCGCACCGCCCACCGCACCGCCCACCGCACCGCGCACCGCGGCGGGCGGCCGACGAGGAGACGGACCGTACCCTCCCGACGCCATGGAAGCCCTTGACGCCCTGGAAGCCATGGCCGGGGGTGACACGGACGCCGCGGGCACCCGAGCGCTCCGAGTGCGCCGCGGTGACGGACCCGGGACCGAGCGCGGTGGCGCCCGGCCAGTGGCGCCGGTGGAGCCACTGGCGCCGGATCGTGCACCGCTGGTGGCCGGTCGGGGTCTCCGCCCTGCTGTCCGCCGTCGTACTCGCCGCCGTTCCGCTGATCCGGGGACCCGCCGAGCCGGTCCCGGCACAGCCCGGTTGCCGGGGCACGGCGTGCGACGGCGAGAATTCCGAGTCGCAGGGCTGTACCGAGCCGGGCTCCGAATTCGGCGCCGTGGCGGAGGCGCGCTTCCCCGGCGGGGCCCGCATGGAGATCCGGCACAGTGAGCACTGTGACGCGTTCTGGGCGCGGGTCTGGCTGGGCCGGGTCGGGGACCGGATCGAGCTGAGGGTCCCGGGCCGTCCCACCCGGCACGCGTCGATCCGGGACCGGCACGACGCCGACGGCTACGTCTACACCCTGATGACCGGCGGCGACCCGACGAATGCGCAGGCCTGCCTGCTGCCCGCGGACGGCGGGCCGGAGCAGTGCTTCGGAACCTGATCCGGGCCCACCCCGGGGCCGGGGCGCCGTGGGGCGGGGGCGCCTCGATGCGGGGAGCGCCTCGGGGTCGGGGGCGCCTCGGAAAAGACGCCCGTGTCACGTCGCCCAGGCCCGGAAGGCACAGCAGGGCGACCCCGTCCGGTACGGCCGGGCACCCTTGGCGGGTTCCCACTCCGCGGCGCCGGATAGGCTCGGTCCCGTGAACCCAGTCAAGCCAGGAGAGACGCCGCGCCGGCCTTGGATCGTGGGGGTGTCCGGCGCTTCCGGCACTCCGTATGCCGCCTCGGTGCTGCGGGCACTGCTCGCCGCGGGCGAGAGCGTCGACCTGGTGGTCAGCCGGGCCTCGCGGCTCACGCTGCTCGACGAGACCGGCATCTCCTTCCGGGACGCCCACTGGCGGACCGACCTGCGCGCGTGGCTGTCCCGGGGCGCCGACGGGAAGCCCGGCACCTTCGACGTCGACCTCGACGGCGACCGGGTACGGCACTGGAGCGCGGGCGACCTCGCGGCCGGGCCGTCCTCGGGGTCGTACCCCGTCAAGGGCATGCTCATCGTGCCCGCGTCGACGGCGTGCGTCGCGGGCGTCGCGCTCGGGCTGTCGAAGGACCTGCTGCAGCGGTCGGCGAGCGTGACCCTGAAGGAGCGCCGCAAGCTGGTCGTGGCCGTGCGGGAGACCCCGCTGGACGGCCGGACGCTGCGGCACCTGGTGACACTGGACGACGCGGGCGCGACCGTGGTGCCCGCCTCGCCGGCCTTCTACGCGGGGGCGACGCACATCCAGGACCTGGTGGACTTCGTCGCCGGACGCGTCCTCGACGCGGCGGGCGTCGGACACGACCTCTACCGCCGCTGGCGCGGCGACCTCGGCGGGGCCCGCCCCACCGACTGAGCACCACCCCGGACATCAGCGAGACCGGCGAGCACCATCGAGCACCACCCGAGCACCATCGAGCACCACCCGAGAACCATCGAGCACCACCCGAGCACCATCGAGCACCACCCGAGAACCATCGAGCACCACCCGAGCACCACCTCCCCCCACACGTTTGTTACCCACATCTCCAGAACTCTTCAGTGGAAGGCTTCGATCGCATGGACGCGGTGGACAGGCAGCTCATCCAGGCCCTGAGGGAGAACGGCCGGGCCTCCTACGCGGAGCTGGGGCGCCTCGTCGGACTTTCCGGACCCAGCGTCACCGACCGCATCAACCGGCTGGAGGCGGCCGGCGTCATCACCGGCTACCGGGCCACCGTCGACGCCGCCTCGCTCGGCCTCGGCGTCACCGCCCTGGTCGGCGTATCGCTCTCCGACGCCGCCGACCACGAGGACGTGGCACAGCGGCTCAAGGAGCTGCGGGAGATCGAGGACTGCTGGTTCATCGCCGGCGACGACTCCTACATGCTCAAGGTGCGCGCGGCCGACGTGGACGGCCTGGAGAGCATCATCCGCCGGCTGTCGGGCACGAAGGGCGTGTCCCGGACCCGCACCACCATCGTGCTCTCCACCAAGTGGGAGAACCGGGTGGGCGAGCTGCCCGAAGAGGTGTAGCCCCCGGGGCGTACGGTTTACGGAGTCTGTCTCAGAAAGAGGTATCGCATGGACGCCGGGCTCAAGCGGGAGCTGGAGCAGAAGGTCCGTTCCGGTGAGCGGCTGACCCGCGAGGACGGCATCGCGCTGTACGAGTCGGACGATCTCGCCTGGCTCGGCGGCCTCGCGCACGAGGTGCGGACGCGGAAGAACGGCGACGTCGTCCACTTCAACGTCAACCGCCACCTCAACATGACCAACGTGTGCACCGCCTCCTGCGCGTACTGCTCCTTCCAGCGCAAGCCGGGGGAGAAGGACGCGTACACGATGCGCATCGAGGAGGCGGTGAAGCTCGCCAAGGAGATGGAGGGCGAGAACCTCACCGAGCTGCACATCGTCAACGGCCTGCACCCCAACCTGCCGTGGCGCTACTACCCGCGCTCCCTGCGGGAGCTGAAGGCCGCGCTGCCGAACGTGTCGCTCAAGGCGTTCACCGCCACCGAGATCCACCACTTCGAGACCATCTCCGGGATGTCCGCCTCCGACATCCTCGACGAGCTGATCGACGCCGGCCTGGAGTCCCTGACCGGCGGCGGTGCCGAGATCTTCGACTGGGAGGTGCGGCAGCACATCGTCGACCACCGCACCCACTGGGAGGACTGGTCGCGCATCCACCGCCTGGCGCACGAGAAGGGGCTCAAGACCCCGTGCACCATGCTCTACGGCCACATCGAGGAGCCGCGCCACCGCGTGGACCACGTGCTGCGCCTGCGCGAGCTGCAGGACGAGACGAACGGCTTCCAGGTCTTCATCCCGCTGCGCTACCAGCACGACTTCGTGGACATGAAGGACGGCAAGGTCCGCAACCGGCTCCAGGCCCGCACTCAGATGGCGACCGGAGCGGAGGCGCTGAAGACCTTCGCGGTCTCCCGGCTGCTCTTCGACAACGTCCCGCACGTCAAGGTCTTCTGGGTCATGCACGGCGTCCAGACCGCGCAGCTCGCCCTCCAGCACGGCGCCGACGACATGGACGGCTCGGTCGTCGAGTACAAGATCACGCATGACGCGGACGACTTCGGCACGCCGAACAAGCTGACCCGGGACGACCTGCTCGACCTGATCCGGGACGCCGGGTTCCGGCCGGTCGAGCGGAACACCCGGTACGAGATCATCCGGGAGTTCGAGGGACCCGACGCGGCACGCAGGGACTCGCCGCAGCCCATGCGGGTCTGACCCCCTCCCGGACCACCCCCCGGCCCCCCGGACCGCCCCTTCGTTCGCAGCCCACGCCCCCGGGTACCCGGCGGGCATGGCCACCACCAAGGCTCCCGAGGACGCCTACACCGCCGCCCCCTTCGTCCCGGAACGCGGCGGACTCGCGGCCCTGCGCAAGGCGGCGGCCGGGTGCAGGGGCTGCCCCCTGCACGCGGCCGCCACCCAGACGGTGTTCGGCGCCGGAAAGGCGGACGCCCGCGTGATGCTGGTCGGCGAGCAGCCCGGCGACCAGGAGGACCGTGAGGGGGAGCCCTTCGTCGGACCGGCCGGCCGGTTGCTGGACCGGGCCCTGGAGGAGGCCGGGATCGATCCCGGCGACGCGTACGTCACCAACGCCGTGAAGCACTTCAAGTTCACGCGGTCCGAGCCCCGCAAGCGCCGTATCCACAAGGCGCCCACCCTGCGTGAGACGACCGCCTGCGGGCCCTGGCTGGCCGCCGAGCTGGCCCGCGTGGAACCCGAACTGATCGTGGTGCTCGGCGCCACGGCGGGCAAGGCCCTGCTCGGCTCCTCGTTCCGCGTCACGCGGGTGCGCGGCACGGTGCTGGAGGAGGAGATCCACGGCCGCCGGGAACGGCTGGTGCCCACCGTGCACCCCTCGGCGGTGCTGCGGGCCGAGGACCGGGACGGGGCGTACCGGGGGCTGGTCTCGGACCTCCAGGTGGCGGCACGGACACTCGCGTAATGGTTACGATGCTGGTGTGTCCCTTACTTTCACCTTCGACCCGCCCGTCACTCCCCAACTGTGCGACGGCGTACTCGACCTGTGGACCGACGTCTCCAACGCGGGCGGCTCCGTGGGCTTCGTACCGCCGGTGACGAGGGAGGACATCCGCCCCGAACTGGTCAAGCACATGGTGGCCATGGCCGAGGGCCGCACCCGCCTCCTCGTCGGCCACGACGAGGAGGGGCAGGTGGCCGCCACCGCCTTCCTCACCCGCAACACGCACCGGCTGATGACCCACTGGCTGTGGCTCTACACGGTGATGGTCCACCCGCGCCACCAGGGCCGGGGCTACGGCCGGGACCTGATGGCCGCCGCCGCGGACGCCGCCCGCACCGTCGACGGCATCGAGGCGATCCGGCTCACCTGCCGGGGCGGCCTCGGCCTGGAGCGGTTCTACGAGTCCTGCGGCTACAAGGAGGTCGGCCGGGTACCCGGCGCGATCCGGGTGGCGCCGGGCGACGACCGCGACGACGTCTTCCTGCTGCTGCCGCTGACCTGAGCCCGGCACGCCTGCCGCCCGCCCGGCACGCCTGCCGCCCGCCCGGCACGCCTGCCGCCCGCCGGGCGGGACCCGACCTCGCCGGGCAGGCCCCCACCCCGCCGGGCAGGCCCCCACCCTGCCGGCAGGACCCCACCCCGCTGCAAGGACGGCATCCCGGCATGTTTCACTGGACAGTGCCTCTTTGTGCCAGAAACGGAAGAGTGGATTGAGATGCTCCGCTACACGCTGATGCGCCTCGGGATCTTCGTGGGCTGCCTCGTGGCCGTCTGGGGGCTCGTCTACGCCGGCGTGTTCCCGCGCGGTCTCGGTGACTCCAACGGCATGTGGATCCTCCTGCTCTCCCTGCTGCTCTCGGCCCCCATCAGCTACATCGCGCTGCGCAAGGAACGGGACCGGGCCTCCGTCCAGGTCGCCGGCCGCGTGGAGCGCATGAAGGCCAACCTCGAGGCCAACCGCGGCCAGGAGGACACCGCCGACGACGCGGCACGCGCGCAGGGCCAGACCTCGTAACGCACGTCACGCACCCGCACGCCCCGGTTTCCCAAAGCACAGGAAACCGGGGCCTTCTGCGTTTTGCGGGCAGTACGCGCTCCCTGCCTCTCAAAGCGAGGCTTTGGGGGTCCCAAAGCGCAGGTGTTAAAGTCGTGTGCATGAAGCACGCAGCCGCGCCCCACACCCCACCGAGCCTCGCGCTCGTGGCGCGCCTGCACGTGGACCTCTGTCGGTGCGCGTCCGCGAACTGTCGCCCCTGACGTTCCCCCTCATCCGTCGTTCTCCACGTCAGCCCAGCGCGTCCGTCCCCGCGTCCCGTCCCCTTACGGAGCCTGTCCGTGTCTTCCGTCACGAAGTACTTCAAGGTGCCCTTCTGGGCCCAGATACTCGCCGGTCTCGTCCTCGGCGTCCTACTCGGCTGGCTGGCCCGCAGCCAGGACGTCTCCTGGCTGGTCACCACTCTCGACAAGGTCGGCGGCACCTTCATCGGCCTGCTGAAGCTGGCCGTCGCACCGCTCGTCTTCTTCGCGATCCTGGTGTCGATCACCAACCTGCGGAAGGTCAACAACGCGGCCCGCCTGGCGTCCCGCACCCTTCTCTGGTTCATGATCACGTCGCTGATCGCGGTGGCCATCGGCCTGACCATCGGCCTCGTCACCAACCCCGGCGCCGGCACCGGCCTCACGCCGGCCGACGGCGCGAAGCCCGAGAACACCGGCTCCTGGATCGACTTCCTGACCGGCATCGTGCCCACCGACGTCATCACGCCGTTCACCGAGCTGAACGTGCTCCAGATCGTCTTCATGGCCGCCGTCGCCGGTATCGCCGCCCTCCAGCTCGGCGAGAAGGCCCAGCCGATCCTGAACCTGAGCGAGTCCGTCCTCGAACTCCTCCAGAAGGCCCTGTGGTGGGTCATCCGCCTCGCCCCGCTCGGCACCGTCGGCCTCATCGGCAACGCCATCGCCACCTACGGCTGGGACCTCATCGGCAAGTACGCCACCTTCACCGCCGACATCTACGTCGGCTGCGCGATCGTGATGTTCGTGGTCTACCCGGTGCTGCTCGCCACCGTCGCCAAGGCCAGCCCGCTCCAGTTCTTCAAGGGCGCCTGGCCCGCGATCCAGCTGGCCTTCGTCTCCCGCTCCTCCGTCGGCACCATGCCGCTGACCCAGAAGGTCACCGAGCGCCTCGGCGTGCCGAAGGAGTACGCGTCCTTCGCCGTGCCGTTCGGCGCGACGACCAAGATGGACGGCTGCGCCGCGATCTACCCGGCGATCGCCGCGATCTTCGTCGCGCAGATCTTCGACATCCAGCTCGGCGTCGGCGACTACCTGCTGATCGCCTTCGTCTCGGTGGTCGGCTCCGCCGCCACGGCCGGCCTCACCGGCGCCACGGTCATGCTGACCCTGACCCTGTCCACGCTGGGCCTGCCCATGGAGGGCGTCGGCCTCCTCCTCGCGATCGACCCGATCCTGGACATGATGAGGACGGCTACGAACGTCGCAGGCCAAGCGCTCGTCCCGGTGATCGTCTCGGCCCGCGAGGGGCTGCTCGACCGCAAGGCCTACGACTCGGCGCACAGCTCGCCGATCGACGAGCCGGAGCAGGAGAAGCAGGTCTCGGAGCCGGTCCCGGTCGCTGCCTGACCGTCGTCCCGTCCGTCACGTCCACGCCGTCCCGACCCTCGCGTCGGGACGGCGTCGGCGTCCTGACCACCGCCGCACGGACCGTACGCTGATGCGCATGGGTGCTGGGAAAACCAAGCGGATGCCGCGCGCGGTCCGTGAGCAGCAGATGCTGGACGCCGCCGTGCGCGTCTTCGGGCAGCGCGGGTACATGGCGGCGTCGATGGACGAGATCGCCGAACTGGCGGGCGTCTCCAAGCCGCTGGTCTATCTGTACCTGAACTCGAAGGACGACCTCTTCACCGCCTGCATCCGCCGCGAGGCCCGGGCCCTCACCGGGGCGGTCCGGGCCGGTGTGTGTCCGGGGCTGCCCGCCGACGGGCAACTCTGGTCGGGACTGCGGGCGTTCTTCACCCACACCGCGGAGAACCCCGACGCCTGGCGGGTGCTGCACCTCCACGCCCGTACCCATGGTGAGCGGTTCGCGTCCGAGGTGGCGGCGATGCGCGAGGAGATCGTCGTGTTCGTGACGCAGCTGATCGCCGCCGCGGCGCGGGACGCGCACCGGGACCCGCGCCTGCCCGCGGGTGAGGTCGCCGGGCTGGCCGAGGCGCTGGTCGGCGCCGCCGAATCGCTCGCCGACTGGGCGGGCGCCACCGAGGGCGTCACCGCGAAGCAGGCGGCGGCGACCCTGATGAACTTCGCCTGGGCGGGCCTGGGCGACCTGATGGCGGGCCGCCCCTGGTCCCCGCCGGAGGACTCCGGGCCGGAGCCCCCGGCCCGGGAGACCGCGGCTCAGACGGCCCCGGCTCAGGCGGCCCCGGCCCAGGCGGCCCCGGTTCAGGCGACCCCGGCCCAGGCGGCCCCGGTTCAGGCCGGGTAGGGCCCGGCCTCGCCGGACAGGTGCAGCCGCCGCCCCTCATCGCCGCGCAGCTCGAACCGCCCGTCCCCGGCCCCGTACGTCACCGTCCCCGGCAGCAGCACCGGCGCCCGGAACTCCGCCCGCACCACGGCCGCGTCCGGCGTCCCGTGCTGGGCGAGACACCGGGCCACGGTCCACATGCCGTGCGCGACGGCCCGCGGGAAGCCGAACGGGCGGGCGGTGAGCGGGTGCAGGTGGATCGGGTTGCGGTCACCGGACGCGGCACCGTAGCGCCGCCCGATGTCACCCGGCAGGTGCCACGCGGCGCGGGTGGGGAGGGGCCCCGGGCTCTCGGCGGGAGCGCCCTCGGGGGCGGTCCGCCCGTCCGTCCGGTGGCGTGCCAGGTACGTGCTGCGGGACTCCCACACCGGCTCCGCGCCGGCCCGTACCTGCGTCACGACCGAGGCCTCGGTACCGCGCCGGTGCGGGGCCAGGCCCTCGACGTACGTGGTGAGTTCGTACGCGGCGGTCGCCGGCATGACGGCCCGGCGGGTGATGCCGATCGAGGTGTGGACCAGGCCGAGCAGGGGCAGCGGGAAGTCCCGGCCGCTCATCAGCAGCATGGTCATCGGGAAGGCCAGCACGTGCGGATACGTCACCGGAAGCGCGTCCGCCCCGGTCGGGAAGCCGCACAACCTCTCGTAGGCCGCCAGCCGCGCGAGGTCGACGCGCAGACCGGGCAGCACCAGCCGGGTGCGGGGGACGCCGGCGTCCGGGCGGGGCCGTCTGACGGGCGACAGCAGAGCGCCGCGTGCGAGGAGCGGCGGGAGGGCGGGGACGCGGGACAGCGTGCGCGTCGTGGGGGCCGCGGTGGTCATCAGGCCTCCAACAGGCTCTGGCCGCAGACCCGTACGACCTGGGCGCAGACCCGTACGACCTGGCCGTTGACCGCGCCCGAGGCCGGGTGCGCGAGCCGGGCGGTGGTCTCGGCGACGTCGGCCGGCAGGCCGAGGCGGCGGGTGAGGAAACGGCCGGGCGCGGTGCCGGTGAAGCTCGGACAGCGGTCGGCCATGGGTGACTCCCAGCTTCGTGACTGCTCCGGACTGCCTTACTCTGGAGTTAAGTTACCGGTGGTAAGACAAGGTTGTGAACGGGAAGCGGGTCGAGGTGAGGTCCTCGGCGGGCGGATGGTCGGGACGACGTGGCCATAGCGGGACGAACATGACCTACTGGCAGGTAACCCCCGAGACTGCACACCCCCGCCGCAGGACCATCCCGGAACCCGCACCAACTCCCCACGAGGGGCCCGTACGATCCCGGGACCGACCGCCGGTGACCCACGTCCGAGGAACCCGGCGATGCACGCCTCGGCGCACGGAGATGAACACCTCGGCGCGCGAGGCACGTACGTCAAGCAGCAGAACAGTTGCCGGACTTGCCGCACTTGCCGCAGTTGCAGCCATGCAGCAGTTACAGAAGTGACAGCAGAGCAGTGACAGCAGAGCAGTGACAGCAGAAGCAGTCCCGCCGCTGCACGTCCCAGGAGCCGCCCGTGTCCACCCCGCTTCCCTCCTTCGCCGCGTCCGCCGCCTACGCCGACTCGCCCGGCCCCACCCTGGTGGCGCCCGAGACGCGGCGGCTGGACGGGGCCGTACGGGAGGCGTACGTACCGCCGTTCGCGCCGCCGGTGCGCCGCGGCTCGCTCGCCGACCTGCCCTTCGACAACGCGGCCGCGGCCGGGGACCAGGTGGTCCTCAGCCGCAGGTCACCGGACGGGGGCTGGTCCGACGTGACGGCGGCCGAGTTCGCCGGGCAGGTGCTGGCGGTGGCCAAGGGCATGATCGCCGAGGGTCTGGCGCCGGGCGACCGCGTCGCGATCATGGCCCGTACGACGTACGAGTGGACGCTGCTGGACTTCGCCGCGTGGGCGGCCGGCCTGGTCACCGTCCCCGTCTACCCGACCTCCTCCCTCTTCCAGACCCGCTGGATCCTCCAGGACTGCGGCGCGGTCACCCTGGTCACCGAGACCGCCGCGCAGGCCGCGGCCCTCGGCCCCGAGCTGGACCGCATCCCCGACCTCAAGCACCTGTGGGTCATGGAGAACGGGCACGTGGAGCGGCTGGCGGAGCTGGGGGCGAGGGTGCCGGACGCGGAGGTGGACGTCCGCCGGGGCATGCTGAGCCCGAGCACGCTCGCCACCCTGGTCTACACGTCGGGCACCACCGGCCGCCCCAAGGGCTGCGCGCTGACCCACGGCAACTTCTTCGCCGAGGTCGACAACGCCATCGAGCTGCTCTACCCCGTCTTCAAGGCGCAGACGGGCGAGGAGCCGTCGATCCTGCTCTTCCTCCCGATGTCCCACGTGTTCGGCCGCATGGTCGCCGTGGCCTGCGTCCGCGCCCGGGTCCGCCTCGGCCACGCGCCGAGCCTGAAACCCGAGAACCTGCTGCCGGACCTGGCGGCCTTCCGCCCGACCTGCCTCCTCACCATCCCGTACATGCTGGAGAAGGTCTTCAACAGCGCCCGCGCCAAGGCCGAGTCGGGCGGCCGGGCCTCGGCCTTCGACCGCGCCGTCTCGGTGGCGGTGCGCTACGGCGAGGCCATGGAGGCCCGCCAGGCGGGCACGGGCGGCGGCCCGGGCCGTGCCCTGAAGACCGCCCGCTCCTTCTACGACCCCCTCGTCTTCCGCAGGATCCGGGCCGCCATGGGCGGCCGGGTCCGGTACGCCATCTGCGGCGGCTCCCCGCTCGGCCGCCGCCTGGCCGCCTTCTACGCCGGGGCCGGCATCGAGATCTTCGAGGGGTACGGCCTCACCGAGACCACGGCCGCCGCGACGGTGACACCCCCGCTGAAGCCGCGGCTCGGCACGGTCGGCTGGCCGCTGCCCGGCACCCGCGTCCGCATCGCCGCCGACGGCGAGATCCTCGTCGCCGGCGACCAGGTCCTGCACGGCTACTGGGACACCGAGGCGGGCGGCGTCGTCCCGGCCGCCCCCGACGGCTGGCTCGCCACCGGCGACATCGGCAGCCTGGACGACGAGGGCTACCTGACGATCACCGGACGCAAGAAGGAACTGCTGATCACCGCGGGCGGCAAGAGCGTGGCCCCGGCCCCGCTGGAGGACTGGCTGCGCTCCCACCCCCTGATCTCCCAGTGCATCGTCCTGGGCGACCGCCGCCCCTACGTCGCCGCCCTGTTCACCCTCGACCCCGACGGCGTCACCCACTGGCGTCGCATGAACGGCAAGCACCCCGTGCCGCCGGAGCTGCTGACCGACGACGAGGAGGTCCTGGCGGTGCTCCAGCGGGCGGTCGACGAGGCCAACAAGCTCGTTTCCCGCCCGGAGTCCATCCGCCGCTTCGCCGTCCTGCCGAGGGACTTCACGGAGTGGGAGGGCCATCTGACGCCGTCGATGAAGCTCCGGCGCGAGGAGATCATGCGGGACTTCGCGGATGCGGTCGAGGGGCTGTACGAGACGTAGGCCCCCTGCCGGGCGGTCGTGCGCGGGGCCGCCACCGCCGGGCGGTCAGCGGCGGGCGATGAGGCAGGCCTGCGGGACCTTCGAGGAGGTGTCCTCCTCCTGTACGCGCACCGTACGGGACAGCACCGTGAACCCGGCCTTCTCCAGCAGCTCCGCCATCGGCTCGGGACGCCGCCGCTCGAAGTCCAGGGCGACGGGGTGGCCGAAGGGCCGGTCGAGGCGGAGGGGCTCGTCGCCGGCCTGGAAGGCGAGGAGCAGGTGCCCGCCGGGGGCCAGCACGCGCCGGATCTCCCCGAAGAGGTCCGGCAGCCGCTCCCACGGCGTGTGGATCGACGAGTACCAGGAGACCGCGCCCGCGAGGGCGCCGTCGGGCAGGTCCAGCTCCAGCATGGAGCCCTGCTCGAACCGGAGGCCGGGGTTCTCGCGGCGCGCGATCGCGAGCATCGAGGCGGAGAGGTCGAGGCCGAAGACCCGCAGGCCGAGCGAGGCGAGGTGGGCGGTGACCCGGCCGGGCCCGCAGCCCAGGTCGGCCACCTGCCCCTCCGGTCCCACCAGCTCGGCGAAGGCGCTCATCAGCGCCCGGTCCAGCGGGGTGCCGGCGCCGGCGGACCGGAAGCGGTCGGCGTAGTCCTCGGCGATGGTGTCGTAGAAGGTCCGGGTGGTGTCCAGGAAGCCGGTGTCGTCAGTCATGGCGGGGACCCTAGCGGTGGCCGGCGGTGGCCGGCGGTGGCCGCTGACGGCGGGATTTCACGAAGAATTCAGAAACGGCCGCCGGAAAGGGCAGGAGCCCCGTCGCCGAAGTCGGCGCGGGGCTCCTTGGGTACTGCTGTCAATCAGACAGGAGTGACATTCTCCGCCTGCGGGCCCTTCGGACCCTGCGTGACGTCGAAGGACACCTGCTGGTTCTCCTCGAGGGAACGGAATCCCTGAGCGTTGATCGCGGAGTAGTGGACGAAGACGTCCGGGCCGCCGCCTTCCTGGGCGATGAAACCAAAGCCCTTTTCGGCGTTGAACCACTTCACGGTTCCGGTAGCCATAAGCCCTCCTTGGGCCCAAAGGGTTGCCCTGCTCCAGAACCAGCAAGTGTGAAGACGGGAATTCCGCACAACTGCATACGTCTGAGAACGACGAGAGCCCGCGGTCACATGCTCCGCAGGCTCTGTACTGCAAGGGAAACCAAACTGCAACTTGCTGTGAGCCTAGCACGCAGGGCCCCGAGCGCAACAGAGGCCAAGATCACTTCACCCGAATGTTTGAACGTCTCGACCGTTCGGCTGACGCCGGAGTCGGCGGGGGCCGACGGGGCCGACGGGGGTCGGCAGCGGGCGGATACCGGGGGAGGGCTAGCCTCGCGATGTGGACAATTCTCGCACCCGGCCGCGCGTCGGCCACATCCAGTTCCTGAACTGCCTGCCTCTGTACTGGGGGCTCGCGAGAACAGGTACGCTCCTCGACTTCGAGCTGACGAAGGACACCCCGGAGAAGCTCAGCGAGCAGCTGGTGCAGGGCGATCTCGACATCGGTCCCGTCACCCTGATCGAATTCCTGAAGAACGCGGACGACCTGGTGGCCTTCCCCGACATCGCCGTCGGCTGCGACGGTCCGGTGATGTCGTGCGTGATCGTCTCGCAGGTCCCCCTGGACCGGCTGGACGGCGCCCGGGTCGCCCTCGGGTCGACCTCGCGCACCTCCGTCCGCCTCGCCCAGCTGCTGCTGGCCGAGCGGTTCGGCGTCCAGCCCGACTACTACACCTGCCCGCCGGACCTCAGCCTGATAATGCAGGAGGCCGACGCGGCCGTCCTCATCGGCGACGCCGCCCTGCGCGCGAACATGATCGACGGCCCGCGCTACGGCCTCGACGTGCACGACCTGGGCGCGCTGTGGAAGGAGTGGACGGGCCTGCCGTTCGTCTTCGCGGTCTGGGCGGCGCGCAAGGACTACGCGGAGCGCGAACCGGAGCTCACCCGCAAGGTGCACGAGGCCTTCCTCGCCTCCCGCAACCTCTCCCTCGAGGAGGTCGGCAAGGTCGCCGAGCAGGCGGCCCGCTGGGAGGCCTTCGACGAGGAGACCCTCGCGAAGTACTTCACCACCCTCGACTTCCGTTTCGGCGCCCCCCAGCTGGAGGCGGTCACCGAGTTCGCCCGGCGCGTGGGCCCGAGCACCGGCTTCCCGGCGGACGTGAAGGTGGACCTGCTCCAGGCCTGATCCGCGGCGGGCTTTTCGCGGGCCGCCCGCCACCCCCGCCCACTACCCTGCTCGCAGGTACTGGCGTACGGGGGAGGGGTGGACGCCATGCGGCCGCTCGAAGTCGACGAACCCACCGCCGTGGGGCCCTACCGGCTGCTCGGCCGACTGGGCTCCGGCGGCATGGGCCGCGTCTACCTGGGCCGCAGCGCGGGCGGCCGCACGGTCGCCGTGAAGATCGTGCACCCGCACTTCGCCCTCGACGAGGAGTTCCGGGCCCGCTTCCGGCGCGAGGTGGACGCCGCGCGCCGGGTGGGCGGCGCCTGGACCGCGCCCGTACTCGACGCCGACCCCGAGGCGCGGGTGCCGTGGGTCGCCACGGCGTACGCGGCGGGTCCGTCCCTGACGGCGGCCGTCGCGGACGGCGGCCCGCTGCCGGCCCGCTCGGTGCGGGCGCTCGGCGCGGGACTGGGCGAGGCCCTGGCGGCGGTCCACGAGCTGGGCCTCGTCCACCGGGACGTGAAGCCGTCCAACGTCCTGCTGACCCTCGACGGCCCCCTCCTGATCGACTTCGGGATCGCCCGCGCCACGGACGGCACGGCGTCCCTGACCTCCACCGGCGTCTCCATCGGCTCGCCCGGCTACATGTCGCCCGAGCAGATCCTCGGCAGGGGCGTCACGGGCGCGGCGGACGTGTTCTCGCTGGGCGCCGTCCTCGCCTTCGCGGCGATGGGCGCGCCGCCCTTCCCCGGGGACTCCTCGGCCGCGCTCCTCTACAAGGTCGTCCACGAGGAGCCCCAGCTCGACGCCCTGGAGGAGGAGGCGGGCGGGGAGACGGACGGGGAGACGGGAGGGGAGACGGGAGGGGTTCTGCGGGACCTGGTGGTGGCGTGTCTGGCCAAGGACCCGGCGGCCCGGCCGACCCCCGGGGAGGTTGCCCGGCGTCTCGCACCCGAGGGCGCGGCCCGGCTCGTGTCCGGCGGCTGGCTGCCGGGGCCGCTGGTGGAGCAGGTCAGCCGGAGCGCCGTAGAGCTGCTGAACCTGGAGGCGGGGACGCCGGTCCCGGGGCACCCGTCGGGGCCGGTGGGGTTCAGCCGGCCGTCGGTGACGGCGGGGGCGGCCGACGCGGGTGCCGCCGAAGGCGCTTTCGGCCCGCCACCGGTGATGCCGCCACCGGCCACTTCACCGGCTGCTCCACCGGCCCCTCCGTTCCCCGGACCGAGGGGCGGCGAGGGACCGGGGAACGGCGGTCGGCCGGGAGGCGACGACCCCGCACCGGGCGGGCTCGCCCTCTCCGTGGCCGCGACCGCCACCAGGGGCACCGGCGGACGCGGCCGCCGGCTCAGCTGCACCGTGGCACTCGCGGTGGCGGGAGCAGTGGCGGCGGTGACGGTCGGGTCGGTGTTCGTCCTGGACGTGCTGCCGGGCGACGGTGGCAAGACCACCCCCGGCGGAAAGGACACCGCCACGCAGTCGCCCGCCGCCCCCCGCGCCGTTCCCGGGCGCTACCTCGGCACCTGGGAGGGCCAGGCGGTCGCTGCCGCCGAGGGCAGCCTGCCGCTCGGCACCTTCCGGCTGACGGTCGGGAAGGCCGACGTGGGGGAGCGCCTGGGCACCCTGCGCCACACCGACATCTTCGGCGGCACCTGTGACGACGTACTGACCCTGAAAAAGGTGACGGACAAACAGATCGTCACAAGCGCCGTGGGCGCCGAGGGCAACCGCGACGTCTGCAACCAGGCCCTCCACACCGTCCGCCTCACACCGGTCGGCGACGACCTCCAGTACGAGTCCGACAGCAAGGACTCGGGGCGGCCGAAGGCGCGCCTGTCGAAGGTCGAGTAGCCCGAGCAGGCCGAGCAGGCCGAGCAGGCCGAGCAGGCCGAGCAGGCCGAGTAGCCGAGTAACCGAGGCGTCGCACCGGCGGGCCCGTCGTGCCCCTGCAACCGGGCCGGCCACCCCTGTCACTAGGGTGACTGCGACAACGAACACCGCCGCAGGAGCCAGCTGTTGGTCGGCGGCGCGTCACGACGGGGAAGGCCGGCCATGGAGACACTGCACTCGGACGATCCGCGGCAGCTGGGCAGTTACCGCCTCCTGCGCAGACTCGGTGCCGGTGGCATGGGCCGCGTCTACCTCGCCCGTTCGCCCGGTGGCCGCACCGTCGCCGTGAAGGTGGTCCGCCCCGATCTCGCGGCGGACGGTGACTTCCGTGCCCGTTTCCGGCACGAGGTGGAGATCGCGAGGGCGGTCTCCGGCCGGTTCACCGCCCCCGTCGTGGACGCCGACCCGGACGCTTCCCTGCCGTGGCTCGCCACCTCGTACGTCCTCGGTCCCGACCTGACGGACGTGGTCGCGGCGCACGGAGCGCTGCCGGAGCACACGGTCCGCGCGCTGGCCGCCGGGCTCGCCGCGGCCCTGAAGGACATCCACGCGGCGGGACTGATCCACCGCGACCTCAAGCCCTCCAACGTCCTGCTGGCCGCCGACGGACCGCGCCTCATCGACTTCGGCATCGCGCGGGCGGTGGACGGCAGCCGGATGACGCAGACCGGAGTGGTGGTCGGCTCGCCCGGTTACATGTCGCCGGAGCAGGCCATGGGCAAGGACGTCGGCACGGCGGGCGACGTGTTCTCGCTGGGTTCCGTGCTCGCGTTCGCGGCGACCGGGCGCAGCGTCTTCGGCGACGGCACGGCGTCGCACGCCGCGCTGCTCTACCAGGTCGTGCACGGCGAGGCCGACCTGACGGGCGTACCCCCGTCCCTGCTCGGGCTGATCCGCGCCTGCCTCATGAAGGACCCGGCGCAGCGCCCGGCGCCCGGGGAGATCGTCACGGCACTGGCCGGGCAGGGTATCGACGCCGCCCTGCACGACTGGCTGCCCTCGGCGGTGGCCTCGACGATCGCGACCCACGCCGCGGGGATCCTCGACCTGGAGGCACCCCCGAACGTCTCGCCGGCGCAGGCAGCCTCCGCGTTCGGTCCGGCGCCGACGATGCCGGCCGGGACACCGTCGGCCGGTACGCCGCAGCTCGGGACCCCACCGGCCGGTACGCCGTCGGCCGGATACGGCACGCCGCCCGGTGGTACGCCGCCACCGTCACCCGGGTACGGCGCTCCCCTCCCCGGCACGCCCGTCCCCGGCGCTCCCCTCCCCGGCACGGTGCAGGTCGGCGCGGGCGGGGCGTCGGCGCCGGACCGCTCCCGGCGGCGGGCGCTCGGTCTGGCGTTCGGCGCCGCGGCGGCGGTCGCGGTGGCCGGAGTCGGCGGCGGGTGGTTGCTCGCCTCCGGGGACGGGGACGGCGCCTCCGACGACGCGACGGACGCTCCGGGCAAGGGCGGGTCGGCCGAGCCCGTGGACGAGAACTTCACGACCCCGCCCGCCGGGGTGGCCCCGCAGCCGCTGTGGCACAAGTCGGCCGAGAAGGACAGCACCCACCCGCGCGTACCGCTCCTCACACACGACGGACTGCTCCTGGTCAGCGGCGACCCGCTCGTGGCCTACGACGTGAAGACCGGCAAGGCCCGCTGGACCAAGGCGGGCATCTGCCGGCCCGGAGCCCTGCTCCTCTTCCACGGCGGCAAGGCGTTCCTCGCCGACGGCGACTACGAGGGCGCCTTGGTCGCCTACGACGTCAAGACCGGCGAAGAGGCCTGGCGCAGCCGCCTCGGCAAGCAGCTGTCCGTCGAGGACACGATCGCCATCGACGACAAGAACGTCTACGTCACGGCGAAAGACCACGGTCAGTCGAAGAGCGCCACCGAGTACCGCACGGCCGTCGCGGCCATCAGCCACACCACGGGGAAGACCGCGTGGGTCCAGCACCGGGACTGGGGCACGAAGGACTACGACGTCCAGGGCACCGCCTCGGGCAAGTACCTGGTCTACGCCGACTCGAACCTCAACCTCACCGTCCGGGACACCGCCACCGGCGGCCAGGTGTGGACCCGGAAGATAGGCGACGAGTGGTCCTGGCGGCCCACGGTCGCGAACGGCCTCGTCTTCCTCCCGGGCGACGCACTCGAGGCCGTCGACGTGGAGAAGGGCCGCACGGTCTGGACGCTCGACCCGGCCGGCCGCCGGGGCTTCGACAACCCGACGGTCTTCGACGGCGTGCTCTACGTCAGCGACCACGACGACGGCGTATGGGCAGTGAACGTCAAGACCGGCAAGCGGACCTGGCTCTGCGACGAACTGGACGTCGAGGGCCCGGAGTCGTTCCTCCGCGTGGGCTCGGCCCTGTACGGCGCCACCGGCTCCCTCGACGGCGGCATCGTCGCCCTGGAGACGCGGACGGGCAAGCTCCGCTGGACGTACACCGACAGCAAGGCCGTCGGCGAGCCGTGGCAGGTCGCCCGCTCGGGGAACCGGCTGATGGCGACGCACGGCCACGAGATCTACGCGCTGCCGGCGGTGTAACGAGGGCGACGGGCCGCGGGAACCCCCTCAATCCCGCGGCCCGTCATCCTTTCCGGTCGGCCGATGCCCGTCGCATCGGCGTCGCACGTGACGTTCCGCTCGGCCGCGGCCCGGCGGGCCTTCGCGTGCCGGGCGTCGCGGGTGGCGCGGCGCACGTCGGCCTCGTCGGGCTCGGGTACGTCCTTGCCGCCGTTCCAGGCCGGGTCGTGGGAGTCCACCTTCTCGGTGGCGGTGCGGACCCAGTCGTGCGCTCCGGACAGCGCGGTCTGTGCGGTGGTGAGTTCGCCGCGCGCCATACGGCCGTCACGAAGGGCATCCGCGACATCGCCGGCGAAGTCGTTCAGGGTTCCGGCGAGTTCGCGTTGCGGGTCGCCCGGTGGGTCGCGTACGTGCCAGTCGGTCGGCCTGTGCGACGCCGTGTTCTCCCCCGTGCACCAGCGATGCCTACTGCCTGGAACGTGCGTAGGAACTTGTCGCAGGGGTGGGGAGGTTCAGCGGGTTGCCGTCTTGAGGTTCTGGACGAGTGCGGTGAAGGCTAACCGCCGGGGAGGTGGGCGTCGCTCGCCGATGCGGAGGAGGGGCGGGGGCTCGCGCTGGTGCGTGCGTGTGCCGACGTGTGGGGGTGGCAGCCGCTGGCCAGGGGTGGGAACCGGGGCAAGTACGTGTGGTGTGACCTCGTCGCGGCGTAGCGCGTTGATCGCGTTGTACAGGAAGGAGAGCTGATGGTCAGCTCGTCGCACGAGGCGCTGCACTGGGTCTTCCAGAAGGACCCCGCGCTGCTGACGCGGGCGTTTCAGAGCGTGCTGCGTGTTCCGTTCCCGGAACCGCGTGACTTCGCGGTCCTGAACACCGACGTCACCGAGATCGAGCCCGTCGAACGGCGTGTGGACACGCTGATGCGGGTCGACACGGACGAAGGCACGTACCTCCTCGTCGTCGAGGCGCAGGGGAAGCAGGACGAGGGCAAGCGCGGCAGCTGGCCCTACTACCTCTCGTACTTGTACGCGAAGTACGGCTGGGAGCCTGTGCTCGTCGTGATCACACAGAACAGCGCGACGGCGCGCTGGGCGGCGCAGCCGATTCGGCGGGGCCTGCCCGGCTGGCACTCGATGACGGTGCGCCCGCTCGTGATCGGCCCGGACAACGTGCCGGTGATCGCGAGTGAGCGGGAGGCCGAGAGGGACATTCCGCTCGCCGTCCTGTCGGCCATGACGCATGGGCGGGGCGCCAAGGCCGCCGCCATACTGGAGCCGTTGGCTTTCGCTCTGCGGACTGTCGATGCCGAGAGTGCGGCGGTGTTCGGACAGCTCATCGAATCGTGCCTGGCGGATTCCCGGGCCAAGGAGATCTGGAGGGACCTGATGTCGGAGATCCGCTACTTCTTCAACAACCCGGTGGCCGAGAAGGTCCGCGAGGAAGGCCGGGTGGAGGGGCGCGTAGAGGACCGGGCCGAGATGACCCTGCGGATCCTGGAGTGGCGGGACATCCCGGTGTCCGATGCAGTGCGGGAGCGTGTGCTTGCCTGCTCGGATCTGAACCAGCTCGAAGTCTGGGCTCGGCGTGCCATGACCGCGGAGCGGGCCGAGGACCTGCTCAGCGATTGATGGACCGGATCTCCTGGACCTCCATGTCCTGGATCTCTGTAGGCTCAGCGCATCCCTCATACCGGACGCTCCCGTGTCTTCTCCGACACGGCCCACGACCCAGGACATCGCCATGCCGCGACGCCGTACCTCAAGCTCCGCAAGCTTGACGGCTGCCCCGGCACCGAGGAACCGGACGCCTCAGCCGGTGCGGGTGCGGCGTCGGTCGTTCGGGGACTTCGTCAAGGCGTTCCTCGCCTTCGTCGCCCTGGCCGCGCTGTCCGGCGTCGGGGTGCCGGGGCGGGTGCCGGGTGCCGGGCCCAGTCAGCTGCCGGTGCGGCAGCTCGTCGCCGCCCTGCTGCGCGACCTGCCGCGACGGCGTCGCGGCAGCGGGCTGAGCCGAGCCGCCGGATGAGCCTCGATCACCTCGACGTCATCGTCATCGTCGTCGCCGCGGTGTGGGGCGCGGTGACGGGAGCGCTGCTGCCGCGGGCCGCCTACCGCTTCTCCGCCCCCTCGGGAGAGGCGTGGCGCGAGCGGTGCCCCGGCGCGCACCCCGTCCGGGGCTGGCTCGGGCGGGCGCGGTGCGGGCCGTGCGCGGCCGAGGCGGTCGCGGGCGGGGAGCCGGGTGGGGCGGTCGCGGGCGGGCCGGCCGCGCACGGGCAGTCGGGCGGGCCGGTCGCGCACGGGCAGTCGGGCGGGCCGGTCGCGCACGGGCAGTCGGGCGGGCCGGCCCGGTACGGCCCCCGTACCGCACCCCTCGCCGCCGTCACCGCTCTCGTCTGCGTCGCCCTCGCCGCCGCCACCGGTACCCGGCCCGAGCTGGCCGTCTGGCTGCTGCTCGCGCCGGCCGGCGTGCTGCTGGCCGTCGTCGACCTGCGGGTACGGCGCCTGCCCGATCCCCTCACCCTGCCGCTCGCCGGCGCCGCGCTCGTCCTCCTCGGTCTCACCGCCCTCGTACCCGAGCACGCCGGGGAGTGGACCACCGCCCTGCTGGGCGCCCTCGCCCTCGGCGCCGGCTACCTCGTGCTGTTCCTCATCAACCCGGCCGGCATGGGCTTCGGCGACGTCAAGCTCGCGCTGGGCGCCGGTGCGGTCCTCGGCTGGTACGGCTGGCCGACGGTGATGCTCGGCACCTTCGCCGGGTTCCTGCTCGGCGCGCTCTACGGCGGCGCCCTCGTCGTCACCCGGCGGGCGGGGCGCAGGACGGCCATCCCGTTCGGGCCGTTCCTGATCGCGGGCGCGTTCCTCGGCGTCCTCGCGGGCGCCTGCGCGGCCTGAGGACCAGCGCCGAAAAGGGCTGGCGTAGGCTGGCCTGGTCCGTCCACAACCCTTACGAACTCTGCGAAAGGGACGCCGGTGACCGAGAAGGCCGACCTTCAGCCCATCCTCGACCGCGCCGCCGCCGGTGGGCGGATCACCCCCGAAGAGGCGCTCGCCCTCTACCGCGACGCCCCGCTGCACGCGCTCGGCGCCGCCGCCGACGCCGTACGCAGGCGCAGGTACGCCGGCACCGAGCACATCGCCACGTACATCATCGAGCGCAACATCAACTACACGAACGTGTGCGTCACGGCGTGCAAGTTCTGCGCCTTCTACGCGGCCCCCAAGGACACCAAGAAGGGCTGGAGCCGCGACCTCGACGACATCCTGCGCCGCTGCGCGGAGACCGTCGAACTGGGCGGCACGCAGATCATGTTCCAGGGCGGCCACCACCCGGACTACGGCGTCGAGTACTACGAGAAGCACTTCGCCGCCATCAAGAAGGAGTTCCCGCAGCTCGTCATCCACAGCCTGGGGGCGAGCGAGGTCGAGCACATGGCGCGGATCTCGAAGGTGTCGGTCGAGGAGGCCATCACCCGGATCCACGAGGCCGGGCTCGACTCCTTCGCCGGCGCCGGCGCCGAACTGCTCCCGGAGCGCCCGCGCAAGGCCATCGCGCCGCTGAAGGAGTCCGGCGAGCGCTGGCTGGAGATCATGGAGATCGCGCACCGGCTGGGTGTCGAGTCGACCTCCACCATGCTCATGGGCACCGGTGAGACCAACGCCGAGCGCATCGAGCACCTGCGCATGATCCGGGACGTGCAGGACCGCACCGGCGGCTTCCGCGCCTTCATCCCGTACACCTACCAGCCCGAGAACAACCACCTGAAGGGCCGCACGCAGGCCACGCTCTTCGAGTACCTGCGGATGATCGCCATCGCCCGGCTGTTCATGGACAACGTCGCCCACATCCAGGGCTCCTGGCTCACGACGGGCAAGGAGGTCGGCCAGCTCTCCCTGCACTACGGCGCCGACGACCTCGGCTCGATCATGCTGGAGGAGAACGTGGTGTCGTCGGCCGGTGCCAAGCACCGCTCCAACCGGCTGGAGATCATCGACCTGATCCGCAAGGCGGGACGCGTACCGGCGCAGCGCGCCACGACGTACGAGCACCTCGTCGTGCACGACGACCCGGCGAACGACCCCGTCGACGAGCGCGTCGTCTCCCACATCTCGTCGACGGCCATCGAGGGCGGCACCGCCCACCCGGAACTGAAGCTGCTCGCCTCCAACTGAGGACCGACCAGACCGACGAGACCGACCAGGCCGACCAGCGAGAACCGACCGAGAACCGACCGAGAACCGACGACCGACTACGGGCGACCGACTTCACCGTGCTGACGATTCACGCCGCCGACCGGGTGCGGTACACCTGGGGCTCCGCACCGGCCGAGGACATCGAGGACGGTGCCGTCGCCGTCGAGGGCGGCCGGATCGCCGCCGTGGGGCCGCTCGCCGAACTGGCGGAACGGTTCCCGGCCGCGCGGGTGCGGCGCTGGCCCGGTGTCCTCGGTCCCGGGCGGGTCCACGAGGGCCCGCTGCCGGACGCGCCCACGCCGCGCGAGCGGATCCACGCCGTGCTGAAGCTGGGCGCGGTGGCGGTCCTGGCGGAGCACGCCGACGCGCCCGGACTGCGGGCGGCGGCCGAGCGCAACGACGTCGTGGTCCTCGCCCGGCCCCGTCCCACCGCCCTCGTCGGCCTCGGCCGGGCGGACCTCGCCGTACTCGACGACAGCGGTGCGTGCGTCGCCACCGTGTGCGCGGGACGCCTGGTGCACCGGCGCCGCTGACCAGCGCCCGTCAGCTCCCGAACGCCACCCGTCAGCCCTCGAACGCCATCCGTCAGCCCCCCAACGCCTCCCCGAACGCCCCCGCCTCCTGCGTCACGCCGCTGCAGTCGGTCGCCGCGTCGTCCGCGTCCTCGTCGCCGTCCTCGCACTGCCGGTCGCGGAACGCGGCCCACATCGACACCCAGGCGATCCCCTTCTCCTGTGCGAAGGCCCGGACCTCGGCGGCGTCCGCGAGCGTGAACGTCTCACCGGCGACGTCGTTGACGCCGAGCATTGACGTCAGCGCCATGCCCCGCCAGGCGTCCGCGTCCGAGGTACCGAAGGTCTCCGTCAGCTGGGTGTGCGCGGCCTTCGCCGAGGCGAGGGCGTAGTCGCCCATGTCACCGTCGTACGACTCGCCGTAGTTCATGGTCATGAGGTTGACCGTGGAGACCCGTACGCCGTGGTCGTTGGCGGACGCCAGCAGTGCCAGGGAGTCGGCGTCCAGGCCGGAGGGCATCACCGGCAGCGTGAAGGAGACCTCCAGGTCGCTCCGCTCCTCCTGGAGCAGCGCGATCGCCTCCGAGCGCAGGGCGACGGAGCCGGCGTCCGTCAGCTCGTCGCCCTCGATGTCGAAGTCGGCCCGCATGGAACCGGCCGCGTCCAGGGCCGCGCCGTACGCGTCGGCCAGGTCCGGGGCGCTGTCGCAGGCCGCCGCCAGTTCCGTGCCGGAGGCGCCGCCGAAGGAGACGCGGACGGTGGCGCCGGACTCCTTCAGTCCCGCGATGCGTGAGGCGACGGAGGCGTCGTCGATGTCCTGGACGCCGTTCCAGCGCGGGACGCAGTCGTCGCCGGAGGAGATGACGAACGCCAGGTTGTACGTCGCCGGGGAGCCGCCGGAGTCGGTCGCGGAGGCCGTGGTGGCGCTGACGTAGGGGGCGTAGGCCGTGACCGGCGCGGACGACTCGGACGGTGCCGTGGTGGCCTTGTCCCCCGTGCCGCCCGCGTCGCCCGTGCCGTCGCCCGTGCCGTCGTCCTGCCCGGCGCAGCCCGCGGTGGCCAGGGCGAGGGCGAGCAGCAGGGCGCACCCGGCCGCCGCCTTCCGGTAAGCCCTCATGTGCAGCACGCTCCCGTTCTCGTCGTCGGACGAGTGAACCTCTCACGTGTTGCTGGGGCTTTCCTGAGGAAAGGGGCCGCGTCCCCCTCGTCTCACAGGACGCGGACAGGCTGCGGTGCCTTTCATCGGAATCTCACATCGCGGTCCGAGTTCGCGACAGGCAAGGGTCCCTAACGTCCGGGGAATGCATTCCGAGCCTGCCTTCGAATCCCGCGCCGCCGCCGGCGAGACGCCCGCGCGCGGACGGCGTCGCAAACGCGGCAACGGGTCCGCGGAAGGGCCCGTGTTCGTCGACAACTCCGGACGCCGGGCGCGGCTGTCGCGCCGCCTGGGCCTCCTGGTCGGTGCGGTCTGCGTCGGTTACGCGGCCGTCCTGGGCCTGGCCTTCATGGGCGTCGGCACCTCGCTGAACCCGTCCTCGCTGCTGCCCTTCGGAGGCGGACAGGACGGCGGCGGCCCCGGACCGGGCGGTGGCGGCCCCGGACCGGGCGGTGGCGCGGGACCACAGGGCGGCGTCCTGCCCACGGGCGCCCCGCCCTCCGGCGCCTCCTCCGCGCCCGCCACCGACGCAGCGTCCGGCGCCCCCTCCGCGCCCGCCTCCACCGCCCCCGCCGCCGCCCCTTCCGACGCAGGCTCCGCCGCCCCCTCCACGCCCGCCCCCACCGCTTCCTCCGGCGCCACCGCTCCCAGCGCCGCCACCACCGACTGACCGGACTTCCCCACCTCCATGACCACGACCACGTCCCCCTCCCCGCCCGCCCGCGGACGCCGCCGAGCCCCCACCCGCATCGAGCGGGCCGCCGGCCGCGCCGCCGCCCTCCAGCGCCCGCGGGTCCTGCTCGCCCTGCTGCTCCTGCTCGCGCTGACCTGCGTGCTGCTCCTCGACGGCTACCTGCGCGCGGAGGTCGGCGGCGACCAGCGGGTCCGCACCGGCGCGAGCGCGAGCGACGTACCCGACGAGGTCCTCGACGGCGGGCCGATCCTCACCTTCCGCGGCGGACAGGCCACCACCGTCTCCGTCCCGGACAAGACGATCGCCCTGACCTTCGACGACGGACCGAACCCCACCTGGACGCCGCAGGTGCTGGAGATCCTGGAGGAGTACGACGTGCCCGGCACGTTCTTCCTGGTCGGCTCGATGGTCTCCCGCTACCCGGACATCGTTCGGGGCCTGGTCGAGCAGGGCAACGAGGTGGGCGTCCACACCTTCACCCACGTCGACCTCTCCTACCAGAGCGACGCTCGCGTCACGCGCGAGATCGAACAGACGCAGCTCGCCCTCGCGGGCGCGGCCGGCATCACCACGACGCTGTTCCGGGCGCCGTACTCCTCCGAGACGGACGCCATCGACAACTACAGCTGGCCCGTCTACGAGAAGCTCGGCGAGGACGGCTACACGAGCGTCTTCATCGATACCGACAGCGACGACTGGAAGCGGCCCGGCGTCTCGAACATCGTCGAGTGGGCCACGCCGGAGGACGACGAGGGTGCCTCCGTCCTCTTCCACGACGCCGGTGGCGAGCGGTCGCAGACGATCGAGGCGCTGCCGAAGTACATCGAGAAGATGAAGGCGAAGGGCTACACCTTCACCACCATCAGCGGCGTCATGGCCGAGCAGCAGCCCTCCGACGGGCCCGGGGCCCCGGCCCAGGCGTCCGGCACCGGAACCGGCGGGCTCCAGGCCGCCCACCACAAGGCCACCGGCACGACCCTCTACGAGGGCAAGGCACTCATCGCGGCCGTCGCCGTCGCCGAGTGGACGGTGCCGGCACTGTCGGTGGGACTCATGGTCGTGGGCGTCGCCGTCATGGGCCGCTTCGGGATGATGCTGATCCTCGCCCGCCGCCACCACCGACAGCGCAACAGACGCCGCTTCAGCTGGGGGCCGCCCGTCACCGGCCCGGTGAGCGTGATCGTCCCGGCGTACAACGAGAAGGAGTGCATCGCCAACACGCTCCGGTCGCTGGCCCGCAGCACCCACCCGATCGAGATCATCGTCGTGGACGACGGTTCGACGGACGGCACGGCCGAGATCGCCGAGTCCCTCGGCCTGCCGGGCGTCCGCGTCGTCCGGCAGGCCAACGCGGGCAAGCCCGCCGCCCTCAACAACGGTGTGCGGCACGCCCGGTACGACATCGTCGTGATGATGGACGGCGACACCGTCTTCGAACCGGACACCGTACGGCACCTGGTGCAGCCCTTCGCCGGCCCCGGCGTCGGCGCCGTCGCGGGCAACGCCAAGGTCGGCAACCGGCGCACCCTCATCGGCGCCTGGCAGCACATCGAGTACGTGATGGGCTTCAACCTCGACCGGCGCATGTACGACCTGCTGCGCTGCATGCCGACCATCCCCGGCGCGATCGGCGCGTTCCGCCGCGAGGCGGTCCTGGAGGTCGGCGGCATGAGCGACGACACGCTCGCCGAGGACACCGACATCACCATCGCCCTGCACCGGGCCGGATGGCGGGTGGTGTACGAGGAGCACGCCCGGGCCTGGACGGAGGCGCCGGGCTCGCTGGGACAGCTTTGGTCGCAGCGCTACCGCTGGTCCTACGGCACCATGCAGGCGCTGTGGAAGCACCGCCGCTCCCTGACGGACAAGGGGCCCTCGGGCCGCTTCGGGCGGGTCGGCATGCCACTGGTCGTGCTCTTCCAGGTGGTCACGCCGGTCTTCGCCCCGCTCATCGACGTGTTCACCGTCTACTCGATGGTCTTCGTCGACTTCCGGTCGGCACTGCTCGCGTGGCTGGCGGTGCTCGGCGTCCAGCTCGTGTGCGCGGCCTACGCCTTCCGGCTCGACCGGGAGAAGTACCGGTACCTGCTGATGATGCCGCTCCAGCAGCTCGCCTACCGGCAGATGATGTACCTCGTCCTCATCCACTCCTGCGTCACCGCCCTCACCGGCGGCCGGCTGCGCTGGCAGAAACTGAAGCGGACGGGCGAGGTGGGGACGCCGACGGGGGCCACGGGGTCCACGAAGACCACGGGGACCACCGGGCCCACCGGGCCCAGTGAGCCCAGCGGGCCCACCGGGCCCACGGAGACCACGGGGCCCACGGAGACCACGGGGCCCCTCGGGCCCACGGAGACCACGGGGACCGGCTGATGGGCGCGCACCGGAAGGGAGCGGTGCGCCGTGCTCCCGAGGCGCACCGCGGGAGCACGCTTCCCACGGTGGGCGCGGGCGTATCGCCGGCGCGCGACCGGTACTTCGACACCCTGCGCGCGCTCGCCCTGGTCCGGGTCGTCGCGTACCACGTCTTCTGCTGGCCCTGGGCCGGGCTGGTCTTCCCCTCCATGGGGGTCATGTTCGGCCTGGCCGGCACCCTGATGGCCAAGTCGCTCGGGCGCCCGGCCCCGACGGTGATCCGGAACCGGCTGCGCCGCCTGCTCCCACCGTTCTGGTGCTGGGGCGTCGTCGTGGTGGGCGCGATGCTGGTGCGCGGGTGGATGCCGGGGTGGCAGCTCGTCTTCTGGATCGTGCCGCTCGGCGATCCGCCCGGCAGTGCCTGGGGCGAACAGGCCTGGGAGGTCCTCTGGTACCTGCGTACGTACCTGTGGTTCGTCCTGCTCTCCCCGCTGTTGCTGCGCGTGTTCCGGCTCGCTCCCGTGCCGGTGCTGCTGCTGTCCCTCGCCCCCGTCCTGGCCCTCCGGTTCGCCTGGCAGCCGCCGGAGAACCGCTTCGGGGCCGGACTGCTCGACCTGGCGACGTACCTCTTCTGCTGGCTCCTGGGCTTCGCGCACCGCGACGGCGTGCTGCGGCGACCGAAGCCGGCCGCGGTCGTCACCCTGTCGCTCGGCGCACTCGCCTACGGCGCCTGGTACGCGTTCGCGCACCAGGCCGAGTACGGCACGTACGACCTCGACGACATCCCGCTCGCCCAGGCCTTCTGGTCGGCCGGGTTCGTGACGCTGCTGATGTACGCCAAGGAGCGGCTCGGTATCGGCTTCACGGGGCTCGCCCGGTTCCCGTGGCCCGACAGGCTGGTGACCGTCCTCAACGCCCGCGCGGTGACGGTCTACCTCTGGCACGAGCTCGCCCTCGTCCTGGCGGTGCCGTTGATCGACCGGTTCTGGGAGGTGCCGGCGTTCGAGGCGTACCTGCCGCTGGACAGCCAGTGGTTCCTGCTGGGGGTGGGGTGGGCCCTGATCGCGGCGTTCGTGCTCCTGTTCGGGTGGGTGGAGGATGTCGCCGCGCGCAGGAGGCCGCGCCTGCTGCCGTGAGCCCGTCCGCGCCGGAAGGGACGCGTGCTGCAACAATGGGCCCGTGACCCGCGCTTCCCTGAACAAGCAGCCGCACGAAGTCGCCTCGATGTTCGACCACGTCGCGGAACGGTACGACCTGACGAACGCCGTGCTGTCGCTCGGCCAGGACCGGGCCTGGCGCAAGGAGGTCGCCAGGGCCGTCGACGCCCGCCCCGCGCAGAAGATCCTGGACCTCGCGGCCGGCACCGCGACCTCCTCCCTGCCCTTCGCCCGCACCGGTGCCTACGTCGTCCCCTGCGACTTCTCCCTCGGCATGCTCCAGGTCGGCAAGGAGCGGCACTCCTGGCTGCCGTTCACCGCGGGCGACGCGACCCGGCTGCCGTTCCGGGACGACACCTTCGACGCCGTCACCATCTCCTTCGGGCTGCGCAACGTGCAGGACACGGACGCCGCGCTGCGCGAGATGTACCGGGTGACGCGACCCGGCGGGCGGGTCGTCATCTGCGAGTTCTCGCACCCCACCTGGACGCCGTTCCGCACCGTCTACACCGAGTACCTGATGCGCGCCCTGCCGCCGGTGGCCCGCGCGGTGTCGTCCAACCCCGACGCGTACGTCTACCTCGCCGAGTCCATCCGTGCCTGGCCCGACCAGCCGGCGCTCGCCCAGCGACTGGGCAAGGCCGGCTGGACCAAGGTGGCGTACCGGAACCTGACGGGCGGCGTGGTGGCGCTGCACCGGGGCTACAAGGAGAGCGGGTCCGAGGAGCGCTGAGGAGGTTCGCGGCGGGCTGGGCACCAGGCCGACCGGGCGCGGTACGCGAACGTCGGATTTCTCGGTCACCGGGCGCACGGACATCGCCCCTCCCCAGCGGTACCCGGCGGAGCAGCTCCGTCGCGCACCGCCCGGAAGCATCACCGTGCCAACCCGTTACCGCCCGTTATGACCCGTTGCGCAGAGGGAGCCGGTAGCAGTGCCCCCGCTGCTGCGAGAGCGGGGTGGTGAAGACCTCGGCGAGTCGCATGCCCAGCCGCTCCGTGACCGCGATGGACCGCGCGTTGCGGGCGTCGACCATCGCGACCACCTCCGCCACACCCGCCGCCCGAACCCGCTCCAGCGTCTGCCGGGCCGCCGCAGTGACGTACCCCTTGCCCCAGTGCGCCCGCCCGAGGCGCCAGCCGATCTCGATCTCGCCCTGGGGACCCCAGTCCTGCGGCCACGGCTGGGCGCCGGTGAAGCCTATGACCCGGCCGTCCTCGTCCACGACGGACCACAGGCAGAAGCCGCGCTCGGCGTCGTGCCGGCGCTGGCGGGCGGTGAGTTCCTCGTAGACGGACAGTTCCGCGGGCCTCCCGCCGTGGAACTCCATGACGTCCGGGTCGTCGAAGATCCGGTGCCAGGCGACGGCGTCCTCGTCGGTGGGGACGCGCAACCGTACAGCGGGGAGAGGTCGCTTCACTGGGCAGCCCTTCAGCCGGGTGGTCGGTGACGCTGAATAGACTGCCCATGTCCAGTGCCCGTCGGCACGCAGATTCCGAACTCTGGGGAGATCCCGCCGTGACCGAGCCCCTCTCCGACAACACCGCCGATGTGATCGTCGTGGGCGCGGGGCCAGCCGGCTCCACCACCGCCTACCACCTGGCCAAGGCAGGGCTCGACGTCCTCCTGCTGGAGAAGACCGCCTTCCCCCGGGAGAAGGTCTGCGGTGACGGACTCACCCCGCGCGCGGTGAAGCAGCTCGTCGCCATGGGCATCGACATCTCCGAGGAGGCCGGCTGGCTGCGCAACAAGGGCCTGCGCATCATCGGCGGCGGCTCCCGCCTCCAGCTGGACTGGCCGGATCTCGCCTCCTTCCCCGACTACGGACTCGTCCGCAAGCGCGACGACTTCGACGAACAGCTCGCCCGGCAGGCCCAGAAGGCCGGCGCGCGCCTGTACGAACGCTGCAACGTCGGCGCCCCGGTCGTGGACGACCGCACCGGCCGCATCACCGGCGTGCACGCCAAGCTGGGGGAGGAGAAGCGCGAGGTCACCTTTCACGCCCCGCTGGTCGTGGCCGCCGACGGCAACTCCACGCGGCTGTCCCTGGCGATGGGCCTGCACCGCCGCGAGGACCGTCCGATGGGCGTCGCGGTCCGTACGTACTTCACCTCGCCGCGCCACGACGACGACTACCTGGAGTCCTGGCTGGAACTCTGGGACCGCCGCGGCGCCCAGGACCGCCTCCTGCCGGGCTACGGCTGGATCTTCGGCATGGGCGACGGCACCTCGAACGTCGGCCTGGGCGTCCTGAACACCTCCGCCTCCTTCAAGGAACTCGACTGGCGCGAGATCCTCAAGGCCTGGTGTGCCTCCATGCCGGAGGACTGGGGCTACACCCCGGACAACATGACCGGCCCGATCCGCGGCGCCGCCCTCCCCATGGCCTTCAACCGCCAGCCCCACTACACCAAGGGCCTCCTCCTCGTCGGCGACGCCGGCGGCCTGGTGAACCCCTTCAACGGCGAGGGCATCGCCTACGCCATGGAGTCCGGCCAGATCGCCGCCGACGTCATCGTCCAGGCGCACGCGCGGGCCACGCCGGCCCAGCGCGAGATCGCCCTGCAGCGCTACCCGCGCGTCCTCAAGGACACCTACGGCGGCTACTACAACCTGGGCCGCGCCTTCGTGAAGCTCATCGGCAACCCGAAGGTCATGCAGATCGCGACCCAGCGCGGCCTCACCCACCCCATCCTGATGAAGTTCACCCTCAAGATGCTCGCCAACCTGACGGACCCGACGGGCGGCGACGCGATGGACCGCATCATCAACGGACTGAGCAAGGTCGCACCGAAGGCCTGATCGGGCGGGTCAGCCGAGGGCCGCGGCGTTGGCGGCCCGGCGCGCGAGGACCTCGTCCCGCCGGTCCGCCGACTGCCGCAGCGCCGCCCTCCGGTCCCGGCCGGAGAGACGGTCCAGATAGACGCGTCCGTTCACGTGGTCGGTCTCGTGGGCGAGGCAGCGCGCGAAGTAGCCGGTGCCCTCGACGACGAGCGGGGCGCCGTCCCGGTCGAGGCCCCGTACGACGGCCCGGTCGGGCCGGGGCACGGCCATGACGGCGCCCGGCACCGACAGACACCCCTCACCCTCGTCGAGCAGCCGGCGTGCGGCCGGGGCGAGGGGCTCCAGCACCGGGTTGACGATGTGCCCGACATGTCGGACACCGTCGTCGTCGAGGCAGTCGTAGACGAACACGCGCAGCTCCACGCCCACCTGATTCGCCGCCAGTCCGGCCCCCTCGGCCACGTACATCGTGCGGAACATGTCGTCGACGAGCGCGGCGAGGTCGGGTCCGAACTCGGTGACGTCCCGGCACGGCCTGTGCAGCACTCCTTCGCCGACCTCGGTGACACGCCGCACCGACCCGCGCCGGGCCTCGGGCGCGAGCGGTGGGTAGGAAGCGGCGGCGGGCCGGCCCTGTACGAACACACTCGGCATGACGTTCTCCTTCGGCTCGTGGACGGGCCGACGGGGAACCGGCCCGCGCCGAGCATGCCAGGAGAGGCCGAAGGGCCGCTGCCCCTTGAGTGGCTGCGGCCCTTCGTGCGGATCGTGCGGATGTGTCCGTAGGTGCGCGGGTGTGCGTGCGTGGACTACAGGACGCGCACCGCACCGCTCGGCGGGTCGTACGACAGCGACGCCTTGACGACACCGGTGGACGAGTTCTGCGCGCCGACGAACATGCCGTCACCGACGTACACGCCCACGTGGTACGCGCTGCCCGCACCGCCCCAGTACAGGATGTCGCCCGGCTGGAGGTTGTCCAGTCCGACCTGGGTGCCGGCGGTCGACTGGGCCTGGGAGACGCGCGGCAGGTCGATGTTGACCTGCTTGAAGGCGGCCTGCACCAGACCGGAGCAGTCCCACGAGTTGGGGCCGGTACCGCCGGAGACGTAGGCGTCGCCGACCTGGGACTGCACGAAGGAGACGACCGCGGCGGCCGAACCGGTGGCCGAGGACGAGGACGAGCTGCTGCTGCCGACGCTGCTGCCCGAGCCGTCGGAGGACCCGGTGTCCACCGAAGCGCTCAGAGTGGCGCGCTCGGCGCTGCGCGAGGCGCGCTCGGCGGCCGCCTCGCGCGCGGCCTCCGCGGCCTGCTGCTTCGCTGCCGCGGCCTTCTTCTTCGCCTCGGCGAGGTCCGCCTCGGCCTTCTTGGCGGCCTGCGCGGCGGCCGCGTCACGCTCGGCCTGCAGCTCGTAGCTCGCGGCCGCCTGCTGCGTGACGTCCGCGGACTGGGCGATCTGAGCGGCCAGGTCGGCCGTCAGGGTGGGCAGTTCAAGGGTCTGCGTCACCGGTTCGGCCGCGTTGGCCGAACCCGACGCCCCGGCCACTGCCAGGGTGCTGAGGACGCCACCGGCAACTCCGGCCCGCATCGCGATGGTCGACGCGCTGCGGCGGGGCTTCCGGTGGCTGCGTATGTGAGCGGTGTGGGACATAGGGACAACCGGTATCAGGAGCTCCTCCATACCTTCAAGAAACGTGTGCTGCGCCACAGTTGTTCAATCAGGAGTCGAATCCCGGGCGTGTCGCTCCTTATTGACGCCCTAGCGGACATTGCGGGCGGCCCGTAACCGGCCTGTGATCACGGTCTTTGATCGTTACGCCCGAATTGCCCCGCGCTTACCACTTGTTGGGACAGTTGGCCAAGCCCGGTTCTCAGACGTCTCTCATGGATGTGGCGCACGTCACGGAACGGTTGCCCTGTCGGTCGCGTCCGTGGCGCGAGGCCGGGTCACTCGCGCTCGTGAACGCGTGCACGCGTCCACATCGCACCCGGTGCCTCCCTCCGATGTGTGAACGCGCCCTCTATCAAGTGATCCAGTCCAGCGCCAATTTGCATGCAAGGGAAGCATCTTGATATTGAGACGCACCCTGATCACCACCTCTGGCCAGCGATGATGAGCGAAAATGTCACCTCTGGTGATCAGGTGAACGCTTCCTGTGTGAAGATCACCGCTCATCCGACTTCATGATCCTTCGTCAGGTGGTGGAGATCACAAAGCTTGTGCGATACCCCGTGTCGCAGATCACAGAGTGGCGGGCATAGGATGCGAGGCAGTTGGGCTTGTGACCTGCTTCACATGTTCGCGATCTTCGCCGGGACGAGCGGGGCTCGTGGGGTTGCTGGGGCGGTGGTGAGTCCGATGCAACCTCCCCGGTCTCGGCTTCGCTCGACCAGGGGGGAGCCCATGCAGTCAATGCCGACTGAGAGGAGCGAGGAGCGGTGAACGCGTATGCGCCCATCCTCGTACTGGGAGCCCTCGGGGCAGGCTTTGCGATCTTCTCCGTGGTCATGGCCACGCTGATCGGTCCGAAGCGGTACAACCGGGCGAAGCTCGAGGCCTACGAGTGCGGCATCGAGCCGACCCCCACGCCGGCCGGCGGCGGGCGCTTCCCCATCAAGTACTACCTGACGGCGATGCTCTTCATCATCTTCGATATCGAGATCGTCTTCCTCTACCCCTGGGCCGTCACCTTCGACGCCCTGGGGATTTTCGGGCTCGTGGAGATGCTGCTCTTCGTGCTCACCGTCTTCGTCGCGTACGCGTACGTATGGCGGCGCGGCGGCCTGGAATGGGACTGAGGGGCCTTTGACATGGGACTCGAAGAAAAACTGCCGAGCGGCTTCCTGCTGACCACCGTCGAGCAGGCCGCGGGCTGGGTACGCAAGTCGTCCGTCTTCCCCGCCACCTTCGGCCTCGCCTGCTGTGCCATCGAGATGATGACCACCGGCGCCGGCCGCTACGACCTGGCGCGCTTCGGCATGGAGGTCTTCCGCGGGTCACCGCGGCAGGCCGACCTGATGATCGTCGCGGGCCGGGTCAGCCAGAAGATGGCGCCGGTGCTGCGGCAGGTCTACGACCAGATGCCGAACCCGAAGTGGGTGATCTCCATGGGGGTCTGCGCCTCGTCGGGCGGCATGTTCAACAACTACGCGATCGTCCAGGGCGTCGACCACATCGTCCCGGTCGACATCTATCTTCCCGGCTGCCCGCCGCGGCCCGAGATGCTGATGGACGCCATCCTCAAGCTCCACCAGAAGATCCAGAGCTCCAAGCTCGGGGTGAACGCCGAGGAAGCGGCCCGTGAGGCGGAGGAAGCGGCGCTCAAGGCCCTGCCCACCATCGAGATGAAGGGGCTGCTGCGGTGAGCGACGCGAAGAACACGGCGGGTGACGCGAACAATGCCGCGGGTGGCGCCAACAACGCGGCGGGCGGCGCGAACGGGGTGAACCCGGAGAAGGACCTCTCCGCGGAGAACCTCCCCGGCCAGCGCGGCCAGGGTGGTGAGGAGATCCGCGTCCAGCGCGGCATGTTCGGCGCCAACAACGGCGGCGACACCTCCGGCTACGGCGGGCTGGTC
Organism: Streptomyces sp. NPDC037271; assembly: GCF_055603605.1. Lineage (NCBI taxonomy): Bacteria > Bacillati > Actinomycetota > Actinomycetes > Kitasatosporales > Streptomycetaceae > Streptomyces > Streptomyces sp. NPDC037271. The sequence continues at coordinate 84,724 of NZ_JBVJVN010000001.1, forward strand.
CGCTCCGTCCGGCTCCCCGGGCCGGCGAGCAGGCCCTACGGCGGGTGGTTCGACGAGGTCGCCGACGAACTCGAGGGCGCGCTCGAGGAGCAGGGACTCCTGCCCGACAACGCCATCGAGAAGACGGTCGTCGACCGCGACGAGCTGACCTTCCACATCGAGCGCGAGCATCTGGTCCGCGTCGCCCGCACGCTGCGCGACGACCCGGCCCTGCGGTTCGAGTTCTGCACCGGCGTCAGCGGCGTCCACTACCCGCACGACAAGGGCCGAGAGCTGCACGCCGTCTACCACCTGCGCTCGATCACCCACAACCGGCTGATCCGCCTCGAAGTCAGCGCGCCCGACAGCGATCCGCACATCCCGTCACTGGTCCCCGTCTACCCGACGAACGACTGGCACGAGCGCGAGACGTACGACTTCTTCGGCCTCGTCTTCGACGGTCATCCGGCGCTGACGAGGATCATGATGCCGGACGACTGGCAGGGCTTTCCGCAGCGCAAGGACTACCCCCTCGGCGGCATCCCCGTCGAGTACAAGGGCGCCCAGATCCCGGCTCCGGACCAGCGGAGGTCGTACTCGTGAGCAGCACACAGTCAGCGTCCGCGGCCTCCGCGCGCGAGACCACCGAAGGCACCGTCTACACGGTCACCGGCGGCGACTGGGACGAGGTCGTCCAGTCCGCCGCCCGCACCGACGACGAGCGCATCGTCGTCAACATGGGCCCGCAGCACCCCTCCACCCACGGTGTCCTCCGCCTGATCCTGGAGATCGACGGCGAGACGGTCACCGAGGCCCGCTGCGGCATCGGCTACCTGCACACCGGCATCGAGAAGAACCTCGAGTACCGGACCTGGACGCAGGGCACCACGTTCGTGACGCGCATGGACTACCTGACGTCGTTCTTCAACGAGACGGCGTACTGCCTGGGCGTCGAGAAGCTCCTCGGCGTCGAGGACGAGATCCCGGACCGGGCCTCGATCATCCGGGTCCTGCTGATGGAGCTGAACCGGCTCTCCTCGCACCTGGTGTGCATCGCCACCGGCGGCATGGAACTCGGCGCCACCACGATCATGATCTACGGCTTCCGCGATCGTGAGCTGATTCTCGACATCTACGAGCTGATCACCGGCCTGCGTATGAACCACGCGTTCATCCGCCCGGGCGGCCTCGCCCAGGATCTGCCGCCCGGGGCGGTGGACCACATCCGTGAGTTCGTGAAGAAGATGAAGAAAAACCTCCCGGAGTACGACAAGCTCGCCACCGGGAACCCCATCTTCAAGGCCCGCATGCAGGACGTCGGCTACCTCGACCTGGCCGGCTGCATGGCCCTCGGCGCCACCGGCCCGGTCCTCAGGTCCACCGGGCTGCCGCACGACCTGCGCAAGACCCAGCCGTACTGCGGCTACGAGACGTACGACTTCGACGTCCCGACCGCCGACACCTGCGACGCCTACGGCCGCTTCCTGATCCGGCTGGAGGAGATGCGCCAGTCGCTCCGGATCGTCGAGCAGTGCCTGGACCGGCTCCAGCCCGGCCCGGTCATGGTCGCCGACAAGAAGATCGCCTGGCCCGCCCAGCTCGCCCTGGGACCGGACGGACTGGGCAACTCCCTCGATCACATCAAGAAGATCATGGGCACCTCCATGGAGGCCCTGATCCACCACTTCAAGCTGGTCACCGAGGGCTTCCGCGTGCCTCCGGGCCAGACCTACGCGGCGGTGGAATCGCCCAAGGGCGAGCTCGGGGTGCACGTCGTCTCCGACGGCGGCACCCGCCCCTTCCGGGTCCACTTCCGCGACCCGTCCTTCACCAACCTGCAGGCCATGGCGGCGATGTGCGAGGGCGGCCAGGTCGCCGACGTCATCGTCGCCGTGGCGTCCCTCGACCCCGTGATGGGAGGCGTCGACCGGTGACCACCTCTTCTTCGGAGCGGGGCGTCAGCCTGGGCATGCCGGAACTGCCCGCGCCCGCCTACCCGGACGACGTCCGGGCCCGGCTGGAGACCGACGCGCGCGAGGTCATCGCCCGCTACCCGGACTCCCGGTCCGCCCTCCTGCCCCTGCTGCACCTCGTGCAGTCCGAGGAGGGACACGTCACGCGCACCGGGATGCGGTTCTGCGCGGACATGCTGGGCCTGACCACGGCCGAGGTCACCGCGGTCGCCACCTTCTACACCATGTACCGGCGCGGGCCGAGCGGCGACTACCAGGTCGGCGTCTGCACCAACACGCTGTGCGCGGTCATGGGCGGCGACGCGATCTTCGAGTCCCTCCAGGACCATCTCGGCGTCGGCAACGGCGAGACCACCGAGGACGGCAAGGTCACCCTGGAGCACATCGAGTGCAACGCGGCCTGCGACTTCGCGCCGGTCGTGATGGTCAACTGGGAGTTCTTCGACAACCAGACCCCGGCGAGCGTCCGACGCCTCGTCGACGACCTGCGCGCGGGACGGCCGGTGACGCCCACGCGCGGTGCGCCGATCTGCACCTTCAAGGAGACCGCCCGGATCCTGGCGGGCTTCCCCGACGAGCGGGACGGCGCCGTCGCGGCCGGCGGCAGCGCGGGTCCCGCCTCCCTGGCCGGACTCAAGCTGGCCAAGGGCGAGGCGCCCGCCGCGCGCGTGGTGCACCCGCGGGACGGCGGACCGCACGACGCGCCGCAGGACCGGGCCGTGCACGACCCGTCCCCGGCGGAACACCTGAGCTCGCACGACGCGCCGCAGGACACATCGGCATCCGACCCTTCCAACCCGGCAGGGCCTACCGCCGAGGAGGGGGAGTGATGACCGTGGCAGCCGAGATCAAGGGCACCAGCCCGGAGAAGCTGCTCGCACCCGTGCTGTCGGCCTTCTGGGACGAGGACGAGTCCTGGACTCTCGACGTCTACCGGAGGCACGAGGGGTACGAGGGGCTCCGCAAGGCGCTGGCGATGTCGCCGGACGACCTGATCGCGTACGTCAAGGACTCCGGTCTGCGCGGACGTGGCGGCGCGGGGTTCCCGACGGGGATGAAGTGGCAGTTCATTCCCCAGGGAGATGGCAAGCCTCACTATCTAGTTGTCAACGCCGACGAGTCGGAGCCGGGGACCTGCAAGGACATCCCGCTCCTCTTCGCGAACCCGCACAGCCTCATCGAGGGCATCGTCATCGCGTGTTACGCCATCAGGTCTTCGCATGCCTTCATCTATCTGCGTGGTGAAGTCGTCCCGGTGCTGCGGCGGTTGCACGAGGCCGTGCGCGAGGCCTACGCGGCCGGCTTCCTCGGCGAGAACATCCTGGGCAGCGGACTCGACCTCACTCTCACCGTGCACGCGGGCGCGGGCGCGTACATCTGCGGTGAGGAGACCGCACTGCTCGACTCGCTCGAAGGCCGCCGGGGTCAACCGCGGCTCCGTCCCCCCTTTCCTGCTGTGGCCGGCCTCTATGCCTGCCCGACTGTGGTGAATAACGTCGAATCGATCGCGTCGGTTCCCGCGATCCTGAACAAGGGCAAGGACTGGTTCAGGTCGATGGGCAGCGAGAAGTCCCCGGGCTTCACGCTCTACTCCCTCAGCGGCCACGTCGCGAGCCCCGGCCAGTACGAGGCCCCGCTCGGCATCACACTGCGCCAGCTCCTCGACATGAGCGGCGGCATGCGCCCCGGCCACCGGCTGAAGTTCTGGACGCCGGGCGGCTCCTCGACGCCGATGTTCACCGACGAGCACCTCGACGTCCCGCTCGACTACGAAGGAGTGGGCGCCGCCGGTTCCATGCTCGGCACCAAGGCGCTCCAGTGCTTCGACGAGACGACCTGCGTCGTGCGCGCCGTCACCCGCTGGACCGAGTTCTACGCCCACGAGTCCTGCGGCAAGTGCACACCGTGCCGCGAGGGAACGTACTGGCTCGTCCAGCTGCTGCGCGACATCGAGGCCGGCAAGGGCTCGATGAGCGACCTCGACAAGCTGAACGACATCGCCGACAACATCAACGGCAAGTCCTTCTGCGCCCTCGGCGACGGCGCCGCCTCGCCGATCTTCTCCTCGCTCAAGTACTTCCGCGAGGAGTACGAGCAGCACATCACGGGCCGCGGCTGTCCCTTCGACCCGGCCAAGTCGACGGCCTGGGCCGACCACCGTACGGAGGTGAACGCATGACTGTGACCACCAGCGCTCCCTCCGGCGGGGGAGAGGCGGCGGTCCCGCCCGAGGACCTCGTATCGCTGACGATCGACGGCGTCGAGATCAGCGTGCCCAAGGGCACCCTGGTCATCCGGGCCGCCGAGCAGCTCGGCATCGAGATCCCCCGGTTCTGCGACCACCCCCTCCTCGACCCGGCCGGCGCCTGCCGCCAGTGCATCGTCGAGGTCGAGGGCCAGCGCAAGCCCATGGCCTCCTGCACCATCACCTGCACCGACGGGATGGTGGTGAAGACCCACCTCACCTCGCCCGTCGCCGAGAAGGCACAGCACGGTGTGATGGAGCTGCTGCTCATCAACCACCCGCTGGACTGCCCGGTCTGCGACAAGGGCGGCGAGTGCCCGCTGCAGAACCAGGCGATGTCGCACGGCCAGGCCGAGTCGCGCTTCGAGGGCAGGAAGCGGACCTACGAGAAGCCCGTGCCGATCTCCACACAGGTGCTGCTCGACCGCGAGCGGTGCGTGCTGTGCGCGCGCTGCACCCGGTTCTCCAACCAGGTCGCGGGCGATCCGATGATCGAACTGATCGAGCGGGGCGCGCTCCAGCAGGTCGGCACCGGAGAGGGCGACCCCTTCGAGTCGTACTTCTCCGGCAACACCATCCAGATCTGCCCGGTCGGCGCGCTCACCTCGGCGGCGTACCGGTTCCGCTCCCGCCCCTTCGACCTGATCTCCTCGCCGTCCGTCTGCGAGCACTGCTCCGGCGGCTGCGCGACCCGCACCGACCACCGGCGCGGCAAGGTCATGCGACGTCTCGCGGCCGACGATCCCGAGGTCAACGAGGAGTGGATCTGCGACAAGGGGCGTTTCGCCTTCCGGTACGCGCAGCAGCGGGACCGGCTGACGACGCCGCTGGTGCGCAACGCCGAGGGCGACCTGGAGCCGGCCTCCTGGCCGGAGGCCCTGCAGATCGCCGCTCAGGGGCTGCTCGCCTCGCGGGGCCGGACCGGTGTGCTGACCGGCGGCCGGCTCACCGTCGAGGACGCCTACGCGTACAGCAAGTTCGCCCGCGTGGCGCTCGACACCAACGACATCGACTTCCGCGCGCGCGTGCACAGCGCCGAGGAGGCCGACTTCCTGGCCTCCCGGATCGCCGGACGCGGCCGCGACCTCGACGGTACGGGCGTCACGTACACCGCGCTGGAGAAGGCGCCCGCCGTCCTGCTGGTCGGGTTCGAGGCCGAGGAGGAGGCACCCGGCGTCTTCCTGCGGCTGCGCAAGGCCTGGCGCAAGCACGGGCAGAAGGTCTTCTCGCTCGCCACGCACACCACACGGGGTCTGGAGAAGGCCGGCGGCACCCTGCTCCCGGCCGCTCCCGGCACCGAGACCGAGTGGCTGGACGCCCTCGCGAGCGGAGTCGGCCTGGAGGACGACGGGGCACGGGCCGCCGAGGCCCTGAGCGCCGAGGGCGCCGTGATCGTCGTCGGGGAGCGGCTGGCGGCCGTGGCCGGCGGCCTCACCTCCGCCGTACGGACCGCCACCGCGACCGGTGCCCGGCTGGTGTGGATCCCGCGCCGGGCCGGGGAGCGAGGCGCGATCGAAGCCGGTGCGCTGCCGTCTCTGCTGCCGGGCGGCCGACCGGCGACCGACGCCCGCGCGCGCGAGGAGGTCGCCGCGGTCTGGGGCCTGGCCGACCTCCCGCACCGCTACGGCCGTGACACCGGCGAGATCGTCGAGGCCGCGGCCCGGGGAGAGCTGCAGGCCCTGCTGGTGGCGGGCGTGGAGGTCGCCGACCTGCCCGATCCGGCACGCGCGCGTGCGGCACTCGCCGAGGCCGGCTTCGTGGTGTCGCTGGAGCTGCGGCCCAGCGAGGTCACCGAGCTCGCCGATGTCGTCCTGCCCGTCGCCGCGGTCGCCGAGAAGGCCGGGACCTTCCTGAACTGGGAGGGCCGGGTGCGGTTCTTCGAGGCCGCGCTCAAGCCCGACCAGATGACCCGCCGCCTCGCGCCCGCCGACGCCCGCGTGCTCCAGATGCTCGCCGACGCCATGGACGTCCACCTGGGTCTGCCGGACCTGCGCACCACGCGCGCGGAGATCGACCGGCTCGGCACCTGGGACGGGCCGTGCGCCGGTGAACCGCTGCGGAGCGCGAGCGCGCTGCCGCGGCCTGCCGCCGGGGAGGCCGTACTGGCCGGGCACCGGCTGCTGCTCGACCAGGGCCTCCTCCAGCAGGGCGACGAGGCGCTCGCCGGCACCCGGCACGCCGCACGCGCGCGCGTGTCGGCCGCCACGGCAGCCGAGGCGGGCGTCAAGGACGGCGACCTCCTGGCCGTGACCGGCCCCGCCGGAGCCGTCGAACTCCCGCTGCAGGTCACCGAGATGCCCGACCGGGTGGTCTGGCTCCCGCTGAACTCGGCCGGCGCCGGCGTCGCCTCCGACGCCGGGGTGCTGCCCGGAACCCTCGTCCGCATCGGTCCGGCGACGTCCGCCGGTGAGGCCCCCAAGGAGGTGGAGGCATGAGCCCGTACCTCGCCGCTGAAGACCTCTCGGTGTTCGGCACCGACCCCTGGTGGCTGGTCGTCATCAAGGCGGTGTTCTGCTTCGCCTTCCTGATGGTGACCGTGCTGTTCGCCATCGTGTGGGAGCGTAAGGTCGTCGCCTGGATGCAGCTGCGCATCGGCCCGAACCGGCACGGCCCCTGGGGCATGCTCCAGTCGCTCGCCGACGGCATCAAGCTGATGCTCAAGGAAGACGTCATCGTCAAGCGCGCCGACAAGGCGGTGTACGTCCTCGCGCCGGTCGTCGCGGCCATCCCCGCCTTCATGGCGATCGCGGTGATCCCCTTCGGACCGGCTGGCAACGAGATCTCGATCTTCGGCCACCGCACCGCGATGCAGCTCACCGACCTGCCGATCGCGATGCTGTTCATCCTGGCGGTCGCCTCGGTCGGCATCTACGGCATCGTGCTCGCGGGCTGGAGTTCCGGCTCCACGTACCCGCTGCTCGGCGGACTGCGGTCCTGCGCGCAGATGATCTCCTACGAGATCGCGATGGGCGCCGCGTTCGCCTCGGTGTTCCTCTACTCGGGGTCCATGTCGACCTCGGAGATCGTCGCCCAGCAGGGCGACCGCTGGTACATCGTGCTGCTGCCGGTCTCCTTCATCCTCTACGTCGTCACCATGATCGGCGAGACCAACCGCGCCCCCTTCGACATGCCGGAGTCCGAGGGCGACCTGGTGGGCGGGTTCAACACCGAGTACTCCTCGATCAAGTTCGCGATGTTCATGCTCGCCGAGTACGTGAACATGGTGACGGTCTCGGCGGTCGCCACCACGCTGTTCCTCGGCGGCTGGCGGGCCCCGTGGCCGGTCAGCACCTTCTGGGAGGGCGCCAACCACGGCTGGTGGCCGCTGCTCTGGTTCGTGGTCAAGGTCCAGTTGCTGCTGTTCTTCTTCATCTGGCTGCGCGGCACGCTCCCCCGGGTCCGCTACGACCAGCTGATGAAGCTCGGCTGGAAGGTCCTCATCCCGGTCTCCCTGGTCTGGCTGATGCTGGTCGCGACCGTGCGGGCCCTCAGGAACGAGGGCTACGACTTCACCGACATCGCCCTTTACGTCGCCGGCGGTGTCCTGGCCCTGCTGGTGCTGTCCTTCGTCGTCGACATGTACCGCGAGAAGGGCAAGCAGGCCGAGCACCCCGTGGAGGAGCCGGCCGCCTTCGACCCGATGGCCGGCGGGTTCCCCGTACCGCCGATGCCCGGCCAGGAGCTGCCGCCGGTGCCGCGACGCCGTCCGCGCCGCGAGCGGGAGCTGATTGTCAGTGGTGGGACCGATACTCAGAGTGACGGATCTCTGGGCGGATCTACGGATGGAAAGGAGGCGTCCGATGGCTGAGGAACCCAAGGAGACCGACCCCGGTTTCCTGAACCCCGTGGCCGGCTTCGGTGTGACCTTCAAGGCCATGTTCAAGAAGCGGCTGACCGAGCAGTACCCGGAGCAGCGGAAGACCACCGCTCCGCGTTTCCACGGGCGGCATCAGCTCAACCGCCATCCGGACGGCCTGGAGAAGTGCGTCGGCTGCGAGCTGTGCGCCTGGGCGTGTCCCGCCGACGCCATCTACGTGGAGGGCGCGGACAACACCGACGAGGAGCGCTACTCGCCCGGTGAGCGGTACGGCCGCGTCTACCAGATCAACTACGCCCGCTGCATCCTGTGCGGCCTGTGCATCGAGGCGTGCCCCACGCGCGCGCTGACGATGACCAACGAGTTCGAGCTGGCCGACTCCAGCCGCGCCAACCTCATCTTCACCAAGGAGCAGCTGCTGGCCGGCCTGGAGGAGGGCATGGTCGACTCGCCCCACGCCATCTACCCGGGCATGGACGAGCAGGACTACTACCGGGGCCTGGTCACCGAGGCCGCCCCCGGGACGGTCCAGCAGGTCGCCCACTCCAAGGGAGAGGTCGTCCAGGAGGCCGACTCGACCTTCGGCGGGACCGAACCGGCGTCGGAGGAGGTGATCCGCCGATGACCGGGCAGCTCGCCGCCGCAGCGACTCTCGCTGCCGGCACCTCCACCGGAGAGGCCGTCCAGTTCTGGATCCTCGGCACGGTCGCGGTGATCGGCGCCCTGTGCACCGTCTTCATGAAGAGGGCCGTGCACAGTGCGCTCTGCCTCGCCGGGACCATGATCATCCTGGCGGTGTTCTACCTCGCCAACGGCGCCTACTTCCTCGGCGTGGTGCAGATCATCGTCTACACCGGCGCGATCATGATGCTGTTCCTGTTCGTGGTGATGCTCGTCGGTGTCACCGCGGCGGACTCCCTGAAGGAGACCATCAAGGGCCAGCGCTGGCTGGCCCTGCTGTCCGGGCTCGGCTTCGGCATCCTGCTCGTCGCCGGCATCGGCAACGCGTCCGTCACGGAGTTCAGCGGCCTGGCCCAGGCGAACGCGAACGGCAACGTGGAGGGCATCGCGTCCCTCATCTTCACCAAGTACGTCTTCGCCTTCGAGATCACCGGCGCCCTGCTCATCACGGCCGCGGTCGGCGCCATGGTGCTCACCCACCGCGAGCGCACCGAACGGGCGGCGACCCAGCGCGAACTGGCCGAGCGGCGCGTCCGCGAGGGCAAGCACCTGCCGCCGCTGCCGGCGCCCGGCGTGTACGCCCGGCACAACGCGGTCGACATCGCGGGCCTGCTGCCCGACGGCACCCCGTCCGAGCTCACCGTCAGCAAGACGCTGCGCGAACGGGGCCAGATCCGCGACGTGTCGATGGAGGCGCTGGGTGATCTGAAGGCGCTGGAGCAGCGGTCCGAGGAGCGCCTCGAGCGCAGGGCGGTCGAGTCCGGCAACTCCAAGCGGTCCGAGGAGGCGCCGAAGTGAACCCCGTCAACTACCTCTACCTCGCGGCCCTGCTGTTCACGATCGGCGCCACCGGTGTGCTGATCAGGCGCAACGCGATCGTGGTCTTCATGTGCATCGAGCTCATGCTCAACGCCTGCAACCTCGCGTTCGTCGCCTTCTCCCGGATGCACGGCAACCTCGACGGCCAGATCATCGCCTTCTTCACGATGGTCGTCGCCGCCGCGGAGGTCGTGGTCGGGCTCGCGATCATCGTGTCCCTGTTCCGTTCCCGCCACTCGGCCTCGGTCGACGACGCCAGCCTGATGAAGCTGTGAGGGGTCGCTAGAACCGTGACTAACGCAGAGAATCTGATTGCGCTGCTGGTGGCGGCGCCCCTGCTAGGAGCGGTGGTCCTGCTGTGCGGCGGACGCCGGCTGGACGCCGTCGGCCACTGGATCGGCACGCTGCTGGCGGCAGCGTCCTTCGTGATCGGTGTCGTCCTCTTCACCGACATGCTCGGCAGCGGCGCCGAGGACCGCACCCTGACGCAGCACCTGTTCAGCTGGATCCCGGTGGAGGGCTTCCAGGCCGACGTCGCCTTCCGGCTCGACCAGTTGTCGATGACGTTCGTCCTGCTGATCACCGGCGTCGGCTCGCTCATCCACCTGTACTCGGTCGCGTACATGGAGCACGACGAACGCCGCCGCCGCTTCTTCGGCTACCTGAACCTGTTCCTCGCGGCGATGCTGTTGCTCGTCCTCGCCGACAACTACCTGCTGCTGTACGTCGGCTGGGAGGGCGTCGGTCTCGCGTCCTACCTGCTGATCGGCTTCTGGCAGCACAAGCCCAGCGCCGCCACCGCCGCGAAGAAGGCCTTCCTGGTCAACCGCGTCGGCGACATGGGCCTGTCCATCGCGATCATGCTGATGTTCCTGTGGTTCGGCACCTTCGCCTTCGGGCCGGTGCTCGGCGGCCACGGGGAGGCCGGACTCGCAGGCGGAGCCGACGAGGGCAAGTTGACCGCGATCGCCCTGATGCTGCTGCTCGCCGCCTGCGGCAAGTCCGCCCAGGTGCCGCTGCAGTCCTGGCTCGGGGACGCGATGGAGGGCCCGACCCCGGTCTCGGCCCTCATCCACGCCGCGACCATGGTGACGGCGGGCGTGTACCTGATCGTCCGCTCCGGCGCCATCTTCAACGGCGCGCCCGACGCGCAGCTGGTGGTCACCATCGTCGGCGCGGTCACGCTGCTGTTCGGTGCGATCGTCGGTTGCGCCAAGGACGACATCAAGAAGGCACTGGCCGGCTCGACCATGTCGCAGATCGGCTACATGGTGCTGGCCGCCGGCCTCGGCCCCATCGGCTACGTCTTCGCGATCATGCACCTGGTGACGCACGGCTTCTTCAAGGCCGGGCTCTTCCTCGGCGCCGGTTCCGTCATGCACGGCATGAACGACGAGGTCGACATGCGCCGCTACGGCGGACTGCGGAAGTACATGCCGGTCACCTTCGTCACCTTCGGCCTCGGCTACCTCGCCATCATCGGCTTCCCGGGGCTGTCCGGCTTCTTCTCCAAGGACAAGATCATCGAGTCGGCGTTCGCCAAGGGCGGCACCGAGGGCTGGATCCTCGGCGCCTGCGCCCTGCTGGGCGCGGCCATCACGGCGTACTACATGACGCGCGTGATGCTGATGACGTTCTTCGGCGAGGAGCGCTGGCGCAACGCCCCGACGCCGTCACCCGCGAAGCCCGACGTGGAACCCGCGGCCGAAACTCGCGGCGCGTACACGCCGCCCCACCCGCACGAGTCGCCGAAGATCATGACGATCCCGATGATCGTGCTGGCCGTCGGCTCGGTGTTCGGCGGCGCGTTCTTCAGCATCGGCGACCGCTTCGTGCACTGGCTGGAGCCCATCACCGGACACGACCACGGCCACGCGCCGATCAGCGCCCTGACGGTCACGATCTCCACGGTCGCCGTGATGGTGATCGGCGTGGCGGTCGCCTGGGCGCAGTACGGCCGCCGCCCGGTCCCGGCCGTCGCCCCGCGCGGCTCGCTGCTCACCCGGGCCGCCCGGCGCGACCTGCTCCAGGACGACTTCAACCACGTCGTCCTGGTCCGCGGCGGCGAGCACCTCACGCGCTCCCTGGTCTACGTCGACCACAGCCTGGTCGACGGGGTCGTCAACGGGACGGCGGCCTCGGTCGGCGGCCTGTCCGGGCGGATGCGCAAGCTGCAGAACGGGTTCGCGCGCAGTTACGCGGTCTCGATGTTCGGCGGTGCGGCGGTCCTCGTCGCCGCGACCCTGCTGATGAGGGCGGTCTGATACCGATGTCCTTTCCCCTGCTCACAGTCACGGCGGCCCTTCCGGCCGTCGGGGCGATCGCCACGGCCGCGGTGCCGGCCGCGAAACGTACCGCTGCCAAGTGGCTGGCGCTGCTGGTCTCGCTGGCCACGCTCGCGCTGGCGATCGCGGTCCTCATCCGTTTCGACCCCGACGGCGACCGCTACCAGCTCACCGAGTCCCACTCCTGGATCGCGGAGTTCGGCGTCCGGTACGAGCTGGGCGTGGACGGCATCGCGGTGGCGCTGATCGCGCTGACCGCCCTGCTGATCCCGTTCATCATCCTCGCGGGGTGGCACGACGCCGATCCCCTGGAGACCGGCAGCAGCCGGTGGCGGCCGACGCAGGGCTTCTTCGCCCTGATCCTGGCCGTCGAGGCGATGGTCATCATCTCCTTCGAGGCCACCGACGTCTTCCTCTTCTACATCTTCTTCGAAGCCATGCTGATCCCGATGTACTTCCTCATCGGCGGCTTCGGGGACCGGGCCCACGAGCACGGTGAGAAGACGGCGGCGACGCAGCGGTCGTACGCCGCCGTGAAGTTCCTCCTCTACAACCTGGCCGGCGGTCTGATCATGCTGGCCGCGGTGATCGGGCTGTACGTGGTCGCCGGGAACTTCTCGCTCACCGAGATCGCCGAGGCCCGGGCGAGCGGCGAACTGGACATGGCGACCAGCACGGAGCGGTGGCTGTTCCTCGGCTTCTTCTTCGCCTTCGCGGTGAAGGCGCCGCTGTGGCCGCTGCACACCTGGCTGCCCAACGCCATGCAGGAGTCGACCGCCCCGACCGCCGTGCTCATCACGGCGGTCGTCGACAAGGTCGGCACCTTCGCGATGCTCCGCTTCTGCCTCGGCCTGTTCCCGGAGGCGAGCAAGTGGGCGACGCCGGTCATTCTCGTCCTGGCGGTCATCAGCATCATCTACGGCGCGCTGCTCGCGGTCGGCCAGCGCGACATCAAGCGGCTGATCGCCTACGCGTCGATCTCCCACTTCGGTTTCATCATCATGGGCATCTTCGCGATGACCAGCCAGGGCCAGTCCGGCGCGACCCTGTACATGGTCAACCACGGGATCTCGACCGCCGTCCTGATGCTGATCGCCGGTTTCCTGATCTCGCGGCGCGGCTCGCGGCTCATCGCCGACTACGGCGGAGTGCAGAAGGTCGCCCCGGTCCTCGCCGGCACCTTCCTGATCGGCGGCCTGGCTACCCTGTCGCTACCGGGCCTCGCGCCCTTCGTCAGTGAGTTCCTGGTCCTGGTCGGGACGTTCACGCGCTATCCGGTGATCGGCATCATCGCCACCTTCGGCATCGTGCTCGCCGCGCTCTACACCCTCGTCCTCTACCAGCGGACGATGACGGGCCCGGTGAAGCCGGAGGTGTCCGCGATGCCCGACCTGCGGGTGCGCGAGCTGGTGGTCGTGGCGCCGCTGGTGGCGCTGCTGATCTTCCTGGGCGTCTATCCGAAGCCCCTCACGGACATCGTCAACCCCGCCGTGGAGCAGACCATGTCCGACGTACAGAAGAAGGACCCCCAGCCCGAGGTGGAGGCGGCCAAGTGAGCGCAACAGCCGTCCACAGCCTGTGGACAACGGCGGCTACGGCGGCCGATCCGATCGCGAAGATCGACGCGCCGAAGATCGAGTACGGGCAGCTGTCGCCCACCCTCATTGTCATCGGCGCGGCGATCATCGGGATCCTGATCGAGGCCTTCGTGCCGCGCAGGTCCCGCTACTACGTGCAGATGTTCGTGTCCGCCGTCGCGCTCGTCGCCGCGTTCGCCGCGGTCGTCGCGCTCGCGGCGGGCGGCTACGGCACCACCAAGGCGGGCATCGCGGCGATGGGCGCCATCGCCGTCGACGGACCGGCCCTGTTCCTGCAGGGCACGATCCTGCTGGCGAGTCTGGTCGGCCTGTTCACGTTCGCCGAGCGGCGCCTCGACCCGGAGGCGCACGGCAACCGCGTCGACTCCTTCGCCGCGCAGGCCGCGTCCGTGCCGGGCAGCGAGAGCGAGCAGAAGGCGGTGAAGGCCGGGTTCACCACCACCGAGGTGTTCCCGCTGCTGCTCTTCGCCGTCGCCGGCATGCTGGTCTTCCCGGCGGCCAACGACCTGCTGACGCTGTTCGTGGCCCTGGAGGTCTTCTCCCTCCCGCTGTACCTGCTGTGCGCGCTGGCCCGCCGCAAGCGGCTGATGTCGCAGGAGGCGGCGGTCAAGTACTTCCTGCTCGGCGCGTTCGCCTCCGCGTTCACCCTGTTCGGCATCGCCCTGCTCTACGGCTACGCGGGCTCCATGTCGTACGGCACGATCGCGCAGGTCGTCGACGGCACCGTGCAGAACGTCACCCCGGCACTCGCCGACACCATGGGCAACGACGCGCTGCTGCTCGTCGGGTCCGCGCTGATCGTCATGGGCCTGCTGTTCAAGGTGGGCGCGGTGCCGTTCCACATGTGGACGCCGGACGTGTACCAGGGCGCGCCCACGCCGGTGACCGGCTTCATGGCGGCGGCGACCAAGGTGGCGGCGTTCGGCGCGCTGCTCCGCATCCTCTACGTCGTCCTGCCCGGCCTGCGCTGGGACTGGCGGCCGGTGATGTGGGCCGTGGCGATCGTCACCATGCTGGCCGGTGCGATCGTCGCGATCACGCAGACCGACATCAAGCGGCTGCTGGCGTACTCGTCGATCGCGCACGCGGGCTTCATCCTCGCCGGTGTCATCGCGACCACGCCGGACGGCATCTCGTCCGTCCTCTTCTACCTGGCCGCGTACTCCTTCGTCACGATCGGCGCCTTCGCGGTCGTCACGCTGGTGCGCGACGCGGGCGGCGAGGCGACGCACCTGTCGAAGTGGGCCGGGCTCGGGCGCAGGTCGCCGCTGGTGGCGGCCGTGTTCGCGGTGTTCCTGCTGGCCTTCGCGGGCATCCCGCTGACCTCCGGGTTCTCGGGCAAGTTCGCCGTGTTCAAGGCGGCGGCGGAGGGCGGCGCGGCCCCGCTGGTCGTGATCGGCGTGATCTCGTCGGCGATCGCGGCGTTCTTCTACATCCGCGTGATCGTCCTGATGTTCTTCAGCGAGCCGCGGCCGGAGGGCCCGACCGTCGCGGTGCCGTCGCCGCTGACGATGACGGCGATCGGTGTGGGTGTGGCGGTCACGGTGGTGCTGGGCGTCGCGCCTCAGTACTTCCTGGACCTGGCGGGACAGGCGGGGGTGTTCGTGCGCTGACGCGGCGCTCGTGCCTCTGTGGCAGCGGGGGGGGGGGGTCCGTGGGGGGGGGGGGGGGGGGCGGTTTTTTTGGTGTCGCCCGTTGGCTGGGGGGGGGGGTGTGGTGTCCGTC
>NZ_JBVJVN010000001.1:99855-195278 GCF_055603605.1 Streptomyces sp. NPDC037271
ATACCCCTCTAACCCTGGGGAAGAAAAGGCCGTCTTCTCCCCCCCCCCCCCCCCCCCCCCCCCCCCCCCCCCCCCCCCCCCCCCCCCCCCCCCCCCCCCCCCCCGCTGCCGTGTGTGCGGGGGCTACTCGGCGCTGGGGCGGGCCTTGATGGCGGTCAGGTCCAGGTCCATCGGGAAGGGCGCGCTCACCTTCATGCGCTCGCGGAAGATGCCGACGCTGGTGTAGGCCTTGACTGCGGGCTCAAGCTCGAAGGCGTGCACCACCGCAAGCCCCTTCTCGCTCTCGACGCGCCAATAGTGTGGGATCTTCGCCCTGGCGTACTTCAGAGGCTTGGTCTCGCGGTCTCGTGAGACCGAGTCGGTGGAGACCACCTCGACCGCCAGCGTGACGGCCGATGACGGAAACCGGGTCTGAGTCGACTCAGTCCAGGCATCGGCCCGCAACAGAATGACGTCCGGCTCTGGCCTGTTCTGCGCGTCGATGTCGATCGTGAACTCACGGAAGACCTCGAACTCGGCAGGGGCCAGCGACTGCAACTGCCACTTGAAGAAGTCGACAGCTCGTTCATGAAAAGCGGTCTGCGGACTCACGAAGACGAGGCTCCCGTCGATCAGCTCCGTGTGCGGAGGCAGGTTCGGAAGCCGGTCCAGGTCGTCCGCGGTCCAGCCGCCCTCGGGCGGGATCGGCCAGTCGGGCGTGGACGCCTTCGGTGCGACGCTCATCAGTGCTCCCATGGGACGGAGTCTCGCGGGTGCAATCAGACTATCCGCCGGAAACGGACGGGTCTCCCGCGAACGTGTGAACGACTGTCGTGTCCTTGACGCGGGTGACGATCGCTACGGTGTGCGGCCTGTGGATAACTCCGGCGCTGTCGGCGCGGCCCCCTATCGTTGAGGCAGTGGTCGGGACAGGGCGGACCGGACGGACAGGGACGGGACCAGAAGGCCCGGACGGGCGAGGCAGGACGTACGGGGGACGAGGCGATGGGCGGGACGGGCGTGATCGGCGAGATGGCAGAGGCAGTACAGGTGAGGGACGTGGACAGCGAGGCGCTGGCCACGCTGCACCGGGTCTTCGGGTACGAGGCCTTCCGCGGCGAGCAGGAGGCGGTCGTCGACCACGTGATCGCGGGCGGTGACGCCGTCGTGCTCATGCCGACCGGTGGCGGCAAGTCGCTGTGCTACCAGATCCCGTCCCTGGTCCGGCCCGGCACGGGCATCGTGGTCTCGCCGCTGATCGCGCTGATGCAGGACCAGGTGGACGCGCTGCGGGCCCTCGGAGTGCGGGCCGGGTTCATGAACTCCACGCAGGACTTCGACGAGCGGCGCGTGGTGGAGGCCGAGTTCCTCGCCGGCGAGCTGGACCTGCTGTACCTGGCGCCGGAGCGGCTGCGTCTGGAGGGCACCCTCGACCTGCTCTCCCGGGGCAAGATCTCCCTCTTCGCGATCGACGAGGCGCACTGCGTCTCGCAGTGGGGTCACGACTTCCGGCCCGACTATCTCGCCCTGTCGCTGCTCGGTGAGCGCTGGCCGGACGTGCCCCGCCTGGCGCTCACGGCGACGGCCACGCACGCGACGCACCGCGAGATCACCGAGCGGCTGAACATGCCGACGGCTCGGCACTTCGTGGCCAGCTTCGACCGGCCCAACATCCAGTACCGGGTCGTGCCGAAGTCCGACCCGAAGAAGCAGTTGCTGAGCTTCCTGCGCGAGGAGCACCCCGGGGACGCGGGCATCGTGTACTGCCTGTCGCGCAACTCCGTCGAGAAGACCGCCGAGTTCCTGTCGCGCAACGGAGTCGAGGCGGTGCCGTACCACGCGGGCCTTGACGCGGGCACCCGCGCGGCCCACCAGTCGAGGTTCCTGCGGGAGGACGGCCTGGTGGTCGTGGCGACCATCGCCTTCGGCATGGGCATCGACAAGCCGGACGTGCGGTTCGTCGCCCACCTGGACCTGCCCAAGTCGGTGGAGGGCTACTACCAGGAGACCGGACGCGCCGGGCGTGACGGGCTGCCGTCGACGGCCTGGATGGCGTACGGCCTCAACGACGTCATACAGCAGCGCAAGCTGATCCAGTCCGGCGAGGGTGACGAGGTGTTCCGCCGCCGGGCCCAGTCCCACCTGGACGCGATGCTCGCCCTGTGCGAGACCGCGCAGTGCCGCCGCGGCCAGCTCCTCGCCTACTTCGGGCAGGACCCGGACCCGGCCGGCTGCGGCAACTGCGACACCTGTCTCACCCCGCCGGAGACCTGGGACGGCACGGTCCCGGCACAGAAGGTGCTGTCGACGGTGGTGCGGCTGAAGCGGGAGCGCGGGCAGAAGTTCGGCGCGGGACAGATCATCGACATCCTGCTGGGCAAGCGCACCGCCAAGGTGATCCAGTTCGACCACGACCAGCTCTCCGTGTTCGGCATCGGTGAGGAGCTCACCGAGGGCGAGTGGCGTGGCGTCGCCCGGCAGATGCTGGCCCAGGGGCTGCTCGCGGTCGAGGGCGAGTACGGCACGTTGGTGCTGACCGAGAACAGCGGGGCGGTACTGAGGCGGGAGCGGGAGGTGCCGCTGCGGAAGGAGCCCAAGAAGCCGGCCGCGGCCCGGTCGGCGGGCGGCGGACGCGGGGACCGCAAGTCCAAGGCCGCCGCGGTCGAACTGCCCGACGAACTGCTCCCCGCCTTCGAGGCGTTGCGTGCCTGGCGTGCCGAGCAGGCCCGCGAGCACGGCGTTCCGGCGTACGTCATCTTCCACGACGCCACGCTCCGGGAGATCGCCACCGCCTGGCCCACCTCGATCGGGCAGCTCGGAGGCATCAGCGGGGTCGGTGAGAAGAAGCTGGCGACGTACGGGGAGGGCGTGCTGGCGGTGCTGGCGGGACTGGACGGACCGGCCGCGGCGCCTGCCCCGGGGCGTCCGTCGGTCGACCCAGGCCCCGGCGCGGACGACACGGACGCCTGGCCCGAGCCGGAGCCCGAGCCCGACGACTGGATGTAGAGGGCTTGCCGAAGGCGGTGTGAGCCGCGCCCGGGTGGGCGTCATGCGGGGGCGCGGCTGCCTACGCCAGCGCCGTCAGGCCCGGGGCAAAGGTGATCAGCAGAGGAAGCAGGGGGACCAGGGCGGCTGTCGCGGTGGTCAGGGCCCGATGCCGGGGGAGCAGGCGGGGCGGGGGTTCGAGGAGGCGGTCGACGCGTTCGCCGAGGAGGCGGTGGCTGGAGGAGCAGGACAGGACACCGCGGTGCTGGTTCAGCTCGATCAGGGCCAGCGCCGTGGTCAGGTGACCGCAGCGGCGGGAGGCGGTGTCGTCGGCGGAGAGTTCGACCAGGCGGTGGGTCTGGTCGCAGAAGTGAGCGAAGAGGGGGACCCGCGGGAAGCCGGTGGCGAGGGCGGTGGACAGGTGGAGCAGCCAGTCGTGGCGGGCCCGGGCGTGGCCGCGCTCGTGGGTGAGGACGGCGTCGAGCTGGTGGTCGGTGAGGCGCTGCAGAGCGCCGGTGGTGACGATCAGCTGGGGCGGGTTGCCGGGCATCCACCAGGCGTCCGGGTACTCGTCCTCCAGCACCAGCAGGGGGCCGCGGGCGGCGGGGAGTCCGGCGGGCAGGTCGGGGGCCCGTTCGCGCAGGTGGGCACGTGACTGGGCGCGCCGTCGGCGGGCCTCGACGAGCTCGCGGGCGAGCATGGCGGTCGTCCAGGCGGCGCCGCCTGCCAGCAGCAGGGTGAGGGCGGCCGTCCAGGGCGAGCCGGCGGAGAGGTTGTAGGCAGCGGTCACCGCGGGCGGCGCCGGCGCGAAGAGCTGGGCGCGGACGGTGCCGAAGACGGCGGCGGCGCCGAGGACGAGGGCCGTCAGGCAGCACAGCAGGACGGTGGCGACCAGGCACTGCCACACCCAC
The DNA here is from genome assembly GCF_055603605.1 of Streptomyces sp. NPDC037271. Lineage (NCBI taxonomy): Bacteria > Bacillati > Actinomycetota > Actinomycetes > Kitasatosporales > Streptomycetaceae > Streptomyces > Streptomyces sp. NPDC037271. The sequence goes on from NZ_JBVJVN010000001.1 coordinate 103,731, forward strand.
AGTGCGACCACCGGGTCCCGTTCGGGCCACGAGGACCGGGTCAGCGCGCGCGGCACCGGCACCGCGGCGGTCACGGCGACGACGAACAGCAGGAGCAGGCAGACGGTCATGCCACGGGCTCCGGATCCTGGTCGGAAGGGCGGCTCTGGCTGTGGTGCGGTTCTGGTGGGCGGCGCCGAGGCCTCGGTGTGTCTTGGGATGCCTCGGTGCGGCGGTGCTCGTCGCGCGGGTGCGGAGACGCCGCGCACACCGCCCGACGCCAGTATGACGGTGACGGGCGGTGTGAGTCAGGCCCCAGCGGTCAACTGATCCGGCCGGGCGGCAGTCCCGTGGGCTTCCACCCGGTCCGTGGCCCGGCGGGAGCCCTGTGAGCTGTCGTCCGTTTCCTTGGCCTGGCACGGCCCTGCGAGTTGGTGTCCGGTCCTCCGGTCCGTGGTCCGCGGGTGCCCCGTGAGCTACCGCCCTGCTACCGCCCGGCCCGTGGCCCGGTCACCCGCCCGGTCACCTCGCCCAGCCCCACCCGGGTGCCGCCCGGACCCGGGGCCCAGGCGGACAGGGTCACCACGTCCCCGTCCTCCAGGAACGTCCGCTTGCCGTCGGGGAGTTCCAGGGGGTCGCGTCCGTTCCAGGTCAGTTCGAGCAGGGACCCGCGCTCCCGCTCCGTCGGCCCGCTCACCGTGCCGGATCCGTAGAGGTCGCCCGTGCGCAGGGAGGCGCCGTTGACGGTCATGTGGGCCAACTGCTGGGCGGCCGTCCAGTACATGGTGGAGAACGGCGGCTCGGACACGACGTGGCCGTTGACGGCGACGGAGATCCGCAGGTCGTAGCCTCCGGGCTCGTCCCGCTCCCCGGTCGTGTCGTCCAGGTAGGGCAGCAGTTCGTGCGTGCGCTCCGGCGGGGCCACCCGCGCCTCCTCCAGGGCGTCCAGCGGCGTGATCCAGGCCGACACGGACGTGGCGAACGACTTGCCGAGGAACGGACCGAGGGGGACGTACTCCCAGGCCTGGACGTCCCGCGCGGACCAGTCGTTGAGCAGGCAGAGTCCGAAGACGTGCTCGCGGAAGTCGCCGAGCGCCACCGGGCTGCCCAGTTCGGACGGCACGCCCACCACGAAGCCGACCTCCGCCTCGATGTCCAGGCGGACGGACGGACCGAAGACAGGAGCGGCGTCGGCCGGGGCCTTGCGCTGCCCGGACGGTCGTACGACCTCCGTTCCCGACACGACGACCGTGCCGGAGCGGCCGTGGTAACCGATCGGGAGGTGCTTCCAGTTCGGGGTGAGGGAGTCGGCGGCGTCGGGGCGGAAGATCTGGCCGACGTTCCGGGCGTGGTTCTCGGAGGCGTAGAAGTCGACGTAGTCCGCGACCTCGAAGGGCAGGTGGAGGGTCACCGACGAGAGGGGGTGGAAGAGGGGTTCGAGGGTCTCGCGGTGGGAGGGGACGGTCACCCAGGCCGTCAGGGCGCGCCGTACGTCGGACCAGGCGGTGCGGCCGGCCGCCAGCAACGGGTTCAGGGTGGGCCGTGCGAGCAGGGAGGCGTACGGCGAGCCGAGCGCGTGGGCCGCCGCGCCGGCGTCGAGGACGTGGTCGCCGAGCCGGACGCCCACCGTCCGCTCCTGGGTGCCGGGGACCGAGAACACGCCGTACGGAAGGTTGTGCGGGCCGAAGGGGTCGCCCTCGGGGACATCGAAGGGGGGCATCGGGTGCTGCCTCGCTTTCGTGCTCGCCATGTGCGCCGTGCGCGCCGTGTGCGCCACGCGGTTCGTGGCCGGGCCACACGTTACGGGTGGCACACCGGTCTTGGGCAGTGTGTCGGGAGGCGGCGGTGCGTGGCGGGGGAGGGCGTGCCCGGTGGGCCGACGTGCGCCGAGTGGCCCGGGTGCCGGTGCGGAAGGCGAGCGGAGTGACCGGTGGTGCGACTCCCGCACCGCCCGCGTACGCCCGCGTGTACGGCCGGGGATGTGGCGCTCCGCTTCCGCTTGAGTGCGGGAAGTTGTCCACAGGCCGGTACGCAATCTTGACGGAGCGGTGCGAACGGGGTGACTCTGGGCGGGTGCCGGAAAGCCTCGGGGAGGGGGCTTTCGATGGCACACCAGGGGGGCGGATGGCCACAGGGGAGGCCGGTCCGGGATCGGTGCGGTCTGGTTCGCAGCCGAGGAAGCGGCTGGAAGAGACCATGCGCAGCCGACTCGGCCGGGAATGCGTGTACGTACCGTCGTGCCGTTTCGGGCTGTACGCGGCACTGCGTCACTGGTGCCCGCCGGGCGGCCGGGTGCTGATGTCGCCGGTCAACGACGACGTCATCTTCTTCGTCGTGCTCGCCGCCGGACTGCGGCCGGTGCAGGCGCCGCTGAATCCGTCGGACGCGTCCATCGACATCGATGCCGTGCCCGAGGAGACGTGGGGCTCGCTGTCCGCCGTGCTGACGACGAACCTGTACGGAAACCCGGACCCGGCGCCCGGACTGCGGGCCCGCTGCGACGCGCTCGGCATCCCGCTGTTCGAGGACGCGGCGCACGCCATCGGCAGCGAGGTGGGGGGACGGCCGGTCGGCGCCTGGGGCGACGCCTCCGTTTTCAGCCTGTCGAAGCACGTCGGCGCGAAGGCCGGAGGCATCCTCGCGGTCGCCGATCCGGGGCTGCGGGAGGCACTGGAAAAGGCCTGTGACGACCTGCTGCTTCCCCGCCGCGCGACGGCGGAAGCCGCCTATGCCGTACGGCCGTACGCGGAGGCCGCCGTACGCGGACTGCGGCTTCGGTCGGCCGCCTGGGCCACGATGCGGCTGCTGGGGCTGACGGAGCGGGAGGGGATCCGGATGCCGCTGCGACCTGACGAGCTGGCCCGCGCGGTCGCCTCGGCCCCCGACCTGGACGCCCATGATTCCTGGGTCCGCGTCGACATGCACGACTACCGGCTGCGGGGCGGCCGGTTCCGGCTCGGGCGCATCGGACGCGGGCTCGGCCGACTGGACGACGTACTCGCCGGCTGCCGTGCGGGCACGGAGCTGCTGCTGTCGACGCGCTGGGCGCGGCCGGACGCGTGGGAAGGCGCGAGGAGCCGGTCACCGGACACGGCGCAGCCGTTGTTCCGCGTGCCGCTGCTCGTGGCGGACCGGGACGCGGCGGCCCGGGCGCTGGCCCGGCGCGGCATCGTCGTCGGATACCTCTACGACCCGCCGCTGGACGACTACGCGGGCACGGCCTTCACCGACCCGTCGCCTTCCCCCGAGGGGGCGCGCTGGTTCGCGCGGCACGCCCTGCCGGTGGATCCGCTGCGGGCCCGTGCGGCCGTCGCGGCGCTGGAGGAGTCCGGAGTACGGCCGGCCGAGGCACCGGAAGGGCTGGTTCCGTCCGGTGGCTGAGACTCAGGTGCACGAGACCACCGCGGCGCCCGCGGGCGGCGGCAAGAGGCTGCCGGAGAGCGGGCGCGGCGGCGACTCGCTCTTCAAGAACGCCTACTTCCTGATGCTCAGCACCGGTGTCTCCGCCGTGCTCGGCCTCGGCTTCTGGCTCGTGGCCGCCCGCTACTACTCCGAGGAGGCCGTCGGGCAGGGCTCCGCCGCCATCGCCGCGATGCGGCTGCTCGCCAGCATCACGGCGACCACGATGATCGGCGCCGTGGTCCGTTTCGTGCCGCGGGCCGGCCGTGCGACCGGGTGGCTGGTGTGGCGGGCGTACGCGGCCAGTTCGGTGGTCGTCGCCGTGGCCGCCGTCGTCTTCCTGCTCACCCTCGACCTGTGGGGTGCGTCGTACGCACCGCTGGGCACCGCCGAGGCGGGGGCGCTGTTCGTCGTGGCGTGCGTGGCCTGGGCGTTGCTCACCCTCCAGGACGGCGTGCTGACCGGGTTGCGCAAGGCGGAGTGGGTGCCCGCCGGGAACGCGGTGTTCTCGGTCGGGAAGCTGATCCTGCTCGCCGTCTTCGCCACCACGCTGCCGGTGCTCGGCATCTTCGTGTCCTGGGCCGTGGCCATCGCCTTCTCCACCCTGCCCCTCGGCTGGCTGATCTTCCGCAGACTCATCCCGCGCCAGGCCGCCGCCGACCGTGACGTGGAGCCGCCCAAGGTCCGCGAGATGGGCCGGTTCCTCGCCGGGGACTCGCTGGGCGCGGTGTTCAGCCTGGCGATGATCAACCTGCTGCCGGTGATGGTCGCGGTCAACTTCAGCGCCGCGGAGAACGGCTACTTCTACGTGGCCTACACCGTCGGCGGCACGATGGAGTTCATGGCCATCAACATGGCCTCCTCCCTCACCGCGCACGCCTCGCACGACCCGCGCCGCCTCGCCGACGGTGTCCGCGGGGCGCTGCGCCGCATGACGCTGCTGCTGGTGCCGGTGGTGCTCGTCCTGGTCGTCTTCGCCCCGCAGATCCTCGCGCCCTTCGACGAGGACTACGCCGAGCACGGCTCCACGGTGCTGCGGCTGCTGGCCGTCGGGGCGCTGCCGAGGATCGTGGTCGAGCTGTACATCGGCGTGCTCCGCGTGCAGGGACGTACCGGCGTGCTCGCCGCCGTGCAGGGCACCATGTGCCTCCTCGTGCTGGGCAGCGCGGCGATGCTGTTCACCCCGGCCGGGATCGCGGGCGCCGGCTGGGCGGTGCTGGGGAGCATGACGGTGGTCGCCGTCGGCTGCGCGCCCGGCCTGCGCGCCGCCCTCCGCGGCATCGACGGAGCCGATGATTCCGGCAGTCCCGGGGACTCGGGTTCCTCCGGCGGCGCCCGGCTGCGGGGTGGGCGGAAATCCGGCCCCGGCACCTCCTACGGCACCCGCTGGGCGCGGTTGAACGCCACCGCGGGGTACGGCACGAGCTGGGCGCGGCGGGCGGCGTACGAGCAGGGGCAGACCGACGAGGCGTCACGGGACGACACGGTCGCCCTGTTCATAGGGCGGCCGGGGTACGAGCGGGAAGCCCTGGAGGCGGACACCCTCGCGGTGATCGTCCGGCGGTCGCGGCACCCCGACGCCGAGCCCGGGCCGCTATCCGGCCCGGACGACGTTACCGACGTGAACTCGGACCTGGGCTCCGGCTCCGGCTCCGGCGCCGGAGCTGACGCCGACTCCGATCGCTCCGGGGCCGGTGACCGCGACGGGGACCACGGCCACGACGGGGAGCACGGCCACGACGGGGAGCACGGCCACGAGGGGGAGTACAGCCACGAGGGGGACCACGTCCTCCACGCCGATGCCGGCACCGACGGTGATGACGGCAGGTTCGTCGGGGCCGACGGGTTCGTCGGGGACGACGACGGATTCGGGGCGATCCCCGAGCGGCGTCTGCGGCCCGCCCTGTGGCTGCTGCTCGGCGTCGCCACCGTGGTGTTCCTGGTGGCGATGCGTGAACTGCCGTGGCTGGGCGGCGCGTCCGGGACAGGGGCCGAACTCACGGGGCAGGAACTGATGCGGGGGCTGCCGCTGCCGGCGCTGATCGCGGGGGCCCTGCTGCTTGTGGTGTTCGTGGCATCCGTGACCTTGTGCGCCTCGCCCGACCCATGGCTGCCCGGCACCGCGCTGGGTGCCGCCGTCCTCGCCCTCCACGCGGCGCCCGTCGCCCTCGGCCGGGAACCGGAGGCGGTAGGCGGGGCGTTATACACCGAGACGGCCGGATTCCTGACAGAAGCGGTAGGGCTCGACGGGCCCGGCCCACTGCTGCGCTGGACGCCGCTCGTCCTGCAGCTGCTGTGCCTCGTGCCGCTGTGGCTGCTGCTCGCGAAGGCGGGGAACCGGCTGCCGTGGCAGGGGCGCTGGGGGGTCCTGTATCTCGCCGCGGTGGGGAGCTGGGTCTGGCGTCAGGAGCTGGCACCGGTCGTGCCGCCTCTCCTGCTGCTCCTCGTCCTCGCCGTCCTGCTCCTGTCCCTGCGCCGCCCGGCCTCGATGCGGGGCATGACGGAGATGGCACAGCCCCCGCACCGCACCAGACCGAACGACAAGTCCAGGGACTGATCAAGCACAGAGCCGAATCGCCAGGGGGGAACCGTCGTGCGTCCGCCAGCAACTCCACGGGAGAGATCCGCACCAGAGCCCGCGCCCGGGCAGGAGACCCCGGACGCGTCGAACCGGGACTCACCGGCACCCTCGGACGCGCCGGGCACCGGGGCAACCCCCGCGCGCGGGCACGAACAGGACCACGGACCCGACCGCGACGACCGCGACCACAACCGCAACCGCGACGACCCCGAGCACGAGCACGGCCCCGAGCACGAGCACGACGACCACGAGCACGACGACCACGAGCACGACGACCACGAACACGACGACCACGAACACGGGCCCGAGCACGACGACCACGAGCCCGAGCGCGGCTACACGCGGGAGACGGTCGCGCCCTCCCGCACCGCGCAGGAGCCGACTCCCCGCACTTCACAGGAGTCGGCTCCCAGGACCTCGGAGGAGGCGTCCGCCCGGCCGGGCCGGGGGATCACCACAAGCGCCCATCACCCCTCTACCGCGGAGTCCTCGGGCTCCGTCCCCGAGCCGCCCGTGACGGATCTGTCCGACCTCACCCCAGCCGCCTGGCCGGCCCGCGCGGCCGCCGCCTGGCCGGCCGTGCCCCTGCTCGTCGCGCTCGCCCTGTGGGGCTTCGCGACGCGTCACACCGACGTGTCCGCCCTGGACGACTTCGGCCTGGTCAGCGCGGTGCACCCCACCTTCTGGGCCGGCCTCGCCGTGCTCACCACCGGTTTCTGGTTCACGGTCCGCGATCCGCGCCGTCGCCATGCCTGGTCGCTCGCGTACGTCCTGGGCCTGCTGGTGATGGAGCGGGCCACCCAGGCCGTCCTCTACCCGACCCCGCTCTACGCGTGGGCGTGGAAGCACGACGCGGTCATCGACCACCTCCTGACGTCCGGCGGCCTCCAGACCGCGGACCAGCTCGGCGACATGGCCGTCTACGACCAGTGGCCCGGCTTCTTCGCCGCCCAGGCCGCGCTGGTGCGACTGCTGGGCGTGGACAACGCCGCGATGTACATGGCCTGGTGGCCGCTGGCCTCCAGCCTGATGCTGCTGCTCCCGCTGCTGCTGATCTACCGGACGTTCACCGAGGACCGGCGGCTGATCTGGACCGCCGTGTGGCTGTTCTACGTCGCCAACTGGGTGGGCCAGGACTACTTCTCCCCGCAGTCCGTCGCCTTCGTCCTGCACCTGGGCGTCATCGCGGTCGTACTGCGCCGCTACGGCCGTTCCGGCGGGCGGCGCGGCCGGCAGGGGCAGGCGGTGTGGACCGTACTGCTCAGCGTGCTGGTCACCGCCATAGTCGTATCGCACCAGCTGACCCCCGCCATGCTCGTCGTCACGCTCGTCGCCCTGGCCCTCACGCGTCGCCACCGGGACTGGGTTCCGGCGGTCACGACGCTCGTCGTCTTCCTGGCCTGGTGTCTCACGGCCGCGCTGCCCTTCCTGTCCGCCGCCATGCCGGACATGATCCGTTCGGTCGGTGACGTCGGCGACAACGTGGAGACGGGATACGGGGCCACCCCCACCGGCACCGGCGCGGTGATGACCTCATGGGCGGCCCGGCTGCTGTCGGGGTCGGTACTGCTGCTCGCGCTGGCCGGCCTCCTGCGCCAGCGGGTGCTGCGGCACCGGGCACTGCCGCTGCTGCTGGTCGCGGCGGCGCCGCTGCCGATGTTCGTGGCGAGCAGCTACGGCAGCGAGATGATCTTCCGGGTTCTGATGTTCACACTGCCCGGCGCGGCCTTCTTCGCCGCCGCCGCACTGCTGCCGAAGGTCCGCACGCTGGCCGCCGACGCCGCCGCGCGGGAAACGGTCGGACGTTCGCCGGCCATCTCCGCCCGGCGTCGTCGCCTGCCGCTGCCCTCGTTGCCCCCGCTGAGGTACGGGGCCTGGGTGCCGCCGCTGGTGCTGCTCGCCGGAACCCTCGCCTTCGTGCCGAGTTACTCGGGCAAGGACCGCATCAACTACTTCCCGTCCCGGGAGGTGGCCATGGTCCAGCAGCTCTTCGACCAGGCGCCCGACGACTCCCTGGTCGTCGCCGCCAACCGGAACTATCCGCTCGCCTACGAGCAGTACTGGAGGGTCGACCACTACTGGTTCCTCGACGACGACCGGAGCCACATCGACGAGATCGTCCGGGACCCGGCCGCCGTCCTCGCCCGTGACATGTCCGCGGTGGAAGCACCGGCCCGCGCCTACTTCCTGCTCACCCAGGGACAGGTGGCCAACTCGGAGATGAACGGCCAGCTGGACGAGGCCCAGTTGAGACGAGTGCGGGAGTCCGTCGCGAACTCGCCGCGGTTCGAGCGCGTGGTGGAGAACAGCGCCGGAGTGCTCTACGTCCTGAAACAGGCGAGCCGAGAAGGGGAGGGAACCGGACGATGACACCGCAGGACGCCGGGACTCCGCAGGACGCCGGGACTCCGCAGAACTCCGGGACTCCGCAGGACGCCGGGACACCGCGGAACGCCGTGACTCCGCAGCACGCCGGAACGTCGCAGGAAACCGTGACTCCGCTGGAAGCCGCGACATCGCAGGACGACGTAAGGACACGGCACGGCGACGTAAGGACACGGCCGGACGCCACGACTGCGCAGGACGCCATGACTCCGCAGGACCTCGTGATCCGTATGCTGCCGCCGTTCGGCGGCTGGCTGGCGCTCGCCGCGCTCGCCCTGCCCGGCGGCTCACCGTTGCGCGGCGCGGCGGTCGCCGCCTTCCTGGCCGTCGGCCCGGGCGCGGCCCTGGTCAGAATCTGCGGCCCCGCGCTGCGGGTCCGCCGTGCGGAGGGCCCCGTCGAGCGTCGGGAGGCAGACTTCGAACGCCACTCCGACCTGCTGGAACGGCTGATGCTGGCCGTCCTGCTGAGCGTGAGCGCCGCGATGCTCGTCGCCACCGTACTGATAGCCGCGCACGCCTTCAGCGGAGACCGCGTCCTGCTGACGCTCACCCTGCTGACCACGCTCGCCGCGTTCTGCCCGCGCCTGCGTGCCTCCCCGACGGCCCCGACGGTGCCGGGGACGGCGCCGAGGACACGGAAGGGTTCCACTTCGTGAGGTTCGCCCGTCCCGCTCGCCGCACGACTGCGGACTCGACGACGACCGGACAGCACCGCAGGCCCAAGGCCCCCAGGGGCCCGGGCCGGCGCCGTCTGCTGATCACATCCGTCACGGCCACGTGCGCGGTCCTGGTCGCGGTGCTCGCCCTGCGCGACGCCTCCGGCCCCGCCGACCCGGCCGACGACGCCAAGTGCCGCCCGACCGAGATTCTCGAACCGCCCTGCGGCGCGTGGTTCGGCGCCTTCGTGCCGCACGACAAGTCCGACCTGGCCGAGAAGGTGGACGCGTACGAGGAGAACGTCGGGCGCAGGCTCGACATCGTGTACACGTACCACGACATGTCGGCGGTCACGGAGACCCGCCTGGAGGGACAACTGCTCACCGAGCAGGAACAGCGCGTCGGCGAGGACCGCATGCTGCTGCTCTCCTGGGAGAGCAAGTGGTGGGGCGGCACGAAGCAGCAGCAGCCCACCTGGAAGCAGATAGCCGCCGGCGACCTGGACGGCTCCGTGATCGACGTCCAGGCACAGCGCATCAAGGAGTACGGGGAGCGCACGGGGAAGAAGGTGTTCCTCTCCTTCGACCTGGAGATGGACACCCGTACGCCGGACAACGGCACCCCGGCCGACTACGTACGGGCCTACCGGCACATCCACGACCGGTTCCGGGAGCTGGGCGTCGACAACGTCGTGTGGACCTGGATCATCACCGGCTACCTGGACCACGCGGACCTGTTCGGGAAGATGTACCCGGGGGACGAGTACGTCGACTGGATCGGCTACAACCAGTACAACTACTACCTCTGCCACAAGACGGACTGGCTCAGCTTCGCCCAGACACAGCACGCCACCCACGACTGGATCCGCGCCAACATCTCCGACGACAAGCCCCTGATGCTCTCGGAGTTCGGCAGTGCATCCGATCCGAAGCGGCCGGACCGGCAGGCGGACTGGTACGCGCAGGTGCCCGGGGTGCTGAAGGAGCTGGAGGGCGTCAAGGCCGCCCTCCAGTGGAACTACCGGGACCCGGGACCGCACTGCAACCTGGCCGTGGCGGGCGACCGGGCGTGGGCCAGCCTGCGCAAGGTGGCCGGCGACCCCCACCTCAACCAGCCACTCGAGTGACGGGAGCGCCCTGCCGACTACCGACTACCCACTGACTACCCGGCGAACTCGGGGCCCCGGACCATGGCACGCCCCCGCCGGTACCACCGCCACGCGACCGTCTTCGGCCCGTCGCGGTAGGGGGCGATCCGGGCGCCCCCTCCCGCCAGCCACGCCTCGACGTCGGCGACCGTGTGGCCGCGCCGCACGATGAGCCGGGCGATGCGGTACCGCTCGTCGCGGTCCGAGCTGAGCGCGTGCCGCACGGCGGTCGCCGTCTCGTACCCGGCGCGGGCCGACAACGACCGCACCTTCGCGCTGTTGTAGCCGTGCGGGTAGGCGAGGTGACGGACCGGGTGTCCGAGGGTGTCCTCCAGCACCGCCTTGGACGTGCGCAGTTCGTACGCCAGGTCCTTGGCGGACAGGGTGTCGAGCTGGGCGTGGGTGACGGTGTGGCTGCCGATCTCCATGCCGGAACGTTCCAGCACCGCCGCCGCGTCCAGGGTCATCATCGGGGCGGGCGGCAGCAGACTGCGCCCGCCCGGGGCGATGGCCCCGGTGGTGAGGTAGGCGGTGGCGGGCAGCGCGCGCTCGGCCAGCGCCTCGGCCGTGGGACCGGGCAGGTCGGCGAAGCCGTCGTCGAAGGTGAGCAGCACGGGCCGGTGCGGCAGGGGCGCCCGACCTGCGAGATGGTCGGCGAGCGCGCTGATCGTGACCGGCGTCATGCCACTGTCGACGATCGCGTCCAGGTGGGCGGCGAACTGCCTCGGGCTGACGGTGAACTCGGCGATCCACGAGGGCGGATCGTCCATCACGGCGTGGTAGAGGAAGACGGGTATGTGTCCGCCCACTGCCGGGGCCTCATCCCGGGCCCCGCTCACTGCCGGGTCCTTGTCCCGGGCCCCGCTCACTGCCGGGTCCTTGTCCCGGGCCCCGCTCACTGCCGGGGCCTCATCCCGGGCCCCGGTCGCTCCCGGAGCCTCCGCCTCGCTCATCGCGCCTCCAGTGCGACCGTGCGCAGCCCGCGGCGGGCCCGCAGATAGCCGACGGGGCCGTAGAGCATGCCCCGGCGCTGCAACCGGGACAGGCGTCGCGGCCAGGGATGCGTACGGGAGTCGTGCCCGCCCGGCACGCCCGCCGCCGGTCCCGTGCCGTCGGTGGCGTCGCCGTCGGCGTTGGCGCGTACGGCGTTGGCGCGTACGGCGTTGGCGCGTACGGCGGTCAGCCCCCGCGCGTGCGCCAGCCCGCCCGGCACCCGGGCGAGGAAGGCAGGCAGCAGCGACGGACGGTTCACCAGGATCGCCGTGAGGTACGCGGTGAGGCCCGCGCCGTAGCCGTACGCCTGGGTCTCCAGGTCCCGCCAGGTTTCCCGGTGGTGGTGCCAGACCAGTGCGCTCGGGGTGTAACGCAGCCGCTGCCCCTCGGCGAGGACGCGGACGAATCCGTAGAGGTCGTCGCCTCCCCGTGCGCGCGTGCCCGCGCCGGTCGCCGGGTCGAAGCCGCCGACCGCCCGCAGCACCGCCGTACGGAAGGCCATGTTGGCGCCCGAGCCGAACCGGCCCGCGGTGAACGGGAAGAGCGGCTCGTCGGCGGGCGGGTCAGCCGGGTCGTACGTCCGCGGGGTGAAGCCCTTCGCGAAACCGCCGTGGCTCTCCAGCAGCACCTGGGCGGGGGTCCGCAGCCGCGCGGGCAGGATCAGCCCCGTGGTGCAGCCCAGGCGCGGGTCGGCGGCGAACGGAGCGGTCAGTTCGGTGAGCCAGCGCGGGTCGGCGACCACGTCGTCGTCGGTGAACGCGATCACCTCGCTCCGTACGGCCGCGAGACCCCGGTTGTGCGCGATCGCGAGTCCGGGGACCGGTTCGCACACGTACCGCACCCGCTCGCCGTACTTCCGCTCGACCAGTTCCCGGGTCTCGCCGGTCACGGGCGCGTTGTCGACGACGACGATCTCGAAGTCCGGGTGGTCCTGCGCGAGCAGCGAGTCCAGCGCGCGGGCGAGCTGGTCCGCGCGTTCCCGGGTGGCGACCACGACGCAGGCGGACGGCGGCCGGGGCAACGGCTCGGGCGGCGCCTCCCGGGGGAGCTGCCGGGCGAGCCCGGCCAGCACCTCCGCGGGATCCGCGCCCTCGGGTACCTGCCCGAGCACCGTACCGACGGGCCGTCCCGCCCTCCTGACCAGGGCGAACGCCGCGCCGGACGTCACCGGCGCGCTGCCCGGCCCCGGTCTCAGCTCCGTCGCCGCGGAGCCGGCAGCCGACTGGACGCCAGGAGCCCTCTCGGTACGAGCAGCTGCCTCAATGCCGTCGGCTCCCTCGGCACGAGCTCTCCGGACGCCGGGAGCCCCGTCGGCACGAGCTGCCCCCTCGGCGCCCTCCCCTGCCTCGGAGTCGTCGGCTCCGATGTCCAGCTCGGCGACCTGCACCGGCCCGATGCCGAGGAACCCCTCTATCTCCCGCCGTGTCTCATGCCGCGCACGCCGCACACCGGCCATGCGCCCACCCCCTCGTAGATGCCCTCCGTCATGACCGGCGAAGCCGGGCCGCGCCCCTCAACGTCCGCACCGCCAGCGACGCCAGCCGGGGCCGGTCGCGCACGAAGCCGTGCGCGCGGCGGGCCGGCTCGCGGCCGAGCCAGTGCAGCGCGGCGCCCGCCCCCGGACGCGTCGCCGCTCCCTCGTACACGGGCAGTTCACCGGTCTTCAGCGAGTCCTTGTACTCCGCCGGGCCCCGCCCCATGTCGAGCATGCCGATGCCCTCGGCGGCGGCCGCCTCGGCCATCCGCAGATGCAGGATCAGCCCCGGCGAGTACTTCGCGAAGTCCGGGTCGTACGCCGGGAACCAGCAGGCCAGCACCGTCGCCGAGCGCAGTCCGAAGTGGGCGGCGACCGGCCGGCGGTCGGCGTAGAGCACGGACAGCGTGCCGGTGCACTCCGGTGCCCGGGTCTCGGCCAGCCGTGCCACGAGCCGGCTGATCCACTCCTGTGCGAACCGGTCGCGGCGCCCCGTCCTGCGGTACTGCGCCGACTTCCACTCCATGAGCGTGCGCAACGCGGCCGGGTCACGCTCGTCGAACACGAAGCGCACGTCACCGACCTGGCGGCCGAGCCGGCGCTCCTTGGCGAGGGTGGTCTTGAGGAACTTCGGTGACCGGTCGCGCAGTACGCCCTCGTACGCCTCGTACCCCCGCTCGACGTCGATGACGTAGGTGGTGAGCTCCTCGGCGGCGTACGGCACGAACAGCTCCTGGTCCGCCTCCAGGTTGTCGAAGGCGAAGCTCGACAGGGAGCAGGCCCGCAGCAGTTCGCGGGTGTTCAGGGCGAGGTCCTGGCGCAGCACCGCGCCCTGGCAGTCCGACACCCCGAGTCCGATCGCCCGGCCCTGGCCCAGCTGCCCGCGCTCGTGCGGCAGGAAACCGGACGCCTCCCCGCCGTCGTACACCACCGCCACCCGCGCCCGCGGCCGTACCCGGCCCACGACGTCGGTGAACTCCGGTTCCATGAACGGATTGCGTGGTGCCGTCGACTTGGCGCGCAGCTCCCGCCAGTGTTCCCGTTCCCCCTCGCCCAGCTCCTCCGGCCTGAGCACACGCACACGTCCGCTGTTCAACCCGACCCCCCGATCAAGTTCCCCCTGGACAACAGGAAGGTACCTCCGGGGGCTCCCGGCCGGTAGGTAGCGGACCATGTTGTTGCCAACCGGTGCACAGGCCTTTAACCGGCTTTAGCCGATGATGTGCCAGGTTTCGGACAGGTTCGTGCGTCCTCGTGCGCCCATGTGCCGTACTCGTGCGCACTCGTGCCGTACTCGCGCGTCCTCGTTCGGATGCGATCGCGGGTGAGTCGGACAGGTGCGGTGTCCGTATTCTCTGATCATGGACCGCACCGCATATTCACTCGTCGCCACCGACCTCGACGGCACGCTGCTCCGCGGCGACGACACCGTCTCCGACCGGTCGCTGGCCGCGCTGGCGCGGGCGGCAGGGGCCGGTGCGCGGCACCTGGTGGTGACGGGGCGGCCGGCGCCCCGGGTGCGGTCCCTGCTCGACCGCCTCGGCTGCACGGGACTCGCGGTGTGCGGACAGGGTGCCCAGGTGTACGACGCCGGCGCGAACCGGATGCTGTGGTCGGTCACCCTGGACCGGGAACTGGCCGAGACCGCACTCGGCAAGATCGAGGCCGAGGTGGGGCAGGTGTACGCCGCGGTCGACCAGGACGGCGTCGACGGCCTCACGCTCATCGAGCCCGGGTACCTGATGCCCCACCCCACCCTGCCCGCGGTGCGGGTCGAGCGGCGCGACGAACTGTGGTCCACGCCGATCAGCAAGGTGCTGCTGCGCCACCCCGACCTGTCCGACGACGAGTTGGCGGCGACGGCGCGCGCGGTGGTGGGCTCCCTCGCCACGGTCACCATGTCGGGGCCGGGGACGGTCGAGCTCCAGCCGTGCGGCATCACCAAGGCGACCGGCCTGGCGCTGGCCGCCGAGCGCCTGGGGGTGAGCCGACGGCGGACGATCGCCTTCGGGGACATGCCCAACGACATCCCCATGTTCGACTGGGCGGCACACGGTGTCGCCATGGCCGACGCCCACCCCGAACTCAAGGCGGTGGCCGACGAGGTCACCACGACGAACGAGGACGACGGCGTGGCCGTCGTCCTCGAGCGGGTCTTCGGAGCCTCCTGAGCGGAGCCCCCCCCCGGCCGAGGAGCCTCCTCGGCCGGAGCCTCTTTGTCAGTGCCTCAGCGCCTCAGTGCCTCAGTGCCTCAGTGCCTCAGGCGTCAGTGCTTCAGTTCCTCAGGCGCCAGTGCTTCAGTGCCTCTGTGGCAGTGCGTCTCAGTACGCGCCGAAGACGTTGTCCATCGAGCCGTACCGGTCGGCCGCGTAGTTGCAGGCGGCGGTGATGTTGGCGACCGGGTCGTACGGGTCCCAGGAGGTGCCGGGCACGTGGTACGCCTCGAAGGTCGGGGCGATCACCTGGAGCAGACCCTTGGACGGGGTGCCGTTGATGGCGTTGATGTCCCAGTTGTTGATGGCGTACGGGTTGCCGGACGACTCCCGCATGATGTTGCGGTGGATGCCCTCGTACGTCCCGGGGATGCCGTGCTGGGCCATGATGTCGAGCGACTCCCGGATCCAGCCGTCGAGGTTGTCCGGGTAGGTCGTCGCCGCGGTGGTGGCGGCCGCGGCGGCCGTGGTGGTGGCCGGGGTGGCCGCGGACGCGCCGGTGGCGCCGAGGAGCGGCAGGGCGAGCACGGCGGCGCCGGTGCCGGCCACGGCGAGCTTGCGGGCGAGGCGGCTGGTCCGGGCGTGACGGTTCTGACCGTTGGCAGACATGTGTGAGTCCCTCTCCTTACGCCTGCGAGGTGAGCTGTCGGGTTCGGGCGGGGAGGTGCCCGGCCGGGTCCTGACGGACACGGCTTCACCCCGAGCCGCTCCGGTGGTGACCGGTGCGGCGACTTACCTGGGTCCCCCGCTCCTGCCTGCGAGTTTGTTG
Organism: Streptomyces sp. NPDC037271; assembly: GCF_055603605.1. Taxonomy (NCBI): domain Bacteria; kingdom Bacillati; phylum Actinomycetota; class Actinomycetes; order Kitasatosporales; family Streptomycetaceae; genus Streptomyces; species Streptomyces sp. NPDC037271. The sequence goes on from NZ_JBVJVN010000001.1 coordinate 119,328, forward strand.
GCGGATGACTGTGCGTCCGGGCGGTGGCAGGATTCGGCGTCCGCCCGACAGGCCGGGAACGTATGCGAGAGCACATGTCCGAAACAAGTGCAGGAATCACCCAACGCGCCTGTTGACCTTGATCCGAGGGGTTTGAGGTACTTGATCCTTTGCGGCTGCCAAGGGCCAAATGCCTTGCGGGACAAAGGGAGGGCACAGTCGGCGGCAGGGTTGCCCGGGAGTACGGAGGAGTGAGTCAACTCACCCGCATTGACAAGTGTGGCAAATCGGGCATTGAGGCCAACTGTGGGTCAATTGCCCATGGGTGGGAGGGGTTCGGGTGCTGGTCGACGGCCGGGCGGGCCTGCTGTCGCGCGCACCCCGTGCGTGACCCCGCCCTGAGCGGTGTTTCCGCGCGCCCTGGGGGCATCCGTTCGGGGTGGGGAAGGGTGAGCCGAGTGGGTGACGTATTCGGAGTGCGAGCCGTTGGGAGGGGTGATGTGATCATCAGTGGCGGGTTCTGGCCCTGGCGATGTCGATCAATATCTGCTCATATCGCCTGATCAAAAACATACTGTTCATGATCCGATACCGACCGGCCTGTAACGGTGGGCGCTCGCGGTGATCGAAAGGTGACCGGATACGCTGGCTCGAGTGGTGGCAGCGACCTATCGACAAACCAGGTAATCGCCAGTAGACACCAGCAGACAGGAGACCCCTCGTGACCGTCGTCGGGCCGTTCGGGCTGAGCGTGCGGGACCAGGCTCTGGAAGCCGATGTCCAGGCCGGATTGGTTGCTGTCGAGGAAGGGTTGCTTGAGGCAACCAAGAGCGAGGTTCCGTTCATCACGGAGGCGGCCCAGCATCTGGTGCGGGCCGGCGGCAAACGATTCCGGCCACTGCTGGTGATGCTCTCGTCCCAGTTCGGCGACCCCTATGCCCCCGGGATCGTGCCCTCGGCCGTCGTCGTGGAGCTGACCCACCTCGCCACCCTCTACCACGACGACGTGATGGACGAGGCCGCCGTGCGGCGTGGCGTGGCCAGCGCCAACACCCGCTGGGGCAACTCGGTCGCGGTCCTCACCGGCGACTTCCTGTTCGCCCGCGCCTCCCAGATCCTCGCCGACCTCGGGCCCGAGGCGGTCCGCGTGCAGGCCCTGGCGTTCGAGCGGCTCGTCACCGGACAGATCCTGGAGACGGCGGGGCCGCAGGACGGCCGGGACCCCGTCGACCACTACCTCGACGTGCTGGGCGGCAAGACGGGATCGCTGGTGGCGGTCTCCTGCCGGTTCGGCGCGATGATGTCCGGCGCCGACGAGACGGTCGTGGACGTGCTGACCCAGTACGGCGAGCGGCTCGGCGTCGCCTTCCAGCTCGCGGACGACGTCCTGGACATCGCCTCCGACTCCCAGGAATCGGGGAAGACGCCTGGGACCGACCTGCGCGAGGGCATCCCGACCCTCCCGGTGCTGCGGCTGCGCGAGCGGGCGGCCCGGCTGGGGCTGGCCGACGACATCGCCCTGTGCGAACTGCTGGGCTCCGACCTGAGCGACGACGCGCGGCACGCGGAGGCGCTGCGGCTGCTGCGCGCCCACCCCGCGCTGGAGCAGGCGCGACGCGACACGGTGCGGTACGCCAAGGACGCCCGGGCGGCGCTGGCCCCGCTCAGGGAGTGCGAGGCGAAGGCCGCGCTGGTGGAGCTGTGTGACGCCGTGGTGCACCGGGCCGGCTGAGCACCCTGGCCACCCGGGACCTGCGCCGGGCGGGCCGCTGTAGGGCGGCGGGTGGTGACCTGCGCCGGGCGGGCCGCTGTAGGGCGGCGGGTGGTGGCCTGCGCCGGGTGGCGGCGTAGGGCGGATCATGGCGTACGGCGGCGATGCGCGGCGTACGGCTGTGGGGTCCACCCCCTACGGGCCGGGGGAGTCGTGACCTCTCCGTGTCATCCCGCAGGAGTAGACGGAGTTGAGCCCGCGGTCTGACGATTCCGCCTGGCCGATTTGGTCAGATGGACACCACGGAAAACACCAATCCTCACCGATTCGGGTGAGAATGGCGGCTCACGGGTGGACGAGTGCGAGGTCGCGAGACAGCCGCCGCCGACGAGGAGGCAGGGCACACATGGCACCGATCGATTCCGACGACAACACGACGGCCGTGGCGGACGAGGGCCTGCGGGCAGGGCGGCGCAGGGCCGCGCGGTACGTCGTTCCGGTCGCGGTGATGGGAGTGGCGGCCGCGACGATCGGCCTCGTCCCGGCGATCGCCGACTCCGGGGACCCCGACCTTCCGAAGGTCACGGCGGAGCAGCTCATCGAGAAGATCGCCAAGTCGGACGTCCAGCAGCTGTCCGGCACGGTCAAGATCAGCACGGACCTGGGCCTGCCGGACCTCGGCGGCCTGGAGAGCGGCCTGATGTCCGGTATGGCCGGCGGTTCGGGTGGTCCGGGTGGTGACGAGGAGGGCTCCGCGGCCGACCCGTCGGCCAAGCTCACCGAGCTGGTGACCGGCACCCACACGCTCCGGGTCGCCGCCGACGGCCCCGACCGGCAGAAGCTGTCGCTGCTGGAGAACGCCGCCGAGTACAGCCTGATCCACGACGGCAAGGACGTGTGGGGCTACGACAGCAAGTCCAACGAGGTCTACCACTCGACCATCTCCGGCAGCGCCGAGCAGCCGGAGAAGGAGGTGCCGGCCACCCCGAAGGACTTCGCCGACCAGGCCCTCAAGGCCGTCGACGACACCACCTCCGTGACCGTCGACGGCACCGCGCAGGTGGCCGGCCGGGACGCGTACCGACTGATGATCAAGCCCAAGCAGTCCGGTTCCACGGTCGGCGCCATCAGCGTCGCGGTGGACGCCAAGACCGGCATGCCGCTGAAGTTCACGCTGACTCCGGCGAGCGGCGGCGCCGCGGTCGTGGACGCGGGCTTCACCGAGGTCAGCTTCGCGAAGCCGGACGCATCGACGTTCGACTTCACCCCGCCCAAGGGCGCGAAGGTCACCGAGGGTGACGAGGTGGCCGAGGCGCCGGAGCACGGGCGGGAGGCCGGGGGCGACCTCGCCGAGGAGATGGACGGCCTGGCAGAGCAGGGCGGTCCGGAGGTCATCGGCGAGGGCTGGAACTCGATCGCCACCTTCGACACCGGCGGTCAGGGCCTGCCCACGGCCTCCGCGGGCGGCGACCTCGGCGGCTTCCTCGGCTCCTTCGGAGACCAGGTCAAGGGCGACTTCGGCTCCGGTACCGTCTTCAAGACCCGCCTGGTCAACGCCCTGATCACGGACGACGGCAAGGTCTACGCGGGTGCGGTCACCAAGGACGCGCTGGTCAAGGCGGCCGACGCAGCCCAGTAAGCGTCGGCGTCAAGAGCCCCGGGTGCCGGGTGTCGGGTGCTGGGCATCAGGTGCCCGTCACCCGGTGCCGGGCACCGGGGCGTCAGTGCGTAGGAGCGATTTCGAAGTGAGGGAGCCGATGGCCGAACCGGCCGAACCGTCCGCCACGGAACCGGTGGGCGCGAGTGAGGAGAGCGGCACGGATGACGCCGTCATCGCCACCCGTGCGCTCACCAAGCGCTACCGCGGTGGCCAGCTCGCCGTCGACGGTCTGGACCTGACCGTCCCGGCGGGCAGCGTCTTCGGCTTCCTCGGCCCCAACGGCTCCGGCAAGACCACCACCATCCGCATGCTGATGGGCCTGATCGAACCCACTTCGGGCACCGCCCGGGTGCTGGGCCGGACCATGCCGGGTGCCGCCCGCGCCGTACTGCCCCGGGTCGGTGCCCTCATCGAGGGCCCGGCCCTGTACGGCTTCCTCTCCGGCCGCGACAACCTGTTGCGCTACGACGCAGCGGACCCGACCGCCGACCCGCGCACCCGGCGTGAGCGCGTCGCGGCGGCGCTGGACCGGGTGGGCCTCGCGGCCGCCGCCGGCAAGAAGGCGAAAGCGTATTCGCTCGGCATGAAGCAGCGCCTCGGGCTCGCCGCGGCACTGCTCCAGCCGCGCCGCCTGCTGGTCCTGGACGAGCCGACCAACGGGCTCGACCCCCAGGGCATGCGTGAGATCCGCGCGCTCGTGCGCGAACTGGCCTCCGACGGAACCACTGTCTTCCTCTCCTCCCACCTGCTGGACGAGATCGAGCAGGTGTGCACGCACGCCGCCGTGATGGCCCGAGGGCGGCTGATCACCCAGGGCGCGGTCGCCGACCTGGCAGCCGGGGCGCGCCGCCGGCTCGTGGTGACGACGCCGGACACGGGGGAGGCCGCCCGGGTGATGAAGGAACAGGGGGCCGGGGACGTGGTCGTCGCCGAGGACCGGGTGACTGCGGAGCCACCCGACCGCGACCTCGCCGACCTGAACGCCGCGCTGGTCACGGCCGGTGTCCGGGTCCGGGGCTTCGCAGTGGAACGGGCCTCGTTGGAGGACGCGTTCGTGGCACTGACCGGAGAGGGCTTCGATGTCGCAGGCTGAGATGCCGCGGGCTGAGGTGTCACAGACCGAGGTGGCGCGGACGGTGCGTGCCCCGAGTCCGCTGTGGTCCTTCGGACTGCTCCGCAGCGAAGTGCTGATCACCTTCCGGCGCTGGCGCACCCTCGCCCTGCTGGGCGTGCTGGCCGCCGTGCCGGTCCTGGTGGGGATCGCCGTGAAGATCGAGACGAGCGACGGGGCGTCGCTCGGCGGTGGCGGTGGCGGTGGTGGCGGCGGCGCGGGACCGGCGTTCATCTCGCAGATCAGCAACAACGGTCTGTTCCTGGTCTTCACCGCGCTCGCCGCGACCCTCCCGTTCTTCCTGCCGATGGCCGTCGGCGTCATCGCGGGCGACGCGATCGCGGGCGAGGCGAGCGCGGGCACGCTCCGCTACCTCCTGGTCGCCCCGGCCGGCCGCACCCGGCTGCTGCTCGCCAAGTACGCCACGGTGTTCGCCTTCTGCCTCGCCGCCACGCTGGTGGTCGCGGTCTCGGCGCTGGCGGTCGGGGCGCTGCTGTTCCCGGTCGGTGATCTGACCACCATCTCCGGCACCCGCATCACCTACCTGGAGGGCCTGGGGCGCGCGCTGCTGATCGCCCTGGTCGTGGCCGCCTCACTCGTGGGCGTCGCGGCCCTCGGCCTGTTCGTCTCGACCCTGACGAGCAGCGGCATCGCGGCGATGGCGACCACGGTCGGGCTGCTGATCACCATCCAGATCCTCGAGCAGATCCCGCAGCTCGACGCGCTCCAGCCGTACTTCTTCTCGCACTACTGGCTGTCCTTCGCAGACCTGATGCGCGAGCCGGTCTACTGGGACGACCTGGTGAAGAACCTCGGCCTCCAGGCCCTCTACGCGGCGGTGTTCGGCTCGGCGGCCTGGGCACGGTTCACGGCCAAGGACATCACCTCGTAGGAGCGGTGTCCGCCGCCCGCTCCCACGGGAAACGGGCGAGCGGCGCCTCCTGCGCGAAGAACGTCTTCGCGCGGGCCAGTGTCTCGGTGTCCTTCAGGACGTCACCGGGCCTGCTGCCGTTGCCGAGCAGCACGCCGCCGAAGCGCATCCCCATGTAGGCCGCCGAGTTGTTCAGGCTGCCGATCAGCGGGTCGGCGGCCTCCTGCTCCTGGTGTGCGAGCGCGGTGACGCCCCACAGAGTGCGGCCGGCCAGGGTCGCCTTGAAGTCGAGTCCGGGGGTGCGCAGCCAGCCGGACCAGTGGTCGAGGTAGCGCTTGACCGGCGTGGACAGCGAGTACCAGTACAGCGGCGAGGCGATCACGATGTCCGTGGCGGTGAGGGTGGCATCGAGCAGCAGGCCCGCGTTGCCCTCCGTGGGGCGTACGTGGTCGCTGTCGTGCCGCAGGTCCTCGAACTCGGGCAACGGATGCTCGGCCAGGCCGATCCACCGCTGCTCGACGTGCGCGGGAAGCTGTTCGGCGGCGCGGCGGGCGAGCAGTTCGGTGTTGCCTTCGGGGCGGCTGCTGCCCAGCAGGAAGAGAAAACGACGGGTCATGAGGTCCCCCGGAGTCATCGGCGTGCGCGGATACCAGCACATGCATCATATGCATACGCATGTAGTTCCGCATGTGTTTCCGTCTCTCCTTCGGGCCGGCTCGGCGCACCCGCCCCAGGCCCCCCGTGGGGGCCGGCCCGCGTCGGCCTCCCGATACGGGCGTGACCTCCTGGAACGAGCCTGTGACACCCCGGTGACGCGAGAATCGCGAGCGAGCGGCGAGACTCGACGGTAGGTGTATGACAGGTAGGCACGACAGGCATGACAGGCTCTGGACGGCAGGCGACAAGCCGCCGACGGAAGCCGCCGATGAGTGGGGGAACGATGTCTCGACTCGGCCGCGACAAGCAGCGGGTCCACGAGGGCGCGGAGCGCTCACCCGACCCTGCGGCGGCGACGCCGATCGACGTCCGCGTGCCGGAGGCCGGCTCCGGCGCACGCAGCGCGTCGGTCGACGGGACGCTGGTCGTCGCGGCCCCCGGCGAGGAGATCCAGAACGCGGTCCTGAACCGCCTCCACCGCCTCGCCGTCGCCGCCGGCCTTCCCGTCCTCGCCACGATCCACGACGAGCGCATCGGCTATTCCGTCCCGCTCCGGGTCGACCCGGACGGTTCCAGCCACCTCGCCGCGGAACCGGCGCCGACGGCTCCCGAGCAGCCGGCGGTACGACGGGGCCAGTCCACGCCCGTCCTCCGGCCGGTGGAGCCGGTGAGGGACGGCGCCCCCGCGTTCCGCCCGCCGGCGGTGCCCGAGCCGCAGCGGACGCCGGCCGGTGAATCCGCGCCGACGTTCACGCTGCGGGCTCTGCCGGAACCGGCCGGGAGCGCGGCGGCACCCGGGACGGTGGCACCGCCGACCGGAGAGTTCGGACCGCCGCCCCGGATGGACGGTGCCCCCGCGACCGGCACTCCCGAAGGTGCGGGACCTCGGACGGCGACCGGGCGGGTCGCCGAGCCCGAGCCCGAGCCCGGGTCTGCCGTCGGACGTCGGCCGGCGCCCGCGTTTGAGCCGGCCTCTGCGTCTGAGCCGGTCTCTGCGTCTGAGCCGGTCTCTGCGTCTGAGCCGGTCTCTGCGTTTGAGTCCGTCCGTGCGTCTGAGTCGGTCAGTGGGCGTGAGTCGCTCCGTGGGCCTCAGTTCGTCCCCGGGACCCAGTCCCTGCCCGGGCCCCAGCCCCTCCCCGGGCTCCAGTCCGTCGCCCGGCCCCAGTCGGCCGCCGCGCCGGAGCGGGTCACCGCCCCAAAGTCTGCCCTCGTCCCTGAACCGGTTGCCGACCTCGGCCCCGACCACAAGCCCACCCCCACCCCCGCCCGCGGCTTCGACGCCGTGGCCGAGGCCGTGCTCGGGGACGAACCGCTCACCGCACCCGGTGACGCCACCACCCCAGCGCTCCTCGCGGAGCCGACGGGCCGGATCAACGAAGCCGTCAAGGGAGGGCGTACGGAGGAGGCGGCCCAGCTGGCCGAACAAGCCGTGACGGAGGCGTCGGAAACGCTGGGGCCGGAGCACCCGGAAGTACTCCGGCTCCGGGAACTCGCCGCGTACATCGCGTACTTGTCGGGTGACCCGGACCGAGCCTTCCGTCTCTCCCTGGACCTGGCCCGGACGCACCGCCGCGCAGGCGACCAGGAGGCCGCCTACGGCAACGTCCAGAGCGCGGCCACCGCCTGGCGCGCCGTACGTGATCCGGAGCGAGGGCTGGAGATGGGGCACGATCTGGTCGGCCTGTGGAGCGAACTCGCCGCCGAGGAGGGCCCGGCCGCCGAGGACGCCGATCAACTGGAGTCCGCCCGCGCCCGGATGGGCCGCCTCGCCGGACGCGTCCGCACGCAGACCGGCTGACCGGCCGACCCGCCGGCTGCGCAGACCGGCCGGCCGGCCGACTGGCTTCTTCGACCGGCTGACCGGGCCGGTTGACTGGCTGCGTCGGCCGGCCGTCCGGCAGCCCGGGCCGGATGGCCCCGCCGCGGGACGTACGTCCTGACGTATGCCCTGTTGTATGCCCTATTGCGACAGTTCCCACATCGCATACGCGATGGCATCGCTGTTGCGGTTCAGTGCCGTGTCGTTGATGTTGGCGGTGGTGTCGCAGGACGAGTGGTAGCAGCGGTCGAACGGCTGGCCCGCGGTGCCGCCCCATTTGGCCGCCTGCGCCGACGTCTTGCGGTAGCCGGCGCCGCTGAAGAGGCCGCCGACGGGGACCCCCGCGCTCTTGAAGGGTGCGTGGTCGGAGCGGCCGTCGCCCTCGGTCTCGATCTCCGTGGAGATGCCGAGGCCGGTGAAGTAGTCCTTGAAGGTCTTCTCGATCGTGGGATCGTCGTCGTAGACGAAGTAGCCGGGGTTGGGGGAGCCGATCATGTCGAAGTTCAGATAGCCGCTGATCTTCGCGCGGCCCGTGGAACCGAGGCTGTTGACGTAGTGGCGGGACCCGACCAGTCCCAGTTCCTCCGCACCCCACCAGGCGAAACGCAGGTGCTTGGTGGGCTGGTGACCGGACCGGGCCACGGCGAGCGCGGTCTCCAGGACGGCCGCCGAGCCGGAGCCGTTGTCGTTGATGCCCGGGCCGGAGGAGACACTGTCCAGATGTGACCCGGCCATGACAACCTGATCCGTGTCACCACCTGGCCAGTCGGCTATCAGGTTGTAGCCGGTACGGCCGGAGGCGGTGAACCGCTGGACGGTGGTGGTGAACCCTGCCGCGTCCAGCGCGGCCTTCACGTAGTCGAGCGAGGCCTGGTAGCCGGGGCGGCCGTGGGCGCGGTTGCCGCCGTTCGCCGCGGCGATCGACTGCAGCCGTGTCAGGTGGGCCCTGACATTGGCTACCGGTATGTCGGGGGCGGCAGCGGAGGCGTTCGCCGGTTCGGAGGCGGACGCGGGGTGCTCGGCGGCGGGCGCCGCGTCGGCCACGGATCCGCCGGTCATCAGCGTGGCGACCGCGACGGCACCGGCCGTCAGGGCGCGCCCGGGCAGGGGGAGCTTCATGTGGGGGGCTCCGAATCCCTAGGGAGTCCCCGGGGAGGGGACTCCGCAGTGAATGGGGTGCCTGGATGGTGTGGCCGGGGCGGACGCTTCGTCAAGGCCGTTATCCGGCCACGGAGTTGCGTATATCGGAACGCGTCGTCATGTGCCCTTGATCGTCTCTCAGTGGACGCAGAACTCGTTCCCTTCCGGGTCCGCCATCACCACCCACTCCCCGCCCGGCTCCTTCACCTGTCGCAGGACGCTCGCTCCCAGCGCCTCGAGCCGGGCGACCTCCTCCTCGCGCGATCCCTCGCCCGAGTGCAGGTCGAGGTGGATCCGGTTCTTGCCGGTCTTGCTCTCCGGTACGCGCTGGAACAGCAGTCGCCGCCCGAGTCCGGTGCCGCTCTCCTCCTGGTAGGGGTCGTCCGGGTGTCGCACGGCGGCGAGGTCCCGCCAGGCGCGGCGCCCGTGGGACTCGACGGTCAGCTCGGCCGGTACGGCCCCGAAGCCCAGCAGTTTCTCGATGAGTGCGCTGTTGTCCTCCACCTCGTAGTGAAGGGCGGCGGCCCAGAAGTCCGCCTGTGCGTGCGGGGCGGTCGCGTCGACGACGATCTTGAAATGCAGTGGAGCGGGACGTGTGCCCGGGGTCGATGTCATGTAACCAGTTATACTGGTTACATGAATGAGCGGTCAGCGGAATCGCCGAAATCGCCCGCCGGTATCCCTGGCAGTCCCGTTACTCCTGGTCTGACGCTGCTGTCGCACGAGGGCAAGCCGTACCGTTTTGACCCGGGTGCGCTCTGCCTCGAACTGCTGACGACGGGTGGGCCGGGCGCTTTCGCGCGCTGGGAGGTGCTGCACGAGCCCGCGGACCTTGCGGCCTGGGCCGACCGCAGCCGACTGCCGGACGGACTGGACCTGGCCGTGGACCGGACCGACGTGGAGCGGGCCCGGGCCCTGCGGGACGCCCTCTTCATGCTCACCGCGGACCGCGCACATGGACGTCCGCTCCGGCCCGGTCACCTTGACGCCGTCAACGCCGCCGCGGCCGGCCCTCCGCTCGTCACCCGTATGGAAGCGGACGGCACCCGTGGCTGGGCCCCGGGTGCCACGGGTGCCCGCCTGCTGTCGACGGTCGCGCGTGACGCGATCGAGCTGTTCACCGGCCCGTACGCCGACCGCATCCGTGAATGCGGTGCTCACAACTGCTACCTGCTCTTCGTCGACACCTCACGTCCGGGCCGCCGCCGCTGGTGCGCGATGGAGCACTGCGGCAACAGGGAGAAGGCCCGGGCGCACCGCGCGCGGCGCGAGCCGGGGAAGGGCTGACGAAGCGGAGAGTCAAGACGAAGCGGAGAGCATTACGGAGAGCAATACGGAGGGGTGAAGCGAGGAGCGAAGTGGGCGAGGAGCCGGGCGGGGAGGCCGGAGGGTTACGGCTTCCCGGCCGGGGTGTCCAGCTGTTCGGACCCCGAGGTGTCGGGCGCCGGTACGCCGGAGGCCACGACCCCCGGTGTCTGTACGGTGCCCCCCTTGACCGGAGGTACGCCGTCGCCCGTTCGGTCGAGCTGTGCCCTGAGCGTCCGGGCGGTCCGGTGGGCGGTGCGCAGGGCGTCCCAGGTGAGCAGGGTGAGCGCCAGCCACACCAGCCCGAAGCCGGCCCAGCGCTCGGGCGGCATGGCCTCGCCGAAGTACAGGACGCCGAGCAGGAACTGGAAGACCGGGGCCAGATACTGCAACAGCCCCAGCGTGGACAGCGGCACACGGATCGCCGCAGCGCCGAAGCAGACCAGGGGGACGGCGGTGACCAGACCGGTCGCGGCGAGCAGCGCCGCGTGCCCCGCGCCCTCGGTGGTGAAGGTGGAGTCGCCCTGGGCGCCGAGCCACAGCAGGTAGCCGAGCGCGGGCAGGAACTGGATGGCCGTCTCGGCGGCCAGCGACTCGACGCCGCCGAGGTTGACCTTCTTCTTCACCAGGCCGTACGTGGCGAAGGAGAAGGCCAGGCAGAGGGAGATCCACGGGGGTTGGCCGTAGCCGACGGCGAGGACGATCACGGCCGCGAAGCCGGTCCCGACAGCCGCCCACTGCGCGGGCCGCAGCCGCTCCTTCAGCAGCAGCACGCCCATCGCGATGGTGACCAGCGGGTTGATGAAGTACCCGAGCGAGGCCTCGACGACATGGCCGCTGTTCACAGCCCAGATGTAGACGCCCCAGTTGACGGTGATGACGGCGGCGGCCACGGTGACCAGGCCGAGCCTGCGTGGCTGCCGCAGCAGCTCGCCGGCCCAGGCCCAGCGCCGTACGACGAGCAGGGCGACGGCGACGAAGGCCAGGGACCACGCCATCCGGTGGGCGAGGATCTCCCCGGCTCCGGCAGGCTTGAGCAGCGGCCAGAACAGTGGAACGAGCCCCCACATCCCGTATGCCGCGAAGCCGTTCACCAGGCCTATTCGCTGCTCACTCCTCGAAGACCCGGCCACGGGCACCTCCTTCTCGCGTACGGCATGCCGGGACAGACGCATGCAAGGACGAAGGTAGCGCCGCACCCGCCCGCCTGTCATGCCCGTATCGGCATACGGTCATGACAGGTGGGCGGGTGCGTGGGTATGGATGCGGGTGTTGCGGAGGTCCAGGGTGGGGGCCGCGGCAGAGCCCTGCGTGATTGCGCGTGGAGGTCAGGTCACGCGTGGAGGTCAGCTCTTCAGCGCGGCGGCGAGAGCCTCGACGAGCGGCGTGGTCGGACGCCCGGCCAGCCGGGACAGGTCGCCGGTGGAGACGACCAGCTCGCCCTTCTCGATGGCGGCGTCCACGCCTGCGAGGACGGAGGCCAGCGGCCCCGGCAGCCCGGCGCCGGTGAGGATGCCGGTGTACACCTCGGTGGAGACGGGGCTGTAGACGATCTTCTTGCCGGTCTGCCGGCTCAGCTCGGCCGCGTACTCGGCGAAGCTCCAGGCCTCGTCGCCGCCCAGCTCGTACGTCCTGCTCTCATGGCCGTCGCCGGTCAGTACGGCGACGGCGGCGGCCGCGTAGTCGGCGCGGGAGGCGGAGGAGAGCCGGCCCTCACCGGCTGCCTGCACGACGGCGCCGTGCTCCAGGACGGGGGCGAGCTGCTCGGTGTAGTTCTCGTGGTACCAGCCGTTGCGCAGCAGCACGTACGGCACGCCCGAGTCGACCAGCGCCTTCTCCGTCGCGCGATGGTCGTCGGCGAGCGCGGCGGTGAGGCTGCCGGGGGCGCTGGTGTAGGCGAGCAGGGCGACACCGGCCTTCCTGGCCGCGTCGATCACGACCGTGTGCTGCTGGACGCGGCCCTTGTCGAACTCGTTGCCGGAGATCAGCAGCACCCTGTCGCCGGCGGTGAACAGGTTGTCGAAGGTCTCGGGGGCGTTGTAGTCGGCGACCGCGAGCCGTACGCCACGGTCGGCGAGCCCGGCGGCCTTCTCGCGGTCCCGGACGACCGCGGTGATCTGGCCGGCCGGCACCTTCTCCAGCAGTTGCCGTACGACGTGGCGTCCGAGGTGTCCGGTGGCTCCGGTGACGACGATGCTCATGGCTTCCGTACTCCTTGAGTGTGGGGGGCGATGTCACCCACCATAAAGGTGGCGCTTACTTCTGGAAAGTGCCCACTTTGCAGTAAGTTACTTACGTGAAGGTAAGTCGGCGGAGTGGTGGAGCCGCGCAGTGGAGCCCTGATGGCATGCATGGCATGGCACGGGAAGAGGCCCGGACGGAATCGTCCGGGCCTCTTCCCTGGGTGCGAACCGCCGCCGGTCTCAGCCGACGACTGTCCAGGTGTCGCCGCCGGCCAGCAGAGCGGCGAGGTCACCCTTGCCGTCTCGCTCGATGGCCTGGTCGAGCTGGTCGGACATCTGGGTGTCGTAGACGGGCCGGTCGACGGAGCGCAGCACGCCGATGGGGGTGTGGTGCAGGGTGTCGGGGTCCGCGAGGCGGGAGAGGGCGAAGGCGGTGGTGGGGGATGCGGCGTGGGCGTCGTGGACCAGGATGTCGGCTTCGTTGTCGGCGGTGACGGTGACGACCTTCAGGTCGCCGGTGGCCGGGTCGCGGACGACGCCCTTCCCCGCGCCGGTGCCGAAGCGGATGGGCTGCCCGTGTTCCAGGCGGATCACGGCTTCCTCGGCCCGCTGCTTGTCCTTGAGGGCTTCGAAGGCGCCGTCGTTGAAGATGTTGCAGTTCTGGTAGATCTCGATCAGGGCGGTGCCGGGGTGCTCGGCGGCCTGGCGCAGGACCTCGGTGAGGTGTTTGCGGTCGGAGTCGACGGTGCGGGCGACGAAGGAGGCTTCCGCACCGATCGCCAGGGAGACCGGGTTGAAGGGTGCGTCCAGGGAGCCCATCGGGGTCGACTTGGTGATCTTGCCGACTTCGGAGGTGGGGGAGTACTGGCCCTTGGTCAGGCCGTAGATCCGGTTGTTGAAGAGGAGGATCTTGAGGTTGACGTTGCGGCGCAGGGCGTGGATCAGGTGGTTGCCACCGATGGAGAGGGCGTCGCCGTCGCCGGTGACGACCCAGACGGACAGGTCGCGGCGGGAGGTGGCCAGGCCGGTGGCGATGGCGGGGGCGCGGCCGTGGATGGAGTGCATCCCGTAGGTGTTCATGTAGTACGGGAACCGGGAGGAGCAGCCGATGCCGGAGACGAAGACGATGTTCTCCTTCGCCAGGCCGAGCTGGGGCATGAAGCCCTGCACGGCGGCGAGGATGGCGTAGTCGCCGCAGCCCGGGCACCAGCGGACTTCCTGATCGGACTTGAAGTCCTTCATGGACTGCTTGCCCTCTGCCCTGGGGACGAGGGAAAGCGCCTCGATCGTGCCTGTTCCCTCCGTGGACGTCTCAGCCATCGATGGCCTCCTTCAGGACCGTGGCGAGCTGCTCCGCCTTGAACGGCATGCCGTTGACCTGGGTGTACGACTGGGCGTCGACCAGATACCTGGCCCGGACGAGGGTGGCGAGCTGGCCGAGGTTCATCTCGGGGATCACGACCTTGTCGTACCTTTCCAACACCGTGCCGAGGTCGTGCGGGAAGGGGTTGAGATGACGCAGGTGCGCCTGCGCGATCGCCTCCCCCGCGCTGCGCAGCCGGCGCACGGCGGCGGTGATGGGCCCGTACGTCGAACCCCAGCCCAGGACCAGGGTCCGCGCCTCGTCCGGGTCATCGACCTCCAGGCCGGGGACGTCGATGCCGTCGATCTTGGCCTGGCGGGTGCGGACCATGAAGTCGTGGTTGGCCGGGTCGTACGAGATGTTCCCGGTGCCGTCCTGCTTCTCGATGCCGCCGATCCGGTGCTCCAGCCCGGGGGTGCCCGGCACGGCCCAGGGACGGGCGAGGGTGTGCGGGTCGCGTTTGTACGGCCAGAACACCTCGGTGCCGTCGTCCAGCGTGTGGTTCGGGCCCTGGGTGAACTGCACCGCGAGGTCCGGCAGCTCGTCCGGCTCCGGGATCCGCCACGGCTCGCTGCCGTTGGCGAGGTAGCCGTCCGAGAGGAGGAAGACCGGGGTGCGGTAGGTCAGCGCGATCCGCGCGGCCTCCAGCGCGGCGTCGAAGCAGTCGGCCGGGGTGCGCGGGGCGACGACGGGGACCGGCGCCTCTCCGTTGCGCCCGTACATCGCCTGCAAGAGGTCGGCCTGCTCGGTCTTGGTGGGCAGACCGGTCGAGGGGCCGCCGCGCTGGATGTCCACGACCAGCAGCGGCAGCTCGAGTGAGACCGCGAGCCCGATCGTCTCGGACTTCAGTGCCACACCGGGGCCGCTGGTGGTGGTGACGGCGAGTGATCCGCCGAAGGCGGCACCCAGCGCGGCGCCGATACCGGCGATCTCGTCCTCGGCCTGGAAGGTCCGCACGCCGAAGTTCTTGTGCCGGCTCAGCTCGTGCAGGATGTCCGACGCGGGGGTGATGGGGTAGGAGCCGAGGAAGAGGGGCAGGTCGGCCTGGTGGGAGGCGGCGATCAGGCCGTAGGCCAGCGCCAGGTTCCCGGAGATGTTGCGGTATACGCCCGGCGGGAAAGCCGTGGACGCCGGAGCCACCTCGTAGGAGACCGCGAAGTCCTCCGTGGTCTCACCGAAGTTCCAGCCCGCCCGGTACGCGGCGATGTTCGCCGCGGCGATGTCGGGCTTCTTCGCGAACTTGGCCTTCAGGAACTTCTCCGTGCCCTCGGTGGGCCGGTGGTACATCCAGCTCAGCAGCCCGAGCGCGAACATGTTCTTGCTGCGCTCGGCCTCCTTGCGGGTGAGGTCGAACTCCTTGAGTGCCTCGACGGTCAGAGTGGTCAGCGGCACCGGGTGCAGGTGGTAGCCGTCGAGGGAACCGTCCTCCAGCGGCGACGAGTCGTAACCGACCTTCTGCATCGCCCGCTTGGTGAACTCGTCCGTGTTGACGATGATCTCCGCACCGCGCGGCAGGTCGTCGATGTTCGCCTTCAGCGCGGCCGGGTTCATCGCGACCAGCACGTTGGGTGCGTCACCGGGGGTGAGGATGTCGTGGTCGGCGAAGTGCAACTGGAACGACGAGACACCCGGCAGGGTGCCGGCGGGTGCCCGGATCTCGGCGGGGAAGTTCGGCAGCGTCGACAGGTCGTTGCCGAACGACGCGGTCTCCGAGGTGAAACGGTCGCCGGTGAGCTGCATCCCGTCGCCCGAGTCCCCCGCGAACCGGATGATCACCCGGTCCAGCCGGCGGACGTCCTTCGCCCCGACCGGTTTGCGCTGCTCTCCCACGACGGTTCCGTCGGCCTGCTCCGCTGGGCTGCTGACCTGGCTGGTCACTGAACTGGACCTCCCTCGAGGCGGCTGTCAGGGGACTGGTCTCCCACCGACCGTCCCAGCATCAACCCTACGTCCGCAGGGGTTGACTTCCGGTGGACATTCGCATGATGGACACGACTTCCCGATGGCCCGCCGCCCTGGTATTCCATGGTTTTCCAGCCCTCCGACCCTCGTGACTTCCGTGCAGACGCACCCTGTTCGTACTTCGGCTTCTCGTGCGCTCGGACAGGCAGCCGGTCCGCCGGGACCGACGGCTGGTTCCGAGGTGTGGGCTGCTGATGTCAGGAATTGAGATACGTGAGTACGGCCAGTACCCGACGGTGATCACCGTCGCTCGGGGACAGACCCAGCTTCATGAAGATGTTGCTGACGTGCTTCTCGACGGCCCCGTCGCTCACGACGAGCTGCCGGGCGATCGCCGAGTTGGTCCGGCCCTCGGCCATGAGGCCCAGAACCTCCCGCTCCCGCGGGGTCAGCCCCGCGAGGACGTCCTGCTTGCGGCTGCGCCCGAGCAACTGAGCGACCACCTCCGGATCCAGGGCCGTACCGCCCTGCGCCACGCGCACCACCGCGTCCACGAACTCCCGCACCTCGGCCACCCGGTCCTTGAGCAGGTAGCCGACGCCGCGACTCGAACCGGCCAGCAGTTCCGTTGCGTAGCGTTCCTCCACGTACTGCGACAGCACCAGTACGCCGAGACCGGGGTGTGCCTTGCGCAGCTGCACCGATGCGCGCACACCCTCGTCGGTGTGTGTCGGCGGCATCCGTACGTCCGCCACCACGACGTCCGGCAGCTCGCCCTGCGCGTCCAGCTCGGTGATGGTCTTGATCAGTGCCACACCGTCACCGACACCGGCGACGACGTCGTGCCCGCGGTCGGTCAGCAACCGGGTCAGCCCCTCTCTGAGCAGCACTGAATCCTCGGCGATGACCACCCGCACCCTGTCCTCCACGATCTTCGGCCCCCCACAGCCTGTCGTCGCGTGGCCCGCGCGGCCCGTGCCGCGTCCACGAACCGTCCGTGCGACAGGTCCAGCATTCCACCATCGGGGGCCGGATGGGTTCGGGCAACGGGAAGAGCGATGGGTCAGTCCGGGTCCGGCTGCTCGGTGGCCGGTTTCCGATCACGCCGTCGGGGTCCCGGGGGGAGGGGGAGGGAGGGGGAGAATAGGGGTCCGGCGTTATTGGCCGACGGCGCGACACGACCTACGACGTGCCACGACGCCACGACGCCACGACGCCACGACGCGACGACGCGACGACGCGACGACGCCACGACGCCACGACGCGACGACGCCACGACGCCACGACGCCACGACGCGACGACGCGACGACGCGACGACGCGACGACGCCACGGCGCCACGGCGCCACGGCGCGACGGCGCGACGGCGCGACGGCGCGACGTGGCGAGCGTGGCGTGGCGGACGTGACGTGGCGTGGAGCATGCGGTGCGGCGCGGGGGTGTCAGTGGTGCGCCACGTGGCGGCTCACCCGGCCACCGGCTCGTTCCGCCACGGCAGCTCCGCCGTCACCCGCGTCGGCCCGCCGGCCGGTGAGTCCACCACGAGGATGCCGTCCACCGCGTCGAGCCGCTCCGCCAGTCCCGCCAGCCCCGACCCGGCCCCCACGGCCGCCCCGCCCACGCCGTTGTCCACGACCTGGAGCATCAGCCGGTTCTCCACCCGCCAGACCTCCACGGCGGCCGACGTGGCCCGCGCATGCTTGCTGATGTTCTGCAGCAGCTCCGAGACGGTGAAGTACGCGATGCCCTCGATCGCCGACGCCGGCCGCTCCACCAGGTCGACCTCAACCCGCACCGGTACGGCGCAGCGGGAGGCGACCGAGGAGAGCGCCGCGTCCAGGCCGCGGTCGGTCAGGACGGCGGGGTGGATGCCCCGGGCCAGGTCCCGCAGCTCCTGGAGCGCCGTCTTCACCTCGCCGTGCGCCTCGTCCACCATGACCGCCGCCGCCTGCGGGTCCTCCCTCAGCTTCTCCTTGGCCAGGCCCAGATCCATGGCCAGGTTGACGAGGCGGGCCTGTGCTCCGTCGTGCAGGTCGCGTTCGATGCGGCGCAGGTCGGCCGCCGCCGTGTCCACCACGACCCCCCGGCCCGACTCCAGCTCCACCACCCGCGTCGCCAGCCGCGACGGCCCGAGCAGCCCGTGCACCATCAACCGGTCCACCGTCGTCAGGGCCCGGACGATCCACGGCGTCGCCAGCGTGAACAGAAGGCCGACCATCGCGGTCACGGTGATCTCGAAGGGATTGTCCAAGTAGACCCGGTGCGTCTGGTCGCCGTAGAGCTGGAGACCGTCCTGGCCGACGTACATCGGGAACACCCAGAACCACAGCGGGTATGTCAGCATCGCCCAGCCGAAAGCCCAGACGTTGACGGCGACGACGAACGAGAACACCGACCACGGGAACTGCAGTATCGCGTACAGCACGCTCCGCCAGGAGGTGCCGCTCTTGAGTACGGCTCCCATCCAGCCCATCGCGCCCTGCTTCTTCATTCGCAGCGGCTCCGGGTCGGACACCTCGAGACCCAGCAGGGCGCGGGCCCGCGCCCGTTCCATCGCGCCGAGGGCACGGCATCCGGCAAGGGCCGCCGCCAGTACCGGGACGCCCAGGAACGTCACCAGCAGGCCCGCTCCCAGCGACATCATCGTGACGGCGTACGTGAAGAGCAGGATGCCGATCGGCAGGCTCAGCAGCACGTAGCCGAATTCCCGCCAACTGCGTGCCTCGAACGGTGCCCGCAGCCCTGCCGGCAGCCGGTGACGCCTCGCACCGGTGCCTCCAGGGAAGTCGAGCCCGCTCCCGAACCCGTAACTCTGTCCGTGTTCCGTGGCCATCGGTGCCGTCCTTCTCCTCGTCCTACGGCTGTGCTGTCGTAACTCCACCCTCCTCGACCGCACACTCACGGGCCATGGAGCTCGTCGGCGTCTCAAGAGGGGGGTTTTCCCCACCCCCGAGGGGCGGCGAAAGAGGGGGATGTGCACGGAGGTGGGAATGCCGATGGGGTTGGGCGCGGACGCGGACGCGGACGCGGGTGGGGCTGGGGGATGAGGCCGGGGGATGGGTATGGGGCTGGAGGATGGGGATGGAGCGGGGTGTGCCCCTGCCGTCTGGCCATTGGTCGGTGGTGTCCGAGCTGCCCCCGTCGGTCTCGGCGGTGTCCGGGGGTGCCCGTCGGTCTCGGCGGTGACCGACCTGCCCCCTCGCCGGTCGTCGGGGCGGGCGGTCCACTCAGTGGTCTCGTGGTCCGTTACCTCGTAGTGGAGGCGCGGGAGGTGTCCCGGGCCTCCTCGCGGTCGCGCCACGGCAGCTCGGCCGTGACTGCTGTCGGGCCGCCCTCGGGTGAGTCGACGACGAAGAGGCCGTCGACGGCTGTCAGCCGTTCGGCGAGGCCCTTCATCCCCGTACCGCCGTCGAGGCGTGCGCCTCCGCGGCCGTCGTCCCCCACCTGTATGAGCAGTCGGTCGGACGACCGCCACACCTCCACGGACGCGGACTTCGCCCCACTGTGCTTGCTGATGTTCTGCAGCAGTTCCGAGACGGTGAAGTAGGCGATGCCCTCGATGGCCGCCGCGGGGCGCTCCGCCAGGTCGACGGTCACCTTGACCGGCACGGTGCAGCGGGAGGCGACCGAGGAGAGCGCCGCGTCCAGGCCGCGGTCGGTCAGGACGGCGGGGTGGATGCCCCGGGCCAGGTCCCGCAGCTCCTGCAGGGCCAGCTTCACCTCGCCGTGCGCCTCGTCGACCATGGCCGCCGCCGCGTCGGGGTCCTCCAGGAGCTTCTCCTTGGCCAGGCCCAGTCCCATGGCCAGGTTGACCAGGCGGGCCTGTGCTCCGTCGTGCAGGTCGCGTTCGATGCGGCGCAGGTCGGCCGCCGCCGTGTCCACCACGACCCCCCGGTCCGACTCCAGCTCGGCGATCCGCCGTTCCAGCTCGTCGGACGGGGACAACAGTCCGCGCACCATCGCCCGGTCGGCGTTGGCCAGGCCCCGAGCGATGAACGGCAGTACCGGCCACAGCACGAACAGCGACGTCAACGTGATGACGAAGGTGAGGATGCCCCAGGGGAGCCGTATGAAGTCGTACAGGACGGTGCGCCAGCCCACCGGGTCCTTCAACGACATCCACAACTGTGCGAAGAGCCCGTCCCCCTTCCGCCACGGCAACCGGCTCGGTTCGTCCACCCGCACCCCGAGCAGTGCCCGCGCCCGCGCCCGCTCCAGCTTGCCCAACTGCCGTGCGCCCAGCAGCCCGGCCGCCAGCAGCGGGAACCCGATCACCGTGACCGTCAACCCGACGCCGACGGCCAGCATCGTCACGACGTAAGTGAATGCGAGCAGCGACGCCGGGAGATTCGCCAGCAGGTGGGAGATCTCCTTCCAGGTGTGCCAGTCGTAGGCGAAACGCGCCGGCGGCGGGCGGTCACCGGGCGCTGCGCCGGTGTTACCGGCAGGGGTCGGTGTCGAGAGACGTTCGGTCATACGAGTCAGCGTGCCGTGCGGAGCGGCGCCGCGCCATGAGGTGGACCGCCGGAACGCACTGAGGAAAACCCCACCCCTCACGTCCAAAGGTGCGACGGGCTGCTTACCGTCTCTTTATCAGGCCCTAGACTCCCGTGCGTACAGATCGTCGAACAGCAGCGTTCGGGACAGGGAGCGAGGGACGCAGGTGCCGGAACCGACCGTCGGCGATGTGAGCGCCGTCCATGTGACCGTCGCTGACACCACCGTCGATGACGCGACCGTCGAGCTGGCCGCCGACTATTTCCAGTCCTACTCGGTCGTCGGACTGCTCGCCCTCGTGGGCGTGCTCTTCGTCGCCGTCGCCTTCGGAGCCGGGCGCCTGCTGCGGCCGGTGGTCCCGACGCCCGAGAAGCTGCTGACGTACGAGTGCGGTGTCGACCCCGTCGGCGAGGGCTGGGCCCACACTCAGGTCCGCTACTACGTCTACGCTTTTCTGTACGTCATCTTCGCGGTCGACTCGATCTTCCTGTTCCCCTGGGCGACGGTCTTCGCCGACCCCGGTTACGGCGCGACGACCCTCGTGGAGATGTTCATCTTCCTCGGCTTCCTCGCCGTAGGGCTGTTGTACGCATACAAGAAGGGCGTCCTGTCATGGACGTGAACCCCTCCGAACCCGTGCTCCTTCCCGAGCCCAAGAGGCTGGGCGCGCTCGCACGCCTCGCCCCCGAGCCCATGAAGGTGGTCCTGAACTGGGGCCGCCGGTACTCCCTCTGGGTCTTCAACTTCGGCCTCGCCTGCTGCGCGATCGAGTTCATCGCCGCGTCGATGGCCCGCCACGACTTCATCCGGCTCGGCGTCATCCCGTTCGCGCCGGGCCCCCGCCAGGCCGACCTGATGGTGGTCTCGGGCACGGTGACCGACAAGATGGCGCCGGCCGTCAAGCGCCTGTACGAACAGATGCCGGAGCCGAAGTACGTCATCTCCTTCGGCGCCTGCTCCAACTGCGGCGGCCCCTACTGGGACTCCTACTCCGTGACGAAGGGCGTCGACCAGATCATCCCGGTCGACGTCTACGTTCCCGGCTGCCCGCCGCGCCCCGAGGCGTTGCTCCAGGGGATCCTGAAGCTCCAGGAGAAGATCGCCCGGGAGTCGCTGGGGGAGCGGTACGGCAGCCCGCCGCGGCCGTCGGCGGCCGCACTGCGGAGCGGCCTCGTGCGACCGCCGGCTCCTGACACCGCTCCCGAAACCGCCCCCGCCCCGGACTCCGCCGGGGAGCGGGCCTCGGACCCGGGGGAGGCGCGATGACCGCGGTCGGCTGGCTGCCCGCCGACGCCGAGGAACTCTTCGGCACGGAGGCCACGGCCGAGGAAATGTACGACGTCCTCACCGTGGACGTGCCGCCGGCGTCCTGGATCTCCGCCCTGGAGACCGCCCGCGACCGGGTGGGCTGCACGTACTTCGACTGGCTGAGCGCGGTCGACGAACCGGGCACGGGTTTTCGCGTCGCGGCGCATGTCGTGGCTCTCGGACCGGTGCGCCGACTGCTGGTGCGCACGACGGTTCCGCACGAGTCCCCAGTGCTGCCCACCGCCGTCGCGGTGTACGCGGGTGCGGCCTGGCACGAGCGCGAGACCCACGAGATGTTCGGCGTCGTCTTCGAAGACCACCCCGCGCTGGACCACCTGCTCCTGCCGGAGGGTTTCGAGGGCCACCCCCTGCGGAAGGACTTCGTCCTCGCCGCCCGCGTGGCCAAGGCCTGGCCCGGGGCCAAGGAGCCGGGCGAGTCCGACCACGGCGGTCCCCGGCGCCGTCAGATGCTGCCGCCAGGCGTCCCCGATCCCAACGAGTGGGGCCCGCTGAAAGGCCAGCTGCCCCCCGCTCCGGGCCGCCCGGCACGCGGGGCGGGGCGTGCGGCGGGGGAGCGCCCGGCCCGCGCGGCAGGTGACCGCCCGCCCCGTCGCACCCGCACGGCCACCGAAGGCTCCGCCAGTCAGACGGCATCCGGTGCCGACACTCCGGCTTCTCCTCGCCGTTCCCGCACGGCCGCGGAGGGCTCCGTCAGTCAGACGCCCCCCGCTGCCGAGCACTCGGCTGCCCCGCCGGTCAGGCGTGCGCGGAGCGCGAGCGAGGGCTCCGCATCCCAGCGGGCGGGCGCTCCGACGGACGAGCCCGCCGCGGAGACTGCGGCTGGGCAGGGCTCGGCCGGGCGGGGCTCGGCTGGGCAGGGCTCGGTAGAGCGGGGCTCGGCTGGGCTGGACGGCGGCGGGTCGGCGGCCCCGCGGACTGGACGTGCCCGCAGCGCCGGTGAAGACGCGGCGTCGCAGCGGGCCGGATCGGGCGGCACCGCGGCTTCCCGGCGTACCCGGAGCGCGTCGGAGGGCTCAGCGAGCCAGCGCGCCGCCTCCGCCTCGGGCGCCGGGGCGGCGGACGAGACGGTCGTCGGCCCCATCCCCGTCGGGGACGACGCTGCCACGACCCCGACCACCGACGAACCGGCCCCGAAGGCGACCCCCGCCGCACCCCGCAGCCCGGACGCCCCATGGCACCACGCCCGTCCCGCCTTCGACGAGGCAGGGCGGGGGCAGGAACCGGAACCAGGACAAGGCCAGAAACCGGGACCCGAGCAGGGCCAGGAACCGGAAGCTGCGCAGGGCCAGGAACCGGAAGCTGCGCAGGGCCAGGAACCGGAAGCCGGGCAGGGCGCCGAGGCACCGCCAAGCCTCAAGCCGGCTCCGAGGCCGGAGGCGGCTCCAAGCCCCGAGGCGCGCGAAGCCACCGAAACCCGGCCCGAGCCCGGCACCTCCGACACTCCCGATGCTTCGGGCGAGCCTGCCTCTCCGGATGAGCCTGCGGCTTCGGCTGAGCCTGTGCCGTCGGGGGAGCCTGCCTCTTCGGACGAGCCTGTGCCGTCGGGCGAGCCCGGCCCCAACGGCGAGCCCCAGGCACCCGACGACACCGATACCCCGTCCGCCTCCGACACGCCCCAGAACCAGAACCGCCCGAACTCCTCAGGAGGTCAGCAGTGAACGACGCGCTCGACGTCACCCTGCGCCTTCTGATCGTTTTCGTCGTCTTCCTCACCTTCCCCCTGATCGTGGGCCAGACCGAGCACAAGGTGATGGCCCACATGCAGGGCCGCCTGGGCCCGATGCACGCCGGTGGCTTCCACGGCTGGGCCCAGCTCGTCGCGGACGGGGTGAAGTTCGCGCAGAAGGAGGACGTGGTCCCCGCCGACGCGGACCGCCGTATCTTCCAGCTGGCCCCCGCCGTGGCCCTCCTGCCGTACCTGCTGGTTCTCCTGGCCATCCCCATCGGCCCCGGAGAGGGCGCGGTCGGTCAGGTAGTCGACGCGGGCATCTTCTTCGTTCTCGCCGTCATGGGCGTGGGCGTTCTCGGCTCGCTCATGGCCGGCTGGTCCTCCGCCAACAAGTTTTCCCTCCTTGGCGGCCTGCGCACCGCCGCCCAGCTCCTCGCGTACGAACTCCCGATGCTGCTCACCGCCGCCTCCGTGGCGATGGCGGCCGGCACGGTCTCGCTCGTCGGCATCCTCGACGCCTTCGAGTGGTGGTGGCTGCCCTGGCAGATCGTGGGCGCGATCGTCTTCTTCGTCGCCGGGCTGGCCGAACTGCAACGGCCCCCGTTCGACATGCCCGTCGCCGACTCCGAGATCATCTTCGGTGCCTACACCGAGTACACCGGTCTGCGCTTCGCCCTGTTCCTCCTCGCCGAGTACGCCGGGATCGTCGTCCTGTGCGGCCTGACCACCGTCCTCTTCCTGGGCGGCTGGCACGGCCCCTGGGGAGCCGACGGCCTCGGCTGGGTGTGGACCCTGCTGAAGACGGCCGTCCTGGCCTTCGTCGTGATCTGGCTGCGAGTGACCTACCCGCGCCTGCGCGCGGACCAGCTCCAGAAGCTGTCCTGGACCCTCCTCGTCCCCCTTTCCCTCGCCCAGATCGCCCTCACCGGCATCGTCAAGGTGGTGATCCAGTAACCATGCCCCCCATCCCCGGCTCGGGCCTGGCCAAGGGCCTGGCCGTCACCCTCCGCACGATGACCAAGAAGACCGTCACCGAGCAGTACCCGGACACCCAGCCCGAGCTCCCGCCCCGTAGCCGCGGTGTGATCGGCCTGTTCGAGGAGAACTGCACGGTCTGCATGCTGTGCGCCCGCGAGTGCCCGGACTGGTGCATCTACATCGACTCCCACAAGGAGACGGTCCCGGCGGCGACCCCCGGCGGACGCGACCGCAGCCGCAACGTCCTCGACCGCTTCGCCATCGACTTCTCTCTGTGCATGTACTGCGGTATCTGCATCGAGGTCTGTCCGTTCGACGCCCTGTTCTGGTCCCCGGAGTTCGAGTACTCCGAGACCGACATCCGAGACCTCACCCACGAGCGCGACAAGCTCCGCGAGTGGATGTGGACGGTCCCGGCCCCGCCCGCCCTCGACCCCGGCGCGGAGGAACCCAAGGAACTCGCCGCCGCCCGCAAGGCCGCTGACAAACTGGCCGCCCAGCAGGAAGCGGCCGGGACGGCCGAACCGCACGCCGCCGAGCAGGCCCGCGCCGCCGAGCAGCCCACCCGCGCGATGGGCGACTCCAAGCAGCAGACGGACCAGCCGGGGCCGACGCCGGACCAGCCGGGGCCGACGCCGGACCAGCCGGGGCCGACGCCGGACCAGCCGGGGCCGACGCCGGACCAGCCGGGGCCGACGCCGGACCAGTCGCAGCCCTCGTCGGACCAGCCGAAGCAGGAGGGCCGGGAATGACCCTCGCAGCGACCACCGGTCACCTTGCCGCGGACCTCACGGCCACGGCCGCCGAATCCCGCGGCTTTCTCTCCCCGACCGGCGTCGAGATCGCCTTCCTCCTCGTCGGCCTGGTCACCTTCGGCGCCGCCGTCGTCACCGTCACCACCCGGCAGCTCGTCCACGCCGCCCTGTGGCTGGTGGTGGCCCTCGGTGGCCTCGCCGTCGAGTACCTCCTGCTCACCGCCGAGTTCATCGCATGGGTACAGGTCCTCATCTACGTAGGTGCAGTCGTCGTCCTCATCCTGTTCGGCCTGATGCTCACCAGGGCTCCCATCGGCCGGTCCCCGGAAGCCGACTCCGGCAACCGCTGGGCCGCCCTCACGGTGGCCGTTGCCGCCGCCGCGGCCCTGGTGTGGGTCGTCGTCGACGCCTTCCGCACCACCTGGATCGACCTGGACGGCCAGGCCGCCGGTTCCACCGCCGTGACCGGGGCGAGCCTCTTCCAGAACTGGGTCCTTCCCTTCGAGGCCCTCTCAGTCCTCCTCCTCGCCGCCCTGGTCGGCGCGATCGTCCTGTCCCGCAAGGCGAAGGCGGACCGCGCAGCTGCCGACAACGCCCGTGCAACCGGTACCAACCGTGCAACCGGTACCAGCCGTGCAACCGGTACCAGCCGTACGACCCGTACCAGCCGTACGACCGAGTCCGACCGGCCGGCAGACCCGGACGGTTCCGACAAGGGCGGTGTCCGCTGATGCACCTCGCCTATCCCGTCGTTCTCTCCGCCCTCCTGTTCTGCACGGGCCTGTACGGCGTCCTCGCGCGTCGCAACGCGATCCTGGTCCTGATGTCGGTCGAGCTGATGCTCAACGCCGTCAACCTCAACCTGGTCGCCTTCGACGTCTGGCTCAGCAAGGCAGCCGAGGAGACCCTGCACTCCGGCCAGGCCCTGACCCTGTTCACCATCGCCATCGCGGCCGCCGAGATCGGCATCGGCCTGGCGATCGTGCTCGCCGTCCACCGCAACCGCGGCACCTCGGACATCGACAAGCTCCGCGACACCGCCGAGGGCCCCGACAGCGAGGACCCCGGCACCGGCGCGTCGGCGACCGGACCGGCCGCCGAGAAGGCTGAGGCCACCGCGTGACCACGACCACCCTCGCCGTACTCGTTCCCGTCCTCCCCTTCCTCGGGGCAGCCGCCGGTCTCCTCCTGGGCCGCTCGGCGCCCGGCTTCGTCCGCCCGCTCGCCGTCCTGCCGACCCTGGCGGCGCTCGTACTCGCCGTACTGGTGGCGGCCCGTCAGGGCGGCGGCCGTGCCGTCGACGCCGTCACCGAGCTGACACCCACCGGTTCGGTCCCCATCGAACTCGCCCTGCACATCGACGGCTTCGCCGCGCTCGTCGCCGTCCTGGTCGGCTGCGTCGCCACCTGCGTGCAGATCTACTCGACGGGCTACCTGCGCGACGACCCGCGCTACCCCTCGTACGCCGCTCTCGTCTCCCTCTTCACCTCCGCCATGTTCCTCGTCGTCTACTCCGGCGACCTGATGGTGCTGCTGGTCGGCTGGGAGATCATGGGCATCTGCTCGTACTTCCTGGTCGGCCACTACTGGGAGACCTCGGAGGCCCGTGCCGCCTCCCTCAAGGCCTTCCTGGTGACCAAGCTCGGTGACGTCCCCTTCCTGATCGGCCTGCTGGCGCTGGCCGCCGAGGCCGGCTCCTTCCGCATCACCAAGATCCTCGGCGCGGTCACGAGCGGCTCGCTCGACCACCCGACGCTGATCGCCCTGCTGCTCCTGGCCGGTGTGGCGGGCAAGTCGGCGCAGTTCCCGCTGCACACCTGGCTTCCCGACGCGATGGCGGGCCCGACACCCGTCTCCGCGCTCATCCACGCCGCGACGATGGTCGCCGCCGGTGTCTACTTCGTCGCCCGGCTCCTTCCGCTGTTCCAGGCCTCACGGGCCGCGATGGTCGTCCTCGCCGTCATGGCCGCCGTCACGATGCTCGGCTCGGCGCTCGCCGCACTCGCCCAGGACGACATCAAACGCGTCCTCGCCTACTCGACGATCGGCCAGCTCGGTTACATGACCGGCGCCCTCGCCGCCGGCGACCGCGGGGCCGCCGTCTTCCACCTCCTCACCCACGGCGCCTTCAAGGCGCTGCTCTTCCTCGCCGCCGGCGTGATCATCCACGCCGCCGGCACCAACTCGCTGGCCGCCATGTCCCGCATGCGGGGCCTGCGCGACCGCGTCCCGGACGCCTACTGGACGATGACCGTGGCGCTGCTCGCCCTCGCCGCGATCCCGCCCTTCAGCGGCTTCTTCTCCAAGGAGTCCGTCCTCGTCGTCGCGGAGCACGTCGCCACCGGCCACACCGAGAACGCTCCCGGCGCCGCAGGCTGGACCGTCCTCCTCGCCGGCCTGGTCACCGCCCTGCTCACCGCCGCGTACGCGACACGCCTGTGGCTGCTGGCCTTCCGCGGGCGGGGCGCCGAGGCTCCCGACCACGGCCGGCAGCCGGTGGTCATGAGCGCCGTGCTCTGGCTGCTCGCTGTCCCGTCACTCGCTCTCGGCGGGCTCGCCTTCCGTCTCCTCCCCGACTGGTTCGACGGCCACGACCTCACCCCGACCCTCACCACCTCCGTGCTCGGCACGGGCGTGGCCCTGGTCGGCGGCATCGTCACCTACGCCGCCTGGCGCCACACCACGGCGCTCGCGGCCCGCCCCCCGCTGGGCGCGGTCGCCGCCCACCCGGAGGGCGACGCCGCGCTCGTGGAGGCCGAGGCGATCGCCAGCCACAAGCCGGCGTACGGAGACATCGCGTCCGCCGCCGATCCCTCCGACCCCGGACGGCTCCTGCTGGGCCCGCTGCACCGGCACGCGGCCGTCGGCTTCCACCTGGACGCGGTGTACGCGACCCTCTTCGTCCGCCCGGTCCAGGCCGGCGCGAGTCTCGTGCGGTTCCTCGACCGGGAGGTCGTCGACACCTACGTACGCGGGGCGGGCACGCTGCCGCGTGTGCTCGGGACCGCCGTCCGCCGTGCCCAGACCGGCAATGTGCAGACCTATGTGAGCGCGCTGCTCGCCGGCACCGTCGTCCTCGCGGTCGCCGCCGTCCTCGTCGCCACGGGAGCGTGAGCAGGCGTGATCGATATCAACGAGTCCGTGATGCAGTTCCTTCTGGCATTGGTCGTCGTCGGCCCGCTCATCGGCGCCGCCGCCGCTCTCCTGCCGGCCCCGCCCGGACTGAAGGGGAACTCCCCCGACCAGGCCGTCCTGCGGCACGGCGTCACCGTCACCGGTGCCGTCCTCGTCGCCGCGATCGTCCTCGTGCTCGGCTTCGACCACGACCATCCGTCGAAGATGCAGGCCAGCACGGACATCAGCTGGATCCCCGCACTCGACGTGCGCATCCACCTCGGCATCGACGGCATCTCCCTCCCCCTGCTGGTCCTGACCGCGCTGCTGACCTTCCTCTGCGCGCTCTACTCGTACTTCAAGATGCCGTCGGGCCCGTCCCCGAAGGCGTTCGTCGCCCTGCTGCTCGTCCTCGAGTCCGGCACCCTCGCGACCTTCGCCGTCCTCGACCTGATCCTGTTCTTCCTCGCCTTCGAGATGGTCCTCATCCCGATGTACTTCCTCATCGCCCGCTGGGGCGGCGAGGGACGGGCCGGGGCGGCCTGGAAGTTCATCCTCTACACCCTCCTCGGCTCCGTCGTCATGCTGCTCGGCCTGCTGCTGGTCGGACTCAGCGCGGGCACATTCGACATGGTGGCACTCGCCACTGACAACGGCCGGTCGCTGACCACATCCGTGCAGGTCATCGCCGTATTGGCGATCGGGATCGGGCTCGCGGTCAAGACCCCGATGTGGCCGCTGCACAGCTGGCTGCCCGACGCCCACACCGCCGCCCCGACCGTCGGTTCGGTCCTGCTGGCCGGCGTCCTGCTGAAGATGGGCACGTACGGTTTCGTCCGCATCCTCCTCCCGGTCGCTCCGGACGGCTTCCACACGTTCGCGCCGTACCTCGCCGCCTTCGCGGTCGTCGGCATCATCTACGGCTCCCTGGCCTGCCTGGCCCTCGCCAAGAAGGGCGCGAAGGGCGACCTCAAGCGCCTCATCGCCTACTCCTCCGTCGGCCACATGGGCTTCGTCCTGCTCGGCATCGCCACCATGACCCCGACCGGAGTCAACGGCGCCCTGTTCGCCAACATCGCCCACGGCCTCATCACCGGCCTGCTCTTCTTCGTCGTCGGCGCCCTCAAGGACCGCACGGGCACCACCGACCTCGACACCCTCGCGGAGGAGACCGGCGCCGCCCTGTACGGCAAGGCACCGCGCCTCGGCGGCCTCCTCGCCTTCGCAGCGGTCGCCTCGCTCGGCCTGCCCGGTCTGGCCGGCTTCTGGGGCGAGATGCTGGCCCTGTTCGGCGCCTTCGACCCGCACGACGACCTCAGCCGCCCCGCCTTCCTCACCTTCATGGCGATCGCCGCGTTCGGCACGCTGCTGACTGCCGCGTACATGCTGATCGTGGTCCGCCGCGTCTGCATGGGCGCCGTACCGCGCGAAGCCCCGAAGCTCACCGACGTACGCACCTACGAGTTCGCCGCCTGGACGCCGCTCGTCGCCCTCACCGTCGTCGCCGGACTGTGGCCCAGGACCCTCCTCGGGCTGACCGACCCGGCCGTGCAGCAGCTCCTCTCAGGAGGCACCCGATGAGCTCCCCGGCCCAGCCGCTCGCCGAGGCCCTGGCGCAGCCACTGGCCCAGAACCTGGTCCAGTCCGTCGACTGGCTCGCCATCGCGCCGCCCACCATCACGGCGGTCGTCGGACTCGCCGTCCTCGTCACCGACCTGTTCGTCAAGGACGCCCGCAAGCCGCTGCTCGGCTGGATCTCGGTCGCCGGACTCGCCGCCTCCGCGCTGATGCTGCTGCCCCTGGTGAACGGCGACCGCTCGACGTTCTGCCTGACCGGCGACGCCGACGTCTGCAGCTACACCGCGGACACCTTCACCCTCGCCATCCAGTTCCTGGTGCTCGGCGGCGCCCTGGTGACCGCCCTGCTCTCGGTCACCGCCGTGAAGGACGCCGACCGCGGACTCCCCGAGGGCGAGTTCTGGTTCCTGCTGCTCTCCTCCGCGGCCGGCGCCGCGCTCCTGCCCGCCTCCCGCGACCTCGCGACCCTCATCGTCGCCCTGGAGGTCGCCTCCCTGCCCGCGTTCGCCCTCGTGGGCCTGCGCCAGGGCGACCGCCGGTCCTCCGAAGCGGCCCTGAAGTTCTTCCTGTCCTCGGTCACCGCGACCGCGGTCAGCCTCATGGGCATCAGCTTCGTGTACGCCTCCACCGGCACCCTCTACCTCACCCAGGTGGCCCAACGCATCCAGGACGTGGACGGACAGCTCACCACGCTCGCCCAGACCGGCGTCGTCCTCACCCTCGTCGGCTTCGCCTTCAAGACGGCCGCCGTGCCCTTCCACTTCTGGGTGCCCGACACCTATGTGGGCGCGCCCCTGCCGATCGCCGCCTACCTGTCCGTGATCGGCAAGGCGGTCGGCTTCTCCGGCCTGATCCTCGTCACGGTCATCGCCCTCCCGTCCTACGCCGACGTCTGGGGACCGGCCCTCGCGGCGCTGGCGGCCCTCACCATGACCGTCGGGAACGTCGGCGCCCTGCGCCAGCAGGCCACGCGCGCGTACAGCGCGGTACGCCTGCTCGCCTGGTCGTCCGTCGGGCAGGCCGGCTACCTCCTGGTGCCGATCGCCGCCGCCGCGTACTCCGACGAACCGGAACGCTCGATCGGCTCCACCGTCGCCTACGCCCTCATGTACGCCGCGGTGAACCTCGGCGCCTTCGCGGTGGCCGCGCTGGTGGGCCGTACGCGGGCCCTGAACCGCGTCGCCGACTACCGCGGCCTGTACGCGTCCAACCCGCTCACCGCCCTGCTCCTGGCCTTCTTCCTGCTCTGCCTCGCCGGACTGCCGCCGGGCATCATCGGCCTCTTCGCCAAGGTCACCGTGTTCTCCGCGGCCGTGGACGCCGGGCTCGGCTGGCTGGCCGTCGTCATGGCGGTCAACGTCGTCATCGCGCTGTTCTACTACCTCCAATGGACGGCCCTGCTGTTCCGGGCCCCCGGGGAAGAGACCGCCGGGCACCGCGTCCCCGCCCCCCTCACTGCCGCGATCACCGTGACCGCGGTCCTCGCCGTCGCCCTGTCGGGAGCACCCCAGCTGATCCTGCGCTTCGCCGACACCGGGCTCTTCTGAGCAGCAGCCGCTTCGGGCACGCACGCGTGCCGTACCCGGCCTCCACGCACGCGTGCCGCACGCCGCGACCGTCACCCGAACGGGCCATGTACGCCGACGCGAGCGTCAGGGAACTGGCGGCTCTCGCCTGGCGTTGACCAGTACAGAAGGGTCCACTGGACGTGATGCCACGGCACCGGTGGCTTCGAAGACCAGGAAGCGACCACAGCGAGCGACACCAGCAAGCAAAGGGTTCCCCTGCTGCACCACTTGGAGGGCGTACCGTGCACCGCCGGCACAACGGGCTCAGGACCGCAGTACTCCTCGGGGGACTGTCCGCGCTCATCATCGTCATCGGCAGTTTCTTCGGCCGAGCGGGGCTCGTCGTCGCCGTCCTCGTCGCCCTGGGCACGAACGCGTACGCGTACTGGAACAGCGACAAGCTCGCACTGCGCGCGATGCGGGCACGCCCGGTCAGCGAGTTCGAGGCCCCGGCGCTGTACCGCATGGTGCGGGAGCTCTCCACCCAGGCCCGCCAGCCGATGCCCCGTCTGTACATCTCGCCGACGGAGGCACCGAACGCCTTCGCGACCGGCCGCAACCCGCGCAACGCGGCCGTGTGCTGCACCGAGGGCATCATGCGCCTGCTCGACGAGCGCGAGTTGCGCGGCGTCATCGGCCACGAGCTGAGCCATGTCTACAACCGCGACATCCTGATCTCGTCCGTCGCCGGCGCACTCGCCTCAGTGATCATGTTTCTGGTCAACTTCGCCTGGCTCATCCCGATCGGACGCTCCAACGACGATGACGGCCCCGGTCTGCTGGGCATGCTCCTCATCATGATCCTCGGTCCGCTCGCCGCTACCGTCATCCAACTGGCGATCAGCCGGTCCAGGGAGTACGAGGCCGACGCCTCCGGCGCCCAGCTCACCGGTGACCCGATCGCCCTCGCCGGCGCCCTGCGCAAACTCGAACTCGGCACGAAACAGCTTCCGCTGCCCCCCGAGCCCCGGATCGAGACCGCCAGCCACATGATGATCGCCAACCCGTTCCGCCCGGGACAGGGGCTTTCGAAGATGTTCTCCACCCACCCGCCGATGGCGGAGCGAATCGCCCGACTCGAAAAGATGGCAGGTCGTCACCAGTGAAGACCATCCTCAACATCATCTGGCTCGTGTTCAGCGGCTTCTGGCTGTTCCTCGGCTATGTGGTCGCGGGCGCGCTGCTCTGTATCACGATCATCGGAATCCCGTTCGGGATCGTCCTTCTGGGTGCAGCATCGCGCTCGGGTCGACGCGCCCTTCGATGATCATCGGGGGCAGCAGCTCAGGCTCCGGCAGGGGGACACGCGCGACATGCGCCAGGGCGGCGTTTACACGGTCCCAGGTGTCATCGGAGGTCCATGCGTTGAAGTGCTTCGATGCCTGGATGGTGGCGCCGGTTTCCTTGATCACAGCAGGCCAGGACTTGCCTGTGCGCGCTTTGTAGAAGATCGCGTTCACAGAGCGCCGAACGGTGCCCATGCGCCCCTTGGGCAGGAGCGGTGCGACCTTGGCCCAGTCGTCGTCAGACAGCGACGCCGCAGGTACGTCGAGGCCGGCGGCGGCGTACCAGGCTCGTGCGGTGCAGGGGACCCCACCACGTCGCCCGTCCGGCACCGGACCGGTAACCGTGATCTTCAGTTCCAGCAGGGACAGGATCGCTGCTTGCTGCTGTGGAGTCATGTCGGGGAACGACTTCCGTGCCATGCTGGCGAGCACTCGGAGGTCTTGGGCGTACTGGTCAGACTCCTCGATCTCCATCAGCCATTCGGCCGCTTCGCTGCGTAGGTTCTTAAGCTGTTGAAGTTCTTCGTTGAGCGCTGCGGTAGCGGCCTCGATGGCTTCGGCAGACGCGCTCTGCTTGGCTGTCGCAACGATGACGGCTGTGATCGATGCGTGCATGCCCTCGATCTGTCGATCAAGGTCAGCGATCCGATCAGCCAGCGCTGACTTGTCACCGTCGGCCGTCCCGATCCACTCTGCGGCCAGTTCCTGAAGCTTCGTGCTGTCGCTCGCGATCTCCATGACCTTCTGCCAGACGTGCCCTTCAAGCGCGTCAGCATCGATGTAGGAGCAGCCGCAGGACTTCTCGCGCGGGTTTCTCGGGGCATTGCCTGCGCACCGGTAATAGCGTGCGCCGTCCCGTTCGGCTGCGCGGCTGATGCCTGTGTACGTCCTGCCGCAGGCACTGACCGTGCGGCCGGTCAGCGGGTAGAACTCACGCCGACCGCTGCTGTGCTTAGCAGTCTCGGCGACCTTGCGGCGGAGTTCTGCGGCTTCCCCCGGAGTGAGGATTCTCGGCAACTCGATCTTGACGGATTCACCCCACACAGGGGTGCCGTCTGCGTCGGTCTTGGCGTGCTTGCCACGAAACAGAAGGGCGCCGTCGAGGACTGGGGACGACATGACTCGGTCACGTAGATTGTCGCGGGTCCATGCCCGTCCGGACCGTGCAGTGATCCCTTCCGCGTTGAGCCGGATGGTGGCCTTGCGCAGATTGAGTCCTTCACCGACCACGAGTTTGTAGACGTACCGGATGATGTTCGCCTCAGCGTCGTCGACCATCAGGTACGAGCCGGGTGTGCCCTTCTCGGCGATGCGGTATCCGTACGGGGGCCGTCCGCCAATGTGCGCGGCCGGGGTCAGCTCAGCCTTCTCTTGCAAGCCGCCCTGGGTGCGATCGCGGATCGTTTCCCACTCGGTCTCGGCGTAGTCGGCGTCCCGGCGCATCTTCTTACGACCGTCGGACGTTGTGTTGTCGTAGTCGTCGGCAACCACGGCGACGTAGACTCCGATGTCCTCCAAGGCCCAAACCCAGCGCCAGAAGGCCCGTCCTTTTCGCCCGATCACACGGCCGTCAGGGACCACGACGATGTCGAAGGGGCGGGGATTCTTCTGGGCGTCTTCCATCAGGCGTTTGAGGTCGCCCCGGTCAGCCGCCTCAAGGGAGCCCGATACTCCTTCATCCTTGTAAGTGCCGATGTGGTGCCACTGCTTGTGTGCAATGTGCCGGATGGTTTTCCGGCTCTGCCTGGCTACTCCGTAGCCCTTCTTCTGCTCCTCGGTGGAGACCCGCAGGTAATCGACGGCTCGTAAGACGCACGTGCTGGGATAGGGGGAACCGGGGTCACCGGAGGACGGCAGGGCTGTGCTTACATGTGTCACGTCGACTCCTAGTCAGTCGGCCAGCCCCGGGGCGGTTGCAGCCGCTGCCGGGGCGTCTGTTTCAACTCCTCTATTGTTCCCCGTATCTGTCGCCTTGTCAGCTAATGCAACATTCCGGTGACCGCGTCTCCGAGGTCCGAAGATCGGGCACGTCGCCGACCAGACGCACTCCGTCGGCGTACAGCTGTACGCGCACAAGGCCCGTGCCGCCGCACGCATGGGAGACGGCCGCCTTGTGCGCGACTCTCTGGACGCGGGACGCGCACGCCTCGACCGGCTACCCCGCCCGGACCATCCGGAGCACCACTTCATCATCGACCCGGATAAGTGGGACTTTTACGAGATGGACGCCTACCGTCTCCTCGGAGATGACGAGCGCGCCGCCGCCCACGCACGCTCAGTGATCCGGATCAGCACCGGCCCGGACGGAACCGAGATCTCCCCGATGCGAGCCGCCGAAGCCCGACTCACTCTCGGCGTAGCCGCCGCCCGCACAGGCGAGGTCGATGAGGCCATTGGCATGGGCACCACGGCGTTGGAAGCCGACCGCAAGTCTCTGCCATCACTGCTTTTAGTCGCTGACGAGCTGGACAAGGAGCTGCGCGCCCGCTACCCGCGAGAGCCCGCAACGCGCGACTTCCACGAACAGATCATGACCATCAAGCGAGGCGTGGCCAAGACAGAGCTTCCGTTCTGATTCTGCTGCCTCACTACTCGGGCCCCGTTGTCAGAAGGCAAGGGGGCCCGAATGCTGCTGTGCCTTGGTAACCGCCTGCTGAGCAGCAAGCCGTTGCGAGGCGTCAGTGTCCGTCGGATCCGAGCCGCTTCAACGGCCACCGAACGCCTGGTCCGTGGGCACAACCTCCCGCCCCAGAGGCATCAGCGAGACGGGGATGAGCTTGAGGTTCGCCCATCCGAAGGGAATCCCGATGATCGACAGGAACAGAGGGATGCTCGTGAGCAGGTGGCCCAGTGCGAGCCACCATCCCGCGAAGATCACCCAGATCACGTTGCCGACGAACGACCCGGCCCCGGCGCCCGGCCGGTCCACAGTGGTCCGGCCGAACGGCCAGAGGACGAATCCGGCGATGCGCAGCGACGCAATGCCGAACGGGATGGTGACAATCAAAATGAAGCAGATCAGAGCGGCGATCAGATAGCCGATCGCCATCCAGATGCCACAGAAGACGAGCCACAGCACATTCAGTAGCAGGTTGAACACCTTCATGATCGCTACCTCTCGGTCGTCCGTCGGCACTGCCTGCTTCCATCAGTATCAGCAGGTCATGCGTTCAGACGGAACCGCAGAGCCCTTGTAGCGCGATCGGGAACGTTCGGAGACGATTCCGTTCGGCATCGCGGCCTTCCGCATCGGCGTCTACGCCCTGTGGCCCTTCGGATACACAGCGGTCGAGCGCCGCGACGCGGGAGCACCTTCCTGTATAGGCAACGTGCTCTGGCTGGTCCTGGCCGGCTGGTGGCTTGCCATCGGCCACATCGTCACCGGCATCGCGCTGTGCGTCACGATCATCGGCATCCCCCTCGGCATCGCCAACTTCAAGCTGATCCCGGTCTCGCTGCTCCCGCTGGGACGCGAGATCGTGCGGACGGACCAGCCGTTCGCGGCCACCGGCGGCTCGCGAGGGAACGGCTGGTAGGAGCCGTCGTTCTCCACAACCGCAGGGTTGTCCACAGGCCCGCTCGATTGTCAGTGGCGGCCTGCATCATGAACCCATGACCGAGAACGAGCAGTTGCTGGCACGGGTGGCCGCCAAGGCACGCAGCACCCGTCCGTGGGGCTGGGCTTCCCTGCCCGAACCCCTCGACGGGGCGGGGCTGTCACGCGCCGAGGCCGCTCTGGGGTTCGCTCTTCCACCACTGCTCGCCGAGCTCTACCTTCGGATAGGGGACGGTGGCTTCGGCCCGGAGTACGGCCTCCTGCCCCTGCTCGACAGCCCACCCTCCGGCGAGCCCGCCGCAGTACCCCAGTACCTCGCCAACCGCGAGGACGCCCTGAAGGATCCCGACTGGCCCTGGCCCGAGGGCGTCCTGCCGATATCCCATTGGGGCTGCGCGATGTACGCGTGCGTGGACTGCCGCTCCCCGCAGACCACGGTCCTCCTCTTCGAGCCCAATTCAGGTGACGCCGACCACGCCTGGTTCGTCGACGCCCCGAGCCTCACGGACTGGCTGCGGGCCTGGGTCGACGGCACGGGTTGGTACGAGGAGGCCAGCGAAGGGACGGAGTTGGCCCCGTGGACCGGCTTCCCCCTCCGTACGTCGAGAAGGCCCACGACGGGTACAACGCCCACTCGGGTGTTCTGAGCCAAGACGGCCAACAGGCTCCCGGCAGCTGATCTGCCCATCAGGACGGAGAGGCCGGCACATGGCGGGCTCACGCTTGCAGGTCGCGGGCTCATGCTGGCAGGTCGACGTGGCAGCAGCGCGCGTGGTGAGGCTCTGCCCCGGTTCTTTCCGGATCCTGGAGTCCATGGCGTCCCCTGAGCCGGGGTGTCGCGACGACCACCAGAACGGAAGCCACCCGGGCGCAGGCCGTGCAGATCTCGCCGAACGCCGTCCACGCAGAAGCGCAGAAGCGCCGACCCGCGAACGTATGCCCGCTCCCTCCAAGACTGCCTACCGCGAGGCTCGGGGGCACCGACCGCGAGTTGCCCTTCGCCTTACCGCGGGACCCGCCGCTCCCGCCCCCGTACCCAGTACGCCAGCACGCCCACCGCCAGCACACCCACACCTACGACCACCGAAAGCAGCGGAAGGGAGACCGCGAGCACCCCGCACCCGATCAGACCCAGCGCCGGTACGACCCGCGCCGTTCTCGACGGGCCCAGCGTCCAGGCCGACGCGTTGGCCACGGCGTAGTACACCAGCACACCGAAGGAGGAGAAGCCGATCGCGCCTCGTACGTCCACCGTGGCGGCCAGGACCGCGACGACCACGCCCACGGCCACTTCCGCCCGGTGCGGCACCTGAAAACGTGGATGCACGGCGGCCAGTGCCCCGGGCAGGTGACCGTCCCGGGCCATGGCCAGCGTCGTCCGGGACACGCCCAGGATCAGCGCAAGCAGCGAGCCCAGCGCGGCCACGGCGGCGCCCACCCGCACGACCGGCGCCAGCCCGGGCAGACCGGCCGCCCGTACCGCGTCGGCCAGTGGTGCCGTCGCCTGCCCGAGACCGTCCGCGCCCAGCACGGAAAGGACAGCCACCGCGACACATCCGTACACCACCAGCGCGATGCCCAGAGCCAGCGGGATCGCGCGGGGAATGGTCCGTTCCGGGTCCCGCACCTCCTCGCCGAGGGTCGCGATGCGCGCGTACCCCGCGAAGGCGAAGAACAGCAGGCCGGCCGCCTGCAACACCCCGTCGATGCCACCCGACAGCCCGATGTCCAACCGCCCGGCATCGGATCGACCCGACCCCAGACACACCGCCACCACGGAAGCGAGGACCGCCAGGACCACCACCACGATCGCCCGCGTCAGCCAGGCGGACTTCTGGATTCCGCCGTAGTTCACCGCGGTCAGCGCCACCACGGCCGCGACCGCCACCACGTGCGCCTGCTCGGGCCAGACGTACGCGCCCACGGTGAGCGCCATGGCAGCGCAGGAGGCCGTCTTCCCGACGATGAACGACCAGCCCGCGAGATACCCCCAGAATGCCCCGAGCCGCTCCCGCCCGTAGACGTACGTGCCGCCCGAGGCCGGGTACCGGGCGGCCAGCCGTGCCGACGACGTGGCGTTGCAGTAGGCGACGACGGCGGCCACGGCGAGACCGAGCAGCAGCCCCGGCCCGGCTACGCGGGCCGCGGGAGCCAGGGCCGCGAAGATCCCAGCCCCGACCATCGAACCCAGCCCCACGACCACGGCGTCGCCCACGCCGAGTGTGCGCCGCAACTCCGAACCCGCAGGTGTCATGCGTCGCACCCTACTGACCAGAGCAACCATCGGGCGCGGTCGGGACGTCCACCCGACCAAGAGCGAATGAACACGCGCGGAGCAGCGAGCCCACAGGGCCGGCACCGCGTACGCGTAGCGTGAGAGGGCAGGGGCACGGCATGACCGTCATCAGCTGGATCATCCTGGGACTGTTGGCCGGAGCCATCGCCAAGTTCCTGCTGCCGGGCCGCGACCCGGGAGGGCTCATCGGCACGACCCTCATCGGCATCGCGGGCGCGTTCATCGGCGGCTGGATATCGGCCCGCTGGCTGGACCACCCGGTCAGCAAGGACTTCTACGACGGTGCCACCTGGGCGGCGGCGATCGGCGGTTCCCTGGTGCTCCTGGTCGCCTACCGACTCCTGTTCGGCAACTCGCGCGACTGAACGCGCCGGGACCGCGGTAGGCAGACGAGCGGCCAGACGAACGGACGAACGACGAACGGACGGACGAGCCGGCCCACGGGGCCGAGACGGAACGGCAGACCGGCAGACCAGAAGGGTGGGCGCCGTTGGGTGCCCACCCGTCCGTTGTCGTGAACGCGGAATGCCCGCGCCTCGTCACGCCGTCGGCTCAGCAGGTCACCGGTAGTTCACGAACTGCAGAGCGAAGTCGAAGTCGTGGCCCTTCAGCAGGGCGATCACGGTCTGCAGGTCGTCCCGGCTCTTGGAGGAGACCCGAAGCTCGTCACCCTGCACCTGGGCCTTCACACCCTT
This sequence comes from Streptomyces sp. NPDC037271, assembly GCF_055603605.1. Taxonomy (NCBI): domain Bacteria; kingdom Bacillati; phylum Actinomycetota; class Actinomycetes; order Kitasatosporales; family Streptomycetaceae; genus Streptomyces; species Streptomyces sp. NPDC037271. The sequence continues at coordinate 158,349 of NZ_JBVJVN010000001.1, forward strand.
GGGGCCCTCGTCACGGATGAGCTTGGCCACCTTCTTCGCGTTGTCCTGGGAGATGCCCTCCTCGATCGACGCGAAGATCTTGTACTCCTTGCCGGAGAGCTGGGGCTCGCCCGCGTCCAGAGCCTTCAGCGAGATACCGCGCTTGATCAGCTTGGACTGGAAGACGTCGAGGATGGCGTTCACCCGGTCCTCGGAGTTGGCCTCCATGAGGATCTTCTCCCCGGACCACGAGATCGAAGCGCCCACGCCCTTGAAGTCGTAGCGCTGCGAGATCTCCTTGGCGGCCTGGTTGAGGGCGTTGTCGACCTCCTGCCGCTCGACCTTCGAGACGATGTCGAAACTGGAGTCGGCCATGTCCTGTGGCTCCTTGTATCTGGGTGCGTGTCGGGCCGCGTATCGGCTCCGTACCGGCATGCAGCTACGGCCGCCGAGCTCCGCAGAGGTCCCCGGCCGCATCCGGACAAGCCTAGCCACCCGCCGTCCCCCGGGTGGCGATCAATCGGGTGGCGAAGCACCCCTCCACATCGGGTATTGTTTACGTCGTTGCCACGGAGCGCCGCCGAAAGACGGTTCGACGGGCAGCGAACCCCGGCGGTGTGCCCGAGCGGCCAAAGGGAGCAGACTGTAAATCTGCCGGCTCAGCCTTCCCAGGTTCGAATCCTGGCGCCGCCACACGGGAACGAGAGGCCCCGTGACCTGCCCGAACAGCAGGTCGCGGGGCCTTTCGTCATGGGTTGACGCGAACGGCGCTCGCGCCGCTGCGGGCAGACTGGTGTCATGGTCTCGTCCTCCCGCCGCAGAACCTGCCCAGAGTGCCGTCGCGAGATCGCCGTCGTCGCGGGGCGGTACGCGCGTCATGACCCTTCCGGTGCGCGAGCCAGTGGTGAGCTCGTCTCCTGTCCGGGTTCGCGTCGTCCGGCGCAACTCGGCGCGGCGCAGCCGTCCCTGGACGGGTACGTCGTCCCCGGGTTCCCCGGGCAGCTGCCGTTGTTCTGACCCGTAGCCCGAGAGTTCCGGGCTGCGCGCCCTCAGTTCCCGGCCACCGACTTCACCGCCACCGACACGGGCGTGGAACCGCTGATCAGCTCCAGGGTCAGACCGTTGGTGGCCGGGGTGTCGACCAGTTCCGCCAGTACGGCGGCAACGTCGTCGCGGGGGACCGCGCCGCGGCCGGTGTGTGCCTCCAGGCGGACGAGGCCGGTGCCGGCGTCGTCCGTCAGCGCGCCGGGGCGCAGGATCGTCCAGTCCAGCTCTTCCAGCGAGCGCACGTACGCGTCGGCCTCGCCCTTGGCGCGCTGGTAGACGTCGAAGATCTCGTCCCCCTGGTGGTGCGGGTCGGCTCCCATGGACGACACGACCACGAGGCGCCGTACGCCCGCCCGGACCGCCGCGTCCGCGAAGAGGACCGCCGCCGCCTTGTCCACCGTGTTCTTGCGGGCGGCCCCGCTTCCGGGGCCGGCGCCCGCCGCGAAGACGGCCGCGTCCGCGCCCCGCAGCCGCTCGGCGACCACCTCGACCGAGGCCGACTCCAGGTCGAGCACGACCGGTTCGGCACCGGCCGCACGCAGATCGTCGGCCTGCTCGGCCTTGCGGATGATGCCCGCCACCTCGTCGTCGCGCGCGGCGAGCAACCGCTCCAGCCGCAGCGCGATCTGACCATGACCACCAGCGATGACAATGCGCATGTCTTCGACCGTACGCCCCGACGGCCGCCCTCGCCGCACGGCTTCGGCCGTATCCCACGGGGGCCTCAGGACTTACGGGACCTCACTGACGCGCAGGGCCCTCACCCTCCCGTCAAGGTTGTTCCTCACACCCTGTCAGGACGCCTCCCCGCGCTCCCCGCCCCCCTCTCGCTCCCCGCGTACCCCACGGCCCTGCCGAGGCAGCCCCAGGCCCTTCCCGGTCGTCGAGTCGCCGTACTCCCGTACCGCGCTGGTCCGGGCCACCACGCGCCCCCGGTGCACCACGATCCGGCTGTACGCCAGGGACAGTGCTCCCGCCAGCCGCTCCCCGCGCACCGCGAGGAGTTCGGCAGGGAAGCCCGCCTCCACCCGAACCTCGGGCAGGCCCAGGGCCGCCCGCGCCGCGGCGCTCACCGCGTCGTACGCGTCCTCGGGGCGCAGCCCATGGCGGGAGGCCAGCAGGTAGGCCCCCTCCAGGGGGTCACCGCGCCCGACCGGGTTGGACACGTCCCGCAGCGCACCGCTCCCGGCGGCGACCCGTACGCCGGCCGCCCGCAGCAGCCGTACCGGGGTCGTGCCGTCGCGGCGGTCTACGGCGCCGCAGCTGCCCTGCGGCAGGCACACCACCGTCACCCCGGCCGCGGCGAGCTGGTCAGCGGCCCGGGAGGCCGCGTCGGCGGGCAACCGGCCCAGCCCTTCGCAGGGGCCGAGGGACACCCCGTGGCGCAGCCCGCCCGCCATCGCCGCCAGCCGGGCCAGCCGTGCCGGGGCGGCGGCGTCCGTGTGCAGGTCGACCGGGCAGCCGTGTTCGGCGGCGACCTCCAGGACCGCCTCGGCATACCCCGTCGGGTCGGGGTCCAGGTCCGGGCACCCGCCCACCACGTCGGCGCCCATCTTGACCGCGTCCCGCAGCATCGCCAGGCCGTCGGCCCCGGCCACCCCGGTCAGCAGCCTCGGTGTCGCGACCGCGGTCAGCTCGGTCAGCCCGCGCAGTGAGCGCCGCGCCCGCAGTACGGCGGTCAGCGCGTCCAGCCCCGGAACGCCATCCACACGCACGTGTGCCCGTAGCGCGGTCGCCCCGTGTCCCAGCTGGAGCAGGGCGGCCTCGGTGGCCCGGCGCTGGACGTCCAGGGGGTCGTAGGAGACGGGGCCGGGGGTGTCGGCCGTCAGTGTCGTGTCGCCGTGGACGTGGGGTTCGGCGGGGGCGGGGAGGAGCAGGTAGCCGGTGAGGTCCACGCGGGTGCCGGAGCCGGGCGTTCGGGCCGTGGTCAGGCTGCCGGCGGTGCCGACCGCCTCGATGCGCCCGCCGTGCAGCCGTACGTCCACGGTCCGGCCGTCGGTGAGCCGTGCCCCGGAGAGCAGGACCGATCCGCGGTCGGCGGGGTCCGAGGGGGAGGGCGAGTGGGGCGGCTGCGGCTGGCTGTCGGGCATCGCGCTCCTCTGGCTCGGGGACTGCGCAGTGGGGGACGCAATCACGCAGAGTGAGTCGAGCCTAGGACGGTGATCAGCCCGCGACGCGGAGGAGCGCAATAGTCGTACCGGAGCGGTCCCGCTGCGCCACGCGCTCTGGGGGCCGCCCGGGGCGTGTGCCCGGGCGGTCAGGCCCTCCGGCGCCGCCGGGGCGTGCACGCGGGAAGGGCGTGCACGCGGGAAGGGCGTGCACGCGGGAAGGCCGACGAGCCCGGGGACGGCGTGGGCAGGGAGCGGGGTGGTGTGGGCAGGGCCCGGTGGCGGGGCGAGGCAGGAGGACGGGACGGCGCGGGTGGACCGTGGTGGAGCCGTGGTTGACCCGGTGGTGGCACGGGGCGGGGACGGGTCGGGGCAGGGGTCGCGAAACGGATTTGGGCGAACGGCGGGCGACCGTGTAATGTCTTCATCGCTCGCCCCAATAGCTCAGTCGGCAGAGCGTCTCCATGGTAAGGAGAAGGTCAACGGTTCGATTCCGTTTTGGGGCTCTGGTGTGAGAGGTTCCCGCCGCAAGGCGGGGCCCGATCGCATCACAGCGGTGTAGCTCAGTCGGTAGAGCAAGCGGCTCATAATCGCTGTGTCACCGGTTCAAGTCCGGTCACCGCTACATTCAGTAGCCGATTGCGGGGTCGGTCCTTCAATCGGCTACTCTTTCCTGCGTTAGTACCATCAATCCGTTCGTCAAGGAGTGCACTCACGTGGCTGCCACCGACGTCCGCCCGAAGATCACGCTGGCCTGCGTGGAGTGCAAGGAGCGGAACTACATCACCAAGAAGAACCGGCGTAACAACCCGGACCGACTGGAGATGAAGAAGCACTGCCCGCGTTGCAACGCGCACACCGCGCACCGCGAAACGCGATAAATCAGGCTCGTACACGAGGCCGTCCCCGAGGTTTGGGGGCGGCCTCGTGTCGTTTCGGTCAGCGGTGCCGAAGGTGGCACCCACAGCCAGCAGAGCAGCAGGAGGTGGCGAGCCCATGGCGCTCGACCAGTCGTTCGTGGGGCGGACCTATCCGCCTACCGCGCCCTACGAGGTGGGCCGGGAGAAGATCCGCGAGTTCGCGGAGGCGGTGGGGGACGCCAACCCGGCGTACACGGACACGGAGGCCGCGAAGGCGCTCGGGCATCCGGACGTGATCGCACCGCCGACCTTCGTGTTCTCGATCACGTTCAAGGCGGCGGGTCAGGTCATCGAGGACCCGCAGCTCGGCCTGGACTACAGCCGGGTCGTACACGGCAACCAGAAGTTCGCCTACGCCCGTCCGGTCCGCGCCGGTGACCGGCTCACCGTCACCTCCACCATCGAGGCGATCAAGTCGATGGCGGGCAACGACATCCTGGACATCCGCGGAGAGGTGCACGACGAAGCCGGCGAGCACGTCGTGACCGCCTGGACCAAGCTCGTGGCCCGCGCGGCCGAGGAGGCGTGAGCATTCCATGACGCACCCCACGACGCATTCCACGACGCCTCCCGTGACGTCCCCCTCGACGCCTCCCGTGACGGCGAAGATCGCATATGGCGACGTCGAGGTCGGCACCGAGCTGCCCGCGCAGAACTTCCCTGTGAACCGGGCCACGCTCGTGCGGTACGCGGGCGCCTCCGGCGACTTCAACCCGATCCACTGGAACGAGAAATTCGCCAAGGAGGTCGGCCTGCCGGACGTCATCGCGCACGGCATGTTCACCATGGCGGAGGCGGTCCGTGTGATCACCGACTGGATCGGCGACCCGGGCGCGCTCGTGGAGTACGGCGTCCGCTTCACCAGGCCCGTCGTCGTACCGAACGACGACCAGGGTGCCGTGATCGAGGTCAGCGGCAAGGTCGCGGCCAAGCTCGACGACAACACCGTCCGCGTCGACCTGACGGCCACCAGTGCCGGACAGAAGGTCCTCGGCATGGCCAGGGCGGTCGTGCGACTCGCCTGACGGGCCCGCCGCGGTTTCGGTGGACCTGTCGTAGTTCGCCTCGCGGGCGTTCGGTCGTCCGGTGGGCCTGTCGCAGTTCACCCCGCAGGCGTTCGGCTGCCCGCCAGTCGCCTCGCAGGTGTTCGGTCGCCCGGTGGGTCTGCCGTGACCGTCCGGGAGGCATTCGGTAAGGGGCGTTCTCCTTGGGGAGCGGCCCCTTACCTGCCGCCGGGTGAGAACACCTCTTACTCGCTGCCGGGTCTCCTTGCCGCTGCGGCGAGAAGACCCGGGGGCCGGCCGTCCCTTGACATGGTTAGTGATTGAGTACTAACTTATTCTCATGGTCAGGATGAGCGCAGAGGAGCGGCGCGAGAGCGTCATCCGCGCGGCGATGGGCGAGTTCGCCCGTGGCGGCTTCTACGGCACGTCGACGGAGGCCATCGCCAAGCGGGTGGGAGTCTCCCAGCCGTACCTCTTCCGGCTCTTCCCGGGCAAGAAGGCCATCTTCCTTGCGGTGGCGGAGCGCTGCCTGCAGGACATGCGGCGGGTCTTCGAGGCGTCGTCCGAGGGCCTGAGTGGCGAAGAGGCCCTGGATGCCATGGCCGAGGCCTACACGCGACTGATCACCGAGCAGCCCGAGCGCCTCCAGATGCAATTGCAGGTGTACGTCGCTGTCGCGGCTGCGGAAGCGGCCGGGGACCACGAGTTCGGCGAGATGGTCCGCAGAGGCTGGATGGAGCTCTGGGACACCGTGCGCGTGCCCCTGGGCGGCGACGTCGAAGAGACGACGACCTTCATGGCGTACGGGATGCTCATCAACGCCCTGGCCGGCATGGGCTTCCCGTCCGAGCACCGGGTGTGGGACGGGCTGCATGTGTCGGCGCAGGTCAAGCGGGGTCGGCACGACGCCTAGGGCGTACGGGTGGATGCTCACGAGTGAGCGCTTCTGTATGCGCGTAAAAGTTAGTCATCAATTACTAACCGAAGCAACCGAAAGCACTGGACACCCTCTGGGGGAGAGATGTCACAGCAGAACGCACGACGCGGGGGAACGGGCTGGGCCCTCGCCATCACCAGCGTCGCCGGTTTCATGGCGGCCCTGGACAATCTCGTCGTCACCACCGCGCTGCCCTCCATCCGCGAGGACATGGGCGGAGGACTGCACGACCTGGAATGGACCGTGAGCGCGTACACGCTCACCTTCGCGGTGCTGCTGATGTTCGGGGCGGCCCTTGGCGACCGCTTCGGCCGCCGCAGGCTCTTCGCCGTCGGTCTCACCGTCTTCACCGGTGCCTCCGCCGCCGCGGCCATGGCGCCCGGCATCGACTCGCTCATCGCCGCCCGCGCGGTCCAGGGCGTCGGCGCGGCGATCATGATGCCGCTGACACTGACCCTGCTGACGGCCGCCGTGCCCGCCGAACGGCGTGGGATGGCGTACGGCATCTGGGGTGCCGTCAACGGGCTCGCCGTGGCCTCCGGTCCGCTGGTCGGCGGCAGCCTCACCGAGCACATCTCCTGGCAGTGGATCTTCTGGCTGAACGTTCCGCTGGGTCTGGTCCTGCTACCGCTCGCCCGTTTCCGCCTCGCCGAGTCGTACGGCACCGGAGCCCCGCTCGACCTCCCCGGCACCCTGCTCGCCAGCGGCGGACTCTTCGGCATCGTCTACGGCCTGATCCGCGGGCCCGTCGACGGCTGGACCGGGCCCGTGGTGCTGACCGCCCTGTTCGCCGGCGCCGCGTTGCTGGCCGGCTTCGTCCGCCACGGCATGAACGACAAGAACCCCATGCTCCCCATGCGCCTCTTCCGCTCCCGGGCCTTCTCCGGGATCAACGCGGCGAGCCTGCTGATGTTCCTGGGCATGTTCGGATCGATCTTCCTGCTCAGCCAGTACATGCAGCACGTACTCGGCTACACGCCCACCGAGGCGGGGCTGCGCATGCTGCCCTGGACCGGCATGCCGATGCTGGTCGCCCCGATCGCCGGCATCCTGTCGGACCGCATCGGAGGGCGCCCGGTCGTCGCTGCCGGGCTCTTCCTCCAGGCGGCCGGCCTCGGCTACCTCGCCTCCGTGATCACGGCCGATGCCTCCTACGCCGTCCAGCTGCCTGGTCTGATCCTCAGCGGGATCGGCATGGCCCTGTTCTTCGCCCCCGCCTCCGCCCTGGTGATGTCCAGCGTCGTACCGAAGGAGCAGGGCATCGCCTCCGGCGCCAACAACGCCCTGCGCGAGGTCGGCGGCGCGCTCGGCATCGCGGTCATGGGCTCGATCTTCGCGGCGCAGGGCGGCTACGAGTCCGGGCAGTCCTTCGTCGACGGGCTGCGGCCCGCGGTCGCGGTGGGCGCCGGGGTGGTGGCCCTCGGAGGCGTCGCGGCCCTGGTGATCCCGTCCCGCCGCCGGGACGGCCAGGCGCCCCCGGAGGAGCACGGGCCGGCACCGACGCCCGAACCGGCGCTCGTCCCGGCCGGGGGAGAGGCCTCCCGCTGACCTCCTGACACGGGAGAAGCGACATCCGAGAGCCACGAGAAGCACCACACGAAGCGCCACACACGAAGCACCACACGACAAGCACCACACGAGAAACCACGGACGAGACACGAAAGGAGCCCGACATGCCCACCCTTCCCTGGATCGTTCCGAACCGGCCGCCGCAGGCCACGGAGGTGCACGTCTTCGCCTCCCGCTTCGAGACCCGCACCCTGTGGGGAGCGCTGAAGTTCCTGGCGCGCACGCCCGGCGTGTGGCGGCAGGTCGGCAAGGCGCCCGGAGCGTACGGCGCATCCCTGAAGGCGGAGCCGCTCAAGCGGACCTTCTGGACGCTGTCCGCCTGGGAGTCGCCCGAGGCCCTCAAGGCCTTCGCCCACTCCGGCACCCACGCGCCCACCTCACGCGGGCTGGCCGGGGAGATGCGGGACTCGAAGTTCGCCTCCTGGCCGGCGTCCAGCGACGAGCTTCCGGTGAACTGGACGGAGGTACGACGGCGTCTGACGTGAGCACGGACACTCGTACGGACCCGAGCGCGGACACAGGACGAACGTGAGGACAGGAAACGCCCCGGCCGACCGGGGCGTTTCCCGCCGCCCGGGACTGTCGGTGCCGTCTCGTACTCTTGAGCGCGTGCAGGAACTCCACGACGCCCCCCTCGCCCCGCTGACCACCTTCCGGCTGGGAGGACCGGCGACCCGGCTGGTCACGGCCACGACCGACGCCGAGGTGATCGCCGTCGTCCGCGAGGCCGACGACACCGGCACGCCCCTGCTGCTCATCGGCGGCGGATCCAACCTGGTCATCGGCGACAAGGGTTTCGACGGCACGGCCCTTCACATCGCCACGCGCGGTCTCTCCCTCGACGGCACGACGCTGGAGCTGGCGGCCGGTGAGGTATGGACCGACGCCGTCGCCCGCACCGTCGAGGCCGGACTCGCCGGCGTCGAGTGCCTGGCCGGCATCCCCGGCTCGGCGGGCGCGACGCCCATCCAGAACGTCGGCGCGTACGGCCAGGAGGTCTCCTCGACGATCACCGAGGTGATCGCGTACGACCGCAGAGCCGGCGGGACGGTCACCCTCACCAACGCGGACTGCGGGTTCTCCTACCGCCACAGCCGCTTCAAGGCCGAACCCGAGCGGTATGTCGTCCTGCGCGTCCGCTTCGGGCTGGAGAACGCCGACGGGCTCTCCGCCCCCCTCCGCTACGCCGAGACGGCCCGCGCCCTCGGCGTCGAAGCGGGCGAGCGGGTGCCGCTGACGACGGCCCGCGACACCGTGCTGAAGCTGCGCGCGGGCAAGGGCATGGTCCTGGACCCCGAGGACCACGACACCTGGTCGGCCGGGTCGTTCTTCACCAACCCGATCCTCACGGACGAGGAGTTCGCCGCCTTCCGCACGCGCGTGGGCGAACGCCTCGGCGACGCCGCCGAGCCGCCCGCCTTCCCGGCCGGCGAGGGCCTGGTCAAGACCTCCGCGGCCTGGCTGATCGACAAGGCCGGCTTCACGAAGGGTTACGGCACCGGCCCGGCCCGCATCTCCACCAAGCACACCCTCGCTCTCACCAACCGCGGTGAGGCGACCACGGAGGACCTGCTCGCCCTGGCCCGCGAGGTCGTCGCCGGAGTCCGCGAGGCCTTCGGCGTCACGCTGGTCAACGAACCGGTGACGGTCGGCGTCAGCCTCTAGCCGAAGCCGAAGCCGAAGCCGAAGCCGAAGCCGAAGCCGAAGCCGAAGCCGAGCCGAAGCCGAAGCCGAAGCCGAGCCGAAGCCGAAGCCGAAGCCGAGCCGAAGCCGAAGCCGAAGCCGAGCCGAAGCCGAAGCCGAAGGGCCGGGGAGCCGCCTCAGTAGGCGACACCCACGCCCTGTTTCAGGGTCCCCGCGTCGCCGGTCATCGCGAGCATCGCGTGGGCGACGTCGGCGCGGCCCACGTAACGGCCCTTGACCGGGAAACCGCCGATCTCCGTCCGGTACCGGCCGGAGATCGGCTTGTCCTGCAGGCGCGGCGGCCGGACGACCGTCCAGTCGGTGGTGCTGCGCGCCACTTCCGCCTCCATGGCGCGCAGATCGGCGTAGACGTCCTTGAGGACGGCGGAGACGACGCCGAGCACAGCCCGGTCCAGGAGTCCGGCGTCCCGTGGCCGGGGCCCGACCGGAGCGGCACTGACGACCAGCAGCCTGCGCACGCCCTCCGCCTCCATCGCGCCGAGCACCGTGCGGGTGAGCCGTGTCGCGACCCCGGCGTCGGCGCGGCGGCGTGCGCCGAGTCCGGACAGCACGGCGTCCCGCCCGGCCACCGCCGGCCGCACAGCAGCCGGGTCGCCCAGGTCCGCGCGGAACACTTCCAGACGTTCGCCGGTCACGGACAGCCGCGCGGGGTCCCGTACGACGGCCGTGACCTGGTGTCCGGCGTCGAGGGCCTGCCGGACGACCTCCTGGCCGATGCCTCCGGTGGCACCGAAGACGGTGAGCTTCATGGCGTACTCCGTTCCGCGCGGTGGCGTGGCTGCGCTGTGGTGGACGACCCCTGGGTGGGTGAGTACTTACTCACCCCTTCCTCCTCTAGGGTGAGTAAATACTCACCACCCGTCAACCCCCGACTGGAGCCGCCATGCCGCCCGCCAAACCGGCCCGGGAACGGATCCTGGACGCCGCCCATGAGCTGATGCTCACCGTCGGGCTCGCCCGCGCCACCACCAAGGAGATCGCCAGGGGAGCCGACTGCTCCGAGGCGGCGCTGTACAAGCACTTCGTGAGCAAGGAGGAGCTCTTCATCCGCGTCCTGTCCGAGCGGCTGCCGCGGCTGACCCCGTTGCTGCGGGAACTCGCCGCCGAGCCGGGCCGTGGCTCTCTCGAGGAGAACGTCACGGAGATCGCCCGTCAGGCCGCGCTCTTCTACGAGCAGAGCTTCCCGATCGCCGCCTCGCTGTACGCGCAGACGCAGCTCAAGCGGCGGCACGACGACGCGATGCGGGAGATGGGCACGGGGCCGCACCTGCCGATCGAGGGCCTCGATGCCTACCTGCGCGCCGAGCAGGCCGCAGGGCGTGTCCGCGCCGACGCGGACACCTTCGCCGCCGCGTCGCTGCTGCTGGGTGCCTGCGCGCAGCGGGCGTTCGCGTACGACGCGACGCGGAGCGGTGTCCGCCCGTCGATGGACGACTTCGCCCGGCGACTCGCCCGGACACTGCTCGCGGGGGTCTGCTGAACTGCCGCCCGGCGTGGGCGCGAACGGGGACGGGTGGGTGACGCCGCCCGGCGCGACGGGGTGCTCCGGTGCCCCCGAGTCCCGGCTTCGCTGGAGCGGGCCCTCATCGTGCCCACCCGCGCCGACGTGCGAGTACGTCCCCGGTCGCCCCGGTCGCCCCGGTCGCCCCGGTCGCCCCGGTCGTCCCGGTCGTCCCGGTCGTCCTCGGCCGTCCCGGTCGTTCAGGAACCGGGGAGGCACGGCCGCCCGCAGCAAGGCCCGCATGCGCCTGCCGCAGTGGCCGGCGTGCCTGTGCCGCCCTCGTAGGACGCGTCTGTGCCGCCCCCTGCGAGGCGCGTCTGCGCGGGCCCCCCGCAGGGCGGTCTGCGCCGTCCCTACGAGGCCATCCAGCCGTCCACCCCCGCCAGCAGCTTCTCCTTCACGTCCTTCGGCGCCGCCGATCCCCGTACCGACTGACGTGCCAGTTCCGCCAGCTCCGCGTCGGTGAACCCGTGGGCCTGACGGGCGATCTCGTACTGGGCGGCCAGCCGGGACCCGAACAGCAGGGGGTCGTCCGCGCCTAGGGCCATCGGCACCCCGGCCTCGAACAGCGTCCGCAGCGGCACGTCCTCCGGCTTCTCGTACACGCCCAGGGCCACGTTCGACGCCGGACACACCTCGCACGTCACCTGCCGGTCCGCCAGCCGCTTCAGCAGCCGCGGGTCCTCCGCCGCCCGCACCCCGTGGCCGATCCGGTCGGCCTCCAGGTCGTCGAGGCAGTCCCGTACGGACAGCGGCCCGGTCAGCTCGCCCCCGTGCGGTGCGGACAGCAGTCCCCCTTCCCGCGCGATCGCGAACGCCCGGTCGAAGTCCCGGGCCATGCCCCGCCGCTCGTCGTTGGACAGTCCGAACCCGACCACGCCCCGGTCCGCGTACCGCACCGCGAGACGGGCCAGCGTCCGCGCGTCCAGCGGATGCTTCATCCGGTTCGCGGCGACCAGCACCCGCATCCCGATCCCGGTGTCCCGCACGGCCGTCTCCACCGCGTCCAGGATGATCTCCAGCGCCGGGATGAGCCCGCCCAGCCGCGGCGCGTACGACGTCGGGTCCACCTGGATCTCCAGCCACCCCGACCCGTCCCGCAGGTCCTCCTCGGCGGCCTCGCGGACGAGCCGCTGGATGTCCTCCGGCTCCTGGAGGCACGATCGCGCCGCGTCGTACAACCGCTGGAAGCGGAACCAGCCCCGCTCGTCCGTCGCCCGCAGTTTCGGCGACTCCCCGCGGCCCAGTGACTCGGTCAGCGTCTCGGGCAGACGCACGCCGTGCTTGTCGGCCAGTTCCAGCAGGGTCGCGGGCCGCATCGACCCGGTGAAGTGCAGGTGGAGATGGGCCTTCGGCAGTTCAGAGACATCACGTACACGCTCCATTCCGTGATCCTGCCGTACGACACGGCCGACCCGACAGCACTTTCCCCGTACGTGGTCTTGCTCGCACAAACAAAGCAGGGTCTCACCGGAACGTTCCGGTGAGACCCTGCTGAAGAACGGCCGGGGCGCGACCGTCAGTCCCTGGCCTCCGCCAGCAGCTTCTGGATCCGGCTCACGCCCTCGACGAGGTCCTCGTCCCCGAGCGCGTACGACAGCCGCAGGTACCCGGGCGTGCCGAACGCCTCGCCGGGCACCACCGCGACCTCGGCCTCCTCCAGGATCAGCGCGGCCAGCTCGACCGTGTCCTGCGGGCGCTTGCCGCGGATCTCCTTGCCGAGCAGCGCCTTGACCGACGGGTAGGCGTAGAAGGCGCCCTCCGGCTCCGGGCACAGCACGCCGTCGATCTCGTTGAGCATCCGCACGATCGTCCTGCGGCGCCGGTCGAAGGCCTCCCGCATCTTCGCCACGGCGTCCAGGTCGCCGGAGACCGCGGCGAGCGCCGCCGCCTGGGCCACGTTGGACACGTTGGACGTGGCGTGCGACTGGAGGTTCGTCGCGGCCTTGACGACGTCCTTCGGGCCGATGACCCACCCGACCCGCCAGCCGGTCATCGCGTACGTCTTGGCGACACCGTTGACCACGATGCACTTGTCACGCAGCTCGGGCAGCAGCGCCGGCATGGACACGGAGAAGGCGTCGCCGTAGACGAGGTGCTCGTAGATCTCGTCGGTCAGCACCCACAGGCCGTGCTCGACGGCCCACTGGCCGATCGCCTCGGTCTCGGCCTCGCTGTACACGGCCCCCGTCGGGTTCGACGGCGACACGAACAGGACGACCTTCGTCTTCTCGGTGCGCGCGGCCTCCAGCTGCTCCACGCTCACCCGGTAGCCGGTCGTCTCGTCGGCGACGACCTCGACCGGGACACCGCCGGCCAGCCGGATCGACTCGGGGTACGTGGTCCAGTACGGCGCCGGGACGATGACCTCGTCGCCCGGGTCGAGGATCGCGGCGAACGCCTCGTAGATGGCCTGCTTGCCGCCGTTGGTGACCAGGATCTGCGACGGGTCGACCTCGTAGCCGGAGTCGCGCAGCGTCTTGGCGGCGATCGCGGCCTTCAGCTCCGGCAGTCCGCCGGCCGGGGTGTAGCGGTGGAACTTCGGGTTCTTGCACGCCTCGATCGCGGCCTCGACGATGTAGTCGGGCGTCGGGAAGTCGGGCTCACCGGCGCCGAAGCCGATCACCGGTCGCCCGGCGGCCTTGAGGGCCTTGGCCTTGGCGTCCACGGCGAGGGTGGCGGACTCGGAGATCGCACCGACCCGGGCGGAGACCCGGCGCTCGGTGGGAGGGGTTGCAGCGCTCATGGAGCCCATCGTTCCAGACAGGCAACTTCCGGGACACACGGGTTTCACGGACTGAGCAGGACGAGATCTGCCGAGGCCGTGCCTATGCCGTGCCTATGCCTGGCGGGATCTGGCGGGATCTGGAGGGATCTGGCGAGAGCGGTCGAGACAGGGGGAGACCGGGCGGGCCAGGACGGGGACAAACGCCGGAACAGCCGGAACAACAGTCCGGACCGGCCCCCGCGGCCAGGGCGATCTTCGGCCAGGACGGCACGGCGAGGACTCCCGCGCGTCCTTTCTGTTCGACGCCCGGCCCCTGAGCACGTACACTCTCACCTCGTTGGCCTTCAACGGCTCGCGCTCACTCGGTGCACACCAAGCATCCGGGCGGATGCGGTACGTTGGGGGACACACAAAGGGTCGTAGCTCAATTGGTAGAGCACTGGTCTCCAAAACCAGCGGTTGGGGGTTCAAGTCCCTCCGGCCCTGCTACACACACCTTCGCCAGGATGTGTGCGCATGTACGTACAGCAATGCACCGCCGTGCGGCTCAGACCGGGCGCGGCACGGCCACGACCCGGAATCAGGTGAGGACGAGTGACGGACGCCGTGGGCTCCATCGACATGCCTGATGCCGAGGACGAAGCGCCGGACTCCAAGAAGAAGTCGCGCAAGGGCGGCAAGCGTGCCAAGAAGGGCCCGCTGAAGCGCCTCGCGCTCTTCTACCGCCAGATCGTCGCGGAGCTGCGCAAGGTTGTCTGGCCGAGCCGCAACCAGCTGACGACGTACACCACCGTGGTGATCATCTTCGTGGTCATCATGATCGGCCTGGTGACTCTGATTGACTATGGCTTCAGTAACGCCGCCAAGTACGTCTTCGGCTGATTCGAGAGCGAAGGGCGCCGAGGTACCCGGCGCCCCTTTCGCGTGTTCCACCCCTATGTATCCAGGAAGAAGCAGCCACCGTGTCTGACCCGAACGTGAACGACGCCATCGAGCCGGTCGAGTCCGTCGAGGACGAGCCCGGCACCTTCGAGGGCGCCGACAACGAGGACACCGAGGCCTCCGTCGAGGCCGAGGCTGCCGACGACGCCGTCGTCGCGGACGCGGACGAGACCGCCGACGCCCAGGACGAGACCGCCGAGCCGACGGGTGACGACGCGGAGGCCGACGAGGTCACGGAGTCCGACGACGCCGACGCGGAGACCGACGAGGCCGCGGAGGCCGAGCCCGAGCCCGAGCTCGACCCGATCGAGAAGCTCCGCCAGGAGCTGCGCGTCCTCCCCGGCGAGTGGTACGTGATCCACACCTACGCCGGTTACGAGAACCGCGTGAAGACCAACCTCGAGCAGCGCGCCGTCTCGCTCAACGTCGAGGACTACATCTTCCAGGCCGAGGTGCCGCAGGAAGAGGTCGTCCAGATCAAGAACGGCGACCGCAAGACGATCCGGCAGAACAAGCTGCCCGGCTACGTCCTCGTGCGCATGGACCTGACCAACGAGTCCTGGGGCGTCGTCCGCAACACCCCCGGCGTCACCGGCTTCGTCGGCAACGCCTACGACCCGTACCCGCTGACGCTGGACGAGATCGTCAAGATGCTCGCCCCCGAGGCCGAGGAGAAGGCCGCCCGCGAGGCCGCCGAGGCCGAGGGCAAGCCGGCTCCGCAGCGCAAGGTCGAGGTCCAGGTCCTGGACTTCGAGGTCGGCGACTCGGTCACCGTCACCGACGGCCCGTTCGCGACGCTGCAGGCCACGATCAACGAGATCAACGCCGACTCGAAGAAGGTCAAGGGCCTCGTCGAGATCTTCGGCCGCGAGACCCCGGTCGAGCTGAGCTTCGACCAGATCCAGAAGAACTGAGACCTTCTGGACGTACTGCTCCCGAGCAGGTCAGGCGGGCGTTCGCGCCCTGCCTGACCTGCTCGGTTTTTGGCCGCACATCCATACCCGTTATCGTTGTGCGGTATGCCTGTGTCCGGGTCGCCCCCGGATGCGGGCAGGACCCGAATCGAAAGGACCCGGAGAGCTATGCCTCCCAAGAAGAAGAAGGTCACGGGGCTCATCAAGCTCCAGATCCAGGCCGGTGCCGCGAACCCGGCTCCGCCGGTCGGCCCCGCGCTGGGTCAGCACGGCGTCAACATCATGGAGTTCTGCAAGGCCTACAACGCCGCGACCGAGTCGCAGCGCGGCTGGGTCATCCCGGTGGAGATCACGGTCTACGAGGACCGCTCCTTCACCTTCATCACCAAGACGCCGCCGGCCGCCAAGATGATCCTCAAGGCCGCGGGCGTGGAGAAGGGCTCCGGCGAGCCGCACAAGACCAAGGTCGCGAAGATCACGCGCGACCAGGTCCGCGAGATCGCCACCACCAAGATGCCCGACCTCAACGCCAACGACCTGGACGCCGCCGAGAAGATCATCGCCGGCACCGCGCGTTCCATGGGCGTCACGGTCGAGGGCTGACCTCCACCCCCCCGTAAGCCAACAGCAGTAGTGGCAGGGCCTGCTCGGCCCGGACCACGACTCCTCAGAAGCCAACAGGAGCAGTAGTGAGCAAGCGCAGCAAGTCTCTCCGCGCTGCGGACGCCAAGATCGACCGGGACAAGCTCTACGCCCCGCTCGAGGCCGTCCGTCTCGCCAAGGAGACCTCCACGACCAAGTTCGACGGCACCGTCGAGGTCGCCTTCCGCCTGGGTGTCGACCCGCGCAAGGCCGACCAGATGGTCCGTGGCACCGTGAACCTCCCGCACGGCACCGGTAAGACCGCCCGGGTCCTGGTCTTCGCGACCGGTGACCGTGCCGAGGCCGCGACCGCCGCGGGCGCCGACATCGTCGGCTCCGACGAACTGATCGACGAGGTGTCGAAGGGCCGTCTGGACTTCGACGCCGTCGTCGCCACCCCGGACCTCATGGGCAAGGTCGGCCGCCTCGGCCGCGTCCTCGGCCCGCGTGGTCTGATGCCGAACCCGAAGACCGGCACCGTGACCCCGGACGTGGCCAAGGCCGTGACCGAGATCAAGGGCGGCAAGATCGAGTTCCGCGTCGACAAGCACTCGAACCTGCACTTCATCATCGGCAAGTCGTCCTTCGAGGACACCCAGCTGGTGGAGAACTACGGCGCGGCGCTGGAGGAGATCCTCCGTCTGAAGCCGTCCGCCGCCAAGGGCCGTTACATCAAGAAGGCCGCCATCAGCACCACGATGGGCCCCGGCATTCCGGTCGACTCCAACCGCACCCGCAACCTCCTCGTCGAGGAGGACCCGGCCGCGGTCTGAGCCAACGGCTCGCCCAACCGGTTCACGGGCCCCGCACCTTCCGAGGTGCGGGGCCCGTTCCCTTTTCCGCTCCTGTTTCGCCCGGCTCCCATTCCTTGTTCCCGCTCCTTGTTCCCGTTCCGTCGACCCGCCTTCTTCCGGTCTTCTTCCCGCCTTCTTCCCGCCTTCTTCGGGTCTTCCTCCCGTCTCCTTTTCCCGTACGGACGCCCGTGGCCTGGGTTAGCGTGCGGTCACGGGACTCGCACGGGGGTGGGATGCATGACGAGCACGACGGCACGTCGTACGGTCGTCTCGATCGCGGTGACGGCCGCGCTGGCCTGCGTCACCGCCTGCACCTCCGCCGACACGCCCACCGACCACGCCGACCCGTCGACGGAGCCCCTGCGCTCCGTGCAGCGGGCCACCGGGCGTGCGGGTTCGGCGCGGGTCGAGTCCACGACCGTCATGGGGCGCGAGCTGTCCCTGGACGCCGCCGGAGCCCTCGGCTGGCGCGACGGCCTCACCGGCACCCTGACGATCACGTACACGGGCGGAACGACCGCGGAGACCATGCGCAGCCTCGGCACCACCGCGATGGAGGCCCGGTACCTGCCCGACGCGTACTACGCCAGGATGGGCGACGAGTTCGCCGACCGGGTGGGCGGCAGACACTGGATCAAGTACCTCTACGCCGACCTGGAGGAGCTCGGCGGCGGTACGGGCGCCGGATTAGCGGAACAGATGCGCAACACCACGCCCCACCACGCGGTGAAGCTGCTGCTGGCCTCCGACGACGTACGCAAGGTCGGCGAGGAGACGGTCCGCGGCCGGCGCACCGCGCACTGGTCCGGCACGGTGGGCGGCGCCACCGGGCAGACCGTCGACATCTGGGTCGACGACCGGGACCTGCTGGTCAAGAAGGTCGAGCGGGGGCGGACGGAGACCGGGGAGCTGACCCAGACCGCCTACTACAGCGACTACGGCGTCGCCGTCTTCGCCGAGCGTCCTCCGGCCGGGGACACCGCCGACTTCACGGAGCTGCTGAAGGGGGCGACCCGGTAATCCGAGGCAGCCGGACGAACGCGTCGGATAAGCTCACAGCGTTTTCTCATATTCGACCGTACGTTCGTCGCGTTTCCTTGGGGGGAATCGATGAGGCTTTCTGTGCATTCGCGGGGTGGAGTGGCGCTCGCCGGCGTGTCCGTTCTGGTGCTGGCGGGTGGGGCCGTCGGCTGCGGCGCCGAGAACAAGGACGGCGGCGAGCGGACCGTCCAGCAGGTTCTGACCGCGGCCTACGAGAAGACGGCCGAGGCCAAGTCCGCCAACGTCGAGATGACCATGTCGATGCCGGCCACCATGGAAGACGGCGGCGATGTCTCCATGACCGGTGTCATGGGCTGGGACCCGACGGTGATGGACGTGACCGTCAAGGGTTCCATGCTGGCCACCGAGCCGGACGCCCCGGAGCAGATCCGGATGATCTGGCGCGACAACGTGATGTACGCGGACATGGGCGCGGCCGCAGCCAAGGACATGGACGGCAAGCGCTGGATGAAGATGGACCTGGGGGCCGCCGCCGAGTCCGCGGGCGCCGAGGCCGGTGGGGCGATGTTGTCCGGCATGGAGAACATGAACCAGAACCCGGTCGAGCAGCTTGCCCTGCTCCTGGAGTCGCCCAATCTCAAGCACGTCGGCGAGGAGAAGGTCGACGGCGTAGCGGCCCAGCACTACAAGGGCACGCTCACCGTCAAGGAGGTGCTGGAGAGCAACGACAGCCTGGACGTGCTCGAGCCCAAGGAGCGCCAGCAGCTTCTGCAGAACGTCGAGAAGTCCGGCGTCAAGGGCTACGACACCGAGGTCTGGGTCAACGACGACGACATGCCGGTCCGCATGGACATCGGGATGGACACCCCCCAGGGCAACGTCGACATGAGCATGAAGCTCTCCGACTACGGGGCCAAGGCCGAGGTCGAGCTGCCGCCGGCCGGTGAGACCTTCGATCTCTTCGAGATGATCAAGAAGCTGGGCGAGATCGCCGACGACGAGGGAGCCCTCGACGGGGGAAACCTCGACGAGGAGCTGGCCCAGCTGGAGGCCCTGGAGTCCGGCTCAGGGGTCTGAGTCCCGGTCTCGCGCGTCGCTCCGCCGACCGGATTTGCCTGACGGCGATCCGGTCGGGTACCTTCCTGGAGAAGCCAAAGACCGCTGGTCGTTGCCGTGCGCTCGCGAGAGTCACGGTGGCCGAAGGATCCGCTGAACTGCGGACGACCCGCGTAGGTGACTGTGGATGAACTCCCTCGAGTGCACGCCTCGCGCGTGTGGCAGAAGGTTGAGTCACGCCCCGTGCGCCTGCGCCGGGGCGTTTCGTTTTCCCCAGTCCTCCTTCGGGTCCGCGCGGTCCGAATCACCCGGAAGGAGGCCGAGGCTCTATGGCGACGCCCGAAAAGGCTGCCGCGGTTGCCGAGCTGACGGACAAGTTCCGCAGCTCCAACGCCGCAGTGCTGACCGAGTACCGCGGTCTCACCGTGGCGCAGCTCAAGACGCTGCGCCGGTCGCTCGGTGAGAACGCCCAGTACGCCGTGGTGAAGAACACGCTGACCAAGATTGCGGCCAACGAGGCCGGGATCACGCTCGACGACCAGCTCTTCGCTGGTCCGACGGCCGTCGCCTTCGTCACCGGTGACCCGGTGGAGTCGGCGAAGGGTCTGCGCGACTTCGCCAAGGACAACCCGAACCTCGTCATCAAGGGCGGTGTCCTTGACGGCAAGGCGCTGTCCGCCGACGAGATCAAGAAGCTTGCGGACCTCGAGTCCCGCGAGGTTCTGCTCTCCAAGCTGGCCGGTGCCATGAAGGGCAAGCAGTCCCAGGCTGCCTCTGTCTTCCAGGCGCTGCCCTCGAAGCTCGTCCGCACCGTGGACGCGCTCCGTGCCAAGCAGGACGAGCAGGGCGGTGCCGAGTAATTCGGCTCGCTTTCCGATCCTCGCCGCGTGAACCGCATGAGGTGAGGGTCGTTGCGGGCCCGACGTACGCCCGCCTCACCCCGTACATCCGGCACCTGCCGAATTAGTGGAAGGACCGCCATCATGGCGAAGCTCAGCCAGGACGACCTGCTCGCCCAGTTCGAGGAGATGACCCTCATCGAGCTCTCCGAGTTCGTGAAGGCCTTCGAGGAGAAGTTCGACGTCACCGCCGCCGCTGCCGCGCCGGTCGTCGTCGCCGGTGGTGCCGCTGGTGGCGCCGCCGCCGAGGCCGCCGAGGAGAAGGACGAGTTCGACGTCATCCTCACCGGTGCCGGCGACAAGAAGATCCAGGTCATCAAGGTCGTGCGCGAGCTGACCTCCCTGGGTCTGAAGGAGGCCAAGGACCTCGTGGACGGCGCCCCGAAGCCCGTCCTCGAGAAGGTCGCCAAGGACGCCGCCGAGAAGGCCGCCGAGTCCCTCAAGGGCGCCGGCGCCTCGGTCGAGGTCAAGTAACACCTCACGGGTCTCAGCGACCGCGCAGGTCTCACCGACCTCACGGGTCGCGCAATGACCTCGCAGGTCTCATGGATCTCACGGATCCGTCAGAACCTGTAACGCCTCAGCGCCGAAGAGCGATCATCCATCCGGGTGGTCGCTCTTCGGCGTACGCGGGGTCCGGCGGCGGCTGCCTTGCACGCGTGACGGCGAAGAGTATGGTGATCTTCGTCGTGCCGTCGCCGGGGCCCTGGGAGCCCCTGGCGGCAGGCGGTTCGAGCAAGGGGGGCCTTGACGAACCGCACGCAGCGCGCGATTCTCAGGACGCGTCGTCACAAGGATCCGAATCCGAGGCATGGATCCACGGCGAAGAGGGCAGTATCACGGTGCGTTGAGGGCGAGGCCTTGCCGCAGGTGGTGAGAACAACGAGGAGCGAACACGGTCCCCGAGACCCGCACTGGACATCAGTGTGCCATGTGGCTACACTGACCCTTTGCGCTGCCTGTTAGTTGCCCCCTGCCCGTCACCAGGGGTCTGCCCTCACCCGAGCACCGACGATCAGAGCATGCCTGACCTGGCTTTCGGGCCACATCAGGCGCCCCCTGTCTTCGTGCACGGAAGAGGGGCCGGTACGCGCGTAGTGAGTCCGAGCCCTCGGAAGGACCCCCTCTTGGCCGCCTCGCGCAATGCCTCGACCGCGAATACGAACAACGCTGCCAGCACCGCCCCGCTGCGCATCTCCTTTGCAAAGATCAAGGAGCCCCTCGAGGTTCCGAACCTTCTCGCGCTGCAAACCGAGAGCTTCGACTGGCTGCTCGGCAACGACGCGTGGAAGGCTCGCGTCGAGTCGGCTCTGGAGTCCGGTCAGGACGTCCCCACCAAGTCCGGTCTGGAAGAGATCTTCGAGGAGATCTCGCCGATCGAGGACTTCTCCGGGTCGATGTCGCTGACGTTCCGCGACCACCGCTTCGAGCCCCCCAAGAACAGCATCGACGAGTGCAAGGACCGCGACTTCACGTACGCGGCCCCGCTCTTCGTCACCGCCGAGTTCACCAACAACGAGACCGGCGAGATCAAGTCCCAGACGGTCTTCATGGGCGACTTCCCGCTCATGACCAACAAGGGCACCTTCGTCATCAACGGCACCGAGCGTGTCGTCGTGTCGCAGCTGGTCCGTTCGCCGGGTGTCTACTTCGACTCCTCCATCGACAAGACGTCCGACAAGGACATCTTCTCCGCCAAGATCATCCCGTCCCGGGGTGCCTGGCTGGAGATGGAGATCGACAAGCGCGACATGGTCGGTGTGCGCATCGACCGCAAGCGCAAGCAGTCCGTGACCGTCCTCCTCAAGGCCCTCGGCTGGACCACCGAGCAGATCCTCGAGGAGTTCGGCGAGTACGAGTCCATGCGCGCCACCCTGGAGAAGGACCACACCCAGGGCCAGGACGACGCGCTGCTCGACATCTACCGCAAGCTGCGTCCGGGCGAGCCGCCCACGCGTGAGGCCGCGCAGACGCTGCTCGAGAACCTCTACTTCAACCCGAAGCGCTACGACCTGGCCAAGGTCGGCCGCTACAAGGTCAACAAGAAGCTCGGCGCCGACGAGCCGCTGGACGCCGGCGTGCTCACCACCGACGACGTCATCGCCACCATCAAGTACCTGGTGAAGCTGCACGCCGGTGAGACCGAGACGGTCGGCGAGTCGGGCCGGGAGATCGTCGTCGAGACCGACGACATCGACCACTTCGGCAACCGCCGCATCCGCAACGTCGGCGAGCTGATCCAGAACCAGGTCCGTACGGGTCTCGCCCGTATGGAGCGCGTCGTGCGCGAGCGCATGACGACCCAGGACGTCGAGGCGATCACGCCGCAGACCCTGATCAACATCCGGCCGGTCGTCGCCTCCATCAAGGAGTTCTTCGGCACCAGCCAGCTGTCCCAGTTCATGGACCAGAACAACCCGCTGTCGGGGCTGACGCACAAGCGTCGTCTGAACGCCCTCGGCCCGGGTGGTCTCTCCCGTGAGCGGGCCGGCTTCGAGGTCCGTGACGTTCACCCGTCGCACTACGGCCGCATGTGCCCGATCGAGACGCCCGAAGGCCCGAACATCGGTCTGATCGGCTCGCTCGCCTCGTACGGCCGGATCAACCCGTTCGGCTTCATCGAGACGCCCTACCGCAAGGTCGTCGACGGCCAGGTCACGGACGACGTGGACTACCTGACCGCCGACGAGGAGGACCGCTTCGTCATCGCGCAGGCCAACGCCACGCTCAACGACGACATGCGCTTCTCCGAGGCCCGCGTCCTGGTCCGCCGTCGTGGCGGCGAGGTCGACTACGTCCCCGGTGACGACGTCGACTACATGGACGTCTCGCCGCGCCAGATGGTGTCGGTCGCGACCGCCATGATCCCGTTCCTCGAGCACGACGACGCCAACCGTGCCCTCATGGGCGCGAACATGATGCGCCAGGCGGTGCCGCTCATCAAGAGCGAGTCCCCGCTGGTCGGCACCGGCATGGAGTACCGCTCCGCCGCCGACGCCGGCGACGTGGTCAAGGCCGAGAAGGCGGGTGTGGTCCAGGAGGTCTCCGCGGACTACATCACCACCACCAACGACGACGGCACGTACATCACGTACCGCCTGGCCAAGTTCTCCCGGTCCAACCAGGGAACCTCGGTCAACCAGAAGGTCATCGTCGCCGAGGGCGACCGGGTCATCGAGGGCCAGGTCCTCGCCGACGGTCCGGCCACCGAGAACGGCGAGATGGCGCTCGGCAAGAACCTGCTGGTCGCGTTCATGCCGTGGGAGGGTCACAACTACGAGGACGCGATCATCCTGTCGCAGCGCCTCGTGCAGGACGACGTCCTCTCCTCGATCCACATCGAGGAGCACGAGGTCGACGCCCGTGACACCAAGCTCGGCCCCGAGGAGATCACCCGGGACATCCCGAACGTCTCCGAGGAGGTCCTCGCCGACCTCGACGAGCGCGGCATCATCCGCATCGGTGCCGAGGTCGTCGCCGGCGACATCCTCGTCGGCAAGGTCACGCCCAAGGGTGAGACCGAGCTGACCCCGGAGGAGCGCCTGCTCCGCGCGATCTTCGGTGAGAAGGCGCGCGAGGTGCGCGACACCTCCCTGAAGGTGCCGCACGGTGAGATCGGCAAGGTCATCGGCGTCCGCGTCTTCGACCGCGAAGAGGGCGACGAGCTGCCGCCGGGCGTGAACCAGCTGGTCCGCGTCTACGTCGCGCAGAAGCGCAAGATCACCGACGGTGACAAGCTCGCCGGCCGTCACGGCAACAAGGGCGTCATCTCCAAGATCAACCCGATCGAGGACATGCCGTTCCTGGAGGACGGCACCCCGGTCGACATCATCCTGAACCCGCTGGGTGTCCCGTCCCGAATGAACCCGGGACAGGTCCTGGAGATCCACCTCGGCTGGCTCGCCAGCCGCGGCTGGGACGTCTCCGGCCTCGCGGAGGAGTGGGCGCAGCGCCTCCAGGCCATCGGCGCCGACAAGGTCGAGCCCGGCACCAACGTCGCCACCCCGGTCTTCGACGGTGCGCGCGAGGACGAGCTGGCCGGCCTGCTCCAGCACACCATCCCGAACCGCGACGGCGAGCGCATGGTGCTCCCGTCCGGCAAGGCGCGGCTGTTCGACGGCCGCTCCGGTGAGCCGTTCCCGGAGCCGATCTCGGTCGGCTACATGTACATCCTCAAGCTCCACCACCTGGTCGACGACAAGCTGCACGCCCGGTCGACCGGCCCGTACTCGATGATCACCCAGCAGCCGCTGGGTGGTAAGGCCCAGTTCGGTGGTCAGCGCTTCGGTGAGATGGAGGTGTGGGCGCTGGAGGCTTACGGCGCCGCATACGCCCTCCAGGAGCTGCTGACGATCAAGTCCGACGACGTGACCGGCCGCGTGAAGGTCTACGAGGCCATCGTCAAGGGCGAGAACATCCCTGAGCCCGGCATCCCCGAGTCCTTCAAGGTGCTCATCAAGGAGATGCAGTCCCTGTGCCTCAACGTGGAGGTGCTGTCCAGCGACGGTATGTCCATCGAGATGCGTGACACCGACGAGGACGTCTTCCGCGCAGCGGAGGAGCTCGGCATCGACCTGTCCCGGCGCGAGCCGAGCAGCGTCGAAGAGGTCTGACGGGAGTCCGGTCCGGAGGTTCAGCGATGAAGATCCCTGAACCTCCGGCCGGCCCCAGGACCCCCGTTTCAGACCCCAAGACTTACAACCCTGAGAGGGATTGACGCATAGTGCTCGACGTCAACTTCTTCGACGAGCTCCGGATCGGTCTGGCCACCGCTGACGACATCCGTCAGTGGAGCCACGGCGAGGTCAAGAAGCCCGAGACGATCAACTACCGCACGCTCAAGCCCGAGAAGGACGGACTCTTCTGCGAGAAGATCTTCGGTCCGACCCGGGACTGGGAGTGCTACTGCGGCAAGTACAAGCGCGTCCGCTTCAAGGGCATCATCTGTGAGCGCTGTGGCGTCGAGGTCACGCGCGCCAAGGTGCGCCGCGAGCGGATGGGCCACATCGAGCTCGCCGCCCCCGTCACCCACATCTGGTACTTCAAGGGCGTTCCGTCGCGGCTGGGCTACCTGCTCGACCTCGCCCCGAAGGACCTCGAGAAGGTCATCTACTTCGCCGCGTACATGATCACGTACGTCGACGAGGAGCGCCGCACCCGCGACCTGCCCTCGCTGGAGGCCCACGTCTCCGTCGAGCGCCAGCAGATCGAGAACCGTCGCGACGCCGACCTGGAGGCCCGCGCCAAGAAGCTCGAGACCGACCTGGCCGAGCTCGAGGCCGAGGGTGCCAAGGCCGACGTGCGCCGCAAGGTGCGCGAGGGTGCCGAGCGTGAGATGAAGCAGCTGCGCGACCGCGCGCAGCGCGAGATCGACCGCCTCGACGAGGTGTGGAGCCGGTTCAAGAACCTCAAGGTCCAGGACCTGGAGGGCGACGAGCTGCTCTACCGCGAGCTGCGCGACCGCTTCGGCACCTACTTCGACGGCTCCATGGGCGCCGCTGCCCTGCAGAAGCGCCTGGAGTCCTTCGACCTCGACGAGGAGGCCGAGCGCCTCCGCGAGATCATCCGCACCGGCAAGGGCCAGAAGAAGACCCGTGCGCTCAAGCGCCTCAAGGTCGTCTCCGCGTTCCTGCAGACCAGCAACAGCCCCAAGGGCATGGTGCTCGACTGCGTGCCGGTCATCCCGCCGGACCTGCGTCCGATGGTGCAGCTGGACGGTGGCCGCTTCGCGACCTCCGACCTGAACGACCTGTACCGCCGCGTGATCAACCGCAACAACCGCCTGAAGCGGCTTCTCGACCTCGGCGCGCCCGAGATCATCGTGAACAACGAGAAGCGCATGCTCCAGGAGGCCGTCGACGCGCTCTTCGACAACGGCCGTCGTGGTCGCCCGGTCACGGGCCCCGGCAACCGTCCGCTGAAGTCGCTGTCCGACATGCTCAAGGGCAAGCAGGGCCGCTTCCGTCAGAACCTGCTCGGCAAGCGAGTCGACTACTCGGCGCGTTCCGTGATCGTCGTCGGCCCGCAGCTGAAGCTGCACCAGTGCGGTCTGCCGAAGGCCATGGCGCTGGAGCTCTTCAAGCCGTTCGTGATGAAGCGCCTGGTCGACCTGAACCACGCGCAGAACATCAAGAGCGCCAAGCGCATGGTCGAGCGCGGCCGCACGGTCGTGTACGACGTGCTCGAAGAGGTCATCGCGGAGCACCCGGTTCTGCTGAACCGCGCGCCCACGCTGCACCGCCTCGGCATCCAGGCCTTCGAGCCGCAGCTGGTCGAGGGCAAGGCCATCCAGATCCACCCGCTCGTCTGCACCGCGTTCAACGCGGACTTCGACGGTGACCAGATGGCCGTCCACCTGCCGCTCTCCGCGGAGGCGCAGGCCGAGGCCCGCATCCTGATGCTGTCCTCGAACAACATCCTCAAGCCGGCCGACGGCCGTCCGGTGACGATGCCGACCCAGGACATGGTCCTCGGTCTGTTCTTCCTCACCACCGACGGCGAGGGCCGCGACCTCAAGGGCGAGGGCCGTGCCTTCGGTTCCGCCGCCGAGGCGATCATGGCGTTCGACGCGGGCGACCTGTCGCTCCAGTCGAAGGTCGACATCCGCTTCCCGGTGGGCACCATCCCGCCCCGCGGCTGGGAGCCCCCGGCCCGCGAGGAGGGTGAGCCGGAGTGGCAGCAGGGTGACACCTTCACCCTGAAGACCACGCTGGGCCGCGCGCTCTTCAACGAGCTGCTGCCCGAGGACTACCCCTTCGTCGACTACGAGGTCGGCAAGAAGCAGCTCTCCGAGATCGTCAACGACCTCGCCGAGCGCTACCCGAAGGTCATCGTGGCGGCGACGCTCGACAACCTGAAGGCGTCCGGCTTCTTCTGGGCGACCCGCTCCGGCGTCACCGTGGCCATCTCCGACGTCGTCGTTCCCGAGGCGAAGAAGGAGATCGTCAAGGGTTACGAGGCGCAGGACGAGAAGGTCCAGAAGCAGTACGAGCGCGGTCTGATCACCAAGGACGAGCGCACGCAGGAGCTCATCGCGATCTGGACCAAGGCGACCAACGAGGTCGCCGAGGCGATGAACGACAACTTCCCGAAGACCAACCCGATCTTCATGATGGTGAACTCGGGTGCACGAGGCAACATGATGCAGATGCGTCAGATCGCCGGTATGCGTGGTCTGGTGTCGAACGCGAAGAACGAGACGATCCCGCGTCCGATCAAGGCGTCGTTCCGTGAGGGCCTGTCCGTGCTGGAGTACTTCATCTCCACGCACGGTGCCCGTAAGGGTCTGGCGGACACCGCTCTGCGTACCGCCGACTCGGGTTACCTCACGCGTCGTCTGGTCGACGTCTCCCAGGACGTCATCATCCGCGAGGAGGACTGCGGCACCGAGCGCGGTCTCAAGCTGCCGATCGCCACGCGCGACGCCGACGGCACGCTGCGCAAGGCCGAGGACGTCGAGACCAGCGTGTACGCCCGCATGCTCGCCGAGGACGTCGTCATCGACGGCAAGGTGATCGCGCCGGCCAACGTCGACCTCGGTGACGTGCTCATCGACCAGCTGGTGCGCCACGGTGTCGAGGAGGTCAAGACCCGTTCGATCCTGACCTGCGAGTCCCAGGTCGGCACCTGCGCCATGTGCTACGGCCGCTCTCTGGCCACCGGCAAGCTGGTCGACATCGGTGAGGCGGTCGGCATCATCGCCGCCCAGTCCATCGGTGAGCCCGGTACCCAGCTGACGATGCGTACCTTCCACACCGGTGGTGTGGCCGGTGACGACATCACCCAGGGTCTGCCGCGTGTCGTCGAGCTCTTCGAGGCCCGTACCCCGAAGGGTGTCGCCCCGATCTCCGAGGCCTCCGGCCGCGTCCGGATCGAGGAGACCGAGAAGACCAAGAAGATCGTCGTCACCCCGGACGACGGCAGCGACGAGACGGCGTTCCCGATCTCGAAGCGCTCCCGTCTGCTGGTCGGCGAGGGCGACCACGTCGAGGTGGGCCAGAAGCTCACCGTGGGTGCCACCAACCCGCACGACGTGCTGCGCATCCTGGGTCAGCGTGCCGTCCAGGTCCACCTGGTCGGCGAGGTCCAGAAGGTCTACAACTCGCAGGGCGTGTCGATCCACGACAAGCACATCGAGATCATCATCCGGCAGATGCTGCGCCGCGTGACGATCATCGAGTCCGGCGACGCCGAGCTGCTGCCCGGCGAGCTCGTGGAGCGCACGAAGTTCGAGACCGAGAACCGTCGTGTGGTCCAGGAGGGCGGTCACCCGGCCTCCGGTCGTCCGCAGCTGATGGGTATCACCAAGGCCTCGCTGGCGACGGAGTCCTGGCTGTCGGCCGCCTCCTTCCAGGAGACGACCCGAGTCCTGACGGATGCGGCGATCAACGCCAAGTCCGACAGCCTCATCGGCCTCAAGGAGAACGTCATCATCGGTAAGCTCATCCCGGCCGGTACGGGCCTGTCCCGCTACCGCAACATCCGGGTCGAGCCGACCGAGGAGGCCAAGGCCGCGATGTACTCGGCCGTCGGCTACGACGACATCGACTACTCGCCGTTCGGCACGGGCTCCGGCCAGGCCGTTCCGCTGGAGGACTACGACTACGGTCCGTACAACCAGTAAGCGAGTCGCCTGACAAGGCCGCTACGACCGAAGGGCGGTCACCCCGTGGGGTGGCCGCCCTTCGGCGTGTGCTCGACGGGGTGGCTACGGCACGCCCAGCTCGAAGAGGACGTAGTGCGCGTACCAGCCGGAGGCGAGTGCGGCCGTGGTGAAGAAGACCGCCAGGGCCGGGAGCTTCAGGCGGGCGAGCGCCGCCGCCGGGGCCAGGAGGAGCGGGAAGGCGGGCAGCAGGTAGCGCATCGTGTTGCCGAACATCTGCTGGGTGCCCAGGACGGTGACGATCGTCGCCAGGGTGTACGCGACGAGCACCAGCGGGGGGCGCTTGCGCCACATCAGGGCGATCAGGAAGGGCAGCGCCAGGACCAGCAGGAGGGACAGCAGGTCGGGGGTGTAGAAGGCGAAGGGGTAGTCGCCGCGGCCCACCGCGAGGTTGAGCAGCACGTCCAGGGTGTGGGCGCCGTAGTCGAAGAAGTGCGCCCAGCCCTCGCGCTGGAGCGTGAAGTACGCCGTCGGCTCGCCGATGCTGTAGCCGACCCAGGCGATGTAGGCGAGCAGGCCCAGGGGGGCGACGGCCATGGCGTACACCGGGCCGCGTACGCCGTGCTCGCGTCGGGTGGCGGGGCGGGCGAGGACCACCAGCGCGGCGAGTCCCACGGCGCCTATGAGGACGGCGGAGGTGGGGCGGTTCAGGCCCGCGGTGAAGGCCAGCAGGCCGGCCGCCACCCAGCGCTTGGTCATCACGGCGTAGCAGGCCCAGGCCGCGATGGCGACGAACAGGGACTCGGAGTACACCGCCCACTCGACGCCCGCGCCGGGGGCCACGGCCCACAGTCCCGCGGCGATGGTGCCCGCGCGGGCGCCGGCGACGAGGCGGATCACGGCGAAGATGCCCGCTGCCGCGACGAACGAGAAGACGACGGAGACCAGGATCCCGGAGCCGTACAGGCCGAGGCCCGTGGTCTCCGAGACCATACGGATCAGGGCCGGGTAGAGCGGGAAGAACGCGACCGAGTTCTGCTGGACCGTGAACAGGCCGTCCGAGTCGAGCGGCACCAGGGAGGGGCTGTAGCCGTGCTCGGCGACCTGGAGGTACCACCAGCCGTCCCAGGTGGCCAGGACGTCCCACCAGTGGGCGCCGCCGCCGAAGCGCGGGTTCTTCCCCTTGTAGTCCCCGGCGTACTCCAGCAGGGCGGCGAAGACCGTGAGGCCGACGAGTTTCGCGACGCCGTACAGGACGAGCGGGGTCAGGTAGGGGCGCGCGCCGTCCGGCAGGGTCGGCGGCCAGGTCCTCCAGTGGTGTTTCCGGCGTTCGCCGGACAGCCGTTCCGGTGCGCCCGCCGACTCGTCGGTCACCGTTTCGTCGGCAGCCGTGTCCATGGCTGTCATCCCCCTCAGTCCACCCTCAACCGTCAGTTGCTGCCATAAGATCGCACAAGAGTCGCACATCTGTGCTCGATGTTCGGGGGAGGGGAGGCGCGGTGCCCGAGGGACGGGACGGGGACGTGCACGAAGCGGTCGTGCTGTCGGTCGTCATTCCGATGTACAACGAGGAAGAGGTCCTGCCCGCGCTGGTCAGCAGGCTGCGGCCGGTCCTGGCGGAGCTGGGCGTCGCCCACGAGGTCGTCGCGGTGGACGACGGCAGCGGTGACCGTACGGCGGAGCTGCTCGCCGCCTTCCGGCTGGGCTGGCCGGAACTGCGGGTGGTCGCGCTGCGGCGCAATTCCGGCCACCAGGCGGCCCTCACCGCCGGCCTGGACCGGGCGTGCGGCGCGTACGTGGTGAGCCTGGACGCCGACCTCCAGGACCCGCCGGAGAAGATCCCCGAGATGCTGGCGCTGGCCCGCGCGGAGGGGCTCGACATCGTGTACGGCGTCCGTGTCGACCGCAGCAGCGACTCCGGGTTCAAGCGGTGGTCGGCGGGCCTGTACTACCGGCTGATGCGGCGCCTGGCGGGCCCGTCGGTCCTCGCGCAGGCGGGCGACTTCCGGCTGCTCAGCCGGGCCGCCGTGGACGCGCTGAAGGCACTGCCGGACCAGCAGCGGGTCTACCGGCTCCTGGTGCCCTGGCTGGGCTTCCCGAGCGGCCGGGTGACGTACGAGCGTGCCCCGCGCACCGCGGGCCGCACCAAGTACCCGCTGGGCCGGATGATCCGGCTCGCGGTCGACAGCGTCACCGGGTTCTCCGCGGCCCCGCTGCGGCTGGCCACCTGGCTGGGCGCCGGCGCCTTCGTGGTGTGCCTGGGGCTGCTGGTCTACACGCTGGTCGCCTTCGCCCTGGGCCGCACGGTGCCCGGCTGGACGTCGCTCTTCACCGGCATCGTCTTCATCGGCGCCGTGCAGCTGATCTGCGTCGGGCTGCTCGGCGAGTACGTCGGCCGCATATACACGGCCGTGCAGAACCGCCCGACGTACTTCGTCCGCGACGACACGGCCGCCCCGCCGCCGTCCGACGACGGACGGGCCGCCGCCGGTCCCGGCGAGGTGCGGGAGCCGCGCGTCCCCGTGCCGCGGTCCTGAGGCGCCCTGCGCCGATCGGGGCACAGCGGGGTGAATCGGGTGCCGGTGCCGGTCCCGCGCATTTGTTTTGACCGCAGCGAATGCGATAGGTACGCTCAGACCTTGTGCCTGGGGTGTGCCCTGGCCCTCGCGCGTGCCTTCAACCGCTGTGAGGGTCAAGACCGGCCACCGCAATCCGCGCCCCTTTCGCCTTGCGGCGAAAGTCCGCGGCTTCGACACACCCGACCGCGTGGGTCGGCGACGTTCCAGGTTAGCTTCACCATTCGGCACACAGAAACCGGAGAAGTAGTGCCTACGATCCAGCAGCTGGTCCGGAAGGGCCGGCAGGACAAGGTCGAGAAGAACAAGACGCCCGCACTCGAGGGTTCGCCCCAGCGTCGCGGCGTCTGCACGCGTGTGTTCACGACCACCCCGAAGAAGCCGAACTCGGCCCTGCGTAAGGTCGCGCGTGTGCGTCTGACCAGCGGGATCGAGGTCACTGCTTACATTCCGGGTGAGGGGCACAACCTGCAGGAGCACTCCATCGTGCTCGTGCGCGGCGGCCGTGTGAAGGACCTGCCGGGTGTTCGCTACAAGATCATCCGCGGTTCGCTTGACACCCAGGGTGTGAAGAACCGCAAGCAGGCCCGCAGCCGCTACGGCGCCAAGAAGGAGAAGTAAGAATGCCTCGTAAGGGCCCCGCCCCGAAGCGCCCGGTCATCATCGACCCGGTCTACGGTTCTCCTCTGGTGACCTCCCTGATCAACAAGGTGCTGCTGAACGGCAAGCGCTCCACCGCCGAGCGCATCGTCTACGGCGCCATGGAGGGCCTGCGCGAGAAGACCGGCAACGACCCGGTCATCACGCTGAAGCGCGCTCTCGAGAACATCAAGCCGACCCTCGAGGTCAAGTCCCGCCGCGTCGGTGGTGCGACGTACCAGGTGCCGATCGAGGTCAAGCCCGGTCGCGCCAACACCCTCGCGCTGCGCTGGCTGGTCGGTTACTCCCGCGCCCGTCGCGAGAAGACCATGACCGAGCGGCTGCTCAACGAGCTCCTCGACGCGTCCAACGGCCTCGGTGCCGCTGTGAAGAAGCGCGAGGACACGCACAAGATGGCCGAGTCCAACAAGGCCTTCGCGCACTACCGCTGGTAGTCGCTACCCACATCGAGACCGAGAGAAGACTGAAGCCTTATGGCTACCACTTCACTTGACCTGGCCAAGGTCCGCAACATCGGGATCATGGCCCACATCGACGCGGGCAAGACGACCACCACCGAGCGCATCCTGTTCTACACGGGCGTGTCGTACAAGATCGGTGAGGTCCACGACGGCGCCGCCACGATGGACTGGATGGAGCAGGAGCAGGAGCGTGGCATCACGATCACGTCTGCTGCGACCACCTGCCACTGGCCGCTCGAGGACAACGACTACACGATCAACATCATCGACACCCCGGGGCACGTCGACTTCACCGTCGAGGTGGAGCGTTCCCTGCGTGTGCTCGACGGTGCCGTGACCGTGTTCGACGGTGTCGCCGGTGTCGAGCCGCAGTCCGAGACGGTGTGGCGTCAGGCCGACCGTTACGGCGTGCCGCGCATCTGCTTCGTCAACAAGCTGGACCGTACCGGCGCCGAGTTCCACCGCTGCGTGGAGATGATCTCGAACCGCCTGGGCGCCCAGCCGCTCGTCATGCAGCTCCCGATCGGCGCCGAGGCCGACTTCAAGGGCGTCGTGGACCTGGTCCGCATGAAGGCGCTCGTGTGGTCCGCCGACGCGGCCAAGGGCGAGATGTACGAGACCGTGGACATCCCGGCCACGCACACCGAGGCCGCCGAGGAGTGGCGCGGCAAGCTGGTCGAGGGCGTCGCGGAGAACGACGAAGAGATCATGGAGCTGTTCCTGGAGGGCCAGGAGCCCACCGAGGAGCAGCTGTACGCCGCGATCCGTCGTGTCACCATCGCCTCCGGCAAGTCCGACGACACCACGGTCACCCCGGTGTTCTGCGGCACCGCGTTCAAGAACAAGGGCGTCCAGCCCCTGCTCGACGCGGTCGTGCGCTACCTGCCGACCCCGCTCGACGTCGAGGCCATCGAGGGCCACGACGTCAAGGACCCCGAGGTCGTCGTCAAGCGCAAGCCGTCCGAGGACGAGCCGCTGGCCGCGCTCGCGTTCAAGATCATGAGCGACCCGCACCTCGGCAAGCTCACCTTCGTCCGGGTCTACTCGGGCCGCCTGGAGTCCGGCACCGCGGTGCTGAACTCCGTCAAGGGCAAGAAGGAGCGCATCGGCAAGATCTACCGCATGCACGCCAACAAGCGTGAGGAGATCGAGTCGGTGGGCGCCGGCGACATCGTCGCCGTCATGGGCCTGAAGCAGACCACCACCGGTGAGACGCTGTCCGACGACAAGAGCCCGGTCATCCTGGAGTCCATGGACTTCCCGGCGCCGGTCATCGAGGTCGCCATCGAGCCCAAGTCGAAGGGCGACCAGGAGAAGCTCGGCGTCGCGATCCAGCGCCTCGCCGAGGAGGACCCGTCCTTCCAGGTCCACTCCGACGAGGAGACCGGCCAGACCATCATCGGCGGTATGGGCGAGCTGCACCTCGAGGTGCTGGTCGACCGCATGCGCCGTGAGTTCCGGGTCGAGGCCAACGTCGGCAAGCCCCAGGTCGCGTACCGTGAGACGATCCGCAAGGCCGTCGAGCGCGTGGACTACACCCACAAGAAGCAGACCGGTGGTACCGGTCAGTTCGCCAAGGTGCAGATCGCGATCGAGCCGATCGAGGGCGGCGACAGCTCGTACGAGTTCGTGAACAAGGTGACCGGTGGCCGTATCCCGAAGGAGTACATCCCTTCGGTGGACGCCGGTGCCCAGGAGGCCATGCAGTTCGGCATCCTGGCCGGCTACGAGATGACGGGCGTCCGCGTCACGCTCATCGACGGCGGCTACCACGAGGTCGACTCCTCCGAGCTCGCCTTCAAGATCGCCGGTTCGCAGGCCTTCAAGGAGGCCGCGCGCAAGGCTTCGCCGGTCCTCATGGAGCCGATGATGTCCGTCGAGGTCACCACGCCCGAGGACTACATGGGCGAGGTCATCGGCGACATCAACTCCCGTCGTGGCCAGATCCAGGCCATGGAGGAGCGGATGGGTGCCCGCGTCGTGAAGGGCCTCGTGCCCCTCTCGGAGATGTTCGGCTACGTCGGAGACCTCCGCAGCAAGACGTCGGGTCGCGCAAGCTACTCGATGCAGTTCGACTCCTACGCCGAGGTTCCCCGGAACGTCGCCGAGGAGATCATCGCGAAGGCCAAGGGCGAGTAACGGACTACTCCGTTTAACGGACCCCGTTCTCACGCTTTAGGCTTGACCCCGGAGCCTGCATGGGGCATTCCGCCGTGAACCCGGTGGAATGCCCCCGGCACCCGGGCTTTCCAGCAAAGATCACCTGGCGCCGATGAGTAAGGCGTACAGAACCACTCCACAGGAGGACCCCAGTGGCGAAGGCGAAGTTCGAGCGGACTAAGCCGCACGTCAACATCGGCACCATCGGTCACATCGACCACGGTAAGACGACCCTCACGGCCGCCATTACCAAGGTGCTGCACGACGCGTACCCCGAGCTGAACGAGGCCTCGGCCTTCGACCAGATCGACAAGGCGCCCGAGGAGCGTCAGCGCGGTATCACCATCTCCATCGCGCACGTCGAGTACCAGACCGAGACGCGTCACTACGCCCACGTCGACTGCCCCGGTCACGCGGACTACATCAAGAACATGATCACGGGTGCCGCGCAGATGGACGGCGCCATCCTCGTGGTCGCCGCCACCGACGGCCCGATGCCGCAGACCAAGGAGCACGTGCTCCTGGCCCGCCAGGTCGGCGTTCCGTACATCGTCGTCGCCCTGAACAAGGCCGACATGGTGGACGACGAGGAGATCCTGGAGCTCGTCGAGCTCGAGGTGCGTGAGCTCCTCTCCGAGTACGAGTTCCCGGGCGACGACCTGCCGGTCGTCAAGGTCTCCGCTCTGAAGGCCCTCGAGGGCGACAAGGAGTGGGGCAACTCGGTCCTCGAGCTCATGAAGGCCGTGGACGAGTCCATCCCGGAGCCCGAGCGCGACGTCGACAAGCCGTTCCTGATGCCGATCGAGGACGTCTTCACGATCACCGGTCGTGGCACCGTCGTCACCGGCCGCATCGAGCGTGGTGTCCTCAAGGTCAACGAGACCGTCGACATCATCGGCATCAAGCAGGACAAGACCACCACCACGGTCACCGGCATCGAGATGTTCCGCAAGCTCCTCGACGAGGGCCAGGCCGGTGAGAACGTCGGTCTGCTCCTCCGTGGCATCAAGCGCGAGGACGTGGAGCGCGGCCAGGTCATCATCAAGCCCGGTTCGGTCACGCCGCACACCGAGTTCGAGGCCCAGGCCTACATCCTGTCGAAGGACGAGGGTGGCCGTCACACCCCCTTCTTCAACAACTACCGTCCGCAGTTCTACTTCCGTACGACGGACGTGACCGGCGTCGTGACCCTCCCCGAGGGCACCGAGATGGTCATGCCGGGTGACAACACCGAGATGAAGGTGGAGCTCATCCAGCCCGTCGCCATGGAAGAGGGCCTGAAGTTCGCCATCCGTGAGGGTGGCCGGACCGTGGGCGCCGGCCAGGTCACGAAGATCAACAAGTAAGCTCCGCTTGCTTGTCGGTCCACCGACCTGACATGGGCTGATGGCTGATGCCTGAAAGGGCCCGTACGACTTCGGTCGTACGGGCCCTTTCGCATGGTGGCGGTGGCCGGCCGCGTGCGTCCCTCGTGATCTCGCGTCAATCCCTCTGGCCCGGGCGTCACTCGATCGCAGTAATCAACGGCATATGTCGGTGGTAGTTGTCCCACCCGGCCTATGTTCGGCGCATGGTCAGCTCATCCCATGAGGCGCTGCACCGGATCTTCCAGGAGGATCCGGGGCTCTTCGCCCGTGCCGTAAAGGGCC
This sequence comes from Streptomyces sp. NPDC037271, assembly GCF_055603605.1. Taxonomy (NCBI): domain Bacteria; kingdom Bacillati; phylum Actinomycetota; class Actinomycetes; order Kitasatosporales; family Streptomycetaceae; genus Streptomyces; species Streptomyces sp. NPDC037271. The sequence goes on from NZ_JBVJVN010000001.1 coordinate 194,203, forward strand.
TCGGCATCACCTTCGCCGGTCCGCTCACCGGGGCACCCCTCCCCACCGACCTCACCGAGAACCGCCCCGTGGACCGGCGCCTGGACACGCTGCTGCGCATGGACGCGGAGGACGGCGAGAGCTTCCTCCTCGCCGTGGAGTCACAGGGGAAACCGGACCCCGACAAACCCGCGAGCTGGGCGTACTACCTGTCGCACCTGCACGCCAAGTACGGCCTGCCGCCGGTCCTGCTGGTCGTCTGCGCCGACCGACGCACCGCGTCCTGGGCGGCCCGGCACGCCGACATCGGCCCTCCGCAGTGGCCCTCGCTCACCGTGCGCCCCCTGGTCCTGGGACCGGACAGCCTGCCCGTGATCGACAGCCCCGACGAGGCCGCGCGCGACATTCCGCTGACGGTGCTCTCCGCGGCTCTGCACCGCCGGGATCCGGACGCCGGTGCCATACTGAAAGCTCTGGCGACGGCACTGAACGACCTGTCGGCCGACGACGAGAACACCGCAAGCATCTTCATCGAGCTCACGGAACAAGGCCTCGGCAAGACGCCGGCCGCAGACCTCTGGAGGCACATCATGGCTGCCGACCTCTCGTTCTTCCAGTCGCAGACTGCTCAGAGCCTTCGGGCGGAGGGCCGGGCGGAGGGCCGGGAGGAGGGCCGGGAGAAGGGCCGGGCGGAGGGCCGGGCGGAGGGCCGGGAGGAGGGCCGGGCGGCCGGTCTTGCCGAGGCCGTCCTGCGTTTGCTGGAGCGTCGTGGTGTCGTGGTGTCCGAGGAGGTACGGGCGCGCATCGTCGGCTGTTCGGATCTGGAGACCTTGGACGTCTGGTTCACGCGGGCGGTCACGGCCGAGTCGGCGGCCGAGCTGTTCACGCCGGGCGAGGGCTGAGTCACGTGGGCCGCGACCTCTCGTTCTTCCGGTCGCAGACTGCTCAGAGCCTTCGGGCCGAGGGGTACGCCCAAGGTCTTGCCGAGGCCGTCCTGCGTGTGCTGGAGCGTCGTGGTGTCGTGGTGTCCGAGGAGGTACGGGCGCGCATCGTCGGCTGTTCGGATCTGGAGACCTTGGACGTCTGGTTCACGCGGG
>NZ_JBVJVN010000001.1:195376-360388 GCF_055603605.1 Streptomyces sp. NPDC037271
CTGCTCAGAGCCTTCGGGCCGAGGGGTACGCCCAAGGTCTTGCCGAGGCCGTCCTGCGTGTGCTGGAGCGTCGTGGTGTCGTGGTGTCCGAGGAGGAACGGGCGCGCATCGTCGGCTGCACCGATCCCGACACCCTGAACGTCTGGCTCAACCGGGCGATCGCCGTCGTGTCGGCGGCCGAGGTGTTCACCCCGGGCGGCGAGTGAGAGGCCGTGTCGGCGGGGTGGGGCAGGGTGATCGGCGATGTGCCGGAGCGAGGTCACTCGCCGCGTATGCCCGCGAGCTCCGCCGGACGGCGCCGCAGGGCCAGGGCGGCGGGGACGACCGAGGCGAGCACCGCGAGGAACGCGCAGGCGGCCACGACCGCGCCGATCGTCTCCCACGGCACTACGGGCGTGGCGTATACCGAGAGCAGCCTGAGCGCCGCCCACATCCCGGCGAGATTGAGCACGGCGGCGACCAGCCCGAGCAGCGCGCCGACCGCGACGACCAGGAGCGACTCGGCGCCGACCAGCCGCAGCACTTGCCCGTCGGTGGCCCCGGCCAGCCGCAGTACCGCCAGGTCGCGGACCCGGTCGGAGGTGGCCATCACCATCGTGTTGACCAGCGAGATGCCGGTGTAGAGCAGGGCGATGCCGAGGATCAGGAAGAGGCCGACCCGGGTCGGACGGTTGGTCTCCGGGTAGGTGGCGGCGACCCATTCGTCCTTGGTGAACACCTCTCCGCCGGCCGGTCGCACCGCCTCGCGCAGCCCGGCGGCCACGGCCTCGGCATCGGCGCCGGCGGTGAGGGCGACGTCCACCCGGTCGACCGCGGCGCCGGGGGCGTTGGCGGGAGTGACGTAGACGCCGTTGTCGCCGGTGCCGGTGTGCATCACCGCGGCGATGCGCAGCGTCTTCTCCGTACCGTCCCCCAGCCACACCCGTACGCTCCGGCCGACGGAGTGCCGTTCCCACTCCTCGTTGACGATGATGGAGTGGTCGTCGAGGCCGGTCGCCTTCCCCGCCGCGAGCGGCAGCCGGGAGGTGGCGGCGAGGGCGCGGGGACTGCCGACGGCGCGGGCCTCGGACCGGATGAGCGCCACGCCCTCCTCCAGGACGTACACCGCGCTCGACGAGCTGGGCGAGACCTCCGCCGTCCCCGGCACGGCGCGTATCCGTTCCACGGTCCGCGCGTCGAAGCCCGTGGTGCGTGTGTCAGGGCCCGTGCCGGGGGCGCCGTCCGGCGCGGTGACCACGAAGGCGGCGGTGGTCCGCTCGCGCGTCTCGGTGGCCTTCGCCTCGTTGAGCGTCGCGGTGGCGCCGAGGAGGGAGCCCGCGAGGGCGACGGTGACCAGTACCGGCGCCGCGACGGCTGCGGTACGGCGCACGCCGGCGGCCGCGTTCTCGCGCACCAGTATGCCCGTGGCGCCCGGCGACCGGGCCGCCGGCCAGGCCAGCACCCGGGTCAGCGGACGCACCACGACCGGCGCGAGCAGCGCGACCGCGGTGATCAGCAGCATCGGCCGGAGCACGTACGTCTTGCGGTGCAGCAGGTCACCGGGGTCGCCGGTCAGGGCGATGACGAGCGTCACCAGGGCGGTCAGCAGCAGCCCGAGACCGAACAGCCACCGCCCCGGTGTCATCGACCCGGCGTCCACGGACGCCTCGCGCAGCGCCTCGGCGGGGCCGGTCGTGCCCGCCCGCCAGGACGCCGCGACCACGCCGCACAGGGCGACGAGGAGCCCGGTCCAGAAGGCCATGTGGTACGGCCAGGTGTGGTCGCCGATGGTGAACCAGGCCGGCGCCAGCCCGCCGTCGACCACCCACGCCGCCAGCCGCGGCGCGCCGTACGAGCCGAGTACGCAGCCCGCGGCCGAGGCGAGCACGCCGACCAGCAGGGCCTCGGCGAACACCATGCGGCGGATCTGCCCCGGCGTCGCCCCGGCCGTGCGCAGCAGCCCGAACTCCCGCCGCCGCTGGGCGACCGCGAAGGCGAACGTGGACGCCACGACGAACACCGAGACGAACGCGGTGACGCCGCCGGCCGTGCCGAACAGGGCGTTCATCGCGGTCAGCGCCTCGCTGTCCCGGTCGGGGTCGGCGTCGGCGTACCGCCGGTCGTCCCCGGTGAGCACCTGGACGCCCGCGCTGCCGCGCACCGCGTCCCGCACCGCGGTCGGGTCCGCGCCGGCCACCACCAGCTGCACGCTGAGCGGTGAGAGCCGGGCGGCGTGCGCGTCGGTGTAGAAGACGGCGTCCTCGAACCCGCGGTCGGGCACGGTGCCCACGACCCGCACGGTGCCCCGGTCCGTCCGCACCCGCTCGCCCGGCGCGGCCCAGCCGCCGGTGACGACGACCTCGTCGGCCGTGCGCGGCGCGCGGCCCGCGTCGAGGGTGTACGGGGCGAAGGCGGCGGTCGACCAGGGGTGGCCGACCAGGTCGGCGGGCCCGCCCTCGGCGCGTACCGCGAAGGACCGGTCCTCGACGACCCGGCCGAGCCGCTCCAGCTCGGCGATCGTCCCGGCGGACACCGCACGCGGCTGCGCCAGCTCCTCCGTACGGTCGCCGACCGGTGTCGGCACGCGCAGGGTGTCCTGCCCCCGGACCACGGCCGGCGCGGCGGCGAACCGCTCCGGCGCGCGGTCCGGCGCGTCCAGCGAGGAGGCCAGGGCCAGCCCCGTCACGGCGAGGAGGGCGACGCCCAGCGACAGCGCGACGAAGCTGCCGGCGAAGGTGGCCCAGCGGGTGCGCAGGGTGCGCAGGGCGGCGTTCAGCACGGGACGGTCTCCAGCCGGGTCAGGTGCGCGGCGATGCGGTCGGCGCCGGCGTCGGCCAGCTCGCCGTTGACACGGCCGTCGACGAGGAAGACCACGCGGTCGGCGTAGGAGGCGGCCACCGGGTCGTGGGTGACCATGACGACGGTCTGGCCCTCGCGGTCGACCATGCCGCGCAGCAGGGCCAGCACCTCGCGGCCGGTCCCCGAGTCCAGCGCACCGGTCGGCTCGTCACCGAACAGCACGTCGGGGCGGGTGATCAGCGCGCGGGCCAGGGCGACGCGCTGCTGCTGGCCGCCGGACATCTCCGTGGGCCGGTGCCGGGCCCGGTCGACGAGGCCGACCTGGGCGAGTACTTCGCGCACCCGTGCCCGGGAGGGGCGGCGGCCGGCCAGGCGCAGGGGGAGGGCCACGTTCTGCTCGGCGGTCAGCGAAGGCAGCAGGTTGAACGCCTGGAACACGAACCCGATGCGCTCCCGGCGCAGCAGGGTCAGTCTCCGCTCGCTCAGCCCGGTCAGCTCGGTGCCGCCGACCACGACCGACCCCGACGTGGGCCGGTCCAGGCCGGCGGCGCACTGCAGGAGCGTCGACTTGCCCGAGCCGGAGGGGCCCATCACGGCGGTGAACGTGCCTTCGGGGAAGGCGAGGGAGACCTCGGCGAGGGCCGTCACGGTGCTGTCGCCCGATCCGTACCGTCGGCTGACGGAACGCAACTGGATCACGCCGTCGCTCACCTGGCCGCTTACCTGACCGCTCATCCGACCGCTCATCCGGCCGCTCATCCGGCCGCTCATCCGGCCGCTCATCCGGCCGTTCGTCCGACCGTTCATCTGACCGTTCATCTGTCCCCACCACGTCGGCTTCCGGCTGATGGCTCCACGAAACCGTCCGTGACCACCCCGGCGCAGTGCGGCAGAGGCGAGAACCGGGGTAGGGCAGGCCATACCCCCTGGAGGCCTCCTGGACCGATGGCCCGGCCGTACGCGGGAGTTCTACGGTGATCCGCATGCACCCTCGTACTGTGTGGCAGGCCATGTCCGGCCCCGGCTTCCTGCTGTCGGCGTGGCCGTGGCGCGCGGTCGCCTACCTGACGACCGGGGCGGTCGCCGGTGCCGTCACCCTGGTGGGAGTCGTGGCCGCGGTGGCCGCCGGCGGCCTCCTCGCCGTCGTCGTGGTGGGGCTGCCGCTGCTCGTCCTCACCGCGCTCGCGGGCATCCCCGTCGCCCATCTGGAACGGCACCGGCTGCGCCTGGTCGACCGCGATCCCGTACCCGGCCGGCACCGGCCGCCCGACGCCGCGGGCCTGTGGGCCTGGCTGACCACCCGGCTGCGGGAGCGGTCGACCTGGCAGGAACTCGGCTACGCCCTGCTGTTCGCCTTCCTGCTCTGGCCGCTGGACGCGCTGGTCGTCTGCGCCGCGCTGGCGGTGCCGCTCGCCACGGCAGCCACTCCGCTGCTGATGGCCACCGTCGGGGACGGCGAGGAGGCGAAGGTGCTCAAGCAGTGGACGGTCACCACCTGGCCGGCCGCGTTCGGCGTGGCGGTGCTCGGGCTGCTGCTGCTCGCCCTGGGCGCCTACGCGCTGGGTCTCGCGGCGGGTGCGCGGGCCGAGTTCACCCGTGTCCTGGTGGCCCCGCGCGAGGGCGACCTGGGCGACCGGGTCGTCGAACTCACGCGCTCACGCGTGCGTTTGGTGGACGCCTTCGAAACCGAGCGGCGCCGTATCGAACGCGACCTGCACGACGGCGCCCAGCAGCGCCTGGTCGCCCTGACGATGGCCCTCGGCCTGGCCCGCCTGGACGCGCCGCCCGGCCCGCTCGCCGACCAGCTGGCGAAGGCCCACGGGGAGGCGGGGAAGGCGCTGGAGGAACTGCGTGAACTGATCCACGGCATCCACCCCAAGGTGCTCGCCGACCACGGTCTCCAGGCCGCCGTGGACGACGCGGCCGACCGGTCCGCCGTCCCCGTGGACGTGCGCCTGGAGCTGCCGGGCCGGTTGCCCCAGGCAGTCGAGGCCGCCGCCTACTTCGTGGTCTGCGAAGCCCTCGCCAACGCCGCCAGGCACAGTGGCGCGGACCGCGTGGAGGTGACCGGCGGACACCGCGACGGACGGCTGTTCCTCGACGTCCGCGACGACGGCCGGGGCGGTGCCGACGCCGGGGCGGGCAGCGGACTGACCGGGCTCGCCGACCGGGTGTCCGTACTGGATGGCAGACTCTCCCTGTCCAGTCCGCCGGGCGGACCGACCCTGTTGCGCGTGGAGATTCCTTGCGAGTGGACCGAGCACCGGACCGAACGCTTCGCGTAGTACTGGCCGAGGACAGCGTGCTGCTGCGGGACGGGCTGGTCGGCCTGCTCGGCCGCTGCGGCCACGAGGTCGTGGCGGCCGTGGGGGACGCCGAGGCGCTGGTCGCGGCGACGGAGGAGCACACCCCGGACATCGTCGTCACGGACGTCCGCATGCCGCCCGGCTTCCAGGACGAGGGCCTGCACGCCGCGGTGCGGCTGCGGGAGCGGCGCCCCGGCCTGCCCGTCCTCGTCCTCAGCCAGTACGTGCAGCGGACCTACGCCGCCGAACTGCTGGACTCCGGCGACGGCACGGGTGTCGGCTACCTGCTGAAGGACCGCGTCGGCCAGGTCGAGGAGTTCGTCGACGCGCTGGCCGAGGTCGCGGACGGCGGCACGGTCGTCGACCCGGAAGTCGTACGCCAGTTGCTGCGGCGCCGCCGGGACCCGCTGGAGCGGCTCAGCCCGCGCGAGCGGGAGGTGCTGGCCCTGATCGCCGAGGGCAGGTCCAACGGCGCCATCGCCCGCGAACTGGTCGTCTCCGAGGCCGCCGTGGGCAAGCACATCGGCAGCATCCTCACCAAGCTCGACCTGCCCCCGGCCACCGAGACGCACCGCAGGGTACTGGCGGTGCTGGCGTTTCTGCGGGCCTGATCCCCGCAGAGGACGCGGGACTTCGGGGCCTTGACGCCCACGGGGCGTCGGAGCACGGAGAATTCGGTCACGAATCCCGCATGACACCCCACTTTTCCTTCACACGACGCCACTATTGATCGCGGAAAAGTCCCCGTCCCGTTCCGCTGCCCGGAAAGTGAGTCCGTGAGTACTGTTCCGCCTCCCGACCGTTCCGACGACGACCCGGCCCCCTCCCTGTCCGACGAGCAACTGGAGTCGTTCCTGCGGGAAGCCGCCGAGGGCGGTCACGCCCCCTCCGCGCCCAAGGAACCGTCCGCACGGGCGCGGATGGTGGCTCGGCGGTTGCGGGAGGAGGACGAGGCGGCGCGGCGCGCCGCCCCGGGCGGGGGCCGGGGCGGCCGAGTACCGGGCCGCAAGCGGAAGGAACCGGGGCCGCCGGCCCCACCGGGATGGCGTACGGGCCCGGCAGGGCAGGAGAGCAAGGGCGGCGGCTCCCGCCGACGCCGCTTGGGTACGGTCGTCGGCGTGCTGGTGCTGGCGGCCCTCGCGGTCGTCGCCGTACGGCCCTCGCTGCTCCTGGACCGGCTGCCCGGCGGAGGCGGCGGCGCCGAACAGCCGTTGGCGGCCGAGAACGCGCTGCCGACCGGCGCCCCCGGGGACCCCGCCCGGTCGGGACGGGCAACCCGCGAGCACCCCTTCCGCGGCTCGCCGGCCGAACGGTGGGCCGAGGGCGCCGACGCCATCGAGGTACCGGCGGCGAAGGCGCTCTCCGGCATGAGCGAGAAGGACGTGGCGTTCGCGCTGCGCCGCACCAAGGAGCTCCTGGTCTCCGCCAACCTCGACCCCGGAGTGCTGCGCGGCGAGCAGCCGGACGAGGCGCTGGCCGTCCTCGACCCGAAGCAACCGGAGCTCCTGCCGGAGCTGCGCCGGTCACTGCGGGCACCGGACGAGGAGCACGACCCGCTCCGGCTCTTCACCCGCTTCGACCCGGACGAGGTGCGCCCGGCCGGCGACGTGGTCAAGGTCCGCGGCCACATGACCCTGGCCGCCGGGGAGCCGGGCGTGGTGAAGGTGAACGCGGACTACACCTTCGTCTATCCGCTCGTGCGGGCGGACGGGGACGACGGAGAGGTGTCGCGCACGATCGTCCGCCGCGTGCTCACCCTGACGCTGAACGACCCGGCCAGATGGGACGTGACCGAGGGAAAGCTCCTGCTGGAGAAGTACTTCTCGGAGCACAACAACACCGACTGCGACATCGACGACGGCTACCTGCACCCCGCTTTCGCCGCCGACGGCCCCAGCGGCGAGCGGCCCACCGGGCCCACGGTGGACCCCTACGACCGCAGTCAGCCCCTCACGGGGGCCGACTCGGAAGGCTGCGGACGGGTGACCCGCACATGAGGGCCGGGGACCGTCGGTCCCGGACGGGGACCGACGCGGCGACGACGTGACGACGTGACGACGCGACCGGGCCCGGGTGCTCTCCCTCAGCGCACCCGGGCCCGCCCCCGTCGTCCCCCGTGGGTCAGTCCGTCACTCCGTGACTCACACGCGCTGCCACAGTGCCGGGACGTTCGGCGGCTCCCAGCCCTGCTGGGCCTGGTGGCCCTGGAGGCAGCGGTAGGTGGCGCCGCCGTACGTCACCGTGGCGCCCGGCTGGTAGACGGTGCCGGCCGCCCAGGTGCCGCCCTCACCGGGCGGCGGCTCCTCGGGGCCGCCGTCGTCGGTGGTCACCAGGGTGAGGCCGTAGTTCTGCAGCAGCGGGTTGATCGGCTGGAAGTACGTCGTGCCGCCGGAGCGGCAGTCGCCCGAGCCGCCCGAGGTGACGCCCTGCGCCTGGCTGCCGGAGATGTACGAGCCGCCGGAGTCGCCGGGCTCGGCGCACACCGTGGTGCGGGTGACGCCGCTGATGGTGCCCTCGGGGTAGGTCACGCTGGTGTTGTGCTGCTGGACGGTGCCGCAGTGCCAGCCGGTGGTGGAACCGGAACGGCACACGGACGCGCCGACCGGGGCCTGCGTGGACCCGGTCACCTGGACGTTCTGCCCGCCGGCGCCGCTGACGTACGGGGTCACCGTCCAGCTGGAGTTGGTGGCCACCCAGGCCATGTCCCGGCCGGGGAAGACGGAGCCCTGGAAGGTGCCCTGGGCCACCCGGTTGGCGCCGCTCGTGCTCGCCCCGGTCCGTCCGCAGTGACCGGCGGTGGCGAAGCCCTGCTGGGTGCCCTTGGTGACCGGGAAACCGATCGAGCAGCGTCCGCTGTTGTTGATGTAGTACGCCTCGCCGCCCCGCAGGTCGTACAGCGGGCGGGGCTTCTCGGACGTCCTCTCGACCCGCGCGAGCCCGGCGTCGACCCCGGCCGCGTCGAGGAGGGCACGGGCGGCGGACGGCCGTATCGCCTGCACGGTGACCGTGTTCGTCCGCACGTCGACGTACCGGACCGGCGCGTCGGTGGTGTCCCGGCCGGTGGCGGCCCGGTCCAGCCGGGACTTGGCCGCGTCCAGGTCGGCGAGCGAGTGCCGTACGACGGTGGCCACGGCGCCCGCCGCCTCGATCGCCGCGACGTCGTCCGCGTCGGTCGTCGCCACGGTCAGCGTGCCCGACTCGGCGCCCCGCAGCCACGCGCCGGCGAAGTCGCCGCCGAGCGCGGCGCGGAGCCGGCCCGCGGCGGCGCCCGCCTCGGCCTCGTTGACGAGGCGGCGCTCGGCCTGCCGCCGGTCGAGGCCGAGGTCGCGCTGCATGGCGTCGAGGAGGGCGACAGGCGCGGCGTCGGTGCGGAGGGTCTCGGCCGCGGTGGGTGCGGAGTCGGCGGGAGCCGTCCCGGCGCTCGCGGAGCCGCTGAGCCCGGCCACGAGCAGGGCGGCCGTCGCGGCGACGGCCGCACCCACGGCTCTGGTGTGTCGGTGTCGGTGGGGCATGGGGCCTTCTCCTCGGTCTCGGTGGGGAGGTGCCGAAACCGTAGGGAGGACCGACCGGTGGCCATAAGACGTCGGTCGGCCCTCTCCCCGGTGTTATGGAAGGCGTTGCGGAAGGTGTTACGGAGGGCGATACGGCAGGTGATGCGGCAGGCACACGGTCGGTGTCACGGAACCCGGTGCGCCGCCATCCACTCCGTGTAGCTGTCACTGCTCGCCGCGACCCCCGCGTGCGCCATGCGGGCCTGCGCGAGCACGGTCGCGGCGGTGTCCTGCCGTTGCGTCACCGCGTGCCAGCCGAGCAGGTGCCGCCAGGCCAGCGGGGTGCCGGTGAGCGGCCGGGTGACGATGCCGGGCGTGGACGGGAAGGTCGCCCGGCACAGCCCGACCGCCCGCCCCACCTGCACCAGGTGCACGAGGGACGCGGTGTCCGTCTCGTACATGCGGCGCGGGGTGAACCCTGCCCGGGCGCACGACGCGGCGAAGCAGTCGCCGAAGCAGCCGTCACCGGGCACGCAGGCCCACTCCTCGTCCGCCAGCTCGGTCAGGTCCACCTCCGTCCGCCGGGCGAGCGGGTGGCCGTCGGGCAGCATCACGAACACCGGGTCGACGGCGACCTCCCGCCAGACCAGCCCTGCGGCGCCGGGCGGGGAGGCGGATCCGCAGGTCCCGGCGAGCGCGAAGTCCAGCCGTCCCTCCGCCAGCTGCTCGGCCAGTTCCCTCTCCGACCAGGACGTACAGGTCGTCATCCGGGCGTCCGGCGCCACGCCCGCCAGCCGGTCGACCAAGGCACCCAGCAGGGGCCCGTGGGTGCCGCCCAACCGAAGCCGCTCGGCGGTACGCGGGGCCCGGGCGAACCGGGCCGCCTCCTGCTGCAACTCGGTCACCGCGGGCAGCACGATCCGGCTGCGCTCCAGCACCAGTTCGCCCAGCGCGGTGGCCCGCACCCCGTGTCTGCCCCGCACGAACAGCGCGCCTCCCAGGGCCCTTTCGATCCGCTTGAGCTGTGCGCTCAGCGCGGGCTGTGCGAGGCCGAGCGCCGTCGCCGCCCTGGTGAGGCTGCCGGCGTCGGCGATGGCCCGGACCGTCTTGAGATGCCGCAACTCCAGCTCCATGAGGGGAGCTTGCGACGGGGGAGGGGCGGGGGCAAGAGGTTGGTCCGGACCTGTGGCACAAGTTGTGTCGTGAACATGAACCACGTCCGGTACTCGGTGGCTCCGCCGGTCCTCGCCCTCGCCGCATGCCGCGTCGGAGGAAGCGGTAGCACGGCCGAGGCCTCGATCACTTGATTCCCCGGGCCATCAGGCCCGGTCCGTCAGCGCCCTCTGGCCGGAGGCCAATCGCCGGACGCGCGCATCTCCATGTACTGCGCGGTCGCGGGGAAGGTCGGCGCCATGTGGGCGGCCGTGCCGTCATGGGGGACGACAACGACCGGGCTGAACGGCTTCTTCGTGAAGTCGCCGGTCTCGATGTGCTCCTTGAAGTCGAAGAGCACAGTCCAGCCATACGTGTATTCGACCGCCGTGTCCGGAAGCATGACGACGGAATCGGCTCGCTCTGCATAGGCGGAGGTCTTCACGTAATGAGCGGCAGTAGCAACTGCCTCGTCCTTGGTGACCACTTGTCCGGCTCCATCAGGTACGGGGTGTTCTGATGCACGACGTTCTGGTGAGGCGCTGCGGCGGCTAGTGCAACAGGCGGAGCTCGCGGACGTTCTCGGTCTCCAACTTCGCCAAAGAGGCGGTCATCTCATCGAGAAAGACGACTTGGCCGTTGTTGTTGTGGACGTAGACGAGATGTCCTGTGATCTCCTGACCGCCAGCCTCGCGCCTGACCCAGACCAGGCCTCGGGCATCCGGCCCCGCGTCGGCGACGGTGCGTATGACGTCGTCCCAGCCGCCGACCACCGTCTCCCGAAACCCCGGGAAATAGCGCTTGGCCAGCCTGCCCCACCATCCCGGAGCCTCGTGGCCGGGCGCCCACGGCAACGCGGTCACGGCGATCCGGTCGATGCGATGGTGCAGTGCGACGACCCGGCCGCGGACATTGAGCCGCTGCGGCTGGGACACCACTCGGTTGACCTGCTCCCAATTGGGGACGTGCTCCAGATCGGCGAGGGGAGCGCTGGGAGACGGATGGTACGGCAGGCCGCTGTACTTCGGTACGACGACGGACGCAGCGAGCATCGGCGTACGCGGGAAACCCGGCTGTGCCACGGTTCGGCAGCTGAGCAACCAGGCAGTGGGGGCCTCGTGCACGACGTCGGGGACGGTCAGTTCCACCAGACCGTTGTAGGTCTGCCGCAGCCACTCCTCGGCCAGCCGCACGGGCCGGCTCATGCGCGGCGTCCCGGCGGCGGTGGCGGCGTGCCCCGGTAGCTCTTCGGGTTTCCCGAGTTCCACGGGACGACGAGAGGACGCACCTGAGCCTCGTACTCAAGCGCGCGTACCCAGTCGGCCGGCCAGGCGGAGCCGCCGACCGACGCCCCCGCGAACGCCCCGGCCAGCGCGGCGACGGAGTCGGAGTCGCCGGAGGAGAACGCCGCTCGCTGGACGACCGCCACGGGCTCTTCGGGGAAGAGCAGGAAGCAGTACAGGGCGGTGGCGAGCGCCTCCTCGGCGATCCAGCCCGCGCCGGCCACCTCGCAGGGGTCGCGCTCCGGGTCCGGGTGGCCGAGGGCGGCCGAGACGGTGTCGAGGGCCGCGAGGGTCTCGTCCCAGCCGTGTGCGATGAAGTCGGCGGGGTCGGCCGCGCCCGCCCGCCGCGCCAGGTCGCCGAGCCAGTCGCCGTGGTACGTCCGGCGTGCGGAGCGGCCGTAGTGGCGCAGGCGCGGCAGCAGCTCGGAGGGGTGGCAGTTGTGCGTCAGCAGCCATACGGCGTGTGCGGTGAGGTCACTGGCCGCGAGCGCGGTGGGGTGGCCGTGGGTCAGCGCGGCCTGCAACTGGGCCGTACCCGCGCGCTGCTCCGCCGTCAGCCCCGGCAGCAGTCCGACGGGCGTCACCCGCATGTTCGCTCCGCAGCCCTTCGAGGCCATCACGGTGGCCTCCTGCCACGGCAGACCGCGCTCCAGGGCCGCGCACGCGTCCAGGCAGGTCCGCCCCGGTGCGCGGTTGTTGTCGGGCGAGCGAAGCCAGGCCACGAAGCGCGCGCGCAGCGCCGGCTCGGCGGTCGCGGCGGTCAGCGAGGCCACCCCGCCGCCGTCCACGACGTCCGCCAGCGCCTCGACCACCGCCAGTGTCATCTGGGTGTCGTCCGAGACCCGGGCCACGCCGGAACGGATGGGCAGCTCCAGCTGCCGCCAGGAGCCGTAGCGGCTGGTGAGCTGGGCGATGTCGAGGAACTCGGTGGGGTAGCCCAGGGCGTCACCGATGGCGAGACCGTAGATCGCCGCCATGGCGCCGCCCTTGACGTTGTCCCTGCCCCACCTCCGCTCGGTGAGGTCGTCCAGGACGGCGAGGCTTTCGGCCTCGGCGAGGGAGTCCGGCACGATGTGACTCCTCGGGCTGGTGGACGGCGTCGCCAGCAACTCGGCCAGAGCCTGCGTGGGCCGGAGCCCGCGTTCCTTGGCGATACGCAGGCGCTTCCCCCAGACACCCGCTTCGTTGGCGGCGGCAGGTCCCGCAGCGTTGCGCGGCCACACCGACCCGGCTTCGTCCTCGTCGTTCACCCACACGTAACCGATCACCTGATCGTCGGAGTCGGCGATCGCCACGTACTGCACGGGCCGGCCTGTGTGACGGGCGTAGCGAGGCGGCCCTCCCGGCACGATGTAGCCGCCCAGGTCTTGGGCCAAGCGGGGGTTGATCCGGCAGTCGGAGTGTTCGGAACTCATGCAGGGCTGCTACTTCCGGCTGGTTGCTACGGCAATTCCCGTGAATGTCGCCAGCAGCCCGGCGAACTCGCGACGCCGGGCCGCTACCTCCTCGGCGGACGGCCCGACGCTCTCACCCGGCTCTCCCGAGCCGGGTGGCCCGGCGGCCTCGGCCGTCTCGGCGGTGTCGGGCTCAGGCGGCTCCGGGGCTGCATCCGGCGGTTCGGGCAGCCGGGTCATCTCCGCGTAGTCGGCGAGCCGGGAGCGCCGTACCGGCGCCCCGGCGCCACCGCCGTTGTCCGTCATTTCCCAACCCTGAGACTGAGCTGCTTCGGCTGGTCAACAGCCTTTTCGAGCGACGATGTTACGCACACGACCGCAACGCCGGGTACTCCCCTCGAAGCACGTGCTCCTGGCTGTACGTCAGGACTGCCGGCCCTCGTCGCTCTCGTCAGAAGCCCAGGTAGGTGATCTGGACGACGTAGACCCGTTCGTCCCGCACGACGATCTGGTAGGTGAACATTCCGCCGGGGACCGTGATGTCGCCGCCTTTCGGGTCGTCTCCGCCGTACGTGCGACCGTGCAGGTACCGTGCTTCTGCCGCTCTGACCAGCTCGGCGGCCTTGCGTTCCCCGGCTGTGAGGAAGACGGGCGGGGCGGTGCGGGCGGCTTCCTCCGCGCCGAAGGCGTACTCCCAGGCTCAGCTCAAGCGTGTACTGCCTTCATCGCCTCGTCCAGGACGGCACTCAGCTCTCGCAGGGCTTCACGGGCCACGTCCGCGTCCTTGTGTTCCAGGTTGTTCTTGGCCCGGGTGTGGCGGACCGCGAGGTCGGGCCGACGGGCGATCTCGATGTCACGGGCCCACGCCAGGGCCCAGCTGCGTACCGGGCTGAGCGACTGCCATTCCAGGGCCTCGGCGAACGCCTCTTCCTTGGTCTGCTGCATCTCCGGCAGACGCCCGGGGGCGACGACGGCGAGGGCGGCTCGCAGCGCGTCCGGCGTCTGCTCGGGGCGGGGGACCAGCTCGTGTCCGTGGTCGGCCTGAGTGCTCATGGAGTCCTCCCGGGAGTGCACTGGCCAGGGTAGTCGTCCGGGACGGCTGGGGAATCGGGACGCGAACATCGAGGTGCGTTTCTCCTGGTCAACGAGTGTGTGAAGGGACATGCCCAGGGGGTGTCCTGGGCGGTGCGCCGCTTGTGTTCGTTCGGCATTCCCGGCAGCGGTCTTCGGTTTTGGGGGCGCGGAAGCCGCGGTCGCAGCCGTCGCAGTTGCGCACCTCGTAGCGGGGTGGTGGCGGATTGGCCGGGGCCCTGTACGGCGGCGGGGGCGGCAGCTGAGCTGCGAGACGGTGGGCGAGGAGGGCTGCGGGGCGTCGCAGGGGGGCGTCCGGCAGGTCGGTGGTCAGGGCGTGGCGTACGGCGGTGGGGGTGACGTCCCGTTCCAGCCAGGCGGCGACGCCGGGGGCCAGGTGGGCGGTGTCCGTCGCGGAGAGGAGGAGGCGGGGGTCGTGTCGGCGCAGGGTGGTGAGGAGGTCGGTGGCCTGCTGGAGGAGGGCGGGGGCGGTGCAGCTGGGCTGGGGTACGGCGGGGAGGGCCTTGCGGGGGCGCGTTTCGGTGCCGGTGTGGCGCGGGCGGGGAGGGGCTGAGTGCTCCGGTTGCTTCGGGGGCCGTCCCGCCGGGCGGGTGGGCCGGGGCGTCGGGCGGTCCGGGCAGCCGGTGTCGGCCGGCTCGCGGCGGGGCGTCTTCGGCTGGTTGCAGGAGACCGTGCGGGTGACGATGCGGCCGGTGGACGTGCGTACGCGCTCGCGGCGCAGGTAGCCGTGGGTCTCCAGCTCGCGCAGGGCGGACGCGATGCGGGTGGGGCCCTCTTTGAAACGGGCGGTGAGCGTCTTGATGTCGGCGCCCGCGCCGGTGGGCAGCGACTGGATGTGGCAGCTGAGGCCGATCGCCAGCAGTGACAGCTCCGGGTGCTGGGCCAGGTGGTTGCCGATCACCACGAAGCGGGTGGTGTGGCGGGTGTTCTCGTGGATGATGCCGCCGCCGTGGCGACGCGGACGGGTCGGATCGGCGGCAGGGGCTGACTGGGCGCGCGAGGGCGCGCTAGGGTTTTGGGTATCCATCGGGAAGTTCCTAGGGTTTGCTTCCTTGGTGGTAGGCCCTCGCAGTGGGATGCCAGTCCCGGCGGGGGCCGAAGTATTTCTCGGTCGTTTGCGCTGAGAGTAGGGGAGTCGGGGACCCGAAAAGCCAGCCGAGCCGGTGATGTTCACCCGCCCGAGTGACGACCTGCCTCGGGCGGGAGGGGTGGGGCTTGGTGGGGTTCTTTTCGCCGAGTTCTTGTTATTGGTAAGGCGCCGATGGCACCGCAACCTCAAAACGTGGGTCGCGGTGCCGTAAGGCTCAGTTCCGCCCAGACGGTCTTGCGCGGGAAGCGGCCCTCGGTTACTCCCCAGCGGTCCGCCAGCGCTTCCACGAGCAGCAGGCCACGGCCGGATTCGGCGTCGGGGGCGGGTGCTTGGGGGCGGGGGAGTTCCTGGCCTCGGGTGTCGGTGACCTCGATACGGAGGGTCTCGCCGACGACGTAGAGCGTGAGCCGGAAATCGCGGCCGGGGACGCGTCCGTGGTCCGCCGCGTTGTTGGCCAGTTCGGCGACGAGGAGGCGTGCCGGGTCCAGGGGCAGTTCCCAGGAGCGGAGCTGCTCCGTCGCGAGCAGTCGCGCGAGGCGGGCGCCGCGTGGCGTGGGGGAGAGCTGCACGCTGAAGTTGCGGACGGCGGTCGTGAGTTCGGCGGATTTCTGGTTCACGTCACTCAGCGTGGCGCCGTGTGCGTACCGTGAGAAGTGACTCAGTGAGTACACGCGATCACTGTCCGGTGGTTGTCCGAGGGTGTCGGTGCTGTCGGAGGCGCGGGGCGGCGGGGGCGGCGGAGGGGGCCGGCTCCGGTGGGCAACTTCATGGCCGGTCGTTGCCGGGCGCGCGGGGTCACGTGCCGCTGTCGCACGTCACGCGTCCCGGTGCGTTCCGTGCTTGGCAAGCGTGAACATTTCGGCGATTTTGTCCCTGGGGTGCTCGAATGAGCGCGCTGTGAACATTTTCGGGGAGTTGTTCACGGTTTTCTGGGGGTGGTTGAGGCGGCGGGTGGACGGCGCCTAAAAGCATGAATTGTGCGTTTTCTTCACCGAGAGGCAGTGTCGCGATCTAGCGTGAGTGGTGGCCCAGTCGGCTGCGTGGTGTGACTGTCCGGTGCTGTCCGGACGGTCGCAGTGGTTGGTACGGGTAGGGCGTCGCGGTACGGCGCGGGACGAGGAGGGGTGCGGCATGACGGCGGTGGACGGTGAGACGGTACGGCCCGTGGAGGCTGCGGGTGAGGTGGACGAGCCGGGGTGGGAGGTGGACCCGGACGACGAGTGGGGCGTCGCGGTCATCACCACGGTGGGACGGCAGTTGAAGCTGCGGCGCGAGGCCGTGGGCATGCGCGCCGGCGAGTTCGGGGCGGCGGTGGGGTACGGGGAGGACCTCGTCTACAAGGTCGAGGGCGGGAAGCGGATTCCCCGGCAGGAGTATCTGGACAGGGCCGACGAGGTGTTGGAGGCCGGTGGGCTCATCTCGGCGGCCTGGGAGGACGTGAAGAAGGTCCGGTATCCGAAGAGGGTTCGGGAGCTGGGGAAGCTGGAGGCGCAGGCGGTTGAGATCGCTTTGTACGAGTGCCACATCATCCCTGGGCTGCTGCAGACACGGGAGCATGCGCGTGCGGTGATTGGGGCCGCGCAACCGCCTTACTCGCCGGACGATGTGGAACGCATGGTGGCAGCTCGCCTGGCCCGGCAGACAGTGTTCGAACGCACGCCCGCTCCGGCCCTCAGCTTCGTCCTGGAAGAGGGGGTTCTGCGCCGTCCTATCGCGGGCACAATGGCTTGGCGTCAGCAGCTTGAACGTCTGCTGGAGGTGGGGCGCTTGCACAACGTCGTACTTCAGGTGATGCCGATGAACTGCGACACCCATTCCGGCCTGGACGGGCGGATCGAGCTGCTGAAGTTCCCGGACGGTACCGCGGTGGGGCGTTCGGACGGAGCGTTCGCTGGTCGGCCGACCGGCGAGCTCAAGCACCTGCGCATCCTTGAGCTGCGGTATGGCACCATCCGGGCTCAGGCCCTCTCGCCGGGGGAGTCGCTGGCCTTCATCGAGCAACTGCTGGGAGAAACATGATCCGCAAGACCAACGCCGGGGAAGCTTTCGAGCTGGCGTGGTTCAAGAGCAGCTACAGCGGTGGGAATGACGGCAACTCCTGCGTCGAACTGGCTCGCACCCCCCGCACCATCCACATCCGCGACTCCAAGCACACCGACGGCCCCCGCCTGACCCTCACCCCCGCCGCCTGGGCGGACTTCCTGCCGTACGCGTCGGAGAACTGACCGTCGGCTCGACGACCTCCTGCGTCCCCACCACCGCGAGCAGCTCCAGCAGCCCCGCGCTGTCCGTCCCCACGGCCGGTGTGAACCAGAGCAGCCGCTGCCGCCCGTCCTCGCTGAACAGGTTGAGGCAGTTGACCTCGACGAGGCCCAGCGTGGGGTGGAGGAGCCGTTTCCGGTCGCTCCGCCGGAACGCCACGTCGTGCTCGGCCCACAGCGCGGCGAACTCGGGGGAGACGTCGAGCAGCGTGCGGATCATCGTGCCGGTCTCCGCGTCCTTCGCATCCCGCCTCGCGGCGGCGGCCCGCAGGTCGGCGACGAAGGAGCGGGACTGACGCTCGTGGTCGGCCTCGGGGTACAGGCGCCGGGCGTCCGGCTCGGTGAACCAGCGGTGGACGAAGCTGGCCCGGGGTCCCCGGAAGCCGGACTGGTCGCCCAGTAGCGCCACCGCCAGCGGATTCTGTACGAGGGTGACGTGCAGGTCCGTGATGACCTGGGCCGGGGTCGAGGTCATCCGGCCGAGCAGGTCGAGCATGCCGGGGTGGACGTGCGAGGCGGCCCCGCCCTGTACGGGCACCGGGCGGTCGGCGAGCCGGTACAGGTAGTCCCGCTCGTCGGAGGTCAGCCGCAGCGCCCTCGCCAGTGCGGCGATCATCTGCTCGGACGGCTGAGATCCGGCGCCGCGCTCCAGCTCGTTGTAGTAGTCCACGGACGCCCCGGCGAGCAGGGCGACCTCCTCACGGCGCAGCCCCGGCACCCGGCGGCGCGGTCCGGCCGGGAGTCCGACGTCGGCCGGGCGGATGCGCTCGCGGCGCGAACGCAGGAACGCTCCCAGCTCGGCGTACTTCACAGCGCTCATGCCGTCCATTCTGCGTCCGGCCGGGGCGGCGACCCAGGGGATGACGTCCCCTGGTTGCGCGGGCCGGCCGCGCGCATCGTGGAGTCATGAGCACGCACACACATCAACGGCCTCCAGCACCGGAGGCAGACACCCGGCGGGTCGCCGTCGTCACGGGAGGATCGCGCGGGATCGGCCGGGCGGTCTCGCAGAGGCTCGCCGAGGACGGCCTGGCCGTCGTCGTCAACTACGCCCGCGACGCCTCGGCCGCCGACGAGACGGTGGAGGCGATCACCGGGGCCGGCGGACGGGCGGTCGCCGTACAGGCGGACGTGGCGGAGGAGAAGGAGGTCGCCGCGCTGTTCGACCGGGCGGAGGAGGAGTTCGGCGGCGTCGACGTGGTCGTCAACTCGGCCGGTCGGATGGCCCTTTCACCCATCGCCGACCTCGACCTGGCGGCGCTCGACGCCATGCACCGCACCAACATCCGCGGCACCTTCGTCGTCGCCCGGCAGGCGGCGCGGCGGGTGCGTGCGGGCGGCTCGTTCGTGGGGTTCTCGACCTCCGTGGTCGGCACGCAGTTCCCCGCCTACGGCGCGTATGCGGCGAGCAAGGGCGCCGTGGAGGCGATGACGCTGATCCTGGCGCGCGAGCTGCGCGGGCGGGACATCACCGTGAACACCGTCGCCCCCGGGCCCACGGCCACGGATCTGTTCCTCGAAGGCAAGACCCCCGAGCAGATCGAGCGGCTCGCCAAGACCCCGCCCCTGGAGCGGCTGGGCACGCCGGAGGACATCGCCGGTGTGGTCGCCTTCCTCGCCGGCCCGCAGGGGCGCTGGGTGAACGGCCAGATCCTGCGGGCCAACGGCGGCATGGTCTGACGCCCCGGCCGCCCACCAACCTTCGATCACCCTCTCCCAAGGAGTCAGCAATGCCATTCGCCCACTTCAAGGTCCCCGCGGGCACCGTCACCGCCGAGGACAAGCGGAAGATCGTCGAGCGCACCACCGACCTGTACGCGGAGATCTACGGTGAGCGGGCCCGTCCCACCACCGTCGTGCTGGTCGACGAGGTCGCCGACGGTGGCTGGGGTGTCGGCGGCAACGTCCTCACCGCCGCCATGCTCAACGGGGACGTTTGACCGCTTTCCGGGCCGCTCGGGTAACGTACGGGGGCGAACATCCATAACGGCCGGTATACGAAAGATCGGTCTCACATAGTGGTCACGCCCTGCGCAGGGTACTGGCCAGGATGTTTACATGCGCGTAACACTTAAGTGTCCCGCGCGCGGCAACGGCGCCGAGCGCCCATCACCGGACCGACCCGGACGACGGCCCGTACGGCCCCGTACATCCACGTACGCCCCTGTGCGTCCTGTGCCTGTGCACCCCGTACCCCCGGCCCCCCCGTCCCGGTCTCCGGTGCCCGCCGTGCCAGAAAGGCCCCCCGTGACGACGCGAAGCGAGACCAGGACCGCGCTCGACAACCTCCTCACCGAGATCGAACACCGCAACCCGGCCCAGCCCGAGTTCCACCAGGCCGCCCACGAGGTGCTGGAGACGCTCGCGCCGGTGCTCGAGGCCCGCCCCGAGTACGCCGAGCCGGGGCTCGTCGAGCGGCTGGTCGAGCCGGAGCGGCAGGTCATGTTCCGGGTGCCGTGGCAGGACGACCAGGGACGCGTCCACGTCAACCGGGGCTTCCGCGTCGAGTTCAACAGCGCGCTGGGCCCCTACAAGGGCGGCCTGCGCTTCCACCCCTCGGTCAACCTGGGCGTCATCAAGTTCCTGGGCTTCGAGCAGATCTTCAAGAACGCGCTGACCGGTCTCGGCATCGGCGGCGGCAAGGGCGGCAGCGACTTCGACCCGCACGGGCGGAGCGACGCGGAGGTCATGCGGTTCTGCCAGTCGTTCATGACGGAGCTGTACCGGCACATCGGTGAGCACACCGACGTCCCGGCCGGCGACATCGGCGTCGGCGGGCGCGAGATCGGCTACCTGTTCGGCCAGTACCGCCGGATCACCAACCGCTGGGAGGCCGGCGTCCTCACCGGCAAGGGCGCGGGCTGGGGCGGCTCACTGATCCGCCCGGAGGCCACCGGGTACGGCAACGTGCTCTTCGCGGCGGCGATGTTGCGCGAGCGCGGTGAGGACCTGGAGGGCCAGACGGCGGTCGTGTCCGGCTCCGGAAACGTCGCGATCTACACGATCGAGAAGCTGGCCGCCCTCGGCGCGAACGCCGTGACCTGCTCGGACTCCTCCGGGTACGTCGTCGACGAGAAGGGCATCGACCTCGACCTGCTGAAGCAGATCAAGGAGGTCGAGCGCGGCCGGGTCGACACGTACGCCGAGCGCCGCGGCGCCTCGGCCCGCTTCGTGCCCGGCGGAAACGTCTGGGACGTCCCGGCCGACATCGCCCTCCCGTCCGCCACGCAGAACGAACTGGACGAGAACGCCGCCGCCACCCTCGTCCGCAACGGCGTGAAGGCGGTCTCCGAGGGCGCGAACATGCCGGCCACGCCCGAGGCCGTCCACCTCTTCCAGCGCTCCGGCGTCGCCTTCGGCCCCGGCAAGGCGGCCAACGCGGGCGGTGTCGCGGTCAGCGCCCTGGAGATGGCGCAGAACCACGCCCGTACGTCCTGGACGGCGGCGCGGGTCGAGGAGGAGCTGACCCACATCATGAACGACATCCACACCACCTGCCACGAGACCGCCGAGCGCTACGGAGCCCCCGGCGACTACGTGACCGGCGCGAACATCGCGGGCTTCGAGCGCGTCGCCGACGCGATGCTGGCCCAGGGCGTCATCTGAACCCGAGGAGAACGCCCCACGAACACGGCGAGGAGGGGGTGCGGGGGTTTACCCGAACCCCTACCGCTCCCGTGGCCGCTGTTCTTGTCTGTTCGGATGGTGCGCGCAGCGGACAGTGAGACATCGGTGCCCGAGCGGGCGGAGGGGCGGTCGAAGCAACCGCTCCCGCCGCTCGCCGTGGTCCTGCCGGGCCAGGGACCGTCACCGGCCGGCGCCCGCGGGCGCCGGGCGGCCGCGCCGGGCGGGAAGCAGCCGGGCGGAAAGCACACCGGCGGTCGGCTGTACGTCATCGACGGCATCCGCCTGCTCGCCGCGCTGATGGTGGCCGCACACCACTACGCCGGCACCTGGCGCGCCGACCGCCCCGGCAACCTGATCTGGGACCGCCCGGTCTCCGAGATCATGCCCACGGTGTTCCGTGTCGCCTCGTACGGCTGGATCGGCGTCGAGATCTTCTTCGTGATCAGCGGCTTCGTGATCTGCATGTCGTGCTGGGGCCGTACGCCGCGCCAGTTCTTCGTCTCCCGCGTGATCCGGCTCTACCCGGCGTACTGGTTCGCGGTCGTGTTCACCACGGCCGTGCTGATCGCCGTGCCGGGCGTGTGGGAGCGCCTCCGCCTGCGCGAGGTCCTCCTCAACCTGACCATGCTCCAGTCCGGCTCCGCCGTACCGAACGTCGACGGCGTCTACTGGACCCTCTGGTCCGAACTCCGCTTCTACCTGCTGTTCCTGGTCGTCGTCGCCATGGGCCTGACGTACCGCAGGGTCGTCGTCTTCTGCTGCGTGTGGGGCGCGGTCGCCATGCTCGCCCCGATCGCCGACCTCCACCTGCTGGAACTGGTCGCCAACCCGGACGGCGCCTGGTACTTCATCGCCGGCCTCGCCCTCTACCTCATGCACCGCTTCGGCCAGGACCTGCTCCTGTGGGGCATCCTCGCCATGGCCTGGCTGATGGGGCAGATGGAACTCGGCAACCGGATCGAGGAGGTCGAGCGGGTCTCCGGCTGGCGGGGAAGCGTGGTCATCTTCACCGTCTTC
This sequence comes from Streptomyces sp. NPDC037271, assembly GCF_055603605.1. Lineage (NCBI taxonomy): Bacteria > Bacillati > Actinomycetota > Actinomycetes > Kitasatosporales > Streptomycetaceae > Streptomyces > Streptomyces sp. NPDC037271. Next base: position 216,868 of record NZ_JBVJVN010000001.1, read on the forward strand.
CTGCTCTTCATGGTCGCCGTCGCGCTCGGCCACACGGACCGCATCCGCTGGAAGTGGCTGGTCACGGCGGGCGCCCTGACCTACCCGCTCTACCTGATCCACTACGCGGCCGGTACGGCCCTCATCGCCCGCCTCCGCGACACGATGGACGCCAGACTGCTCATCGCCCTGATCATCACGGGCTTCCTGCTCCTGAGCTACCTGATCCACCGCCTCGTGGAACGACCGGTGTCACGGCTGCTGAAGAAGGGGCTGGACACGTCGTTCGCGCGGATGCGCGACGCGGGCGGTCATCGGTGAGCCGAGGCGTCGCCGTGTGTACGCCTCGGTGACGTGGGGTACAGTCATCCACTTCGATTGGCCAGCCCCCTGCCCCGTATGGCAGACTAACGGGGTTGCTCGGTCGAGTGCCGATGCTGCGCGCCTCCCGCCGGGAGGACCGGAAGCGAGTCCCACAGTACTCGTCGTCCCATGCGTTACACCGAAAGGTGTAGGGGCGGACGTACGGGAATCTTCCGGGAAGTGTCAGCGGGGTGCAGACCAGGCACCCGGTGGGCCTCTCGCCCCCGCCCCGCGGTTCCGGAAGGGTCCGCGACTCCCACTGCAGGGAAGTCCCGAAAGGGACATCCGTTTCAGCGAGAGCGCGACACGCCCGACCGCGTGGGTCGGAGGGGGAGCGGAAGAAAAGGGACCACCGGGTCCAGAGCGTTTCGAGAGACAGGACTACTGAGTAGCCATGGCGGGACAGAAGATCCGCATCCGGCTCAAGGCCTACGACCACGAGGTCATCGACTCTTCGGCGAAGAAGATCGTCGAGACGGTGACTCGCACTGGTGCGTCGGTCGCGGGCCCGGTGCCGCTGCCCACTGAGAAGAACGTGTACTGCGTCATCAAGTCGCCGCACAAGTACAAGGACTCGCGCGAGCACTTCGAGATGCGCACGCACAAGCGCCTGATCGACATCCTCGACCCGACCCCCAAGACCGTTGACTCTCTGATGCGACTCGACCTCCCGGCCGGTGTCGACATCGAGATCAAGCTCTGAAGGCCGGTGATCTGAAGATGACCAAGCAGATCAAGGGCATCCTGGGCGAGAAGCTCGGCATGACGCAGGTGTGGGACGAGAACAACCGCGTTGTTCCCGTCACCGTCGTCAAGGCCGGCCCCAACGTCGTCACCCAGGTCCGTACGAACGACGTCGACGGCTACGAGTCGGTCCAGATCGCCTTCGGCGAGATCGACCCGCGCAAGGTGAACAAGCCCCTCAAGGGCCACTTCGCCAAGGCCGACGTCACCCCCCGCCGTCACCTCGTCGAGATCCGTACCGCTGGTGCCAGCGAGTACACCCTCGGCCAGGAGATCACCGCTGAGGCCTTCGAGTCCGGCGTGAAGGTCGACGTCACCGCGAAGAGCAAGGGCAAGGGCTTCGCCGGCGTCATGAAGCGCCACAACTTCAAGGGTGGCAAGGCGTCACACGGTGCCCACCGTGTGCACCGCATGCCCGGATCCATCGGTGGCTGTGCCACCCCCGGCCGTGTCTTCAAGGGCATGCGCATGGCGGGTCGCATGGGCAACGAGCGGGTCACCACCCAGAACCTGACCGTTCACGCCGTTGACGCGGAGAAGGGCCTGCTCCTCATCAAGGGCGCGGTTCCTGGTCCGAACGGCGGCCTCGTCCTGGTCCGCACTGCGGCCAAGGGGGCCTGAGGTAACCGATGAGCACTGTTGACATCCTTTCGCCTGCAGGCGAGAAGACCGGAAGCGTCGAGCTCCCCGCGGAGATCTTCGGCGTGGAGAAGATCAGCATCCCGCTGATCCACCAGGTCGTCGTCGCGCAGAACGCCGCTGCCCGCCAGGGCACGCACAAGACCAAGCGTCGCGGCGAGGTCCGTGGTGGCGGCAAGAAGCCGTACCGCCAGAAGGGCACCGGCCGCGCCCGCCAGGGTTCGACCCGTGCGCCGCAGTTCGCCGGCGGTGGCGTCGTCCACGGCCCGCAGCCGCGTGACTACTCGCAGCGGACCCCGAAGAAGATGAAGGCCGCGGCCCTGCGCCACGCCCTCACCGACCGGGCCCGCCACAACCGCATCCACGTCGTCACCGGCGTCATCGAGGGCGAGAACCCGTCCACGAAGGCCGCCCGGACGCTGTTCGGCAAGATCTCGGAGCGCAAGAACCTGCTCCTGGTCGTCGACCGCGCCGACGAGGCCGCGTGGCTGTCCGCCCGCAACCTGCCCCAGATCCACATCCTGGAGCCGGGCCAGCTGAACACGTACGACGTTCTCGTCTCGGACGACGTGGTCTTCACCCAGGCCGCTTTCGAGTCCTTCGTGTCTGGCCCCAACAAGGCCGTTGACACCGAAGGGAGCGAAGCCTGATGGCTACGCGTCACCCGAGTATCGCCTCCAAGGCGGCCAAGGCCGCCAAGGCCGCGCGCGTCGCCAAGGCACGCCGCCACGAGGCCGAGGGCAAGAACACCGTCGTCACCCCGGCGAGCAAGGCGTTCACGGACCCCCGTGACGTGCTGCTGAAGCCGGTCGTGTCCGAGAAGAGCTACGCGCTCCTCGACGAGAACAAGTACACGTTCATCGTCGCGCCGGGCTCCAACAAGACCGAGATCAAGGAGGCCGTCCAGGCGGTCTTCTCGGTCAAGGTCACCGGGGTCAACACGATCAACCGCCAGGGCAAGCGCAAGCGGACCCGCACGGGCTTCGGCAAGCGTGCCGACAGCAAGCGCGCGATCGTGACCCTTGCCGAGGGCGACCGTATCGACATCTTCGGCGGTCCGACCTCCTGACGGAGGTCCGGATCGTCCGAATATCGGACGAGGACTGAGAAATGGGAATCCGCAAGTACAAGCCGACGACGCCGGGCCGCCGTGGCTCCTCCGTCGCCGACTTCGTCGAGGTCACGCGGTCCACGCCGGAGAAGTCGCTGGTCCGCCCGCTGCACAGCAAGGGCGGCCGTAACAACGCCGGTCGTGTGACCGTTCGCCACCAGGGTGGCGGACACAAGCGCGCCTACCGTGTCATCGACTTCCGTCGCCACGACAAGGACGGCGTGCCGGCGAAGGTCGCGCACATCGAGTACGACCCCAACCGCACCGCGCGCATCGCGCTGCTGCACTACGCCGACGGCGAGAAGCGCTACATCCTCGCCCCGCGCAACCTGCAGCAGGGTGACCGCGTCGAGAACGGTCCCGGGGCCGACATCAAGCCGGGCAACAACCTGGCCCTCCGCAACATCCCGGTCGGTACCACGATCCACGCGATCGAGCTCCGTCCCGGTGGCGGTGCCAAGTTCGCCCGCTCCGCCGGTGCCTCCGTGCAGCTGCTCGCGAAGGAGGGCTCGATGGCCCACCTGCGCATGCCGTCCGGAGAGATCCGCCTGGTCGACGTGCGCTGCCGCGCCACCGTCGGCGAGGTCGGCAACGCCGAGCAGTCGAACATCAACTGGGGCAAGGCGGGCCGCAAGCGGTGGCTGGGCGTTCGCCCGACCGTCCGTGGTGTGGTCATGAACCCGGTGGACCACCCGCACGGTGGTGGTGAGGGCCGGACCTCCGGTGGCCGTCACCCCGTGTCCCCGTGGGGCAAGAAGGAAGGCCGTACTCGTTCGCCCAAGAAGGCGTCGAACAAGTACATCGTCCGCCGCCGCAAGACGAACAAGAAGCGCTAAGGACGGGTTGAGATGCCTCGTAGCTTGAAGAAGGGACCCTTCGTCGACGACCACCTGATCAAGAAGGTGGACACGCAGAACGAAGCCGGTTCCAAGAACGTCATCAAGACCTGGTCCCGTCGCTCGATGATCGTCCCGGCGATGCTCGGCCACACGATCGCGGTGCACAACGGCAAGACCCACATCCCGGTGTTTGTCACCGAGTCCATGGTCGGCCACAAGCTCGGCGAGTTCTCGCCGACGCGCACCTTCCGGGGTCACGTCAAGGACGACCGGAAGTCGAAGCGCCGCTAGTCAGCGGGGTGTGAAAGACCATGACAAACACTGAAGGGACAACCATGGAAGCCAGGGCCCAGGCGCGGTACATCCGCGTCACGCCCATGAAGGCCCGCCGCGTGGTGGACCTCATCCGTGGCATGGATGCCACGGAGGCTCAGGCGGTCCTGCGTTTCGCCCCGCAGGCCGCGAGCGTGCCGGTCGGCAAGGTGCTGGACAGCGCCATTGCCAACGCCGCGCACAACTACGACCACACCGACGCCGACAGCCTCTTCATTTCCGAGGCCTACGTCGACGAGGGCCCGACCCTGAAGCGGTTCCGTCCGCGCGCCCAGGGCCGCGCCTACCGGATCCGCAAGCGGACCAGCCACATCACCGTGGTCGTCAGCAGCAAGGAAGGAACCCGGTAATGGGCCAGAAGGTAAACCCGCACGGGTTCCGGCTCGGTGTCACGACCGACTTCAAGTCGCGTTGGTACGCCGACAAGCTGTACAAGGACTACGTCAAGGAAGACGTCGCCATCCGTCGGATGATGACGTCCGGCATGGAGCGCGCCGGCATCTCGAAGGTGGAGATCGAGCGCACCCGTGACCGCGTGCGTGTGGACATCCACACCGCTCGTCCCGGCATCGTCATCGGCCGCCGCGGCGCCGAGGCCGACCGCATCCGCGGTGACCTGGAGAAGCTGACCGGCAAGCAGGTCCAGCTGAACATCCTCGAGGTCAAGAGCCCGGAGACGGACGCTCAGCTGGTGGCCCAGGCCGTCGCCGAGCAGCTCTCCTCCCGCGTCTCCTTCCGTCGTGCCATGCGCAAGAGCATGCAGGGCACGATGAAGGCCGGCGCCAAGGGCATCAAGATCCAGTGCGGTGGCCGCCTCGGTGGCGCCGAGATGTCCCGCTCGGAGTTCTACCGCGAGGGCCGTGTGCCCCTGCACACGCTCCGCGCGAACGTGGACTACGGCTTCTTCGAGGCCAAGACGACCTTCGGCCGCATCGGCGTGAAGGTCTGGATCTACAAGGGCGACGTCAAGAACATCGCCGAGGTCCGCGCCGAGAACGCCGCTGCCCGCGCCGGCAACCGCCCGGCCCGTGGTGGCAACGACCGCCCGGCCCGTGGTGGCCGCGGTGGCGAGCGTGGCGGTCGCGGTCGCAAGCCGCAGCAGCAGTCCGTGCCGGCTGCCGAGGCCCCCAAGGCCGACGCTCCCGCCGCCGCTGCCGCTCCGGCTGAGAGCACCGGAACGGAGGCCTGACCGACATGCTGATCCCCCGTAGGGTCAAGCACCGCAAGCAGCACCACCCGAAGCGCCGCGGTATGGCCAAGGGCGGTACGCAGGTTGCGTTCGGCGAGTACGGCATCCAGGCCCTCACGCCGGCGTACGTGACCAACCGCCAGATCGAGGCGGCCCGTATCGCGATGACCCGCCACATCAAGCGTGGCGGCAAGGTCTGGATCAACATCTACCCGGACCGCCCGCTCACGAAGAAGCCCGCCGAGACCCGCATGGGTTCCGGTAAGGGTTCGCCGGAGTGGTGGATCGCGAACGTGCACCCGGGCCGGGTCATGTTCGAGCTGTCCTACCCCAACGAGAAGATCGCCCGTGAGGCGCTGACTCGTGCGGCCCACAAGCTGCCGATGAAGTGCCGGATCGTCAAGCGCGAGGCAGGTGAAGCGTGATGTCGGCCGGTACCAAGGCGTCCGAGCTGCGCGAACTGGGTGACGAGGAGCTTCTCGCGAAGCTCCGCGAAGCCAAGGAAGAGCTGTTCAACCTCCGCTTCCAGGCGGCGACGGGTCAGCTCGAGAACCACGGTCGGCTCAAGGCCGTCCGCAAGGACATCGCGCGGATCTACACCCTGATGCGTGAGCGCGAGCTGGGCATCGAGACGGTGGAGAGCGCCTGATGAGCGAGAACAACGTGACTGAAGAGACGAAGGCCGGCCGCGGCTTCCGCAAGACCCGCCAGGGTCTGGTCGTCAGCGACAAGATGGACAAGACCGTCGTCGTCGCCGTCGAGGACCGCGTGACCCACGCGCTGTACGGCAAGGTCATCCGCCGTACCAACAAGCTCAAGGCTCACGACGAGCAGAACGCCGCAGGTGTCGGCGACCGCGTCCTCCTCATGGAGACCCGGCCGCTGTCCGCGACGAAGCGCTGGCGCGTCGTCGAGGTCCTCGAGAAGGCCAAGTAGGTAATTCCCGCAAGGGAATTCCAGCAAATCCGCCTGCGGGGCAAACCCACGCAGGTCAGTTCCGCCAGGCTCGGCAGGGGCCCCACCTCGTTGACGAGGCGGCCCCTGCCGGGAACCGGCAGACAATCAGGAGATAGACGTGATCCAGCAGGAGTCGCGACTGCGCGTCGCCGACAACACGGGTGCGAAGGAAATTCTCACCATCCGTGTGCTCGGTGGCTCCGGTCGCCGCTACGCGGGTATCGGTGACGTCATCGTCGCCACCGTCAAGGACGCGATCCCCGGTGGCAACGTGAAGAAGGGTGACGTCGTCAAGGCGGTCATCGTTCGCACCGTCAAGGAGCGCCGCCGTCCGGACGGCTCGTACATCCGCTTCGACGAGAACGCCGCCGTCATTCTGAAGAACGACGGCGACCCTCGCGGCACCCGTATCTTCGGCCCGGTGGGCCGTGAGCTGCGCGAGAAGAAGTTCATGAAGATCATCTCCCTCGCGCCGGAGGTGCTGTGAGCATGAAGATCAAGAAGGGCGACCTGGTTCAGGTCATCACCGGTAAGGACAAGGGCAAGCAGGGCAAGGTCATCGCGGCCTTCCCCCGCGAGGACCGCGTCCTGGTCGAGGGTGTCAACCGGGTCAAGAAGCACACCAAGGCCGGGCCGACCGCTCGCGGTTCGCAGGCCGGCGGCATCGTGACCACCGAGGCCCCGATCCACGTCTCCAACGTCCAGCTGGTCGTGGAGAAGGACGGCAACAAGGTCGTCACGCGCGTCGGTTACCGCTTCGACGACGAGGGCAACAAGGTTCGCGTTGCCAAGCGGACGGGTGAGGACATCTGATGGCTACCACCACCACTCCGCGTCTGAAGACGAAGTACCGCGAGGAGATCGCGGGCAAGCTGCGTGAGGAGTTCTCCTACGAGAACGTCATGCAGATCCCCGGCCTCGTGAAGATCGTGGTCAACATGGGTGTGGGCGACGCCGCCCGCGACTCCAAGCTGATCGACGGCGCGATTCGCGACCTCACCACGATCACCGGTCAGAAGCCGGCCGTCACCAAGGCCCGCAAGTCCATCGCGCAGTTCAAGCTGCGCGAGGGCCAGCCGATCGGTGCCCACGTCACGCTCCGTGGCGACCGCATGTGGGAGTTCCTGGACCGCACCCTGTCGCTCGCGCTGCCGCGCATCCGCGACTTCCGTGGTCTGTCCCCCAAGCAGTTCGACGGCCGTGGCAACTACACCTTCGGTCTCACGGAGCAGGTCATGTTCCACGAGATCGACCAGGACAAGATCGACCGCACCCGGGGTATGGACATCACCGTGGTGACCACGGCGACCAATGACGCTGAGGGCCGCGCGCTCCTTCGTCACCTCGGCTTCCCCTTCAAGGAGGCGTGAGCGAGATGGCGAAGAAGGCTCTGATCGCTAAGGCTGCTCGCAAGCCCAAGTTCGGTGTGCGTGGCTACACCCGCTGCCAGCGCTGTGGCCGCCCGCACTCCGTGTACCGCAAGTTCGGCCTGTGCCGCGTGTGCCTTCGTGAGATGGCTCACCGTGGCGAGCTGCCGGGCGTGACCAAGAGCTCCTGGTAATCCGGTAATCCCGGGTTATTCAGACTCTCGGTAAGCATCTGGGTCGGCAGGGCCCGCCTCCACATGCCTTAGGCTTGTGGGGTTGGGCGTCTGCCGCCCCTACGCCCGCAGGCTGTGCCTGCACATATTTGCTTACTACGCCGTAGGTCCACCGCGCCGCACCCGTCCCGTCTCGGATCGGGGAGAGGGATGGCGCACCAGGAAACCCCGGCGAGAGAGGCCGAAGGCCAATTCATGACCATGACTGATCCGATCGCAGACATGCTTACGCGTCTGCGGAACGCGAACTCGGCGTACCACGACTCCGTGACGATGCCGGCGTCCAAGATCAAGTCTCACATCGCGGAGATCCTCCAGCAGGAGGGCTTCATCACGGGCTGGAAGACCGAGGACGCCGAGGTCGGCAAGAACCTCGTCCTCGAGCTGAAGTTCGGCCCGAACCGTGAGCGCTCCATCGCGGGCATCAAGCGGATCTCCAAGCCCGGTCTCCGGGTGTACGCGAAGTCCACCAACCTGCCCAAGGTGCTGGGTGGCCTCGGCGTGGCGATCATCTCCACGTCGCACGGGCTCCTCACCGACAAGCAGGCCGGCAAGAAGGGCGTAGGCGGAGAAGTCCTCGCCTACGTCTGGTAACGGAAGGGAACGGAGGAAACAGCTATGTCGCGCATCGGCAAGCTCCCCATCGCGGTTCCCGCCGGCGTGGACGTCACCATCGACGGCCGTACGGTCTCGGTCAAGGGCCCGAAGGGCTCGCTGACTCACACCGTCGTGGCGCCGATCGACATCGCCAAGGGTGAGGACGGCGTTCTGAACGTCACCCGCCCCAACGACGAGCGTCAGAGCAAGGCCCTGCACGGCCTGTCCCGCACGCTGGTGGCGAACATGATCACCGGCGTGACCCAGGGTTACGTGAAGAAGCTCGAGATCAGCGGTGTCGGTTACCGCGTGATCGCCAAGGGTTCGAACCTGGAGTTCTCCCTCGGCTACAGCCACCCGATCCTGGTCGAGGCCCCCGAGGGCATCACCTTCAAGGTGGAGAACCCGACTCGTTTCTCGGTCGAGGGCATCGACAAGCAGAAGGTCGGCGAGGTTGCGGCCAACATCCGCAAGCTGCGCAAGCCCGACCCGTACAAGGCCAAGGGCGTCAAGTACGAGGGCGAAGTCATCCGACGCAAGGTCGGAAAGGCGGGTAAGTAAGCCATGGCATACGGACAGAAGATCCTCAAGGGCGACGCCTACAAGCGCGCCGCGATCAAGCGCCGTCACATCCGGATCCGCAAGCGGATCGCCGGTACGGCGGAGCGTCCTCGTCTGGTCGTTACCCGCTCGAACCGCCACATCGTGGCCCAGGTGATCGACGACCTCAAGGGTCACACCCTTGCGTCGGCGTCCACCCTGGACACCTCGATCCGTGGTGGCGAGGCGGACAAGTCCGCGCAGGCCAAGCAGGTCGGCGCACTCGTCGCCGAGCGTGCCAAGGCCGCGGGTGTCGAGACCGTGGTCTTCGACCGCGGTGGCAACCAGTACGCCGGGCGCATCGCCGCCCTGGCGGACGCCGCCCGCGAAGCCGGTCTGAAGTTCTGACCCGGTTCCGTATCGCTAGCGGAAACAGAGAGAGGTAATTCCAATGGCTGGACCCCAGCGCCGCGGTGGCGGTGCCGGTGGCGGCGAGCGGCGGGACCGGAAGGGCCGTGACGGCGGCGCAGCTGCCGCCGAGAAGACCGCTTACGTTGAGCGCGTCGTCGCGATCAACCGTGTCGCCAAGGTTGTGAAGGGTGGTCGTCGCTTCAGCTTCACCGCGCTGGTCGTGGTGGGCGACGGTGACGGCACCGTGGGTGTCGGATACGGCAAGGCCAAGGAGGTGCCGGCCGCCATCGCCAAGGGTGTTGAGGAGGCCAAGAAGCACTTCTTCAAGGTCCCCCGCATCCAGGGCACCATCCCGCACCCCATCCAGGGTGAGAAGGCTGCCGGCGTCGTGCTGCTCAAGCCCGCGTCCCCGGGTACCGGTGTGATCGCCGGTGGTCCGGTGCGCGCCGTGCTCGAGTGCGCCGGTATCCACGACGTGCTGTCGAAGTCCCTGGGCTCCGACAACCAGATCAACATCGTGCACGCGACCGTGGAGGCCCTCAAGGGTCTGCAGCGTCCCGAGGAGATCGCGGCCCGCCGTGGTCTGCCGCTCGAGGACGTCGCTCCCGCGGCTCTTCTCCGTGCGCGTGCCGGGGCGGGTGCGTAATCATGGCGCAGCTCAAGATTACGCAGGTCAAGTCCTACATCGGCAGCAAGCAGAACCACCGTGACACCCTGCGTTCCCTTGGTCTCAAGGGGATCAACACGCAGGTCGTCAAGGAGGACCGCCCCGAGTTCCGCGGCATGGTGCACACCGTCCGCCACCTCGTGACGGTCGAGGAGGTCGACTGATCATGGGTGAGCAGAACCCGCTCAAGATCCACAACCTCCGTCCCGCCCCGGGCGCCAAGACCGCCAAGACCCGTGTGGGTCGTGGTGAGGCGTCGAAGGGTAAGACGGCTGGTCGTGGTACGAAGGGTACGAAGGCCCGTTACCAGGTTCCGGAGCGCTTCGAGGGTGGCCAGATGCCCCTCCACATGCGTCTTCCGAAGCTGAAGGGCTTCAAGAACCCGTTCAAGACCGAGTTCCAGGTCGTGAACCTCGAGAAGCTGGCCGCGCTCTACCCCGAGGGTGGCGAGGTCACCGTCGAGGGTCTGGTGGCCAAGGGTGCCGTTCGCAAGAACAGCCTCGTCAAGGTCCTCGGCCAGGGCGAGATCTCCGTGGCGCTGCAGGTGACGGTCGACGCCGTCTCCGGCTCCGCCAAGGAGAAGATCACCGCCGCCGGCGGTACCGTCACCGAGCTCGTCTGAACCCTTCAGGCGTCTCGATGACATGAGCGATCCCGACCGGGGATGCCCCACAAAAGGGGTATCCCCGGTTGGTCGTTCCAAGGAAAGTACTCCCGCCGGTAAGGTGGCCTGCGCTGCCCTCTTTCACGGGTGCGTCACATGGGGCACCCTGGGCGGCAGTTGACCGTTACTTACTTAGTCGTCAGTCGAATCCTCAAGACCGTCACCCTTGACGCAGTAGCGCGGGGGTCGCAGGAGGCACCGTGCTCACCGCGTTCGCCCGGGCGTTCAAGACGCCCGACCTGCGCAAGAAGCTGCTCTTCACGCTCGGCATCATCGTGGTCTACCGGCTCGGTACCCACATTCCCATCCCAGGCGTCGATTACAAGAACGTCCAGGAGTGTGTGGACCAGGCGTCCGGCAACCAGGGCCTCTTCGGTCTGGTGAACATGTTCAGCGGCGGCGCCCTGCTGCAGATCACGGTCTTCGCGCTCGGCATCATGCCGTACATCACGGCGAGCATCATTCTGCAGCTGCTGACCGTGGTGATCCCGCGCCTGGAAGCCCTGAAGAAGGAGGGCCAGGCGGGTACGGCGAAGATCACGCAGTACACCCGCTACCTGACCATCGCGCTCGCCATCCTGCAGGGCACCGGCCTGGTGGCCACCGCCCGCAGCGGCGCCCTGTTCTCCGGCTGCACCGTCGCCGGTCAGATCGTTCCCGACCAGGCCATCTTCACCACCGTCGTCATGGTCGTCACCATGACCGCCGGTACGGCCGCCGTCATGTGGCTCGGCGAGCTGATCACCGACCGCGGCGTCGGCAACGGCATGTCGATCCTGATGTTCATCTCGATCGCCGCGACCTTCCCGTCCGCCCTGTGGGCCATCAAGAAGCAGGGTGAGCTGGCGGACGGCTGGATCGAGTTCGGCACCGTCATGCTCGTCGGCTTCGTCATGGTCGGCCTGGTCGTCTTCGTGGAACAGGCGCAGCGCCGCGTCCCGGTGCAGTACGCGAAGCGCATGATCGGCCGCCGTTCCTACGGTGGCACGTCGACGTACATCCCGCTCAAGGTGAACCAGGCGGGTGTCATCCCCGTCATCTTCGCCTCGTCGCTGCTCTACATCCCGGCGCTGATCGTCCAGTTCTCCGGCTCGCAGGCGGGCTGGGCCACCTGGATCCAGAAGAACCTCGCCGACACGGCCGCGACTCCGCACATCATTCTGTACTTCCTCCTGATCGTGTTCTTCGCCTTCTTCTACGTGGCGATCTCGTTCAACCCCGAGGAAGTCGCGGACAACATGAAGAAGTATGGTGGGTTCATCCCGGGCATCCGGGCTGGCCGACCGACCGCTGAGTACCTGAGCTACGTACTCAACCGGATCACCTGGCCGGGTTCGCTGTATCTGGGCCTGATCTCTCTCGTACCGACAATGGCGTTGGCCGGTTTCGGGGCAAACCAGAACTTCCCGTTCGGCGGGACGAGCATCCTGATCATCGTGGGTGTCGGTCTCGAGACGGTGAAGCAGATCGAGAGCCAGCTCCAGCAGCGCAATTACGAAGGGTTCCTCCGCTGATGCGAATCGTCCTCGTCGGGCCGCCGGGCGCCGGTAAGGGAACGCAGGCCACCCGCCTTGCCGAGACGCTGCACATCCCGCACATCTCCACGGGCGACCTGTTCCGCGCGAACATCAGCCAGCAGACCGACCTGGGCAAGCTCGCGAAGTCGTACATCGACGCGGGCAACCTCGTACCGGACGAGGTCACCATCGCCATGGCGAAGGACCGCATGGAGCAGCCCGACGCCGAGGGCGGCTTCCTGCTGGACGGTTTCCCGCGCAACGTCTCCCAGGCCGAGGCGCTGGACGAGCTGCTCGAGACCGAGGACATGAAGCTCGACGCGGTGCTGGACCTGGAGGCCCCGGAGGACGAGGTCGTCAAGCGGATCGCCGGCCGGCGTGTCTGCCGCAGCAACTCGGCGCACGTCTTCCACGTGACGTACAGCCCGCCGAAGCAGGAAGGCGTCTGCGACGTCTGCGGCGGCGAGCTGTACCAGCGGGGCGACGACTCCGAGGAGACGGTCCGCAAGCGGCTGGAGGTCTACCACACGCAGACCGAGCCGATCATCGACTACTACAAGTCGCAGGGCCTGGTCGTCACCATCGCGGCGACGGGACCGGTGGACACGGTCACGGGCCGTGCGCTGGAGGCGCTCAAGCGCGACCAGTAGTCGTCAGCCCCGGCTGCAGCCGCGGTCCCCTGCTCAGGGGCCGCGGCTGAGCTGTGTGATGGGGTGGTCCCCGCCCCGTATCGTTGGAAGCGTTCCCCGTCCCCTCCGGTCCAGAAAGGCCGCAGTTCCCATGGTGCAGATCAAGAGCCCCGAGCAGATCGCCAAGATGCGTGAGGCGGGGCTGGTCGTCGCCGCCATCCACGCGGCCACGCGCGAGGCGGCCGTGCCCGGCGCCACGACCAAGGACCTGGACCAGGTCGCCCGCAAGGTGCTCTCGGAGCACAACGCCAAGCCGAACTTCCTCGGCTACGGCGGCTTCCCGGCGACCATCTGCACGTCGGTGAACGAGGTCGTCGTCCACGGCATCCCGTCCGACGACGTGGTCCTCAAGGACGGCGACGTCATCTCCATCGACTGCGGCGCGATCATCGACGGCTGGCACGGCGACGCCGCGTACACGGCCTTCGTCGGCTCCGGTCACTCCCCGGAGCTGGTCGAGCTCTCCCGGGTGACCGAGGAGTCGATGTGGGCGGGCATCGCGGCCATGAAGCTGGGCAACCGGCTCGTCGACATCTCGCGGGCCGTCGAGACGTACATCCGCCGTCAGCCGAAGCCCGGCGGCGGCAAGTACGGGATCATCGAGGACTACGGCGGCCACGGCATCGGCACCGAGATGCACATGGACCCGCACCTGCTGAACTACGTCGACCGCAAGCGCGGCAAGGGCCCCAAGCTGGTCCCCGGCTTCTGCCTGGCCATCGAGCCGATGGTGTCCCTCGGCACCCCGCGCACCAAGGTCCTCGAGGACGACTGGACGGTCATCACCACCGACGGCACCTGGTCCTCGCACTGGGAGCACTCCGTGGCCCTCACCGAGCAGGGGCCGCTGGTCCTGACCGCCCCCGACGGTGGCAAGGCGAAGCTGGCGGAGCTGGGTGTCACGGCGGCGCCGGACCCGCTGGGCTGAGCGTCGCCGGTCGCGGTGGTCGCCGGGTCGGGGGCCGGAGCAGCCGATCGAAGCCCGCGAGGCGCCCTCCGCGCCGAGCCCGCGAGAGGGCGGCGGGGGCGGTGGGGACGAGCGTCGGTCGGCGGCAAGGCCGAGCCGGCGGAGCCGGGTGTCACGGCGGCGCCGGACCCACTGGGCCGACGGCTCGCATAACGATCGCCCGACTGGGGCAGACTTCCTCGTTTCGCCTTTCCGGGTGTGCTGACGTAGACTGACTCGTCGGATCTCGTGCACCCGCATGCCTGCATGCACTAGTGCGAAGCGCGAGAGTCGATCAAGGTAGTCGATTCGAAGGGCGAAGCGTGGCCAAGAAGCAAGGTGCCATCGAGATCGAGGGCACTGTCGTCGAGTCTCTCCCCAACGCGATGTTCAGGGTCGAGCTCCAGAACGGCCACCAGGTCCTGGCACACATCAGCGGCAAGATGCGTATGCACTACATCCGCATCCTCCCTGACGACCGGGTCGTGGTGGAGCTGTCTCCGTACGACCTGACGCGTGGCCGGATCGTCTACCGGTACAAGTGAGCTTGGGCGGGTCCCGTACCCGCCCCGGCGGCCGGGAGGGTCGTCGTCGGACAGGCTGGTCCTGTCAAACTCCCCGGAGCGATCCAGGGGAGCTTCTCCAACGGTACAAGTAGATCTTTCCCCTGCCCCGGCACCGTATGGCGCGGGGGCACTGAGCCCGGAGAACTTCACTCAATGAAGGTCAAGCCGAGCGTCAAGAAGATCTGCGACAAGTGCAGGGTGATCCGCCGTCACGGCCGGGTCATGGTCATCTGCGACAACCCGCGCCACAAGCAGCGCCAGGGCTGACGCACGACCGTTCCCTCCGCGATTCGCAGGACTTCGCGCGACGCGAGCTGAATATGTTCATACGCAGGACCCGGACGCCCAGGCGTCCGACACCCCCGGTTCGGAGGCCGGGGACCCGATCCGTACCTGACACGGCGGCCCGGGAACCGGTTCTGTGGAAGACCTCCGAAGATCACCAGGAGCCATTGAATGGCACGCGTTTCCGGTGTTGACATCCCGCGCGAAAAGCGCGTCGAGATCGCCCTCACCTACGTGTTCGGCATCGGCCGGACGCTCTCGCAGCAGACGCTGGCTGCCACCGGAGTGGACCCGAACACCCGTGTTCGCGACCTCTCCGAGGAGCAGCTCGTCGCGATCCGCGAGTACGTCGACAACAACATCAAGACCGAGGGTGACCTCCGTCGCGAGATCCAGGCCGACATCCGCCGCAAGGTCGAGATCGGCACCTACCAGGGTCTCCGCCACCGTCGCGGTCTGCCCGTCCGCGGTCAGCGCACCAGCACCAACGCGCGTACCCGCAAGGGCCCGCGTCGCGCCATCGCCGGCAAGAAGAAGCCGGGCAAGAAGTAGTCCGCAGCGGACTCGCCGTCCAGCGGTCTTCGCTGTAGGACCGACCACCTCCCGTAGGAGTACGACATGCCCCCCAAGGGACGTCAGGGCGCTGCCAAGAAGGTGCGCCGCAAGGAAAAGAAGAACGTCGCTCACGGCCACGCGCACATCAAGAGCACGTTCAACAACACGATCGTGTCCATCACGGACCCGACCGGCAACGTGATCTCCTGGGCCTCCGCCGGCCACGTCGGCTTCAAGGGCTCCCGGAAGTCCACGCCGTTCGCCGCGCAGATGGCCGCCGAGTCGGCTGCCCGCCGCGCTCAGGAGCACGGCATGCGCAAGGTCGACGTCTTCGTCAAGGGCCCGGGTTCCGGTCGTGAGACCGCCATCCGTTCCCTGCAGGCGACCGGCCTCGAGGTCGGCTCGATCCAGGACGTCACCCCGACGCCGCACAACGGCTGCCGCCCGCCGAAGCGCCGTCGCGTCTGACGTACCGGTCGCGTCGGCCTGGTATCCGGCTGGGGGTGTGGGGGTCGTCCCCCACATGTCGCAGCACGGCTGCCGCCCGCCGAAGCGCCGTCGCGTCTGATCGGGCGTGTCCTCCGGGACGCTCCTGATCTCGCTTCACCTGGGTTTTCACGGGCGGTACGGCTCTTTCGGCCGTATCGCCCGTACCCTTGCAGTAATGGTCGGGCGTCAAATAGCGGGCGCCCCTGACTGAAGGAACACCACATGCTGATCGCTCAGCGTCCCTCGTTGACCGAAGAGGTCGTCGACGAGTTCCGCTCCCGGTTCGTCATCGAGCCGCTGGAGCCGGGCTTCGGCTACACCCTCGGCAACTCCCTGCGCCGTACGCTCCTCTCCTCGATCCCGGGTGCGGCGGTCACGTCCATCCGCATCGACGGTGTCCTGCACGAGTTCACCACCGTGCCGGGCGTCAAGGAGGACGTCACCGACCTGATCCTCAACATCAAGCAGCTGGTCGTCTCCTCGGAGCACGACGAGCCGGTCGTGATGTACCTGCGCAAGCAGGGCCCGGGTCTGGTCACCGCCGCCGACATCGCGCCCCCGGCCGGTGTCGAGGTGCACAACCCCGACCTCGTCCTCGCCACGCTCAACGGCAAGGGCAAGCTGGAGATGGAGCTGACCGTCGAGCGCGGTCGCGGCTACGTCTCCGCCGTGCAGAACAAGCAGGTGGGCCAGGAGATCGGCCGTATCCCGGTCGACTCGATCTACTCGCCGGTTCTCAAGGTCACGTACAAGGTCGAGGCCACGCGTGTCGAGCAGCGCACCGACTTCGACAAGCTGATCGTCGACGTCGAGACGAAGCAGGCCATGCGGCCGCGTGACGCCATGGCGTCGGCCGGCAAGACCCTGGTCGAGCTGTTCGGTCTCGCCCGCGAGCTGAACATCGACGCCGAGGGCATCGACATGGGTCCGTCCCCGACGGACGCCGCGCTCGCCGCCGACCTGGCGCTGCCGATCGAGGAGCTGGAGCTCACCGTTCGGTCGTACAACTGCCTCAAGCGCGAGGGCATCCACTCGGTGGGTGAGCTCGTCGCCCGCTCCGAGGCCGACCTGCTCGACATCCGCAACTTCGGTGCGAAGTCGATCGACGAGGTCAAGGCGAAGCTGGCCGGCATGGGCCTCGCGCTCAAGGACAGCCCGCCCGGATTCGACCCGACCGCCGCGGCGGACGCCTTCGGCGCCGACGACGACGCGGACGCGGGCTTCGTCGAGACCGAGCAGTACTGAGCTCGGACCCGACCGGTTCGCTTTCGACTGCGGGCCCGCTGTGGCTGGTCGCGCAGTTCCCCGCGCCCCTCTGGGGGCGCGGGACCTTCCGGCGCTCGAAGGAGTGACCGGATCTCTGACAGACAACCGTCTGCTCAGATACTGACTTCGGTACCTGATACGGCCGGAGCAGACACCTAGGAGAAACAATGCCGAAGCCCACCAAGGGTGCCCGTCTGGGCGGCAGCGCCTCGCACGAGAAGCTGCTCCTCGCGAACCTCGCGAAGTCGCTCTTCGAGCACGGCCGCATCACCACCACCGAGGCGAAGGCGCGCAAGCTGCGTCCGTACGCCGAGCGTCTGGTCACCAAGGCGAAGAAGGGCGACCTTCACAACCGCCGTCAGGTGCTCCAGGTGATCACGGACAAGAGCATCGTCCACACGCTCTTCACCGAGATCGGCCCGCGCTACGAGAACCGTCCCGGTGGCTACACCCGGATCACCAAGATCGGTAACCGCCGTGGCGACAACGCGCCCATGGCCGTCATCGAGCTGGTCGAGGCGCTGACCGTGGCGCAGGAGGCGACCGGCGAGGCCGAGGCCGCCACCAAGCGTGCCGCCAAGGACGCCGAGGGCTCCGCCGAGGTTTCCGAGGCCAAGGTCGACACGGCCAAGGCCGACGAGGCTCCCGCCGAGGAGTCCAAGGACGCCTGAGCGTCTGCCGGGGGCTGTGCGGCGGCTGCGGCTTCGTCGTGGGTCGTCGCGCAGTTCCCCGCGCCCCTCGAGGGCGTTGCGGGTCCGTTCCTTTCGAGGGGCGGGCCCGTTTTTTCGTCGGTGAGAGGATCTCTGGGTGAGTGACGAAGTAGAGCCCGGGTACGTACGGGTGCGGCTGGACCTTTCCTACGACGGGACCGAGTTCTCCGGCTGGGCCAAGCAGGCCGGCGGGCGGCGGACCGTGCAGGGCGAGATCGAGGACGCGCTGCGGACGGTCACCCGGTCGCGGGACACGTACGAGCTGACCGTGGCCGGGCGGACCGACGCCGGAGTGCACGCCCGCGGCCAGGTCGCCCACGTCGACCTGCCGCGCGAGGTCTGGGCCGAGCACCACGCCAAGCTGCTCAAGCGGCTCGCCGGCCGGCTGTCCAGGGACGTGCGGGTGTGGGCCCTGCGCGAGGCGCCCAGCGGCTTCAACGCCCGGTTCTCCGCCGTCTGGCGGCGCTACGCCTACCGGGTCACCGACAACCCCGGCG
The DNA here is from genome assembly GCF_055603605.1 of Streptomyces sp. NPDC037271. NCBI lineage: Bacteria > Bacillati > Actinomycetota > Actinomycetes > Kitasatosporales > Streptomycetaceae > Streptomyces > Streptomyces sp. NPDC037271. The sequence goes on from NZ_JBVJVN010000001.1 coordinate 235,021, forward strand.
GCGTCGACCCGCTGCTGCGCGGCCACGTCCTGTGGCACGACTGGCCGCTCGACGTGGACGCCATGAACGAGGCCGCCCGCGGACTGCTGGGGGAGCACGACTTCGCCGCCTACTGCAAGAAGCGTGAGGGCGCCACCACGATCCGGACCCTCCAGGAGCTGAGCCTGGTGCGCGGTGAGGACGACGGGATCATCACCGCCACCGTGCGGGCCGACGCCTTCTGCCACAACATGGTGCGTTCCCTCATCGGGGCCCTGCTGTTCGTCGGCGACGGCCACCGCCCGCCCGACTGGCCCGCCAAGGTGCTCGCCGCCGGCGTACGGGACTCGGCGGTGCACGTCGTACGGCCGCACGGGCTGACGCTGGAGGAGGTCGGCTACCCGGCCGACGAGCTGCTGGCGGCGCGCAACCTCGAGGCGCGGAACAAGCGGACGCTGCCGGGGAGCGGTTGCTGCTGAACGCACGGTGCGGACCTGTCCCCGCCGGACCGCCGCTCGGCGACGCCCCGTTCCCGTCGTCCGCCGGAATGTCCGCCGGTGGGACGCGGGGGGACGCCGGGGCGGTCAGCCCGCCTGGGCCGCCGCCGACGCCTGGGCCTCGCCGCGCCGGCGGATCTGCAGGAAGGCGAACTCGGCCAGGTCGTCGCCGGCCCGGAACACCTGCGTGGACTTCTCCGTCACGTTCTTGCCGTCGGTGAACCCGGAGACGGTGAAGTAGGCGTAGCGGCCGTAGGAGTTGGTGGTGGAGCGGCAGACGGCGCCGGAGCAGAACGACTTGACGCCGCCGCCCGACAGCGCGCGCACGATGCTCTTCGTGTCGGCCTGCTTCTTGGCCTTCACGGCCTGCGCCTCGGTGTCGAAGACCGCCACGCCGACCGTCACGGCGGTGTCGTCCTTGGTGTAGGTGACACGCAGCAGCCGGGTGCAGCCATTGGCGTCGAGGACCTTGGGCAGCGTGCCCTGGGCGGCGGAGCCGCAGGTACGGGTGTCGGCCGTCGGGCCCTTCTTGTAGACCGTCTCGCCCATGGTCAGCTGGGTGCCGGGAAAGAGCAGGTCCGGGCTGAGCGGGGCCTTGTCCTTCTGGACGCTGGAGACGAAGTCCTTCGGGTCCAGCGGGGGCGGGGCGCTGGTCGGGGCGAACGACGGGGTCGTGGCCGACGCGCTGGGTATGTCCGACGTCGCGGGCAGCCGGGAGGCGGGGCCGTCGGACGCCTGGCCGGAGCCGCTCGCGGAGACCACGGCCACGGCGACGGCGCCGGCTATCGCCACGGTGGCCAGCGCGCCCCCGCCGATGATGAACAGGCGGCGCCGCTTGGCCCGGGCCTCGGAGGCCTCGGCGAGGGCCGCCCAGTCCGGGGCGGCACCCGCGTCACCGGCGTTCCAGGGCTGCTGCTGCGGTTGACCGTCCCAGGGCTGCTGCTGCGATTGCGGTTTCCAGGGATCCCACTGCGACTGAGGTCCCCCCTGCCCAAAGCTCATGGGCCGCATCTTAGACGGGCCGAGTGGCGCGCTGGTGCGCCTCGTGAAGCCCCGCAGCACCTAGCGTTCCGCTCATGCGGACGGGCAAAGACGACATCTCCGGGTGGTTGGTGCGACCCGCGGGCGGGCCCGCGTGGGCGGTGCTCGCGGTGGTGCTGGCGGCGTCCGCCGTGCACGCGGGGCGGGTGACCTCGGACGGCGGGATGGACAACGCGATCGTCGTGCGGGCCGCCCGCACCTGGCTGGCCGGCGGCTCCCCGTACGACGATCCGCACTTCCTCTATCTCCCGAGCGCGGTCCTGGCCGCCGCTCCGCAGGCGCTGCTGCCCGGCGCCGTGCTGCGGGTGCTGGTGCCGTGCGCGGTGACGGCCCTGCTGGCGCTGGCCTGGGCCTGTGCGCTGCGGCTGCACCGCGTACCGCCGCGCAGCCGGCTGGCGGTCCTCGGGCTGACCGGGCTCGTGGTGGGCTTCGCGCCGTTCGGGCACCTGGTGCGCCTCGGCAACTGGACGGTCACGGCGGCGGTGGCCCTGCCGCTGTCGCTGCTGCTGGCGAGCCGGGGGCGGTGGACGGCGGCGGGCCTGGTGATCGGCGCGGCCGTGGCGCTCAAGCCGCTGCTCGCGCCCGTCGTCCTGCTCTTCCTGTTCGCCGGGCGGTGGCGGGTGCTGGCGGCGGCCGTCCTGGTGCCCGCGCTGGCCTCGGGCGCGGCGGCACTGCTGATGCCCGACCCGGCCGGCTTCTTCACCCGCACCCTGCCGTTCCTGCTGCACGGCGACGACGGCTTCGTACGGCTCTACGAGGCCTCCCCGGCGGCCGTGCTGCCCCGGCTCGGGGTGCCGGGCGCGCTCGCCCAGGGGCTCGCGGTGGCGGCGGCCGGGGCCGGGGTGTTCTGCGCCCACCTGCGCTGGCGGCGGGCCGGCCCCGGCCCGCTGCGGTTCGCGGAGACCGGCGCGGGCCTGATGCTCTCGGCGTTCCTCGTCTCCCGGCCGTCCTACGACCACTACCTCCTGGTCGTCCTGCCGCTGCTGCTGGCCGGGCTGCCGTACGCCGGGTCGGTGGCCCGCGGCGCCTGGTTCTGGATCGCCCTGGTGCCCCAGGTCCCGGGGCTGACCTGGCCCTGGCTGGAGTCGGAGCGGCGGCGGGCCTTCAAGGACGCGTTCACCCTGTGCGTGCTGGCCCTGGCCGTCGCCCGGCGGGCCGGGGCCGCGCGGACGGCCGCCGGCGATCACGCGGCTGCCGGGCCCGCGCCGGAGCCCGCGCGGGCCGCCGCGGCCCCGTTTTGACCCGGCTAGGGGGCCCCGGGTATTCTGCACAGTCGTATGTGTATTGGCTTGCTCATTCTCACGTGAGGGGCCCTTACACCGGTCCACCGGGACCGATGACCAGCGATCTGCACGCGGTATGCGTCACCGCGGTGCGGTCAAGGCTGTCGTGATCGTCTTCGGTGACCAATGTCAGGACCACTCACTGAAGAAGCGAAGGCTACGAACCGTGCGTACGTACAGCCCCAAGCCCGGCGATGTGACGCGCCAGTGGCACGTCATCGACGCTCAGGACGTCGTCCTGGGGCGTCTGGCCTCCACCACGGCCTCCATCCTGCGCGGCAAGCACAAGCCGATCTACGCGCCCCACGTCGACACCGGTGACTTCGTCATCATCATCAACGCCGACAAGGTGCACCTCTCCGGCAACAAGCGGACCCAGAAGATGGCGTACCGCCACTCCGGCTACCCGGGCGGTCTGCGCTCCGTCCGCTACGACGAGCTGCTGGACAAGAACCCGGAGAAGGCCATCGAGAAGGCCGTCAAGGGCATGCTCCCGAAGAACTCCCTGGGCCGTCAGATGCTCTCGAAGCTGAAGGTCTACAAGGGTGACCAGCACCCGCACGGCGCGCAGCAGCCGCAGCCGTTCGAGATCACCCAGGTCGCGCAGTAGTTCCGGCCACCCCCTAAGACTGAAGAGAATCTGAGGAGCATCGTGGCCGAGACCACTGCCGAGCAGCCGCTCGAAGAGCTTGACATCGACAGCTACACCACCGAGTCCGAGGTGCCCGTCGAGGGCGAGTACACCTCGGAGTCCATGGCCTCCGCGTTCGGCGAGCCCCAGCCGGCCGCCGGCCTGGGCCGCCGCAAGAACGCCATCGCCCGTGTCCGGATCGTCCCGGGCACCGGCAAGTGGAAGATCAACGGCCGCACCCTCGAGGACTACTTCCCGAACAAGGTGCACCAGCAGGAAGTCAACGAGCCCTTCAAGGTGCTCGAGCTCGAGGGCCGTTACGACGTCATCGCCCGCATCGCCGGTGGCGGCGTCTCCGGCCAGGCCGGTGCGCTCCGTCTCGGTGTCGCCCGCGCCCTGAACGAGGCCGACGTCGACAACAACCGCGGCGCCCTCAAGAAGGCCGGCTTCCTCCGCCGCGACGACCGTGCGGTCGAGCGCAAGAAGGCCGGTCTGAAGAAGGCCCGCAAGGCTCCGCAGTACAGCAAGCGCTAAGCTTCGCTGCCTGCACGTACGTATGGCGGGCTGGTCAGCTCGCTCGAACGTACTCCGAACGCCCCGGCGGCACGCCACAGTGCTGCCGGGGCGTTCGTTTATCCGCTTCGTTGGGCGTATAACGGCACAAGACGTTAAAACGTCGAGACGCTGACATGGTCAGATGTTCAAACGTTCAAAGGCTTGTGTGATCGTATGGTCGGGCAGTGCGTGCCCTGGACCACGGGAGCCGACTGCGTGGGCCGCATTCATCGGCAGCCGCTTCCGGAATTGACGTTTCCTCAGGAGGACAAGTGGGACGACTCTTCGGCACGGACGGCGTGCGCGGTGTCGCCAACGCGGATCTGACGGCGGAGCTGGCGCTCGGCCTCTCCGTCGCCGCGGCGCACGTACTGGCCGAGGCGGGCACCTTCGCCGGGCACCGGGCGACCGCGGTCGTCGGACGGGACCCGCGCGCCTCCGGGGAGTTCCTGGAGGCCGCCGTGGTCGCGGGCCTGGCCAGTGCCGGCGTGGACGTGCTGCGGGTCGGCGTGCTGCCGACGCCCGCGGTGGCCCACCTCACCGGGGCGCTCGGCGCCGACCTCGGTGTGATGCTCTCCGCGAGCCACAACGCCATGCCCGACAACGGCATCAAGTTCTTCGCCCGCGGCGGCCACAAGCTCGCCGACGAGCTGGAGGACCGCATCGAGTCCGTCTACGCGGAGCACCGCACCGGCGCCCCCTGGGACCGCCCGACCGGAGCCGGCGTGGGCCGGGTGCGGGAGTACGACGAGGGGCTCGACCAGTACGTCGCCCACCTCGTCGGCGTACTCCCGAACCGCCTGGACGGGCTGAAGATCGTCCTCGACGAGGCGCACGGCGCGGCCTCCCGCGTCTCGCCGGAGGCGTTCGCGCGGGCCGGCGCCGAGCTGGTCACCATCGGCGCGGTGCCCGACGGCCTCAACATCAACGACGGCTGCGGCTCCACCCACCTCGACCTGCTCAAGGCCGCCGTCGTCGAGCACGGGGCCGACCTGGGCATCGCCCACGACGGCGACGCCGACCGCTGCCTGGCCGTGGACCACACCGGCGCGGAGGTGGACGGCGACCAGATCCTCGCCGTGCTCGCGCTGGCGATGCGGGAACGCGACGCGCTGCGCTCCGACACCGTCGTCGCGACCGTCATGTCCAACCTGGGCTTCAAGCTGGCCATGGAGCGCGAGGGCATCCGGTTCGCGCAGACCGGCGTCGGCGACCGGTACGTCCTGGAGGAGATGAAGGCCAACGGCTACGCCCTCGGCGGCGAGCAGTCCGGCCACGTCATCATCCTCGACCACGCCACCACCGGCGACGGCACGCTGACCGGCCTGATGCTGGCGGCGCGGGTCGCGCAGACCGGCCGTACGCTGCGGGACCTCGCGTCCGTCATGGAGCGGCTGCCGCAGGTGCTGATCAACGTGCCGGACGTGGACAAGTCGCGGGTGAACACCTCCGCCGAGCTGGCCACGGCGGTTTCCGAGGCCGAGCGTGAGCTCGGGAGCACCGGGCGGGTGCTGCTGCGTCCCTCCGGGACGGAGCCGCTGGTGCGGGTGATGGTGGAAGCGGCGGACATCGAGCAGGCCCGGTCCGTCGCCGGGCGGCTGGCCGATGCGGTGAAGTCGGCGCTGGGGTAGTTCCGCGGGGCCGGGTTCGGGGGCGGGGGTTCTGCGTGGTGCGGGCCGCGGGTTCGCTGTGGCTGGCCGCGCCCACGCGGCGGAGCCGCGGATCAGCAGGGCCCCGCGCCCCTCGGGCAGGTGTCCTCATCCGGCGTTGTCCGGTTTGGTCAGTCGGTTCCGCTGAGTCGACCACAAGGCCTTCTGGGCCAGCAGGGTCAGTGTGCCGGCCATGACGATGCCGGCCAGGTTCAGCAGGAGCTGTTCGCTGGAGCCCACCATCTGGCCGGTGTCGCCGAAGCTCAGGGCCACGGCCGCGTTCGCCGCCGCCGGGACCGTGGTGACGGAGATGGCGACACCGACCAGCGCGCCCGACTTCGCCGAGGTCAGGGACAGGGTGCCCGCGATCCCGGCGAGGACCGCCACCACGAAGGAGAACGCGTCCGGCGCGTAGACGAATCCGGTGTTGGGCCGGTCGGCCTCCAGCTTGCCCTCGCTGAACTGGCCGAACGCGGCCATGATCCAGCTGAAGCCCACCGTCACCGCCATCGCCACCGCGAAGCCCACCAGCAGGGCGATCGCCGAACGCAGGGCCAGCCGCGGCGCCCGCTGCACGATCGCGGTGCAGATGCCGGCCAGCGGACCGAACTCCGGTCCGACCGCCATCGCGCCCACGATCAGGACCGCGTTGTCGAGCACCACACCGCAGGCCGCGATCATCGTGGCGAGGGTGATGAAGGCGACGTAGGTGATGGAGAGGGTCGACTCCTCGTGGGTCGCCTCCTCCAACTGCTCCCACAGCACCGCGTCGGCGGGCTCGCCCGGCGCCTCCTTCTCCGCCCGGTCGGCGTGTTCGGAGAGCGACAGGTCGATGTTCTCGGCGGTGATGGCGCCGCGGTCGTCGACGCCCAACGTCCGCAGCCGGCTGATGAGTTCGTCGCCGGACTCGCGGGCGACGTCACACATGACGACGTCGCCGGCGGGTTCGCGAGCGGCGCCCGGCAGGACGACCAGGTGGGTGGTGCCGACCGTCCGGTCGATGAGGCGGACCACCTCGGCGGTGCGGTCGGCCGGGGTGATCAGGCGCAGATGCAGCATCCGGTATTTGTACCGGCCGGGTGAGGCCCCGTCACAGCTTGCGCAGGCGCAGGCGCTGCACCTTGTGGTCGGGGCCCTTGCGCAGGATCAGGGTGGCCCGGCTCCGGGTCGGGGCCACGTTCTCCACCAGGTTGGGCTTGTTGATGGTGCGCCAGGTGGTGCGGGCGTAGTCGAGGGCTTCCTCCTCCGACACCTGGGTGTACTTGCGGAAGTACGAGGACGGGTTCTGGAAGGCGGTCTCGCGCAGCTTGCGGAAGCGGCTGAGGTACCAGCGCTCGATGTCCTCGGTGCGGGCGTCGACGTACACGCTGAAGTCGAAGTAGTCGGCGAGACCGACCCTGGTGCGGCCGTCCTTGCCGGGCAGCGCGGGCTGGAGCACGTTGAGGCCCTCGACGATCAGGATGTCGGGGCGGCGGACGACGAGCCTCTGGTCCGGGACGATGTCGTAGATGAGGTGGGAGTAGACCGGCGCGGTCACCTCGCTCTTGCCCGCCTTGATGTCGGCGACGAAGCGGGTGAGGGCCCGGCGGTCGTACGACTCGGGGAAGCCCTTCCGGGACATCATGCCGCGGGCCTCCAGCTCCTTCGTGGGCAGCAGGAAGCCGTCGGTCGTGACCAGTTCCACGCGCGGGTGCTCGGGCCAGCGGGACAGCAGCGCCTGGAGCAGGCGGGCGACGGTGGACTTGCCGACGGCGACCGAGCCGGCGACCCCGATGACGAAGGGGGTGCCGGACTGCGAGCCCTGTTCACCGAGGAAGGTGTTCAGCGCGCCGCGCAGGCCGTCGGTGGCGCCGACGTAGAGGTTGAGGAGCCGGGACAGCGGGAGGTAGATGTCCCGCACCTCGTCGAGGTCGATGACGTCGCCGAGGCCGCGCAGCTTCTCGACCTCCTCGGCGGTCAGCGGCAGCGGCGTCTTGTCGCGCAGCGCGCTCCACTCGGGACGGGTGAGGTCGACATAGGGAGTCGCCTCCGGCCGCTGCCGGTGGGCGCTCCTGGGTATCGAGGAGACCGATGAGATCACACCCCATTGTTAACGGAGTTCGAACGGGGTGGCGGGTGGGCTCTGTCACGTCGGCCGGTGGGCCGGAGCCGGTGACCCGTCGAAGTTACGGATGAGTACGGGTGGCCGGTTATCGATCATGTGTGTGATTGTCGTATGTACGGTGCACGAGGCCGGGCGAGGCCCGTCCGCCGGCCTCGACGCGCCTCAAAGTGCCTCGGAGTGCCTCGACATGCCTCGGCGTATCCGGCGTATCCCGACGCACCTTGACGTGCCAGGCGTACATCGATGTACCAGTCGTACGTCGACGTTCCCGGCGTCCCTCGACATCCCTTCACATCATCCCGACGAAAGAGTGCCGACGTGAGTTCGACCGCTGTCCGCCGCACCGCACTCGCGGCCTCCGCCGCTGCCCTGGCCCTGCTCGTCACCGCCTGCGGCGGGTCGTCCGACGACGGAGGCGCATCCGGTGACGACAAGGCCAAGGCCGACCAGTCCGCACCGGCGGGTGGCGACAAGGCCAAGGCGGACGAGTCCGCCCCCGCGGGCGACGCGCTGACCGCCGTCGAGCTGGAGAAGATCGCCCTCGCCCAGGCCGACGTCAAGAACGGCAAGGTCACCACCAAGATCCCGGCGGACGAGGACATCGCCGAGGACCAGATCTCGACGGACGACAAGGCCTGTCTGCCGCTCGCCCTCGCCCAGACCGCGGTGGCTCCGGGTGAGCCGGGGGCCAGCGTGAAGCGCTCCTGGCAGGGGCAGACGGAGACGCCCTCCAAGGGCTCGGGTCCGGACGGCCAGGACATGACCAACATCAGCGTGGACATGATCAGGCTGAACGTCGCCTCCTACGCGGGCGGCGGCGCCGAGCAGGCGCTGGCGGAGCTGAAGACGGCCGCCGAGCAGTGCGCCGGCGGCTTCGTCGCGAGCGTGGGCAGCGACAAGATGCAGGTCGCCGAGGTCACCACGACCGCCGCTCCCGAGGGCGGGGACGAGGGCCTCGCCGTCACCATCGGCCTCGACATCGGCAAGGACGCCAACGCGCCCATGAAGCTCGTCGTGGTCCGCAAGGGCGCCACGCTCGCCTCCTTCGCCGCCACCAATCTCTCCTCGATGGTGAGCGGTGCGGACTTCGAGGTCCCCGCGGACGTCGTCGACGCACAGGTGGCCAAGCTCGGCTGAACGGCGGGCCGTCGACGGCTCGGCTGACGGCGGGCCGCCGGCGGTGACCCCGCCGGAGGCGTTCGTACCCCGGTGGGAATTTCCGATTTCGGGCACGGGAAGCCCGATTCACGACCGCTTCTGATCGTAGGCTGCCGATCATGTGCGGAATCGTGGGATACGTGGGGTCGCAGCAGGCGCTCGATGTCGTGATGGCCGGGCTGAAACGGCTCGAATACCGGGGATACGACTCGGCGGGCGTCGCCGTGCTCGCGGACGGCGGCCTCGCCACCGCCAAGCGCGCCGGAAAGCTCGTCAACCTGGACAAGGAACTGGCCGAACGGCCACTGCCGGCCGCCGTCACCGGCATCGGCCACACCCGCTGGGCCACGCACGGCGGACCGACCGACGCCAACGCCCACCCGCACCTCGACAACGCGGGCCGGGTGGCCGTCGTCCACAACGGCATCATCGAGAACTTCGCCTCGCTGCGGGCCGAGCTGGCGGAGCGCGGCCACGACCTGGTCTCCGAGACCGACACCGAGGTCGTCGCCCACCTGCTCGCCGAGGAGTTCTCCGCCTGCGCCGACCTCGCCGAGGCGATGCGCCTGGTGTGCCGGCGTCTGGAGGGCGCGTTCACACTGGTCGCGGTGCACGCGGACGCGCCGGACGTGGTCGTGGGCGCACGCCGCAACTCGCCGCTCGTGGTGGGCGTGGGGGAGGGCGAGTCCTTCCTCGCCTCGGACGTGGCGGCCTTCATCGCGCACACCCGGGACGCGATCGAGCTGGGCCAGGACCAGGTCGTCGAGCTGCGCCGCGACGGCGTGACGGTCACCGGCTTCGACGGCAGCCCGGCCGACGTGCGCTCCTACCACGTCGACTGGGACGCCTCGGCAGCCGAGAAGGGCGGCTACGACTCCTTCATGCTCAAGGAGATCGCCGAGCAGCCGAAGGCGATCGCCGACACCCTCCTGGGCCGCATCGACGACTCCGGCACGCTGAGCCTGGACGAGGTGCGCATCCCCGCGGAGATGCTCCGGGAGGCCGACAAGGTCGTCATCATCGCGTGCGGTACGGCCTTCCACGCCGGGCTGATCGCCAAGTACGCCATCGAGCACTGGACGCGCATCCCCTGCGAGGTGGAGCTGGCCAGCGAGTTCCGCTACCGCGACCCCATCCTCGACCAGCAGACCCTGGTCGTCGCGATCTCCCAGTCCGGCGAGACCATGGACACCCTCATGGCCCTGCGCCACGCCCGGGAACAGGGCGCGAAGGTGCTGGCCATCTGCAACACCAACGGCTCCACCATCCCCCGCGAGTCCGACGCGGTCCTCTACACGCACGCCGGACCCGAGGTCGCCGTCGCCTCCACCAAGGCATTCCTCACCCAGCTGGTGGCCTGCTACCTGGTCGCCCTGTACCTGGGGCAGGCACGCGGCACGAAGTACGGGGACGAGATCCGCGACGTCGTCCGCGACCTCTCACGGATCTCCGACGCGGTCGAACAGGTCCTCGGGACGATGCAGCCCGTACGGGAACTGGCGCGCTCCCTCGCCCACAAGAACACGGTGCTCTTCCTCGGCCGGCACGTCGGCCACCCGGTCGCCCTCGAAGGCGCCCTCAAGCTCAAGGAGCTGGCGTACATGCACGCCGAGGGCTTCGCGGCGGGCGAGCTGAAGCACGGGCCGATCGCGCTGATCGAGGAGGACCTGCCGGTCGTCGTGGTCGTCCCGTCCCCGCGCGGGCGCTCGGTCCTCCACGACAAGATCGTGTCCAACATCCAGGAGATCCGCGCCCGCGGCGCCCGCACCATCGTCATCGCCGAGGAGGGCGACGAGGCCGTCGTCCCCTACGCCGACCACCTCGTCCGCATCCCCGCGACCCCGACGCTGCTCCAGCCGCTGGTGGCGACGGTGCCGCTCCAGGTCTTCGCCTGCGAGCTGGCGACGGCCCGGGGGAACGAGGTGGATCAGCCCCGGAACCTGGCGAAGTCGGTCACGGTGGAGTGAGCGGACTTCAGGGCGTCGAGGAAGGTGGCGAAGGTCCCGGCAGGGAAGGTGAGGACTGTTCCGTCCGGGACCTTCGAGTCTCGTATGGCGCAGCGAGCGGGGCAGGTCGCTATCTCGACGCAGTTGTTTCCGTCGCCGCCGCCGGAGTAGGACGACTTCCGCCAGCTGCCGGGGGTGGTCACGGGGCGCCTCACAGTTCCTTGGTCAGCCTGTGGATGAAGTCGCGCGAACGCTCGGGATCGAGTGACGCGGACGCCATTCTACGGAAAAGCGTTCGAAAGACGTCGAGTTGAGCCTCTGAGTCGACGAACACCGAGCCGTGAGGCGCGTCGCGCACGGCGGTGTCCAGCCTGGGTACCGCGCCACCTGCCAGCATCACGGTGGACCAGGTCGCGCCGAAGCCGTCCAGGTCGAACGGGATGACTCGTACGGTGATGTTGCGTGCTTCCGAGGACTCCAGGACGCGGGCGAGCTGAGCGTGGGAGATGGCGCGGTCGCCGACCCTGATGCGCAGGGCTGCCTCGTGAATGACCACTTCGTACGAGGTGGGGGTGTCCCCCTCCAGAACCGACTTGCGTCGCATGCGGTGCTGGACGCGCGACTCAAGGTCTTCCCGGGGGAGTTCGGGGACTCTGGAAGCGAAGGCGGCGCGGGCGTAGTCATCCGTCTGGAGCAGCCCGGGGACGACCAGGAACTCCACGTCCTGCCGGAAGGTGGCGTGGTGTTCCAGCTCCGCGATGTCCAGAAACGGCGTGGGCAGCACCCCGCGGTACTCCTCCCACCACCCCCGCGTCCGGTCGGTCGCCATGACCGCCAGTGCGTCGATCAGGTCCTGGTCCCGGCAGGCGTAGTTGGTCGCGAGGCGACGTAGCCGCGCTTCACTCACGCCCGTGAGGCCCGATTCGATGTGGCTGATCTGAGTGTGTCCCACCCCGAGGAGTGCTGCGGCTTCACCGGCGGCGAGCCCCGACGCTTCCCGGAGTCTGCGCAGCTCGACCGCCAGGCGCATCTGACGTGCCGTGGGTTCGCGTCGCAGAGGCATCGATCGCTCCTTGATCCAACGCGCCTGTAGGCGCGACTCGTTCGGGGGGAAGATTACGCGACTCGCTTGTTCCGCATCACATCTTAGGTCTACTGTCAGTGACGCACCGCATACTCTGCGGAATGCCGGGTTGCCGGAAGTGCACCGCTTCGTCCTGTCGTGACGGGTGCGGCAATGACGCCGGCCGCCATCCCCAAACACCGACATCGGAACAGGAGTTGCCGCATGCCCGGAAACAACTCGTGGGAGTACTCCCTCTACATCCCGAACGACCCCCGCGCCGTCACCGTCTGCCGCCGCACCCTCCGCCTCGTCCTCACGATGCACGGCCTGATCGGCATGGTCGACGTCGCGGAGCTGCTCGCGACGGAGCTGGTGTCCAACGCCGTACGGCACACCAAGGGGCCGGCCGCCCTGCGGGTGCGCTGGTCGGGGAACGGCGTGCTGCGGATCGGCGCCTGGGACGCGGACCCGACCCCGCCCGAGCCGCCGCTCCCCTTCGACCGGGGCTTGGACGCCGAGGAAGGGCGAGGCCTGGCCCTGGTGCGGTCCTGCGCCGACGTGTGGGGCTGGCAGCCGCTGGCGCGGGAGGGAAATCGCGGCAAATACGTCTGGTGCGAACTGGGCGCTGCGGAGCGGGCGGCGTGAACGTTTCCTCGCCGCTCGAAAGGGTGAACGCGTCCCGATCACCCGAAAATACCGCCCCACTCCGGAAATGGGTTGCACGCATGGTCACATCCACCCACGAGACCTCGCACCGGATCTTCCAGGATCATCCGGAGGTTCTCGCGCCGATCTTCGAGGCGTTGGGCATGCCGCCGCCTGCCAAGGCGGAGATCGAGCTCATGACTCCCGACGCCACGGAGCTGAAACCGCTTGAGCGTCGTGTGGACACGGTGCTGAAGGTCGAGCCGTCCGACGGGGAGAGCTTCGTGCTCGCCGTCGAGGCCCAGACCCGTAAGGCCGCTGACAAGGCAGTCAACTGGCCGTACTACGTGGCGTACTTGCAGGCGAAGTTCGGCCTGCCGGTACTGCTCGTCGCGGTCTGCCGCAACCGCTCCACGGCGGCCTGGGCCGCCGGTCCCTTCGAATGCCGGGTCGGGCCCTGGGAGTCCCAGGTCACGCGCCCGTTCGTGCTGGGGCCGGACAGTGTTCCGGAAATCAGTGACGAAGCAGTGGTGGCGCGAGAGCCGGCGCTGGCGACGTTCTCCGCCATCGTGCACAGCGAAAGCCGGGACATCGACGCCATACTGCAACTGCTGGCCCGTGGAATGCGGTCGTTCGACAAACCCACAGCCAAGTACTGGGCGGAACTGCTGGAAGTGGGCCTGGAGGACACTCCGGCCCGAGAGACATGGAGGGAGCTGGAGAAGATGGTCATCTCGTATTTCCCGGGCAGGGGAACGGTCTGGGAGGAGACGTACTACGAAGGCAGGGCCAAGGGAGAAGCCGAAGGCAGGGCTGAAGGCAGGGCTGAAGGCAGGGCCGAAGGGGAGGCCGTGGGCAGGGCCAAGGGAAAGGCCCAGGGGGTCCTGCGGGTGCTCGAAGTCCGCGGCCTGATCGTGTCCGACGACGCCCGCGCCCGCGTCACCGGCTGCCTGGACCTCGCCCGCCTCGACGACTGGCTCGACCGTGCCGGAACAGTCGCTCGGGTCGAGGAACTCTTCGCGGGGATGCCGGACGAGCCGCGGGAGGAGCGCCGTTCGGAGTGAGTCACCCGTCGGCCGGGTGTACCACGGTGACCAGGCGGAAGCGCTGCAGGACCGCCGGGGTCGTGTCGTCCACGGTGAAGTCCGGGTCGTTCAGGGCGGCGCGCATCTCCTCGCTGTGCCAGAACCGTTCGTGGCCCACCCGCCACTCGGCCACGCTCGTGTATCCCTCGCCCTCGTCCACCGCGTGTGCGAGGTCCACCTGACCCAGCGGGACGACGCGTACGTCGGTCACCTCGATGACGGCGACCGGGCGGTCGTGGGAGTCGACGACCACTTCGCGGCTCCCGGCCTCGGGCAGCGGTTCGCCCTCGTGCTCGTAGTCGACGACGAGGCCGGTCGTCGAAGTCTTCGAGCCGCCGAGGATCGCCGCGACCAGCTGGTCACGCAGCGGGCCGGGGAAGGCGAACTCGGCCCTGGGCAGGGAGGCGAGTTCCGTGGGGGCCGAGGGGGCCGAGGCGGGGTCCGGGGTCATGCGGCCACCGTAACGACCCCGCCCCCCACGGTGCGCCCGTTCACCGCGCCCGGGCCACATCCCGCCACGCCCCCGGAATCGCCCCGGCGACGTCGTGCGCCCCCGTCGGTGCCCCGTCCGCCGCGAAACGCCCCGCGAGGCCGTGGACGTACGCCGCCACGCTCCCCGCGTCCACCGCCGGGAGCCCCGCCGCCAGCAAGGACCCCGCCAGGCCCGACAGCACGTCCCCGCTCCCCGCCGTGGCGAGCCACGACGTGCCCGTCGCGTTGACCCGCACCGGGCTCGACTCCGCCCCGGCCACCACCGTCGTCGACCCCTTCAGCAGCACCGTCGCCCCGTACCGCCCCGCCAGCTCCCGTGCCGAGGCCAGCCGCGCGCCCTCGACCTCCTCCCGGGCCACCCCGAGCAGCGCCGCCGCCTCCCCGGCGTGCGGCGTCATCAGCGTCGGCGCCGTACGGGCCCGTACCGCCCCGGCATCCGCCAGCCGCAGCCCGTCCGCGTCGATCAGCACCGGCACCTCCGCCGCCAGTACCTCCGCCACGGTCCCGGCGTCGTCCCCGGCCCCCGGTCCGACGACCCACGCCTGCACCCGCCCCGCCCGCTTCGGACCCTGGTCGGACACGAGCGTCTCCGGGTAGCGGGCGATCACCGCGTCCCCCGCCGGACCGACGTACCGCACCGCCCCGGCCCCGCCCCGCAGCGCCCCGGCGACGGCGAGCACGGCGGCGCCCGGATAGCGGGCCGACCCGGCGGCGATGCCGACGACCCCCCGCCGGTACTTGTCGCTCTCCGCGCCCGGCACCGGCAGCAGCCGCGCCACGTCCGCGTGCTGCAACGCCTCCAGCTCGGCGGCGTCGTTCGGCAGCGGCAGCCCGATGTCCACCAGCCGCACCGACCCGGCGTACTCCCGCGCCGGGTCGAGCAGCAGCCCCGGCTTGTGCGCCCCGAACGTCACCGTCAGGTCGGCCCGGACCGCGGCCCCCCGCACCTGCCCGGTGTCCGCGTCGACGCCGCTCGGCAGGTCGACGGCGAGTACGGCGGCCCGGGCCCGCGCGGCCGCGTCGGCGAGCGGCACCGCCTCCGGACGCAGCCCGCCCCTGCCGCCGATCCCGACGATGCCGTCGACGACCAGGTCCGCCCGCTCGATCAGCTCCCCGGCGGAGGCGGTCCCCGCGACCCGGCCACCCGCCCGGCGCAGCGCCGCCAGCCCTCCTCCGTGCGCGCGCTCCGGCGTGAGCGGCACCGCCGTCACGCCCGCCCCGCGCCGGGCGAGCCGCGCCCCGGCGTACAGGGCGTCGCCGCCGTTGTCCCCGCTCCCGACCAGCAGCACCACCCGGCTGCCGTACACCCGTCCGGCCACCCGCCCGAGCACCTCCGCGCAGGCGGCGGCGAGCCCGGCCGCGGCCCGCTGCATCAAAGCCCCCTCCGGGAGCCGTGCCATCAGCTCCCGTTCGGCGTTCCTGACCGTCTCCACGCTGTACGCAGTCCGCATGCCGTCGAGTCTTCCCCGTACGCCGTGAACGTCACGGACCGCCCCGCGGCATGAGGGACAGTTGTGCCATGGGCGACGACGACGAGACGGCACAGGTGATGACCTCGCTGGGGGCACGCCTGCGCGCCATCCGGCGGGCCCGCGGTCTCACACTGGCCCGGCTCGGCGCCGCCACCGGCATCTCCGCGAGCACGCTGTCCCGGCTGGAGTCGGGCGTGCGCGAGCCGGGGCTGCGGCACCTGCTGCCCCTGGCCAGGGCGCACCGTCTGCCCCTGGACGAGCTGGTCGGTTCCCGGACCGGCGACCCGCGGGTCCATCCGCGCCCGTTCACCCGGCACGGCCAGACCTGGATCCCCCTCACCCGCAACCCGAACGACGGGCTGCACGCCTACAAGCAGATCCTTCCCGCCCCGGCGGTCGCGCGGACCGAATGGACCCCGAGGCCGGACCAGGGCTCCCACGAGGGCCACGAGTGGATCTACGTCCTCTCCGGCCGCCTGCTCCTCGCCCTCGGCGACCACGACCTGGTCCTGGCGGCCGGCGAGACGGCGGAGTTCGACACCCGCGTCCCGCACGGCATCGCCAACGCGGGGGACCGGCCCGTCGAGTGGCTCGCCCTGTACGGAGCGCAGGGCGAGCGCATGCACATCCGGGTTCAGCCGGCCGGCGACTGACTCCCGCCCACCGAACGGGCGACGCGGAACCCCACGTCGTCGACCCGGAACGTCGGGTGGCTGCGGCGCCGCACGGAGGCCCGGACGCTCCAGTGCTCGTCGAACCAGCCGCCGCCGCGCAGCACCCGGTAGGTGCCGTACACCTCGGCGTCGTAGAGGTCCCAGCACCACTCCCAGACGTTGCCGAGCGTGTCGTACAGACCCCACGCGTTCGGCAGCCTGCCGCCCACCTCGTGGACGCGCTCCTCGGAGTTGCCGCGGTACCGGGCGATGCCGTCCAGGGGGCCGTAGCGCGGGCCGTCGGTGCCCGCGCGGCAGGCGTGTTCCCACTCGGCCTCGGTCGGCAGGCGGTACCCGTCGGCGGACGTGTCCCAGGCGACTCCGCCAACGCCAACGCCATCGCCGTCTGCACCGCCAACGCCACCGTCGCCGTCCTCCGCGGCGATGCGGTAGGCCGGGCGGAGCCCCTCGCGCCGCGACAGGGAGTTGCAGAACTCGACCGCGTCCGTCCAGGAGACCTCCACGACGGGAAGCCGCTCGTCCCGCGCGGCCGGGGGCCGCCTACCGGTGACCCGCGCGTACTCGGCCCGCGTGACCGGGAACGCCGCCAGCCGGAACGCCGCCACCTCCACCGGCCAGCTGCGCCGCGTCCGCCGGTCCGACAGGGTCACCCGTCCCGACGGCACGGAAACCATCCCGATCCCCGCGCCCACGTCCTCGGCACCCGCGCCCACGTCCTCGGCACCCGCACCTCTGACGTCGGCACCCGCACCACCGACGTTGACACCCGCACCACTGACGTTCATGGGTGTCAGCCTTCCGCGATCACCACCGCCGACGCCACCCCCGCGTCATGGCTCAGCGACACGTGCCACGACGCCACCCCCAGCTCCGCCGCCCGCGCCGCCACCGTCCCCGTCACCCGCAGCCGCGGCTGCCCGCTGTCCTCGACGTACACCTCGGCGTCCGTCCAGTGCAGCCCCGCCGGCGCGCCGAGCGCCTTGGCCAGCGCCTCCTTCGCCGCGAACCGGGCGGCGAGCGAGGCGATGCCCCGGCGCTCCCCGCTCGGCAGCAGCAACTCGCTCTCCAGGAAGAGCCGCTGGGCCATGGCCGGCGTGCGCTCCAGCGATGCCCCGAACCGTTCGATCTCGGCCACGTCGATCCCGACCCCGATGATGCTCATGCCGGGCACCCTAACGACGTCGCGGGCGGTCGGCCTTCCGTGGGGGAAGCCGGGTCCGGGTGCTCTGAGAGACTGGGGGCACGATGAGTGAGACAGCTGCTCGGCGGGCCGCGGTGTCGCGGGCCCGTGCCGAGATCGACCTGGCCGCCCTGCGGGCCAACGTCCGCGCACTGCGCGAACGGGCCCCCGGGGCGGCTCTCATGGCCGTCGTCAAGGCCGACGCCTACGGACACGGCGCGCTTCCGTGCGCCCGCGCGGCCGTCGCCGCGGGCGCGACCTGGCTGGGCACCGCCACGCCGCAGGAGGCCCTCGCGCTGCGCGCGGACCCGGCACTGCCGGACGACGTGCGGATCATGTGCTGGCTGTGGACACCCGGCGGCCCCTGGCGGGAGGCCGTCGAGGCCGGACTCGACGTGTCCGTCAGCGGCATGTGGGCCCTGGAGGAGGTCGTCGGGGCGGCACGGCGGGCAGGGCTCCCCGCACGGGTGCAGCTCAAGGCCGACACCGGGCTCGGACGGAGCGGCTGCCAGCCCGGCGAGGACTGGGCCGAGCTGGTGGCGGCGGCCCTGCGGGCCGAGGACGAGGGGCTCCTCCGTGTCACCGGGCTCTGGTCGCACTTCGCCTGCGCCGACGAGCCCGGGCACCCGTCCATCGCTGCCCAGCTCACCGTCTTCCGGGAGATGACGGCGTACGCGGAGCAGCAGGGCGTACGCCCGGAGGTGCGGCACATCGCCAACTCGCCGGCCACCCTCACGCTCCCCGAGGCCCACTTCGACCTCGTACGGCCCGGCATCGCCATGTACGGCGTCTCGCCCAGCCCCGAGATCGGCACGCCCGCCGACTTCGGACTGCGCCCCGTGATGACGCTGGCCGCCTCGCTGGCCCTGGTCAAGCAGGTGCCCGGCGGCCACGGCGTCAGCTACGGGCACCACTACACCACCCCCGGCGAGACCACCCTCGGCCTCGTCCCCCTCGGCTACGCGGACGGCGTCCCGCGCCACGCCTCCTCCACCGGCCCCGTCCTGGTCGACGGCAAGTGGCGCACCGTGGCGGGGCGGATCGCGATGGACCAGTTCGTCGTCGACCTGGGCGGGGACCGGCCGGAGCCCGGCACCGAGGCGGTGCTGTTCGGCCCCGGCGACCGCGGCGAGCCCACCGCCGAGGACTGGGCGCAGGCGGCGGGCACCATCGCGTACGAGATCGTCACCCGCATCGGAACACGCGTTCCGCGCGTCTACGTGAACGAGTGACGCGTCCGTCCGACGCGTGACGTGCACGGCACGCGTCCAGGGGAATCAGCAACCAGCGGGAATCAATAACCAGCGGCAACCAGCAACCGGCGGGGAACCGCGCGACGGCCCGGCGAAGAGGAGCGGTACGTGAGCGAGAGCAACGCGGAGGTCGTCACCGCAGCCGTCGTCTCCGCCACGGAGGCCGCCACCGAGGCCGCCGCCGGCGGCTGGCGCCGGGCGACCGGCATCGCCGGTGTCGCGATAGGCGTGGTCGCGGCGGGTGCCGCGGCCGGCGTGGCGATAGAACGGCTCACCGTCGGCCGCGGGATACGCCAGAAGGCCCGGCTCGCCCTCGACTCGGCGGGCCCGTACGGCGGACTGCGCGGCACTCCGGGCAGGGCGTACGCCGACGACGGCACCGAGCTGTACTACGAGGTCGACGACGTCGATCCGGAGACGGAGTCCGCGCTCACCCGGCGCCGCCGGCGGCTGTTCGGCCGTAAGGCGCCCGCCCCCGTGACCGTCGTCTTCGCCCACGGCTACTGCCTCAACCAGGACTCCTGGCACTTCCAGCGGGAGGCCCTCAGGGGCGTCGTCCGCACCGTGCACTGGGACCAGCGCAGCCACGGACGGTCCGGCCGTGGCGTCTCGCAGGTGCGGGACGGCCGGCCGGTCACCATCGAGGACCTGGGCCGGGACCTGAAGGCCGTCATCGACGCGGCCGCACCCGAGGGGCCGATCGTGCTGGTCGGCCACTCCATGGGCGGCATGACCGTGATGGCCCTGGCCGCCGCGTTCCCCGACCTGGTCGCCGAACGGGTCGTCGGCGTCGCGCTCGTGGGCACGTCCTCCGGGCGGCTCGGCGAGGTCAACTTCGGGCTGCCCGTGGCCGGTGTCAACGCGGTCCGGCGGGTGCTGCCGGGCGTGCTGAAGGCGCTGGGGCAGCGGGCCGAGCTGGTGGAGAAGGGGCGGCGGGCGACGGCGGACCTGTTCGCCGGGATCATCAAGCGGTACTCGTTCGCGTCCCGGGACGTCGACCCGGCCGTGGCCCGGTTCGCGGAGCGGATGATCGAGTCCACGCCGATCGACGTGGTCGCCGAGTACTACCCGGCCTTCAACGACCACGACAAGACCGCGGCCCTCGCCCACTTCGCCGGCCTGCCCGTCCTCGTCCTGGCCGGAGTGCGGGACCTGGTCACGCCGAGCGAGCACAGCGAGGCGATCGCCGACCTGCTGCCGGACGCGGAGCTGGTGCTCGTGCCCGACGCGGGGCACCTGGTGATGCTGGAACATCCGGAGCTGGTCACCGACCGCCTTGCCGACCTGCTCGCCCGCGCGGGCGCGGTGCCGCCAGCCGCTACGGTTGACGGCTATGGAAGCACCAGCAGCACCGCGGGACCCGGCTGAGCCCTCCGAGACGTCTGAGCTCTCCGAGTTCCCCGAACCCTCCGCGCCCGGCGAACCCTCCGCGCCCGGCGAGCTCGCCGAGTCCGCCTCGGGCGTCGCGATCACCGTCACCTCCCCGGAGCAGATGCGGGAACTGGGCCGCAGGCTCGCCAAGGTCCTGCGCGCCGGTGACCTGGTGATGCTCAGCGGGGAGCTGGGCGCGGGCAAGACGACGCTGACCCGGGGGCTCGGCGAGGGCCTCGGCGTGCGCGGCGCCGTCACCTCCCCGACCTTCGTGATCGCCCGCGTGCACCCCTCCCTCGGCGACGGGCCGCCGCTCGTCCACGTCGACGCCTACCGCCTGTCCGGCGGCCTGGACGAGATGGAGGACCTCGACCTCGACGTCTCCCTGTCCGACTCGGTGATCGTGGTGGAGTGGGGCGAGGGCAAGGTCGAGGAGCTGACCGACGACCGGCTGCGGCTCCGGATCGACCGGGCCGTCGGCGACACCACCGACGAGGTGCGGCACGTGACGCTCATGGGCGTCGGTGAGCGCTGGGCCGCGGCCGACCTGAGCGTGCTCACCGTCTGAACGCGGGCTCCGGCTCCCGGGCCTCCCACCGGGAGGCGTTCCGACAAGGTGTCGGGAAAATATTGCGTTCCGGTCTTGCGCGTGGTCACATGGTATCCAGCTCGTAGTTAGGCATGCCTAACTACGCCCGCCCCCGACCTTCAGGAGGCGTCCATGTCAGAGACCGAGCCGCAGCCGCAGTGGCAGTCGCAGTCGCAGTCGCGGTCGCAAGCCCGGCAGTGGCCGCAGTCGCCCGCTTCAGCGTCCGCCGCGGTTTCGATGCGCGACCTGCTCGCGTCCTGTGCCGCCGCGACGGTGATCTCGACACCGCCGCGCGCGCCCGAGCCGGAGGGCCGCCGTCCTGTACGGGAGCACCGCGAGGCCGCCTGACCCGTGCTGTGCGGCCGGTGAGCCGTGTGGCGTGTGGCGTGTGGCGTGTGTGGCAGCTGAGTTCAGGCCTGGGCGGCCCATGTGGCTCCCGGCGCCTCAGGGGACGACGACGACCCGCTGCCCGACCGTCGCGAACCGCCACATCGCGTCGCCGTCCGCGGGCGTCTCCCGGATGCCGCCGGTGCGCCGGGCCGGGTCGGGCTTCGCCATGGAGCCGTCCACCGCCGCGCTGAACCCGATGACCACGCCGCGGACGCTGGTGAAGCGCACGACGTGCTCGACCGGGATGCCGTCGGAGCCGGTGACCCGTTTGGAGCGGGACGTGACCGCGTAGGTGCCCGGTGCCGGGTCCACCCCGCTGGGCGTGACCCGGAAGGTGCGCCGGACCCGGTCGCCCGGGTCGACCAGCCACACCCGGTCGTCGTCCACCGAGTACACCACCCGTCCACCCTTGCCGGAGCCCGCGGGCAGCGCGTCGGGGCGCCGGTGGTCGCGGGGTGCCTTGGAGGCGCCGGGGGCGGGCGTGCCGCTGGCCCGGACCCGGCCGGGGTCGGGCGGGGCGCTGGTCGACGCCTGGTGGCCGAGGAAGCCGATCGTCACGAGGGCCGCCGCCGTGAGGCCGGTGACGAGACCGGCGCTGCTGCTTACCACTGGCGACCACCTCGTCGTCGTACTCGTGCACCCGTTCCCCGGCGACGGTAGCACTCGGTGATCGCGCGATCGCCGTGGGCGACGCGGGATGCCTCCGGTCGGCGCAGGGCGACACGGGCGGGCGGCGCCGGGCCGGCCGGTGGGCGTCCGACACGGGCCCCGCGGCGCCGTAGGCTGTTTGCGTGCTCTTGCTCGCTCTGGATACCGCCACGCCCGCCGTGACCGTCGCGCTGCACGACGGTACGGACGTCATCGCCTCGTCGAGCCAGGTGGACGCACGCCGGCACGGCGAGCTGCTGCTGCCCGCCGTCGACCGCGTGCTCACCGAGGCCGGTCTCGGGCTCGACGCCGTCACCGGCATCGTCGCCGGCACCGGCCCCGGCCCGTACACGGGACTGCGCGTCGGCCTGATGACCGCGGACACGTTCGGACTCGCGCTCGGCGTGCCCGTCCACGGCGTGTGCACGCTGGACGGCCTCGCCTACGCCGCCGACCTGGAGGGCCCCTTCGTGGTGGCGACCGACGCCCGCCGCAAGGAGGTCTACTGGGCCCGGTACGCCGACTCCCGCACCCGCGTCACCGACCCGGCGGTCGACCGCCCCGCCGACATCGCGGAGCAGGTCGCCGGACTCCCGGCCGTCGGCGCGGGCGCGCTGCTGTACCCGGACACCTTCCCGAAGGCGCACGAGCCCGAGCACGTGTCCGCCGCCGCCCTGGCGTCCCTGGCCGCCGAGAAGCTCGCGGCGGGCGAGGAACTGCCCGCGCCCCGGCCGCTGTACCTGCGCCGGCCCGACGCCCAGGTCCCCAAGAACTACAAGGTGGTCACCCCCAAGTGACCGGAGCGACCGAGCCCGTGACGCCACCCGTACAGCCCGAGCTGCGCGAGATGCGCTGGTGGGACATCGACCCCGTGCTCCGGATGGAACGGGAGCTGTTCCCGGAGGACGCCTGGTCGCGGGGCATGTTCTGGTCCGAGCTGGCCCACGCCCGCGGCCCCGGGGCGACCCGGAGGTACGTCGTCGCCGAGGTCCCGGGGACGGCCGAAGCGGACGGCGCGGCCGGCGAGAGTGGCGCGGCCAGTGAGGGTGGCGCGATCGGTGAGGGCGGCGCCCGGATCGTCGGGTACGCGGGCCTCGCCGCCTCCGGCGACCAGTCCGACGTGCAGACCATCGCCGTCGCCCGCGACCACTGGGGCACCGGACTCGGCGGGCGGCTGCTGTCCGAGCTGCTGCGGGCGGCGACCGCTTTCGAGTGCGCCGAGGTGATGCTGGAGTGCCGGGTGGACAACACCCGCGCGCAGCGGCTGTACGAGCGCTTCGGCTTCGAGGCGATCGGTTTCCGGCGCGGCTACTACCAGCCGGGCAACGTGGATGCCCTGGTGATGCGACTGACCACAGCGCCCGGTGGCGGCCCCGCCGCGGGCGCCGACTCCGTACAAGGAACCGACAACCATGGCTGACTCACGCGACGAGCCCCTCGTCCTGGGGATCGAGACGTCCTGCGACGAGACCGGCGTCGGTGTCGTGCGCGGCACCACCCTGCTGGCCGACGCCGTCGCGTCCAGCGTCGACGAGCACGCCCGCTTCGGCGGTGTCGTCCCCGAGGTGGCGAGCCGCGCCCATCTGGAGGCGATGGTCCCGACCATCGACCGCGCCCTGAAAGAGGCGGGGGTGAGCGCGCGCGACCTCGACGGCATCGCCGTCACCGCGGGCCCCGGCCTCGCCGGCGCCCTGCTGGTCGGAGTCTCGGCCGCGAAGGCGTACGCCTACGCCCTCGGCAAGCCCCTGTACGGCGTCAACCACCTCGCCTCGCACATCTGCGTCGACCAGCTGGAGCACGGCGCGCTGCCCGAGCCGACGATGGCGCTGCTGGTCTCCGGCGGGCACTCCTCGCTGCTGCTGTCGACGGACATCACCTCCGACGTCCGCCCGATGGGCGCCACCATCGACGACGCGGCCGGCGAGGCCTTCGACAAGATCGCCCGCGTGCTGAACCTGGGCTTCCCCGGCGGCCCCGTCATCGACCGGTACGCGCGCGAGGGCGACCCGAACGCGATCGCGTTCCCGCGGGGACTGACCGGCCCGCGCGACGCGGCGTACGACTTCTCCTTCTCCGGGCTGAAGACGGCCGTGGCCCGCTGGATCGAGGCCAAGCGGGCGGCGGGGGAGGAGGTGCCGGTGCGCGACGTGTCGGCCTCCTTCCAGGAAGCGGTCGTGGACGTACTGACCCGCAAGGCGGTGCGGGCCTGCAAGGACCAGGGCGTCGACCACCTGATGATCGGCGGCGGCGTGGCCGCCAACTCCCGGCTGCGGGCCCTGGCCCAGGAGCGCTGCGAGGCGGCCGGCATCCGGCTGCGCGTGCCGCGGCCGGGGCTGTGCACGGACAACGGTGCGATGGTCGCCGCGCTCGGCGCGGAGATGGTCGCCCGGGGCCGGGCCGCCTCCGACTGGGACCTCTCGGCCGACTCCTCCCTGCCGGTGACGGAACCGCACGTCCCGGGGCAGGGCCACACGCACGGCCACGACCACGACCACGTGCACGAGGTCAGCAAGGAGAACCTGTACTCGTGACCGTCGCGCTGATGTGGGAGGCGCGGGCCGTGCCCGGCCGGGGCGAGGAACTGCTGGCCTGGGCACGGGCGCAGCCGCTCGACGGCACCCCGCTGCGCCGGGAGACGTTCCGCGCCCCGCAGGACCGCGTCCTCGTCGTCACCTGGTGGGACGCCGCCTACGACGCCGAACTGCCGGAGCTGCCCGAACCGGACAACGGCCTGGTCACGCGGGCGGTGCACCGGTGGCGGTTCGAGTCGGTGGCCGCGGACTGAGCGGGGAGGTCGCGAGGCCCACGGTGCCCATCGTGGGCTTCCGCCACAGCAGCAGGCCGTTCCGGCGCTCCCAGACGGTGATGACCACGGCCTGCGCCCCCACTCGACGGCGGACGCCAGCGGGAACAGCGCGACCCACCACCCCCACACGAGGGCCGCCGCCGTCGTCGGCACGACGATGAAGGCGAAGAGGCCCGGGAGGAAGAGGCGCTCGCGCAGCCGCTCGTCCGGCGGCGGCTCCACGTCGTCGGCCAGGGGGACGGCCTTGCGGAAACGCCGTACGTCCACGACCAGTTCCACGAACACCGACAGCACCACGAGCGCGAGCAACGCCAGGAAGAACCGGCGTGTGTCTCCCGCGGGCGGCAGCTCGAACCCGTGCACGACACCACCCGCCACGGCGCAGACGGCGGCGCCGGCCAGTGCCGCTCCGGTGGATCTCGTCTCGTGGTGCAGGCTCCGGTCCATAGCGCGCCCCCCGTGCGCCCGGCGCGGTGGCCTGGGCCACCGGCGACTGCCCCGTGTCCCGTGCGGCCGCCCGCCCGCTCCGGGCTCCGCGTCGGCCCCGTGAGGGGCGGCCGTACCGGCCACGTGCGGGTCGGTGGTGCCGGCCCCGTGAGGGGCGGCCGTACCGGTCCCGTGCGGGTCGGTGGTGCCGTGCGGCGTACGTCCGCGCTGGACGCCGCCCACCGTATTCGAGCCCGCGGGACCGGACCACCCGCCTGCCCGAACGGCTGGTGAACGCCGAGGGACCGGCATGGAAGCGGAAGGTCGCGCGGGTGGCGTGCGGGCGGTAGTGCGGCGACTGAGCGCTTCGAACGTTTCGAAGCGAATGGCGAATGTTCCGGAGGCCTTGGTTGCTCGGGGGCTACGTCAGGAGGGCCCCCAGGGTTACGATCGCCGTCATGACATCCCCGCAGCCCGCTGAAACCCGGACGCAAAGGCGGTCCGCGCAGACCGCGACCCTCGCCGAGATCGCGCGTGAGGCCGGTGTGTCGGCGCCGACTGTTTCGAAGGTCCTCAATGGCCGTGCCGATGTCGCCCCCGCGACCCGGGCCCGCGTGGAGGAGCTGCTGCGCGGTCACGGCTACCGGCGCCGGCGGGCCGAGGCGACCCGCTCGCCGCTGATCGACCTGGTCTTCCACGAACTGGAGAGCGCCTGGGCGATGGAGGTCATCCGGGGTGTGGAGAACGTGGCCCGGGACACGGGGCTCAGCGTCGTCCTCTCCGAGAGCGCGGGGCGCCTCACGCCCGGCCGGACCTGGGCCGACCAGGTCGCCGCCCGCCGCCCGCACGGAGTGATCCTCGTCCTGTCCGGCCTCGACGAGTCCCAGCGGGCCCTGCTCACCAGCCGCTCCATCCCGTTCGTGGTGATGGACCCGGCCGGCGACCCGGGCGCCGACGTGCCGTCCATCGGCGCCACCAACTGGCAGGGCGGGCTCGCCGCCACCCGGCACCTGATCGACCTCGGTCACACCCGCATCGGCGCGATCAGCGGCCCCGTCCGGATGATGTGCAGCCGCGCCCGCGTCGACGGCTACCGGGCCGCCCTGGAGACGGCGGGGCTGCCCGTCGACCCGGACCTGATCATGACCGGCGACTTCCATCACGAGGCCGGCTACCGGCAGGGCCTGGAACTGCTGCGCCGCCCCGACCGCCCGACCGCCGTCTTCGCCGGCAACGACCTCCAGGCGCTCGGGCTGTACGAGGCCGCGCGGGAGCTGGGTCTGCGCATCCCGCAGGACCTGAGCGTGGTCGGGTTCGACGACCTGCCGGTGGCCCGCTGGGTGGGGCCGCCGTTGACGACTGTACGGCAGCCGCTCATGGAGATGGCCGAGGCGGCGGCCCGGCTGGTCCTGGACCTCGGACGCGACGACGGCTCCGCGGCGGCGACCCGGGTGGAGCTGGCCACCAGCCTGGAGGTGCGCAGCAGTACGGGCGCGCCCGCGGCGCTCTGACCGGGGTCGGTTTCCCGCTCCCCTCGGTCTGACCGGGGCCGGTCGCCGCTCTATTCGAACCGAGCGGGGCCGGTCGCCGCTCTCCTCGAAGTCCGGCCGTCCTCCGCTGCCTGAGAAGTCTGAGTCTGAGAATTTCCGCAGAATGACGACCCACGTATGTCCGTTCCCAGTAATTCGGACTTATGTTCCTCACGATGGGGCATTCGGGTGGGGACGCGAACGGGGCCGGCACGGGCGGGGGCGGACGCATGGCTGCGCGGGACGGGCTGGGCGGGCCGGGCCGCCGCTCGAAGGGGCTGAAGGCGGCAGGCCTCGCCCTGGCCGGTGCCCTGCTGCTCGGGGCCGCCGCGGCGGGGTGGGCCTACTGGCACCTGAACGGCAACATCCGGAGCGTCGACATCGACGGCGCGCTCGGCGACGACCGCCCCGCGAGGCCGGTCACCGTCCCCTCCGCCTCGCCCGACGCGGCCCCGGTGCCCGCCGGCGCCCTGAACATCCTGGTCCTCGGTTCGGACTCGCGCAGTGGCGAGGAGAACCAGGAGCTCGGCGGCGGTGACAGCGAGGGCGCCCGCTCGGACACGGCGATGGTCGTCCACCTCGACGCGGGCCGGACCGCCGCCACCGTCGTCAGCATCCCCCGCGACACGCTCGTCACCCGCCCGTCCTGCCCGCTGCCGTCCGGCGGCGAGTCCCGGGAGGCGGGCGGCGCGATGTTCAACACCGCCTACGCGCTGGGCGGGCCGGTCTGCGCGGTCAAGACCGTCGAGTCGATGACCGGCGTCCGCATGGACCACTACATCGAGATCGACTTCTCCGGTTTCGCCGAGCTGGTCGACGCGCTCGGCGGGGTCACGGTCACCACGGACGTGGACATCGACGACGACAAGAGTCACGTGCACCTCGACGCCGGCACCCACCACCTCGACGGCACCGAGGCCCTCGGTCTGGCCCGCACCCGGTACGGGCTGGAGGGCGGCAGCGACCTCGCCCGCATAGAGCTCCAGCACAAGCTGGTCAAGGCGCTGCTGGAGCAGATGTCGGCCACCGACCTGCTCACCGACCCGGCGCGGCTGTACCAGGTCGCCGACGCGGTCACCGGCAGCCTCACCACCGACACCGGCCTGGACTCGCTGGGCGAACTGATGAGCCTCGGCCGCAGCCTCGGAGACCTGTCGGCCGACGACGTACGCACGGTGACGATGCCCGTCGTGCCGGCCCCCTGGGACGCCAACCGGGTGGTGGCCCTGGAACCGGACGCCGGTGAGCTGTGGGAATCGCTCCGCTGAGAGAAGCCCCGAAGAAAAATCCGCGAAGTTCCCGGGGCACCTGTCGATCCACGCCCCGCCCGTTCGACGCACGGGTGAGAGGCCGGGACGGACCCGGCCCCCGAACCACCCGAGGAGTCACCATGCCGCGCTTCCTGTCGCTGATCCGCATCGAGGAGAACGACGCCCTGTCCGGCGGCCCCAGCCCCGAGCTGGTGCAGCGGATGGAGAAGCTGATGGAGGAGATGACGAAGGCCGGCGTCCTGCTCGACACCGCCGGGCTGACCCCGACCGCCCAGGGCACCCGCGTCCACTACGAGGGCGGGCAGCTGTCCGTCACCGACGGGCCGTTCACCGAGTCCAAGGAGGTCATCGGCGGCTACTCGCTCCTCCAGGCCAAGGACAAGGCCGAGGCGGTCGAGTGGACCAAGCGCTTCCTCAAGGTGCACGAGGAGCACTGGACGGTGACCTGCGAGGTGCGGGAGCTGATGGAAGGCTAGGGCAGAGGCCCTGGCCCGGTTTGGCCTCGCGGACCCGGGGGTGTTGCATGGTGGGCTGTGGAACCACAGCCCACCGCGCCCACCGGGGCCACCGAGCCCACCGCGGCCATCGAGACGGTCTTCCGCCTGGAGTCCCCGCGCGTCATCGCCGGCGTCGCCCGCCTGGTCCGGGACGTCGGCATCGCCGAGGAACTCACGCAGGACGCGATGGTCGCGGCCCTGGAGCAGTGGCCGCGGGACGGCGTGCCCGACAATCCGGGCGCCTGGCTCATGGCCACCGCCCGGCGCCGCGCCGTCGACCTGATCCGGCGCCGCGAGAACTACGCCCGCAAGCTGGCGGAGATCGGCCGCGACCTGCCCACCGCCACGCCGCCGCCCGAGGAGCCCGCCGACCCGGAGGACATCGACGACGACCTGCTGCGGCTGGTCTTCACCGCCTGTCACCCGGTGCTGTCCGCCGAGGCCCGCATCGCCCTCACCCTCCGCCTGCTCGGCGGCCTCACCACGCCCGAGATCGCCCGCGCCTTCCTCGTCCCGGAACCGACGGTCGCGCAGCGCATCGTGCGCGCCAAACGCACCCTGGCCCGCAAGAACGTCGCCTTCGAGGTGCCCTGCGGCCCGGACCGCGCCGCCCGCCTCGGCTCGGTCCTGGAGGTCATCTACCTGATCTTCAACGAGGGCTACGCGGCCACCGCCGGCGACGACTGGCTCCGCCCCGGCCTGTGCGAGGACGCCCTGCGCCTGGCCCGCGTGCTCTCCGCGCTGATGCCCAAGGAACCCGAGGTCCACGGCCTGACCGCCCTGCTGGAGTTCCAGGCGTCCCGCACCGCCGCCCGCACCGGACCCGACGGCGCACCGGTCCTCCTCGAGGACCAGAACCGCCGCCGCTGGAACCGCATGCTCATCGCCCGCGGCATCACCGCCCTCGACCACGCCCACACCACCACCGGCCCCGGCGGCCCGGGCCCGTACCTCCTCCAGGCCGCGATCGCCGCCTGCCACGCGACGGCGTACACGTACCAGGAGACCGACTGGCCCCGCATCGCCGCGCTCTACGGTCTGCTCGCGGCCCGCGCCCCGTCCCCGGTCGTCGAACTCAACCGCGCGGTGGCCGTGTCGATGGCCGAGGGCCCGGCCCCGGCACTCGACCTCGTCGACGCCCTCACCGCCGAGCCCGCCCTGCGCGACTACCACCTGCTCCCCAGCGTCCGCGGTGACCTCCTCCTCCGCCTGGGCCGTACGGCCGAGGCCCGCACGGAGTTCGAGCGCGCCGCCTCCCTGGCCCGCAACGACCGTGAACGCGAACTGCTGACACGCCGGGCGGAGCGGTGCGGTTAGGGCCTGCCCACCGGATACGCAGTACGGACCCAGCCGCGCTGTCCTCGACGTTCTCGTCGGACGTTTCGCGATGACCACAAGTTCCGCCGGCTCGACGTGATTAAGCTGGGCGTTCGCCGTCATCGGCGCCCACCACGTCGAGTCCGGGGGGACACGCGCGCATGGACGAACAGCTCCGCCGTCTGCACGAGTTGGCGAAGGCCTCGCCGAACTTCGGGATGCTGTACGGGCATGAGCCGCTGCTCGCGCTCTACGGCTCGCAGGCCGAGCTGAACGTCTTCACCAACCCCAACGCGGCCTCCGTCAGCGCACGCCAGTTCGGTGAGGTGCTGGCCGAGGAGCTGGTGCGGCGCACGGGTATCCGCGTCACCGGGACGCATCAGATCGACCGTCTGCGCGCACTGACCAACATCGGGGCGCTCACCGTCCCCGTGCGTGAGGCATTCGACACGCTTCGTCGAAGCGGTAACCAGGCCGTCCACGCCCACGTCTTCGACACGACCGCCGCCCTCGCCAACGTCCGTCTCTGCTGGGACCTGGGCGTCTTCTTCGACCGCGCGTTGACCGGCTCCCGTACCGTGCGGGCCTTCGTGCCACCCGCCATGCCCCAGGGTCTGGCCGATCCGGCCGAGGCGCGGGCGCTGAGGGAGGCACTGGACCGGCACCGGGCGACGCTCGCCGAGTCGCGCATCCGGCTCGGCGAGACGGAGAGCCGCCTGGAGGTGGAGCGCGCGGCCCGGGAAGAAGCCCAGACGCTGATGATCGCCGCGCAGCAGTCGCAGGTCGCGCTGGCCGAGCAGTTGCAACAGCTCCAGTCGCAGATCGATGAGCTGCGCAAGGCCCAGCAGGCCGATTACGAGAAGGAGCGGCAGCGGCCCCGCAAGGTCGCCGTGTCCGCCCGGCAGGCGATCGTCGAGCGGGCGCAGCGTCCGGCGCCCCTCAACGAGGTGCAGGCCCGCGTCCGTATCGACGCGCTCCTCGATGCCGCCGGCTGGGTGGTCCAGGACCGCGACCAGCTCAACCCGCTGGCCGGACGGGGAGTCGCCGTACGGGAGTTCACGCTGGCTACCGGCCGTGCCGACTACGTCCTGTACGTCGACCAGAGGATCGTCGGCGTCATCGAGGCCAAGCGTGAGGGCACGCCCCTCAGCAGCGCCCTCTCGCAGAACGAACGGTACGCGCGCGGCGTGCACCGGGACTACGCGCTCAGCGTGTGGCGCAGGGGCGAACCGTTCGCGTTCCGGTACGCCACCACCGGCACCGAGACCTACTTCGTCAATCGTCTCGACCCGGACGCCCGCTCCCGC
Source organism: Streptomyces sp. NPDC037271 (assembly GCF_055603605.1). Taxonomy (NCBI): domain Bacteria; kingdom Bacillati; phylum Actinomycetota; class Actinomycetes; order Kitasatosporales; family Streptomycetaceae; genus Streptomyces; species Streptomyces sp. NPDC037271. The sequence continues at coordinate 265,882 of NZ_JBVJVN010000001.1, forward strand.
GCGGTGTTCGCCTTCCACCGGCCCGAGACCATCGCCGAGTGGATGCGCCGCGCCGAGAACGCGGAAGCCGAGGACGTGACGTTCCGCGCGGCCCTGCGTGAGCGGATGCCGGAGCTGGAGCGGCACGGCCTGCGGGACGCCCAGTTCGAGGCGATCAACAGGCTGGAGGCGTCGCTCGCCCAGGACCATCCGCGCGCCTTGATCCAGATGGCGACCGGCGCCGGAAAGACGTTCACCGCCGTGACCGCCACGCACCGGCTGCTGCGGCACGCGGGCGCCAAGCGCGTCCTGTTCCTCGTCGACCGGAACAACTTGGGCCGCCAGGCGCTCGGCGAGTTCCGCCGCTACAAGACACCGGACGAGGGCCGCACCTTCACCGACCTCTACAACGTGGACCGTCTTGGCTCCGCCGGGGTCCAGCAGACGTCCGCGGTGGTCGTCTGCACGATCCAGAAGATGTACAGCCTCCTCAAGGGCGAGCCGCTCACGGACGACGACGCGACGGCGGACGCCCAGGACCAGCAGGCCGGAGAGGACCGCGACAAGGACTACGCGCTGGACCACCCCGCGTCGGTCGAGTACCAGCCGGGCGTGCCCATCGAGTCGTTCGACGTGATCGTCGTCGACGAGTGCCACCGCTCGATCTACGGCCTGTGGCGTGCCGTCCTGGAGTACTTCGACGCCCACCTCGTCGGCCTCACCGCGACCCCGACCCCGCAGACCCGCGGTTTCTTCGACAACAACCTGGTCTCCGAGTACTCCTTCGAGCAGGCGGTCGCCGACGGCGTCAACGTCGACTTCGACATCGCCCGCGTCCGCACGAACCTGCGGGACGACGGCGGCGCCACCATCGAGGCCGGCACGACCGTCCGTATCCGCGACCGCAAGACCCGCGCGCAGCGGTACGAGGAGCTGGAAGACGACTTCGAGTACGGCACCCGGGAGCTCGGCCGCTCCGTGATCAACGAGGACGAGATCCGCCAGGTCCTCACCCTCTACAAGAACACCTGGCCCCGCTGGTTCCCCGGCCGCGTCGAGGTGCCGAAGACGCTGGTCTTCGCCGTGGGCGAGGACCACGCCGAGGAGGTCCTCAAGCAGGTCAAGGAGGTCTTCGGGCGGGGCGACGAGTTCGCCAAGAAGATCACCTACAAGTCCCGGCAGAACGGTGAGGACCCCGACGAGCTCATCAACGCCCTCCGTAACTCCCCGGGCCTCCGGGTCGCCGTCACGGTCGACATGATCGCCACCGGCACGGACGTGAAGGCGCTGGAGTGCGTGATCTTCCTCCGCTCGGTGCGCAGCCCGGTGCTGTTCGAGCAGATGAAGGGCCGCGGCGCCCGTTCCATCGACCCGGACGAACTGCGTGCGGTCACTCCGGAGGCCGCGCCGGACCTCGTCAAGGACAGGTTCGTCCTGATGGACGCGGTCGGTGTCACGGACTCGCCCCTCGTCGACGCCCGGCCCCTGATCCCGGCCGGTGACCGGCAGGTCTCCCTGAAGAAGCTCCTGGACAAGACGGGCACGCTGGCCCTCAGCTCGGACGAGGCCGAGACCCTGGCCCGCCGCCTCGCCCGCGTCGACCGCCAGCTCTCCGACGACGAGCGCCGCCGCATCGGGGAGGCCGCGGGCGAGGGCACCACACTGACGTCGCTGGCCCGCCGCCTCGCCGACGCCGTCGACGTCGACCGCCAGGACGCGGCACTGAGGGCCGGCGGTGAACAGGCGGCACGCAAGCTCGTCACCGACGCCATCGCGCCGCTCACCGGCAACCCGGAGTTGCGCAAGCTGATCGTCGAGATCCGCCACCAGCAGGATCTGACGTACGACGAGACCACGGCCGTGACCGTCACCGACGTGGTCGAGGTGGACCGCGCCGAGCGTGCCCGTAAGGAGTTGAAGGACTGGCGCGAGGTGCTGTCCAAGGCCGAGCGGGACCGTCACGCCGCCGTCCAGGTCGCCCTGGGCTCCGGCAGCGGCAACCGTTCGGTCGCCGAGAGGCGGGCGGCACTGCGCGAGCTGGAGGGCAAGATCAAAAGCGGGCCCCGCGCGTGGACGCCGTCCATACTGTGGGGCCACTACGAACAGCTGGGCCGCGCCGCCGCGCACCCGGGCAGCGAGGCGGGCCTCGGCGACCTGATGGCACTGATCCGCTACGAGCTCGGAGCGGATGATCAGCTTCAGCCGTACCGTAACGTTGTCGAGGAGCGCTTCCAGGGCTGGCTGCTGCGTCAGAAGCAGGCGGGCGTGGAGTTCACCGAGGAACAGCTGTGGTGGCTGAAGCGGATACGCGACGTGATAGCGAGCGACGTGGGGATCGAGTCGCCCCAGCTGAACGTGGAGCCGTTCACGGCACACGGGGGCCGCGGTGGCTTCACGGCCACGTTCGGCGGCAGGACCAAGGCGCAGGAACTGTTGGGCGAACTGAACCGGGAACTGGGTTGAGCGGCACGGGATTTTCCGAAGGGGCTGGGCTTCCGGACGGGTGGGTTCGGGTTCGCCTTGGAGACGTCCTCGACGCTATTGAGGCCGGTAAGTCCTTCACCTGTGAACCGAGGCCCGCAGAGCCTGGAGAGTGGGGCATCGTCAAGGTCAGTGCGATGACCTACGGGCGCTTCGACGAGGCTGAGAACAAGGCGGTTCCGGCGGGAGCCGCAGTTAATCCGGCGTACGAAATCTCGCCGGGCGACGTTCTTGTCAGCCGCGCCAACACGAAGGCCTATGTCGGAGCGCCCGTGCTGGTCGGTGACTGCCGGCCTCGTCTACTGCTTTCGGACAAAAGTCTTCGCCTTGTCCCGAACCGTGCCGTGGACAAGAGATGGCTCGTCTACGCCTTGCGATCCCCCGAAGTTCGGGCTTATATCGAAGCTAAGGCATCGGGCACGAAGGATTCCATGCGGAACATTTCGCAGGGGGCCCTTAAAGACGCACCGTTGATGCTTCCGCCGATTGCTGAGCAGCACCGGATCGTCGAGGCGCTAGAGGTCCACCTATCGCGTCTTTCCGCAGCGAGTGAATTGGCTCTTAAGAGCGGAGTCAAGCTACAGACCCTCCGTTCCGCAGTCACACAAGAGGCGCTGTCAGCCTGCGCCGAGTATCCCAGCTCGCCCCTTGGTGATCTGCTCCGAGAGCCACTCCGGAATGGACACTCGGCCAGAGCCACAGGCAGGGAAGACGGGATCCGCACCCTCACCCTGACAGCGGTCACGCTGAACGACTTCGACAACAAGCACACCAAAATGGCGGACGCTGAGTCTGCCAAGGTCAGCGACCTGTGGCTGGAGCCCGGAGACATCCTGATCCAGCGCTCGAACACGCCTGACCTCGTTGGTACTTCTGCACTCTTCAGCGGGCCCAGAAAATGGGCAATTTACCCTGACCTCTTGATCAGGGTAAGGACGGCGGACTGCCTCCTTCCGGAGTTCGCGACCCTCGTGCTGCAAAGTCAGCGAACGCGCAAGTACTTCAAGGCACGTGCAAAAGGCCTCGCCGGCTCGATGCCCAAGATCGACCAGGACACGATCTCTGGCGTAGAGATGCCCGTTCCACCACTCGACGTGCAACAGAAGGTCATCGAAGAGACGCAGGAACGTCTGGCTCAGGTTGCCCGCTTGGAAGGGCCCGTGAGTGTGACCGTCCGACGCTGTCACAACTTGCGCTCCGCCGTGCTCCGCAAAGCCTTCTCAGGTCGTCTGGTCCCGCAGAATCGGGACGAAGAGCCTGCCGCCGTCGTTCTCGACCGCATCCGCGTGGAGCGGGCCGCTCAGCCCAAGCCGAAGCGCACGCGTAAGGTTCCGGCCACCCGGAAACCCGCCGAAGACTCCTCGGCTCCCGAGCCCACCGAAACCCCTCGCACCTCCACCCAGCAGGAGCTCCCCCTGTGACGGCCGTAGAAGAGACCACCACTGAACCGGCCGCCGAGGTGCGGGCCAAGACAGCCGCGCAGACAAACACCCTCGTCGCGAAGCTGTGGAACTACTGCAACGTCCTCCGCGACAACGGCATGTCCACCATCGAGTACGTCGAGCAGCTCTCCTATCTCCTCTTCCTCAAGATGGTCGATGAGATGGCCGAGGAGGCCTGGGAAGACGACGAGATCACCCAGGTCATCCCGCCGGAGTACGACTGGAAATCCCTGGTCACCAAGCGTGGCGTAGAGCTCGAGCGTCACTATCGAGACGCCCTGGACGAACTCGGCCGCCGCCCCGGCACCACCATCGGCACGATCTTTGCCGAAGCCCAGAACCGCATCACCAAGCCTGCCCTCCTCGAAAAGCTCGTCGTCGAGCTGATCGGCCGCGAGCAGTGGACGATCCAGGGCACCGACCTCAAGGGCGACGCCTACGAAGGCCTCCTCAACAAGGGTGCTTCCGACACGAAGACCGGCGCAGGCCAGTACTTCACGCCCCGCGCGCTGATCGACGTCATCGTCGAGGTCACCCAGCCGACCCCGGACGACATCATCGCCGATCCCGCTTGCGGCACCGGTGGCTTCCTCATCGCCGCCCACTCCTACCTGCGCAAGCACCACATGAAGGACCTCAGCAGAGAGAAGCGCACCGCGCTCCAACGAGGCGAGCACATCCGCGGCAACGAACTGGTTACCGGAACCGCCCGCCTCGCCGCGATGAACCTGCTGCTCCACGGCATCGGCACCAGTGACGGCCCCAGCCTCATCACCGTCGGAGACGCCCTCGCCGAGAAGCCGAGCGGCCGTCACGCCACCCTCGTCCTCGCGAACCCGCCCTTCGGCCGGAAGTCCGCGATCAACGTGATCGGCCAGGACGGAGCGGTGGAGAAGGAGGACGTCGAGTACGACCGTGACGACTTCACGGCGACCACGTCCAACAAGCAGCTCAACTTCCTGCAGCACATCATGTCGCTGACGGCGGTCGACGGCCGAGCCGCAGTCGTCCTCCCCGACAACATCCTCTTCGAGGGCGGTGCAGGCGAGACGATCCGACGTCGGCTTCTGCAGGAGTTCAACCTGCACACGATCCTGCGGCTGCCCAAGGGCATCTTCTACGCGGGCGGAGTACAGGCGAACGTCCTCTTCTTCGACAAGGAGCCGCCGCGAGCAGACGGCAGGCCACACACGACGAAGACCTGGGTGTATGACTTCCGCACCGGCCAGCACTTCACCCTGAAACAGCGTCCGCTGACCAGCGCGCACCTTCAGGACTTCGTTACCTCATACCGCGTGGGTGACATTGAGAACCGCAAGCCCTCCGAGTCGCCGGACGGCCCATGGCAGGTCTTCACCTACGACGAGCTGATCAAGCGCGACAAGGTGAACCTGGACATCACCTGGATGAAGGACCCGGCGCTGGAGGACGCGGACAGCGACCTCGAACCGGAGGTCATCGCCCAGGAAATCGTCCAGGACCTGCAAGCTGCCCTGGACGAGTTCAAGGCGATCGCCGAGGCGCTCGGCGGCGAAGTGATCGAGGACGAGGCGGAGCCGGCCTAACTCGGCGAGGTCATCGCCTCTTCCCGTACGCCCGCGCCCCGGCGGTCGGCAGGACCGCCCACATCCGCGTGCCGCCGCCCGGTTGCCGGGCCGCGTCGAGCCCCCAGGTGCCCCCGCAGGAGCGGACGACCGCGGTGAGGACACGGAGAGTCGCCTTGCGCCGGGCGTCGCACGCCGCGGAGAGACGCGGATGGGCGTGCCGGGGGTGACCGTCGTAGACGATCACCCGGACCGTTCCGTCGCGGTGCCGTAGGGACACGTAGATGTCGTCGGCGGCGCTGAAACGGCCGGCGCAGGCGGCCAGTTCGCTCACCGTCTGCACCACGGCCTCGGTCACGTCCCCGAGTCCGTGCAGGTGAAGGGCGGCGCGAGTCGCCGCACGGGCCATCGCCGCGCTGGCCGGGGCGGCGGGCAGGGTGAGGCTGTAGGCGAGGCTGTCGGGTGTGGGCTTGGTCGCCGGAAGCACGTCCGACGAGACGGGGCACAGGGTGACGGATGCTGTCGCAGACATGGCGAATCCCCTTTACGGAAGAGAGCAGATGAAGGTCGGGGCGCGCGCAGCCGGTGGCCTGTCTCCCTGACGCGAACCCACCCCTCCCAGGGCAGGAGGGCGCGGGCAGGCTCGCGCGATGCACTTCCAGCTGCATAACTTCGCGTTGCTGATGCGCTACTCAAAGTAGCGCATCGTGGAGGTACATGTAACTCCATGAGTGAAATGGCCGGGTGGACCTTCCAGGCCGTGTCCGGGCAGACTGACCCCGTCAAACATCTGAAATGGAGCCGGCTTTGGTAGCGAGAAGTGCCCCGACTGAGCGTCAGCGGCGCCTTGGTGCCGAGTTGCGGAAGATGCGCCAGGCCGCCGGTATGACGACGGAGCATGCGGCCGGATTGCTTGGCGTCCCACGCACGAACATTCCGAACATGGAGTCCGGACGAGCCCCCGTCAGTGGTGCCCGCGTACAGACCCTCGCCAGCAATTACGGTTGCACGGATCAGGGCTACGTCGAGGCCTTGGCCGCCATGGCCGGCGACCGCACCAAGGGCTGGTGGAAGGGCTACCGAGGCCAACTCCCCGCAGGCCTGCTGGACATCGCGGAGCTGGAGTGGCATGCGCGGGGCCTGCGCTTCATCCTCAGCGTTCATCTTCCCGGCCTGCTTCAGACCGAGGACCACGCCCGCGCCGTATTCGAAGCGGTCATTCCTCCGCTGCCGAAGGCCGACATAGACGTGCGTCTCGCCCATCGCGTCGATCGGCAGCGCATCCTCGACCGCACCGACCCGCCGCAGCTCGACGTCATCGTCCATGAGGCGGCACTGCGCATGCAGTTCGGCGGCCCGGCTGTCGCACGAAGGCAGTTGGGAGAGCTGCTGCTCGCTTCCGAACGGGAGAACGTCACTCTGCGGGTGATCACATTCGGAGCCGGTGCCTTTCCCGGCGCAGGCCAATCGGTGACCTATCTCCAGGCCGACGTTCCCCAGCTCGACACGGTCGAGTTGGACAGTACGCATGGGCCGGAGTTCATCGACTCGGAGATGCAGCTGCGCAAGTACCAGGCGCACTTGGGCGCTGCGGGGGCAGTTGCCCTCGCCCCTGGCGCATCGAGCGATTTCATCCACTCCCTCGTCAACGATCTCTAGGAGACGCCGTGCCGGACATCACTTGGGAAGACCCCTTCTGCGGTGAAGGCGCCAACTGTTTCCGCCTGGGGACGGACGTTGAGGGCAACGCCTACATCGCCGTAGCCGGCCGCGAGGACCACCCCCTCACCGACACCCGTGAGGCCCTCGCGCAGCTCATCCTGGACATCAAGGCAGGCAAGGCCGACCACCTCCTCTAGTCTCAACATTCCGCCCGGTGCAGGCTGGGTGTGGGAGGGAACGATCACGAAGGCCCGGGGGGCGCGTTGCTGGAGAACCTGATCCAGAGCAAGGCAATGACGATCGAGGAGGTGTTCACCGGCCATCGCTACCAGTTGGACAGCTACCAGCGTGACTTCACCTGGGGACGTACGGACGTGCGCCGCCTCATCGAAGACCTGCGCAAGAAGTTCGTCGAGAACTGGAAGCTCGAACACGACCGGGAACACGTCGCCCGATACCAGCCCTACTTCATGGGCCCGTACGTCTACCACGTAGACGCGTCCGTCACCTACCTCGTGGACGGGCAGCAGCGCATCACGACGCTGCACCTGATGCTGGTCTACCTCCGCGAACTACTGCGGGCCCAGGATCTCGACCACGACGCGGCGAGGCTGGCCGGCCTCATCGAGACCCGTAAGTTCGGGAAGTCCGTCCACACCCTCGACATCCCGGAACGCCGACAGTTCCTGGACGAGGTCTTCAAGGACAACGACTACGCCCTCCCCGAAGGCGCCTCCGGTGCCCTGCGCAGGCTGTGGGACGCGTCCCGCGTCTTCCGTGAGGAGTTCCCGGACGATCTGCGCGGCGACGCACTGCCCTACTTCGTCGACTGGCTCCTGGACGGCGTCTGCATGGTGGGTATCCGGGCGGCCACCTCGGAGCAGGGGTGGGAGATGTACGAGTCGATGAACGACCGAGGGGTACGACTCGGCCCCATCGACCTGCTGAAGAGCTTCCTGCTGTCCGAGGTCGACACCGAGCACGCGGGCGGCGCCGCGAACGTCTGGCGTCAGATGATCTCCGAGCTGGCCGGTGTCGACGTGAACGCCCCCAGCGAGTTCATCAAGACCTACCTGATCGGCCGGTACGCGGAGGTCGGTACAGGCAAGGACTCGGACGAACTCTCCGGGGACGTGGAGAAGATCAACGGCCCCTTCCACACTTGGATCAAGGACAACGCGGCCCGCCTGGAACTGACGCGCTCGTCGGATCACCGCAGGCTCATCGACGATCTGGCGGGGAACGCCAGGAGGTACCTCACACTGGCTTCGGCAGCCACCAACTACGTTCCCGAGCTCAGCGGCGTCTACTTCAACGCCTACAACGGCATCTCCATGCAGGCCGCCCCCATCCTGGCCGCGATCAGTCCCGGCGACGACATCTCCGCTTTCAAGGCCAAGGCGAAGCTCATCGCCGACTACCTCGACCTCGTCTTCGTACGCCGCCTCGTCAACGACCTGCCCGCCTCGGGCGCCGACCTCGACCGCGAGGCCGTCAGGCTCGTCGGTCTCCTGCGTGGCGGCATCGGCGTCGACAGGCTCCGGGAGGTACTCGCCCGCGAGGTCGCCGCCCTGGACTACGACTTCACCGGCATGAACACCTACGGCCTACGGTCCAACAACCGCCGCCAGGTGCGCTACCTCCTCGCCCGCCTCACCGGCTACGTCGAGACGTCCTGCGCACGGGGCGACGACATGAGCAGGTACCTCGACAGCCGACGGCCCTTCGAGATCGAGCACATCTGGGCCAACCACTTCGACCGCTACCAGCCGGAGACGCCGACCCACGCCGAGTTCGACTCCTACCGCAACCGCCTGGGCGCGCTGCTGCTGCTCCAGAAGTCGGACAACGCCAGCTACCAGGATCTTCCGTACGAGGAGAAGCTCGACTACTACCAGCGGCAGAATCATCTCGCCGGCGCGCTGCACCCCAAACACCGGGAGCGCAACGCCCCCTTCAACAGGTTCGTCAAGCAGCACAAGCTCGACCGCGCACTTCGCGCCTTCCCCAAGTTCGACAAGGCGGCGATCCGCACGCGACAGGACCTCTACCGACGGCTGTGCGAGATCATCTGGAACCCCGCGGCCTCCTTCGGCGCTTCGGTCGTCCCCGCACAGCGTCCCGACCGCTCTCGCACACGGACCCGGGCACGGTACGACGTCGCGGTCACCGATCTCGTCGCCAAGGGTCTCCTGCCCAGGGGAGCCCAGCTCGTGGGGCGGCGCCGTAACGAAGAGTTCCACGCCCGGGTACTCGACGACGGCCGGATCCAGGTGGCCTCCGGCGAGAGCTTCGGATCCCTGTCCGCAGCCGGGGAATTCGTCCTCCAGACGAAGGCGTGCCCCGGATGGAACTTCTGGCGCGCCCGGCTCGGCGACCGAGAGCCACGGCTCGTCGAGGTCAGGCGTGAGGCGCTGGAGAAGGGGCTCGTCTGACGGCTGGCGCATGCCCCGGAGCGGTGACGGTTTCGCCCGCAACCACAGTCAAGCACTCTCAGGGGGCCGCTGATCCGCCGGGCCGGGGACCGGGGCCGAGCGGGCAGGCCTGCCCACCGGGTGCCCGATCAGCATCGTCGGTGCCCCCGCGACCCGGGTCATGAACACCGTGGCCGCGTTGGGGCCCTGTGGCTTGACCTTCCGCCGCAGTTCCTCCGGCTCGACCGCCGAGCCCCGCTTCTTCACGGTCAGCGTGCCGACCTCGCGCTCCCTCAGCAGCGCCTTCAGCTTCTTGACGTTGAACGGCATCCGGTCGGTGATCTCGTACGCCGTGGCGTACGGCGTCGGCCGCAGCTCGTCCGCGGTGACGTAGGCGATGGTCGCGTCCAGCAGCCCGCCGCCGACCTGCTCGGCGACCTCGGCGACGAGGTGGGCGCGGATGACGGCGCCGTCCGGCTCGTACAGGTAGCGGCCGGGAGGGCGGACCTCCGGGTCGGGCAGGCCGGCGCCGAGCAGGGTGCGGGGCCCCGGCAGCAGCGTGGCCCGCACCGCCCCCAGCGTCACAGTCCCTGGCGCCACCGCCCCCGGTGCCACCACCCCTGGCGCCACCGCCCCCGGCGCGCCGCCGAACCACAGCACCGCCTCCTTCACGTCCCCGCCGTCGGAGATCCACTCGGCCTCGGCGTCCTCCGGCACCGCCTCGTGCGGAATGCCGGGCGCGACCTTCAGCGCGGCGGCGCGGGAGGCCGTACGGGCCGCCTCCACGGCCCAGGACAGCGGTGGCGAGTACGCCTCCGGGTCGAAGATCCTCCCGCGCCCTCCGCGCCGCGCGGGGTCGACGAACACGGCGTCGTACCCACGCGTCTCCACCTCCGTCACATCCGCCTCGCGCACCTCGATCAGCTCACCCAGCCCCAGTGCCTCGGCGTTGGCGCGGGCCGCCGCCGCGGTCGCCGGGTCCCGGTCCACGGCCAGCACCCGGATCCCGGCCCGGGCGAGCGCGATCGCGTCACCGCCGATCCCGCAGCACAGGTCGGCGACGGAGGTCACGCCCAGCGTCGCCATCCGCCCGGCCCGGTACGCGGCCACGCTCGCCCGCGTCGACTGCTCGACCCCGTTGGGGGTGAAGAACATCCGCCCGGCGTCCTCGGCACCGAACTTCGCCACCGCCCGCTGCCGCAGCCGCGCCTGCCCGAGCGCCGCGGACACCAGCCCGGCCGGATGCGTGCGCCGCAGCCGGGTCGCGACCGCCAGTTCCCGCGCGGGGTCGGTGTCGCGCACCTCGTCGAGGAGGGCGCGGCCCTCGGGGGTGAGCAGGGCGAGGAGGGCGTCGAGGTCGTTCACCGGAACATTGTGGGCCAGTCGGTGGACGGTGTGCCTCCGGCGCGGTGTCGGGCGGGGTCCGACGGCCGGGGGCTGCGAGGATCCGGCACCATGCGAGCAGTCGTACAAACCGACAAAAGCCGGGCGTGCGGAGTGTTCCGGGCGTCCTCTCCGGGGTTCCGGACGCGCGGCGGCCTCGCCGCCCTCGCCCTCGCCGCCCTCGCGTCCTCCGGCTGTGCGCAGGACGCCTCCCAGGGGCAGGGCGCCGGCGGGGAGCCCCTGCAGGCACCCCCGGCCCGCGCGCTCGACGCCTACGCGTCCGAGCTGCGCGCGGCCCGGGCGGCCCGGGTCGCCGCCGCCAAGCGCTGGAAGCTGGAGAAGGTCCCGCTGACGGCGCCCCCGCCCCCCGAGAAGAAGCCGGAGATCAAGGCGCGCGAGGGCTTCGAGGTGGACGGCCAGGAGAACCTCCCGCCGGTCTTCACCTCGATCCCCACCAAGGAGAAGATCGTCTTCCTCACCATCGACGACGGCGCCGAGAAGGACCCGGCGTTCCTGCGGATGATGAGCGAGCTGAAGATCCCGTACACCGCCTTCATCAGCGACTACCTGGCGAAGGAGGACTACGGCTACTTCGGGAGGATGCAGGACCGCGGCGTCACCCTCAACAACCACACCCTCCACCACCCCTACCTGCCCGGCCTGTCCTACGCCGGACAGAAGCGCGAGATCTGCGGCATGCAGGACGTGATCGAGGCGCGCTACGGCGAGCGCCCGACCCTCTTCCGTCCGCCCTACGGCAACTACAACCGCGACACCCTGCGCGCCGCCAAGGCCTGCGGCATCGAGTACGCCCCGATCTGGAACGCGGAGGTCTTCGCCGACCACTGGGACTACCGCGAGTGGGACCGCGAGATCCACCCCGGCGACATCGTCCTCACCCACTTCCGGGGCGAGGACGACTGGGGCGGCACCATGCGCGACATGGTCCGCGAGTTCCTCGACAAGGTGACGGCGGAGGGATACGCGGTGGCCCGGCTGGAGGACTACCTGTGAGGTGCGGGCGGTTCCGGCCGACCGGGGCCGCCCTGGCCGCCGTACTGCTCACCGGCTGCGCACAGTTCGCGGGCCCCGCCGAACCCCCGCCCGTCGCGGAGCAGGCCCGGGCGGGGATCCGGGGCAGCAGTCAGGGCAACGGGCCGAGCAGCAGTCAGGGCAGTGGGCAAGGTGCCGGTCAGGGCAACGGGCACGGTGCCGGTCAAGGTGACGGACGGGGACAGGCCCTGCCGCCCGTCGTGGACCACGTCCGCACCACCGACCCGGTCGTCTTCCTCACCTTCGACGACAGCGCCGAACGCGACCCGCACTTCGCCGGCCTGGTCCGCGAACGACGGCTCCCGGTCACCCTGTTCCTCACCGACACCGTCGCCGGACCGGCGTACGGCCACTTCGCCCGGCTGCGCTCGGTCGGCGCGAACCTGCAGAACCACACCCTCGACCACCGTTCCCTGCGCGGCCTGCCCTACGCCGGCCAGCGCGCCGAGATCTGCGGCCAGCAGACCAAGCTCAAGTCCCGCTTCGGCGTCCGCCCGCATCTCTTCCGCCCGCCCTACGGCACGTACGACACCACGACCCTGCGCGCCGCCGCCGACTGCGGCATCACGGCCGTCGTCCTGTGGCGGGCGACCCTGAACGCCGGCGGGGACCTCACCTACGCCCGCGGCGACCACCGCCTCCACCCGGGCGACATCGTGTCCGTCGCCCCGGACCACCCGACGGGCGTGGGCGTGAGCGCGCGCACCGGGCGTTTGCTGGAGGAGATCGAGGAGCAGGGTCTGCGGGTGGGACGCCTGGGGGACTACCTCTGACACCGGCCCCGGTTCGGTGCGAGATCCCCCGAATCCCTCCCGACGCGCCGCCGACATTGGCACTCCGCTTGACCGAGTGCTAATCGCGGTCATAGTCTCGGCTCTGGCACTCCCCACTGGAGAGTGCCAATGACGCGACGGGCAGGTCCGGCACCCGCGACGACGGATCCACCTGGTCGCCACCTCAGACAGTTAACCCCGTGAGATCTCCGAAGGGGGAGGTCGGATCGTGACGACCACCAGCTCCAAGGTTGCCATCAAGCCGCTCGAGGACCGCATTGTGGTCCAGCCGCTCGACGCCGAGCAGACCACGGCTTCGGGCCTGGTCATTCCGGACACGGCCAAGGAGAAGCCCCAGGAGGGCGTCGTCCTGGCCGTCGGCCCGGGCCGCTTCGAGGACGGCAACCGTCTTCCGCTCGACGTCACCGTCGGCGACGTCGTGCTCTACAGCAAGTACGGCGGCACCGAGGTGAAGTACAACGGCGAGGAGTACCTCGTCCTCTCGGCCCGCGACGTGCTCGCGATCGTCGAGAAGTAATTCACCCGAAGCACCTTGCTTTCCAGCTGCGCCCCTGGCTCCCGCGACCATAAAAAAGCCGGGCGCCAGGGGCGCAGCGCCGTATAACCCCGAGATTTCCGGAAGAGGGCTCACGCTCCCATGGCGAAGATCCTGAAGTTCGACGAGGACGCCCGTCGCGCCCTCGAGCGCGGCGTCAACAAGCTCGCCGACACGGTGAAGGTGACGATCGGCCCCAAGGGCCGCAACGTCGTCATCGACAAGAAGTTCGGCGCCCCGACCATCACCAACGACGGTGTCACGATCGCCCGCGAGGTCGAGATCGAGGACCCGTACGAGAACCTCGGTGCCCAGCTGGTGAAGGAGGTGGCGACCAAGACCAACGACATCGCGGGTGACGGCACCACCACCGCCACCGTCCTGGCCCAGGCGCTGGTCCGCGAGGGCCTGCGGAACGTCGCCGCGGGTGCCTCCCCGGCGCTGCTGAAGAAGGGCATCGACGCGGCCGTCGCCGCCGTGTCCGAGGACCTCCTCGCCACCGCGCGCCCGATCGAGGAGAAGTCCGACATCGCCGCCGTGGCCGCGCTGTCCGCCCAGGACCAGCAGGTCGGCGAGCTGATCGCCGAGGCGATGGACAAGGTCGGCAAGGACGGTGTCATCACCGTCGAGGAGTCCAACACCTTCGGTCTGGAGCTGGACTTCACCGAGGGCATGGCCTTCGACAAGGGCTACCTGTCGCCGTACTTCGTGACGGACCAGGAGCGCATGGAAGCCGTCCTGGAGGACCCCTACATCCTCATCAACCAGGGCAAGATCTCCTCCATCGCGGACCTGCTGCCGCTGCTGGAGAAGGTCATCCAGGCGGGTGCCTCGAAGCCGCTGCTGATCATCGCCGAGGACCTGGAGGGCGAGGCGCTCTCCACCCTCGTCGTCAACAAGATCCGCGGCACGTTCAACGCGGTGGCCGTCAAGGCCCCCGGCTTCGGCGACCGCCGCAAGGCGATGCTGCAGGACATGGCCGTCCTCACCGGCGCCACGGTCATCTCCGAGGAGGTCGGCCTCAAGCTCGACCAGGTCGGCCTGGAGGTGCTCGGCACCGCCCGTCGCATCACCGTCACCAAGGACGACACCACGATCGTCGACGGTGCCGGCAAGCGCGACGAGGTCGAGGGCCGCATCAACCAGATCAAGGCCGAGATCGAGAACACGGACTCCGACTGGGACCGCGAGAAGCTCCAGGAGCGCCTCGCGAAGCTGGCCGGCGGCGTGTGCGTGATCAAGGTCGGCGCCGCCACCGAGGTGGAGCTGAAGGAGCGCAAGCACCGTCTGGAGGACGCCATCTCCGCGACCCGCGCCGCGGTCGAGGAGGGCATCGTCTCCGGTGGTGGCTCCGCGCTGGTCCACGCCGTCAAGGTCCTCGAGGGCAACCTCGGCAAGACCGGTGACGAGGCCACCGGTGTCGCGGTCGTCCGCCGCGCCGCCGTCGAGCCGCTGCGCTGGATCGCCGAGAACGCCGGCCTGGAGGGCTACGTCATCACCTCCAAGGTCGCCGAGCTCGACAAGGGCCAGGGCTTCAACGCCGCCACCGGCGAGTACGGCGACCTGGTCAAGGCCGGCGTCATCGACCCGGTGAAGGTCACCCGCTCCGCCCTGGAGAACGCCGCCTCCATCGCCTCCCTCCTCCTGACGACCGAGACCCTGGTCGTCGAGAAGAAGGAAGAGGAAGAGCCGGCCGCCGCGGGCCACGGCCACGGCCACTCGCACTGAGCGCAGCGCTGAGCTGAGCTGAACCGAGCCGACGGTGCCCGGTACCCCTTCGGGGGTGCCGGGCACCGCGCGTTCACGGCAGCGCGTCCGCCCCTCGTCCTCGTATCAGCCGCGCGCGGTCGGTGTACGCGGGAGTAGACCCGTCACCCGAACGTGTGATCCACCTCCGTCCGTGGCCGGCCTCGTGCCCGGGCGACGTAACGTCAGGTGGCTGCGCCCGCAGCGGGCGGGAGGTCGCAGGTTCGGCTAGGGAGAGGGCGGCATCGCGTGAACGCGGGCACTGATGGCGGGGGCGAGCTGTTCGTGGACGGCATCGGCAGGGGGCGTACGGAGAGGGCGCGGACGGGCCGGGGGGCGGAGACCGGCGGTGGACCGGTGCTGTTCTCCGACGCTCCCGGCAGTGGGTCGCCGTCGGCGGCCCCCGCCTCCGCCCGCCCCGGTGCCGCCGGTGCCCGGGACGGCTCTGTCCCGCACGCCAGGCCTGCCCCGCGTGCCCCGCGTCCCCGGCCGGGTGGTGTCCCGGCCGGGCCCCGGAGCGCGGGGCGATGGGCGAAGATCGCGCAGCGGATCGTGCCCGACGACCTCCAGCCCGACGTGCTGCGGCTGGAGCTGACCGAACTCGGGGACGCCTTCCGCGCGTACCAGCGGCGCCCCGAACCTGACCTCGCCGTCCTCGCCGAACTCCACGACCGCAAGGCCCGTGCCTTCGCCGCGTGGGCCGTCGTCACCGACGACGCGTCCCTGCGGGAAGAAGCGGACCGGGCGGCGACCGCCGCGCGGACCACCCGCGAGATGAACGCCAACCGCCTCGGTGTCCCGGTGGACGGGGACGGGCCGGTGGTCGAGCGGTTGCTGACCCGGGGCCAGGCCGTCCACGCCCGCAGTGTGCTGGAGCACGTCCGGGTCGGCTCCCCGCTCCCCGAGGCCGAGGCGCGGCTCGCGGTGCTGATGCTCACCCTGCGGGCCGCGCGCGCCGGCATCGGGAACGTCACCGGGCAGGACTTCAGCGGCTGGCTGCAGGGAGATGCCGAGCGGGTGCTCCAGCAGCTGGTCGACGTGGGCTGGCTGCGGCTGCCCCAGGACGTCTCCGTCGACGACGCGCTGACGTCCCGGCCCGAGGAGCCCGCCCAGGTCACGGTCCCCTCGCTGCTGCCTGCCGCGCCCCGCCCGTTCCTCTTCGGCAAGGTCACCCGGGCGAGGCTCTCGGGGTGGGCGCAGAAGGTGGTGGGCGACCGGAAGCTCCGTAAGAAGAAGGCGGGCGCCGCCACCCGGCTCCTCGCCGTCTACACCGCCGCCCACAGCCATCCCGACGGACGCCTCGGAGGCGCCGGCGAGGACGGCGACGGTCTCCCGCTGGACACGGTCGCCTCGTTCTGCGCGCTGCGACCCGAGGACGTCGCCGAGCACGCCGGGCTGCTGGTCACCGCCGACTGGCTCACGGAGGCCGACACCGCCGGGGGAAGGCTGCGGGGGCGGCTCGCCGAGCGCGTACTGCCGCTGAGCGGGCTGTTGTGACGACTTCTACGCGTCCTGCGAAGAGGCCCTCGACGAGTACGTCGGCGAGTACGTCGGCGAAGCCGATCCGCAGGACCGCGTACAGGCGGCTCAGGAAATCGGTGAGCTTCTGGAAAGGGTGTCGTCGGAACAGGAACTCCGCACCGCGACCACGGCATGGGGGCTCGACCTCCTGCCGCCACGAGGGACGTCTCTGCGGAAATGGCTCGACTCGGTTCGCCGGAGGATCGCCGCGGCATAGTGGCCCGGTCGTCCCGCAAGCTCTCTACTTCACGCCCAGCGACACGTAGTCGTAGCGACCGTAATAGGCGTCCGTCGTATACGCGTTGGTCACTCGGGGACCGCGCCACATCATGATCTTCTCGTAAGTGAAGGGCAGGTAGACAGCATGCTCGGAGACTTTGCGGTTGATCTGCCGGTAGATGCTTCCCGCCTTGACCGGATCTCGCTCGGCGATCGCGTCGTCGAACAGTGCGTTGATCTCCGGATCGTCGAGCTCGGTGTAGTTGTTGTTGCCCTCCTTCAAGATGAATCGCCCGTCGACCAAAGGCCGAAGGAAACCCTGACCGGTCGGGAAATCCGCTGCGAAACCCATGAGGATGATGCCGTATCCTCTGTCCTTCACCGCCTTGGGTGACTCAATCACGTCAAAGGTCGCGGCGCCGTCGATCTTTTCGATCGTGGTGTTGATGCCGACCTTCTTCAGCTGCTTCTGCAGGGCTACAGCGGTGTCCACCTCGACTGGTACGTTTTTGCGCACGGCAATGGTCGTGGAGAAGCCGTTCGGCTTGCCGCACGCCTGGAGTTCCTTCCTGGCTTGCTCGAGGTCTGGCTTGCCGTTTTTGTCGAGCGCCCCATAAGGGTCGTAGGTCGGGTCGGAGCCTGTAATGGACGGAGGGAGCATGTGGGGGGCGATGTCGCCACCGTTGACCGGTCCGCCTCGGGCCGTCTGAAGCGCCTTGTTGTCGGCGGCGAGGATGACGGCTTTACGGCAGTGGATGTTGTTCATCGGCTGGACCGACTGAGGAAAGGCCGCATACCTGACGAATCCGGTGCTCGGATTGTCCAGGTGACTCCTGAGGTCGGCGTTTCCCTGCGCCTTGGAGATGGCGGCCTGGCTGAGTCCCGTCCCGTTCAGATCGAGGTCGAGTTCACCACTGAGGAGTCGCTTGTCCAGGTCGTTCGCATCGGCGACGAAGGTGACCTCGATACGATCGGGAAGCGCCGGCCGGATCCGGTCCGATTCCTCGTTCCAGTGTTCGTTGCGGACCAGGACCAGCTTGCGGTGCGGGTCGTATGACGCGAACTTGTACGGACCCGATGAGAAAGGTCTCAGTTCGTACACGCTGCCGGTGTCACGCTCCCTCTTGACCGGGGACGCCACCGGCAGAGCCAGCATCTCCTCGAAGTCGCCGTTCGGCTCGGACAGATGGAAGACGATCGTCTTGCTGTCGGGGGTCTCGATGGCACCCAGGCCCAGCTTCTGCGGATCCTCGTCCTTGTACGGCCCCTCGTAGGTCTTCTTCGGGTCGAGGACCGCCTGGAGGTGGGCAGGGCCGCCGGAGACGACATCACTGGCCCAGCTCCGCTCGAAGCCGTACTTGATGTCCTGCGAAGTGACCGGCGAACCGTCCTCCCACGTGATGCCGTCACGAAGTACGTAGGTGTACGTCCTGCCGCCGTCCGAGACCTTGCCCAGGCCGGCGGCGAGGTCGGGCACCAGGGTGGTGCCCTTGCGCCCCGGCTGAGGAGCGAAGGTGACCAACTGGCGGGTGTAGTAACGGGCGAAGTTCCACACGAACCCGTAGTAGGAGCGCTGCGGGTCCCAGGAGTCGGCCTCCTGGGTGGCGCCGAACCGCAACGTGCCGCCCTTGGTCGTCGACTCGTTGACGACGCCTTCCGTGGCGGCGTTGTATCCGGCGCCGGAGGCGGCTGTCCGCTGCGACGACTCATGCAGCCAGTTCAGCGCGATGGGAACCCCCGCGGCCAGCAGGCTGACGGCTGCGAGTCCCGACGTGAGGGCACGCGGGAAACCGCGTTTGCCGCGACGCCGGTGCCGCACGCCGACCGCACCCTGATGCGCAGGACCCTCCGGGTCGGGGTGCCGCACGCCGACCGCACCCTGCTCCGTCGGGTCCTGCGCGGTAGTGGTGGTGGCGCGGTGACTGTGCACCACGGTGAGCAACTCGTCCGGGGTGGGCCGACGGGCCGGGTTCTTGTTCAGACACTGCTCGATGACGGTCCGCAGAGGGCCGGGCAGGGTGCCCAGGTCGGGATCGTGATGGACGATCTGGTAGGCCGTCACATAGGGATGATCCGCGTCGAAGGGCCCCCGCCCGGTGGCCGCGTAGACCAGGAGCGAGCCGAGCGCGAAGACATCGGTGGCCGGACTGATCGCCGGCGGGACCTGCCACTGCTCAGGAGCCATGAACGGCGGCGTGCCGATTACTTGGCCAGTCTTGGTGTGCACTTCGCTGGCGCTGCGGCCGATGGCCTTGGCGATACCGAAATCGATGACCCGTGGCCCGTCATCGGTAATGAGTACGTTGCTGGGTTTCAAGTCCCGGTGGATCATCTGGGCGCGGTGGATGTCGCGCAGAGCCTCGGCTAATCCGGCGAAGAGTTGCCACAGCTCTTCCACGGGCATGGGTCCGTTGTTCTGGATATGCCGTGAAAGGGTCGGGGCAGGAACATAAACCGTGGCCATCCAGGGTTGCTGGGCGTCCGGATCGGCGTCTACCACTGGGGCGGTGAAGGCCCCGCTGACTCTCCGGGCGGCCGCCACTTCCTGACGGAACCGAGCCCGGAACAGGGGGTCCTCCGCCAGCTGCGGGTGCACCGCCTTGACGGCTACACGGCGACCCGACGGGGAGTGGGCCAGGTAGACCTCGCCCATGCCGCCCGCACCAAGCCGGGAAACCAGCCGGTAGATGCCGATTGTGCGATTTTCAATACGGTCGGCACCATTGTCCGGAATTGACATATCCTCCCCTGCCCCCCAGGTTTGCCGTCGGTCAGATTACGGCGCCCAGGAGCCCGATCACCCAGGGTGGACAGCACCGTTACAGAAAGGAGGAAAATGTCCTGGACGTAGTTGTCGCTGGACAGCTACGGCGTCAGTCCTGACCCTGGTCGTTCATCCCGGCCCGGTCGTCCCGCACGCACGGGGCTGCTGTGCCGTTGAGAGAGGTGTTCGGCTTCTCGACGCATCAGCACAGGAGCCTCGTTGGTCCCCTGTCCTGCCGTACTCGACCTGCCTCACGCCTTGGTCGAGTGGGCAGCTGTGCTCATCGCCACCCGTGAGGGTGACCGCCGCTGCAAGCTCCCGCCGCACGAGCGTGCTCTCGTCGCCCTGGTCCACCTGCGCCGGCACGACCCGCTCGCGCGGACCGGGAGAGGCAACGCCGCACATGCTCGGTGACGCCCTCTCGGAGCCGGACCAGGACCGGTCCCCCGAGCGAGCTACGTGTCATTGTCCTCTCCGGGGTGACGCGCGCGACCGGTGGTCTCTTGTTGACTCGAACCGTCAACACAACGGCCGGACATGGCCGACCAGCCCCGTAGCCAAGGACAACACCATGACCACGACACGCAGCTCCGCGCAGCACGGTTTCCCCAAAGGCCGCCGAATCGCCGCAGCTCTGCTGGTCTCCACGCTGGGAGGAGCCGCACTGGTCGCGTGTGATGCCGAGGCCAAGGACTCGCAACCGGCCAAGGCCTCCGGCGAGAGCGTCGGTGAGACCGCGGGTGACGCCAAGATCACCTGGGGCGAGTGCCCGCCCCTGGCCGAGGGGCAGACCCGTGACCCCCACCTGGCGTGTGGAACGTTGAAGGTGCCCCTCGACCACCAGAACCCGGGCGGCGAGAAGATCGACCTGGCGGTCTCCCGGCTGTCCACCGCAAAGCCCGGGAAACGACATGGCGTTCTGCTGCTGAACCCCGGCGGGCCGGCCCTGGGCGGTCTCGGCATGCCCGAAACCATGGCGTCCACCCTGCCGAAGTCCGTGCTGGACCGCTACGACCTGATCGGTTTCGATCCGCGCGGCGTCGCACACAGCACCCCCCAGAGTTGCGGTCTGCAGGACCCCAGCGTGGCCGGGCTGTTCCCCTATCCCGCCGCGGACGGCTCGATCACCAAGAACGTGGCCCTCGCCAAAGCCGCCGCCAAGCAGTGCGCCGACACGGTGGGCAAGAACCTGCGGTACTACAGCACCGCCAACACCGCCCGCGACATGGACCGCATCCGCCAGGCGCTCGGTGAGAAGAAGATCTCCTACTGGGGCCAGTCCTACGGCACCTACCTCGGCGCCGTCTACCGCTCCCTCTTCCAGAACCGCACCGACCGGATGGTCCTGGAAGGCAACGTCGACCCCACCAAGGTATGGGCCGATCAGGTGGCGGACACCTGGGGCAAGGGCATGGCCGACCGGTTCCCCGATGCCGCCCGCGTCGCCGCGGCGCAGGCCGACACCCTCAAGCTGGGCACGGACGTCGCGGAGGTGACCCGGACCTACCTCGCCCTCGCCGACCGGCTCGACCGCACGCCCGCAGCGATTCCCGGCGCACCGGTGCCGCTGGACGGGGCGCTGCTGCGGAACATGACCTACGCCCTGCTTCAGCACAACGACACCCTCCCCATGCTCGCCAAGTTCTGGAAGGCCGCCGACAACCTGACCCACGGCAGCACCACGGCCGCCGACAACGAGGTTCTCAAGGAGGTGTTCGCCGCCACACCGACGTCCCCGGGCATCCCCGCTGACAACCAGGCCACCATGTTCATGGCTCTCACCTGCGGCGACGCCGAATGGCCGCACGACGTCGACGGCTACGCCGCCCGCACCACCGCCGACCGCGAGAAGTGGCCGCTCACCGCGGGCATGCCCGCCAGCATCTGGGCATGCGCCTACTGGGACAAGCCGGCTGAGGCGACTGTCAAGATCGCGAAGGGCGGCCCGCGCAACACCCTGATCCTGCAGAACCGCCGGGACAATGCCACGCCGTGGGAAGGCGGCGTCGGACTGCACAAGTCCCTCGGCGACGGCTCTGCCTTCGTCGGCGTCGACAACGGCGGGCACTACGTCTACGGAGCAGGCTCAGCCTGCGCCGACAAGGCCACCGTCGGCTTCCTGACCACCGGCCACCTGCCGGACAAGGACGTCCACTGCACCGACGTCACCCAGAGGTGACCCGGCGTTTCCGTTTCATCACGATCCGCCGCCCCGGTGACGGCCATCACCTCGGCCAAGTCCGTGGCCCACTCACCCAGGGCCGTGGCGTAGCCGGCGAGTTCTGCGGGAGTCGGGCCGCCGGCGCCCGGCTGGTCCTCCAGGGCGGTCATGCAGCGGCCCGCGCGCCGCTGCACGGCCAGGCGCGCGGGCACCTACGACAGCCGCTCCGGAGCCGGTGGCCCGACCGATGACGAAGGGCGTGGCTCGTCCCCTCTCACTGCGGCCCGTACTTCCGCCCCGTCCGCGAGCTGATCCCGCCCAGCATCCCCCGCGGCACCAGCTTCGCCGCCCCCATCAGGGCCTTGTAGCGCGGGTCGGGAATCGACAGGGACCTGCCGCGGGACAGGTCGGCCAGGGCCGCCGCGACGACCTTGTCCGCGTCCAGCCACATCCAGTTCGGGATGCTGTCCGTACCCATGCCGGCCCGCTGGTGGAACTCCGTGCGCACGAAGCCGGGGCACAGGGCCATCAGGCGTACCCCGCTGCCGGCCAGGTCCTTCGCCACGCCCTGGGTGAACTGCACGACCCACGCCTTGGAGGCGCCGTACGTGCCGCGCGGGACGAAGGCCGCGACCGAGGCCACGTTGACCACGCCGCCGCGGCCCCGCCCCCGCATCGCCTCCGTCGCCGCCGAGGTCAGTCGCAGCACCGCCTCGCAGTGCACCTTGAGCATGGTCAGCTCGTCGGCCATGGAGACCTCGAGGAACCGGCCCTTGTTGCCGAAGCCGGCGTTGTTGATCAGCAGGTCGACGGGGTGCCGGCGCTCGCCCAGCCGGGCGGCCACCGCGTCGATGCCGGTGTCCGTCGCCAGGTCGGCCGTCAGGACCTCCGCCTCGATGCCGTGCCGGTCGTGCAGTTCGGTCGCCTGGTCGCGCAGCCGCTCGGTGTCGCGGGCCACCAGCACCAGGTCGTGTCCGTCGGCCGCCAGCCGTCGCGCGAACGCGGCGCCGATGCCCGCCGTCGATCCCGTAATCAATGCCGTTGTCATGGCGCAAGGCTATGGGCCCGGCCGAACACGTCCGCTTCGTTCACCAGACGGCCCGCGACCGGTGAAGAGCTGGTGAAGACGGCCCCGGCGCGGGCCCGGGGAGGTCCGGTCAGGCGCCGTGCGCCTCCGCGTACTTCCGCGCCGCCGTCAGCGACTCCGGGTGCAGCGCCCCGCCCGCCGCGAGCAGCCGGGGCAGCAGCTCCCGCTCCGTCGTCACCGCCCGGAACTGCAACGCCACCGTCACCTCGTGGCCGGGCCGGTGCACGATCTCCACCGGGTCGCCCGCCCGTATCGAACCGGGCTCGATCACCCGCAGGTACGCGCCCGGCGCACCCCTCTCCGTGAACCGCTTCACCCACCGCTCCTCACCCAGATGCCCCTGGAAGGTGCGGCAGGGGATACGGCCGCAGGTCACCTCCAGCACCAGGTCGGGGCCGAGCCGCCAGCGCTCGCCGATCCGGGCTCCGGACACGTCCATGCCCGCGAGGGTGAGGTTCTCGCCGAACGCGCCGTTCGGCAGCGGCCGGCCCAGCTCGCGTTCCCAGTCGTCCAGGTCCTCGCGTGCCATGGCGTACACCGCCTGGTCGTCGCCCCCGTGATGACGCGTGTCGCACACCGTGTCCCCGGCCAGCCCGCTCGCCCCGACGCCCTTCGGCCCGGGTGCCGCCACCCGAACGGCCCCGTCGGCCGGCTGCTTGTCGATGCCGGTGACGCCCTCGGGGTGGTCCGTGTACGGCACGGTCTTCGCACGGCCCAGGTTGACGGACAGCAGTTTCACGGCGGAACGGCTCATGGCGGAACGGTAGGACACGCGTCATGAAAGCGTCGACGCGTTTTTCGACGCCCGATCAAAGGGTCGCTTATCGTCGCCTATCCTCGGAGGTGTGATCGAGGCTCGTCATCTCCGTGTGCTGCGCGCCGTGGCATCGACCGGTTCCTTCTCCGCCGCGGGGCGTGAGCTGGGCTGCACCCAGCCCGCCGTCAGCCAGCAGATGAAGGCCCTGGAGGCCTCCGTCGGCACGCCCCTGCTCGTACGCACCGGACGCGAGATGCGGCTGACCCAGGCCGGTGAGGCGCTGGTGCGGCACGCCGCCGGGATCCTCGCCGGACTCACGGCGGCCGAGGAGGAGGTCGCCGCGATCGCCGGGCTGCGCGCCGGGCGGGTCCGGCTGGTCTCCTTCCCCAGCGGCAGCTCCACCCTCGTACCGACCGCCCTGGCCGCGCTGCGCGCCGCGCACCCCGGCACCCGGGTCTTCCTGGAGGAGGCCGAGCCGCCGAAGTCGGTCGAGCTGCTGCGCGAGGGCGACTGCGACGTGGCGCTCGCCTTCCGCTACGAGGGCGCGGCCGGCGCGGAGGAATGGGACGACCTCGTCGTACGGCCGCTGCTGACCGACCGCCTCGTGGCCCTGGTGCCGGAACGGCACCGGCTCGCGCGGACGGGGTCCGACGGTTCCGTGGCCATCGGGGAACTGGCCAGGGACCCGTGGATCGCGGGCTGTCCGCGGTGCCGCGGGCAGTTGGTCGAGGTCTGCGAGGCGGCCGGCTTCACCCCCCGCATCGACTTCGCGACCGACGACTACCCGGCGGTCGTCGGCCTGGTCGGAGCCGGCCTGGGCGTGGCCGTCCTGCCCCAGCTCGCCGTCGAGTCCGTACGGCCCCGGGGCGTACGCACGGTGACGCTGGAACCGGCGGTGCGGCGGGAGATCGTCGCCCTCACCCTGCCCGACCTGGCCCAGGTGCCGGCGGTGACGGCGACGCTGGACGAGCTCGCCCGGGCGGCGTCGGGCCAGCCGGCGGCGCGCTGAGCGGCGGCCCGGAGTACGTGTACGGCTTACGTGTACGGCTTCCGTGTCGGCCGGGGTGTCGCGTGCGGGCCCGTATCGGAGGGGCGTAATAGAGAAACGTTCCTTCAGTGATGTGCGGCTGCCTCCCCGCCGACCGACGCCGTCGTCGTCGCCATCAGACGGTGGCGGGCCCGTCCCATGAGTTCCTCGCGCTCGTCCTCGGTCAGTCCGCCCCACACGCCGTACGGCTCACGTACCGCCAGCGCGTGCGCCGCGCACTCGGCGCGCACCGGGCACCTCATGCAGACCTCCTTGGCCGAGTTCTCGCGAGCACTCCGTGCCGCGCCGCGCTCGCCCTCCGGATGGAAGAAGAGCGAGCTGTCCACCCCGCGGCACGCAGCCAGAAGCTGCCAGTCCCACAGGTCCGCGTTCGGTCCGGGAAGGCGGGAGAAATCTGCCATTGCGTGACCCCTTGTAGCCGATATGGGTAGATGCCGGGGATACAGCGTCCACGACCGTACAACTACGATCTAAGGAGATGAAAATATGACTCATTGCGAATCTAGCCCCAGACACCAACGAAGTGGAAGAAAAGCGGCTAAATGGGGCACGGGTTGTGATGAAACGGGGCGGGTCCCACGCGCATGTCTGCTGCGTGGTCGCCCCCTCACGTAGAGTGCCGAAGACGACACACAGCCCCGTAACTCTTTCGAGTGACCGTCGTTGAGAGTGCGGAGGCGGTTGAAGGAACAAGTGCTCGGGCGGGCGTCCGGGACGGTCGACCGCACAGGTGACGATTTCGTACCAGCCTGGAGGCTCAACGTGACGCGCATCAGCTGCGGAGGACGGCCATGACTTCCGTCCTCGTCTGCGACGACTCCCCGCTTGCCCGAGAGGCGCTCCGCCGCGCGGTCGCGACCGTGCCCGGCGTCGAGCGCGTGACGACGGCGGCCAACGGCGAGGAAGTCCTCCGCCGCTGGGGTGCCGACCGCTCGGACCTGATCCTGATGGACGTGCGCATGCCCGGCCTGGGCGGCGTCGAGACCGTCCGGCGGCTGCTGTCCGCCGACCCGGGCGCACGCATCATCATGCTCACCGTCGCCGAGGACCTGGACGGCGTGGCCCTCGCGGTCGCCGCCGGTGCCCGCGGCTACCTGCACAAGGACGCCTCGCGCGCCGAGCTGCGCGCCACGGTCACGCAGGCCCTCGCCGACCCGACCTGGCGGCTCGCCCCGCGCCGGCTGCGCTCGGCGGAGATGGGCGCAGCGCCCACGCTCACCGCGCGTGAGATCCAGGTTCTGGAGGGCATGAGTCACGGCCGGTCCAACGCGGAGATCGGCCGCGAGCTCTTCCTCTCCGAGGACACCGTCAAGACACACGCCCGGCGGCTCTTCAAGAAGCTCGGCGCCTCGGACCGGGCACACGCGGTGGCGCTCGGCTTCCGGTGGGGCCTGGTTCGCTAGGGCACCCCGTGCGGTGGAGGCCGAAAGGGCCCGTCGGGGATGCCGCGGTTCCCGCTTATCGCGAGGTGAGCGGGGGTGACAAGGTGACCCGCCGGGCGCCCGCTGCTCGTTTCGCCGCCGATGACGCATCCTTGAGGTGTGGAGTTCCTCGGGGACGAGTCGGTCGAGCGGGATGGGAGGGCGCAGGGGATGAGTTCCGGCGCACCTGCTCATAACGCTTCGGTGCACAACAACGGGCGCGGAGCCACGGATCGGACGGCCGCAAGGCACCATGGACCGATGCGTGACGACGAGGCGGCCCCTGATCAAGGGACGGTCGGTGGGCTCGTCCACCGCGCCGTCGACGGGGACGAGCAGGCCACGCACGACCTGCTCGCCCATGTTCACCCCTTGGCGCTGCGCTACTGCCGCACGCGTCTGTCCCGGCTGCCCGGCGACGCCCGGCACTTCGTCGAGGACCTCGCCCAGGAGGTCTGCGTCGCGGTGCTGCTCGCGCTGCCGCGCTACAAGGACACCGGGCGCCCGTTCGAGGCGTTCGTCTTCGCCATCGCCGCCCACAAGGTCGCCGACCTCCAGCGCGCGGCGATGCGGCACCCCGGCTCGACGGTCGTCCCCTCCGACGAGATGCCCGAGCGGCCGGACGACTCACTGGGCCCGGAGGAGCGCGCGCTGCTCAACAGCGACGCCGCCTGGGCCAAGAAACTGCTGGCCAACCTGCCCGAGAACCAGCGGGAGCTGCTCCTGCTGCGCATCGCGGTGGGGCTCACGGCAGAGGAGACGGGTCAGATGTTGGGAATGTCACCCGGCGCCGTCCGGGTCGCGCAGCACCGGGCGCTGAGCCGGCTGCGGGCACTGGCGGAGCAGTAGCGGAGACCCGGCCGTGGCCCCGGTTTCGCGCCGGTGAACGGGCGGGGTGACGGTTCCGTACGAAGCTACGAACACCACAGGTGCCCATGATCGTGGAATGAGCCACGTCCACTTCCCGTTAGCATGGACATCCGCACCGATCAAGGCCATTTGGGGAAGGTGTCATGACTGCCAACGTCGACGGAGTGCCCGAGAAATTCGCGACGCTCGGGCTGACCTACGACGACGTGCTGCTGCTGCCGGGGGCATCCGCGGTGCTCCCGAACGCGGTCGACACCTCGTCCCGCATCTCCCGCAACGTGCGGGTCAACATCCCGCTGCTCTCCGCGGCGATGGACAAGGTGACCGAGTCCCGGATGGCCATCTCCATGGCCCGCCAGGGCGGCGTCGGTGTCCTGCACCGCAACCTGTCCATCGAGGACCAGGCCAACCAGGTCGACCTGGTGAAGCGCTCCGAGTCGGGCATGGTGGCCAACCCCATCACCATCCACCCGGACGCCACCCTCGCCGAGGCCGACGCGCTGTGCGCCAAGTTCCGCATCAGCGGCGTGCCGGTCACCGACGGCGCGGGCAAGCTGCTGGGCATCGTCACCAACCGCGACATGGCCTTCGAGACCGACCGCTCCCGGCAGGTGCGCGAGGTCATGACGCCGATGCCGCTGGTCACCGGCCAGGTCGGCATCTCCGGCGTGGACGCCATGGAGCTGCTGCGCCGCCACAAGATCGAGAAGCTTCCGCTGGTCGACGGTGACGGCGTCCTCAAGGGCCTGATCACGGTCAAGGACTTCGTGAAGGCCGAGCAGTACCCCCATGCCGCGAAGGACGCCGAGGGCCGTCTGCTCGTCGGTGCCGCCGTGGGCGCCAGCCCCGAGGCGCTCGACCGCGCCCAGGCCCTCGCCGAGGCCGGAGTGGACTTCCTGGTCGTCGACACCTCGCACGGCCACAACAGCAACGCGCTCAGCTGGATGTCGAAGATCAAGTCGAGCGTCGGCGTCGACGTCGTCGGCGGCAACGTCGCCACCCGCGACGGCGCCCAGGCCCTGATCGACGCCGGTGTCGACGGCATCAAGGTGGGCGTCGGCCCCGGCTCCATCTGCACCACCCGCGTGGTCGCCGGCATCGGCGTCCCGCAGGTCACCGCGATCTACGAGGCGTCCCTGGCCGCCCGGGCCGCCGGTGTCCCCCTGATCGGCGACGGCGGGCTCCAGTACTCCGGCGACATCGGCAAGGCGCTGGCCGCCGGTGCCGACACCGTGATGCTGGGCAGCCTTCTCGCCGGCTGCGAGGAGTCGCCCGGCGAGCTGCAGTTCATCAACGGCAAGCAGTTCAAGTCCTACCGCGGCATGGGCTCGCTCGGTGCCATGCAGTCCCGCGGCCAGGGCAGGTCGTACTCGAAGGACCGCTACTTCCAGGCCGAGGTGGCGTCCGACGACAAGCTCGTGCCCGAGGGCATCGAGGGCCAGGTGCCCTACCGCGGCCCGCTGGCCAACGTGCTGCACCAGCTCGTCGGCGGCCTGCGCCAGACCATGGGGTACGTGGGGGCCGCGACGATCGAGGAGATGGAGTCGAAGGGCCGCTTCGTGCGGATCACCTCGGCGGGTCTCAAGGAGAGCCACCCGCACGACATCCAGATGACGGTCGAGGCACCGAACTACAGCCGCAGCAAGTAGGCAGAAGGCCTTCCAGGGCGGCCCCGGGAGCATCCGGGGCCGCCCTCGCCGTGCCCGTCGGGGATACTGGAAGGCGCTGCAACGCATCAGGGAAAGGCCACAGACGTGACTGAGATCGAGATCGGGCGCGGCAAGCGCGGCCGCCGGGCGTACGCCTTCGACGACATCGCCGTCGTCCCCAGCCGCCGTACGCGGGACCCGAAGGAGGTCTCGATCGCCTGGCAGATCGACGCCTACCGCTTCGAGCTGCCGTTCCTGGCCGCTCCCATGGACTCGGTCGTCTCCCCGGCCACCGCCATCCGCATCGGCGAGCTCGGCGGCCTCGGCGTGCTGAACCTCGAGGGCCTGTGGACCCGGTACGAGGACCCGCAGCCGCTGCTCGACGAGATCGCCGAGCTGGACACGGACAACGCGACCCGCCGCCTCCAGGAGATCTACGCGGCTCCCATCAAGGAGGAGCTGATCGGGCAGCGCATCAAGGAGGTGCGCGACTCGGGTGTCGTCACCGCCGCCGCGCTCTCCCCGCAGCGCACCGCCCAGTTCTCCAAGGCCGTCGTGGACGCCGGCGTGGACATCTTCGTCATCCGCGGCACCACGGTCTCGGCGGAGCACGTCTCCGGCTCGCACGAGCCGCTGAACCTGAAGCAGTTCATCTACGAGCTGGACGTCCCGGTCATCGTCGGCGGCTGCGCCACCTACACCGCGGCCCTGCACCTCATGCGCACCGGCGCGGCGGGCGTCCTCGTCGGCTTCGGCGGCGGCGCCGCCCACACCACGCGCAACGTGCTCGGCATCCAGGTGCCCATGGCGACGGCCGTGGCGGACGTCGCGGCGGCCCGCCGCGACTACATGGACGAGTCCGGCGGCCGGTACGTGCACGTCATCGCCGACGGCGGTGTCGGCTGGTCCGGCGACCTGCCCAAGGCGATCGCCTGCGGCGCCGACTCCGTGATGATGGGCTCGCCGCTGGCCCGCGCGACCGACGCGCCGGGCAAGGGCAACCACTGGGGCATGGAGGCCGTCAACGAGGAGCTGCCCCGCGGCAAGAAGGTCGACCTCGGCACGGTCGGCACCATCGAGGAGATCCTCACCGGTCCGTCCCGCAACCCCGACGGCTCGATGAACTTCTTCGGTGCGCTGCGCCGGGCGATGTCGACGACCGGTTACAGCGAGCTGAAGGAGTTCCAGCGCGTCGAGGTGACGGTGGGGGACTCGCAGCACCGGCGGTAGCGGCAGTCGTACGACGGCTCCGAGGAGGCCGGTCGCCCTTGACGGGGCGACCGGCCTCTTTCGCGTGCTCAGGGCTTACGAGGGGGCGCGTGGCGCGGTGCGGGGGCGCGCGGTGCCTACGGGGCGGATGAGCGGGTGAGGGGGCCATGCCGGGTCGGTCACGTCCCTTTACGGCGGTCCAGGGGGGGGGGGGGGGGGGGGGGGGGGGGGGGGGGGGGGCTGGGGGGGGGGGGGGAAACCAAACCACCCCCCCCCCACCCCCCCCCCCCCCCCCCCCCCCCCCCCCCCCCCCCCCCCCCCCCCCCCCCCCCCCCCCCCCCCCTCCTCCACGGCGACCAGGCCCCCGCGCGCCCCCTCCTCACAACCGGTGCGCCGCCCCCGTGGGCGTGGCCCCGCGGGTGTCCAGGAGCAGCTGGGCCTTGACCGACAGGCCCTGGAGGTCGTACGTGCGGTGCTGCTGGAGGAGGATCGTCAGGTCGGCGTCGGCGGCGGTCTCGTAGAGGGAGTCGGCGCGGGGGACGGGGCGGCCGGCGACGTTCCAGGACGGGACGTGCGGGTCGTGGTAGCTGATCGCGGCGCCCATCGACATCAGCCGGGTGGCGATCTCCTCGGCCGGGCTGGCCTGCTGGTCGGCGAGGTCGGCCTTGTAGGTGACGCCGAGGAGGAGGACCCGGGCGCCGCGCGCGGACTTGCCGTGCTCGTTGAGGAGGGCGGCGGCGCGCTGGACGACGTAGCGGGGCATCTGGGAGTTGACCTGCTGGGCAAGTTCCACCATGCGCAGGCTGTGGGGGGCCTGGCCGGTCAGGTCCTGGGGGACGGAGTGGCCGCCGACGCCGGGTCCGGGGCGGAAGGCCTGGAAGCCGAACGGCTTGGTCTCCGCGCAGCGCAGCACGTCCCACAGGTCGACGCCGAGGTCGTCGCAGAGGACGGCCATCTCGTTGGCGAGGGCGATGTTGACGTGCCGGAAGTTGGTCTCCAGGAGCTGGACCGTCTCCGCCTCACGGGGTCCGCGCGCGCGGACCACCTTGTCGGTGAGGCGGCCGTAGAAGGTGGCGGCGGACTCGGTGCAGGCGGGGGTGAGACCGCCGATGACCTTCGGGGTGTTGGCCGGGGTGAAGTCGCGGTTGCCGGGGTCGACGCGGCTGGGCGAGTAGGCGAGGTGGAAGTCGCGGCCGGCCCGCAGCCCGGAGCCCTGCTCCAGGACCGGGCGCAGGAACCCCTCGGTCGTCCCGGGCTGCACGGGCGACTCCAGGATGACCGTGGTGTGCGGGCGCATGTGGGCGGCGAGGGTGCGGGCCGCCGCCTCGACCTGGGTGAGGTCCAGGCGGCCGTCCGCGCCGGGCCGGGTCGGGGCGCAGATGACGGCGGTGCGGACACGGCCCAGCTCGGCCGGTCCGGTGGGGGCCCGGAAACCGGTGGCGAGCATCCGGCGCACCTCGGCGGGGGTGAGCGGGTCGGCCTCGGGGCCGGTGCGGTAGCCGAGGGTGGGGATGCCCGCGGCGACGGCGGCCTGGGCCAGGGGCAGGCCGTACGGGCCGAGTCCGATGACGGCGAGATCTGCGGGCATGGCGTGGGCCGTCCTTCCCAGTAACCGAAGCGGGACAGGTGCGCAAGCCCGGTGGACAGAATGGGCGAGCACAACGTCAGACTAGGAGTAAATATGACCGATTTACGGGATTGATCCGCCGAGTTTCGGTGAGTGTCGAGACCCGGCGGCGAGCTGCGGGGAAGTTGTCCACAGGCTGGGGGCCGTGCGGCGGTCGATGTCGGGCGAGTCGGTCAGAATCTGGGCATGGTGGGTACCAGGAACCGGGCTTCGCCCCGACGGGTGCGGCCGACGCGACCGACAGCGGGAGGCAGCAGTGAGGACAGCGACCCTGGGGCCGGCGCAGCGCGCCGAGTCGCTCGCGGCCATGGCCGAGCGCGAGCTTGACGTACTGGTGGTGGGGGCGGGTGTGGTCGGCGCGGGCACCGCGCTCGACGCGGTGACACGCGGCCTGTCCACCGGCCTGGTCGAGGCACGCGACTGGGCGTCCGGCACCTCCAGCCGGTCCAGCAAGCTGATACACGGCGGCCTGCGCTACCTGGAGATGCTCGACTTCGCGCTCGTACGGGAGGCGCTGAAGGAGCGCGGCCTGCTGCTGGAACGGCTCGCGCCGCACCTGGTGAAGCCGGTGCCCTTCCTGTACCCCTTGCAGCACAAGGGGTGGGAACGGCTGTACGCCGGCTCGGGCGTCGCGCTCTACGACGCCATGTCGATGGCCCGCGGCCACGGCCGGGGCCTGCCGATGCACCGCCACCTGAGCCGCGGTCACGCCCTGCGGGTGGCACCCGCGTTGAAGAAGGACGCGCTGGTCGGCGCGCTCCAGTACTACGACGCCCAGATGGACGACGCCCGCTTCGTGGCCACCCTGGTGCGCACGGCGGCGGCCTACGGCGCCCCCGTCGCCAACCACGCGCGGGTGACCGCCTTCCTGCGCGAGGGCGAGCGCGTGGTCGGCGCACGCGTCCGGGACGTCGAGGCGGGCGGGGAGTACGAGATCCGCGCCAAGCAGATCGTGAACGCGACCGGGGTGTGGACCGACGACACCCAGTCGATGGTCGGCGAGCGCGGCCAGTTCCACGTCCGCGCCTCCAAGGGCATCCACCTGGTCGTGCCCAAGGACCGCATCCACTCCAGCACCGGTCTGATCCTGCGCACCGAGAAGTCCGTGCTGTTCGTCATCCCCTGGGGCCGGCACTGGATCATCGGCACCACGGACACCGACTGGGACCTGGACAAGGCCCACCCGGCCGCCTCCAGCGCGGACATCGACTACCTGCTGG
The DNA here is from genome assembly GCF_055603605.1 of Streptomyces sp. NPDC037271. Taxonomy (NCBI): domain Bacteria; kingdom Bacillati; phylum Actinomycetota; class Actinomycetes; order Kitasatosporales; family Streptomycetaceae; genus Streptomyces; species Streptomyces sp. NPDC037271. The sequence goes on from NZ_JBVJVN010000001.1 coordinate 298,468, forward strand.
AACACGTCAACTCCGTGCTGTCCGTGCCCCTCACCCGCGACGACGTCGAGGGCGTCTACGCCGGTCTGCGCCCGCTGCTGGCCGGCGAGTCCGACGCCACCAGCAAGCTGTCCCGCGAGCACACCGTCGCGCACCCGGTGCCGGGCCTCGTCGTCGTCGCGGGCGGCAAGTACACGACGTACCGGGTGATGGCCAAGGACGCCGTGGACGAGGCGGTGCACGGACTCGACCTGCGGGTCGCCGACTGCGTCACCGAGGAGACGCCGCTGCTCGGCGCCGAGGGGTACCGGGCCCTGTGGAACGCGCGGGCGCGGGTCGCCGCGCGCACCGGCCTGCACGTCGTACGCGTGGAGCACCTGCTGAACCGGTACGGCGCCATGGCGGAGGAGGTGCTGGAGCTCATCGCCGCCGACCCCTCCCTCGGCGAACCCCTGCACGCCGCCGACGACTACCTGCGCGCCGAGGTCGTCTACGCCGCCTCGCACGAGGGCGCGCGGCACCTGGACGACGTACTCACCCGGCGCACCCGCATATCCATCGAGACCTTCGACCGGGGCACCCGCAGCGCCCGCGAGGCCGCCGAACTGATGGCGCCGGTGCTCGGCTGGGACAAGGACCAGATCGAACGGGAGATCCAGCACTACGAGAAGCGGGTCGAGGCCGAGCGGGAGTCGCAGCGCCAGCCGGACGACCTGACGGCCGACGCGGCCCGGCTGGGGGCACCGGACATCGTGCCGCGTTAGGGCAGGTGGCAGGGGCTGCCGGGGCGGGTGTGACTCAGGGTCACCCCACCGTTCCACCCGCCCCCTCGCCCGGCCGGCTCCAGAGGCACCCTGGGCGTCGAGCACTTGTCGGGTGAGGGACAATGAAGGCTCTGTCAGGGCGGGTTGCATGAGGGGACGCATGTCGGAGGCGGAGCGGGCGGGGACATCCCGTACGGACAAGAGCGCACGTCTCCTCGCCGGGCGGTACCGGCTGGGAGACGTGCTCGGCCGCGGCGGCATGGGGACGGTGTGGCGGGCCGAGGACGAGACCCTCGGACGCACGGTCGCCGTCAAGGAGCTGCGGTTCCCGGGGAACATCGACGAGGAGGAGAAGCGGCGCCTGATCACGCGCACGCTGCGCGAGGCGAAGGCGATCGCGCGGATCCGCAACAACAGCGCCGTGACGGTCTACGACGTGGTCGAGGAGGACGACCGGCCGTGGATCGTGATGGAACTCGTCGAGGGCAAGTCGCTCGCCGAGGCCATCCGTGAGGACGGCCTGCTGAAGCCGAAGCGCGCGGCGGAGGTCGGCCTCGCCGTCCTCGACGTCCTGCGCTCCGCGCACCGCGAGGGCATCCTGCACCGCGACGTGAAGCCGTCCAACGTCCTGATCGCCGAGGACGGCCGGGTCGTCCTCACCGACTTCGGCATCGCCCAGGTGGAGGGCGACCCGTCCATCACCTCCACCGGCATGCTCGTCGGCGCCCCCTCCTACATCTCCCCGGAGCGCGCCCGCGGCCACAAGCCGGGACCCGCCGCCGACCTGTGGTCGCTCGGCGGACTGCTGTACGCGGCGGTGGAGGGCTCGCCGCCCTACGACAAGGGCTCCGCGATCGCGACGCTGACCGCGGTGATGACGGAGAACCTGGAGGAGCCGAAGAACGCCGGCCCGCTGCGGGACGTCATCTTCGGGCTGCTCAACAAGGACCCCGCCCAGCGGCTCGACGACGCGGGTGCCCGCGCGATGCTCAACAAGGTCATCCACGCTCCGGACCGGGCGGACGAGACCGAACCGGCCGACGCCACCAAGGTCGTACCGCTGCCGGCCCAGCCGGACGAGCGGACCCGCCGGGGCGGTTCGGCGGGCTCCGGGGGCAAGCGGGGCGAGGAAGCCGGGGAGCGGCTGCGCGGGGCGCTGCGCTCCGTGCGCAAGGCCGCGGTCGGGGCCGGTGCGGCCGGCGCCGCGGCCGCCTCCCGCGCCAAGCCGTCCGGCACCGGCCGGGCCGCGACGGACGCCGCCGGGACCACCGGGTCCGCCGGGCCCTCGGCCGCCTCGGGAAGCGCCGTGGCCGGGTCTGCCGGGGCGGCTGCCGCCACCGCTTCGCGTGGTCCGGGGGCCGCCGCTCCGTCGGCGGCGACGGGACGGGGTGCCGGTGCCGCCGGTGCCGGAGTGGGCTCCGAGCAGCCCGGTGCGGTGAACACGCCTGCGGGCGCCCGGAGTTCCGGCTGGCCCGTCGTGCCGCCGCCGGACCTGCCGCCCCGGTCCGTGCCCCGGGCTCCGCTCACCGACGTGGTGCCGCGCCGGACGCTGGTGATCATCGCCGTCGTCGTGGCCCTCGCCGTGCTCGGCACCGTGCTGGCCCTCACGCTCGGCGGCGACGACGAGAACGCGGCCGCGGGCGGAAGCGGTGACAAGGCCACCGCCACCGCCACCGCGAGCGGCGGCACCGAGCGGGACGAGGAGAGCGGTACCGGTACCGACGGAGCCGCGTCGGACACGGCGGCGGACGGGAACCCGGGCAGCGCGCCCGGCTCCGGAGCGAGTGCGTCCGGTGACGCCGGGGCCGGGTCGGGCGGTGCCGGAAAGTCCGGTGACGACGACGGCGCGGCCACCACCCACCAGGGCGAACAGGGCTACGGCATCGGACTGCCCGAGGGCTGGAAGTACCAGTCCACGGGCTCCGCGGGCGACCGGTTCGGCGGCCCCCAGGGACAGAAGCTGCTCGTCGCCTGGACGTCCACGCCCAAGGGCGACCCGGTCGCGGACTGGAAGAACCAGGAGCGGTACATGGTCCGCTCCCAGTACCAGAAGATCCGCATAGAGAAGGTGGGCTACCGCGGCTGGAACGCGGCGGACTGGGAGTTCACCTACACGGACGGCGGCACCAAGTACCGGACCGTGGACCGGGGGTTCGTCGTCAACGACCACCAGGGTTACGCGCTCATGTACACCGCGAAGGCCGCCGACTGGGGCAGTGACCTGCGCCGGGACACCTGGCAGACCCTGACGGAGACCTTCCGGCCCAAGTCCTGAACCGTCGGGCCCCGGGTTTGAGCGGCCCGATATCTGGCATCCACTCTTTGGGGGTTGCCTCCGGCACGTATCGTGAGTGCCTGCGGACCGTACGCAGGCGGAACGGCCCGCCGGGCGAACGGAATTGACCGACGGGCTGCCGGGGGTGGCGACGTGGACGACTATGCGGGACGGGTGCTCGCCGACCGCTACCGCCTGCCCCTTCCGCCGTCCGACGAGTACGAACTCACCGAGACCCGGGCCTTCGACACGTACAGCGGCCAGGAAGTCCTGGTCCGGCAGGTGCCGTTGCCGGAGGTCGTCGAGGCCGAGGTGCTCGACGCGGACGGCCTGCCCGACGGCTTCACGGCCCGGGACAGCGGTGTCCGGCACCCCGGCAGGCGGTCGCCGGACGCGGGCGGCGGCCCCCGGCGGCCGGCCGACCCGGTGGTACGGCGCGCCGTCGAGGCCGCGCAGGCCGCGGCCGCCGTCCCCGACCATCCGCGACTGGACCAGGTCTTCGACGTGTTCGCCGAGGGCGGCTCGCTGTGGATCGTCAGCGAGCTGGTGGCCGCCAGGCCGCTGGCCGCCCTGCTCGCCGAGCAGCCGCTCACCCCGTACCGGGCGGCCGAGGTGGCCTCCGACGTCCTCCTGGCGCTGCGGGTGCTGCACACGTACGGCTGGGTGCACCGCAACATCACCGCGCGCACGGTGCTCGTCTGCGACGACGGGCGCGTGATGCTGACCGGCCTGGCGGTCGGGGCGGCGGAGGAGGCGCTGTGCGGGTACGACCCGGTTCCCGCCCCCGAGGGCGAGGACGGCCCGGGCGCGGCGGTCGCCCCTGACGGAACCTTCGGCCGGGGCGCGGGCACGAAGACCAGGGCGCTCGGCCCCGGCGGATCTGGGGCGGAGGACGGGCTTCCTGGTCCGGGTCCTGGGGGTGTGGGCACCGGGATCTCCGGTCCTGGTGGTCGCGGCGGTTCTGGTGGTCCTGGCGATCCTGGCGGTCTTGGTCTTCCTGGTGGTCCTGGCGGTCCCGGTGGCCCCGGGGCCGGGCGCGCCGCCCCCGGGGGTGTGCGGACCGGGATGCTCGGACCCGGCGGTGCCGATCCCGAGGCTGCCCGGCGGTCCGCCATCGAGGCGCGGACCGCCGGCGGGCTGCCGGTACCCGGCGCCCAGGGGCCGGGCGGCGCTGCCGCCGGGCTCGCCCCCACGCCGCTCACCGCCGCCGGGGACGTGCGCGCCGCGCGTGCCGGGGCGATCGCCGCCTACCGTGCCGGTGCGCGGGCCGCAGCCCGCGTCCAGGAGGCGCAGAACGGCCGCGCGGCCCTGCCCGGCGCCCGTCCCGCCCCCGACGACGACACCGACGCCGTCCAGCCGCCCCGTGGCACGGGCACCGGCACCGGGGCCGGGTCCGGCGGGGCGCGGCCCCCCTACGCGCCCGGTCAGGACCAGTCCCCGCACGCCGTCGGCCCCGGTACGCCCCCCGCCGACGCACGGGCCGCCGAAGCGACCGGTCACGACACCGCCCCGCCCGGGCAGATCACCGACCCCTACGGCGTACGGACGGCCTCCTGGCACGGTGCCACCCCCCGCACCACCGACGACCGTGCCACCTCCGCCCCCGACGCCCCCGCGGCCCTCTCCTCCGCGCCTCCCGCCCCCGCGGCGGGACGGGACCTGCCCGCCGCCCCGCGGCAGGACCCCGGCCCCGCGACCACCACCGGGAACTGGGACGACCCGGCCGCCCGCACCCCCGCGCCGCGCGGCCCGGCCACCGCACTCGCCGCCGAACGGGCGCGGCACACGCGGATGGCCGTGGTCGGGCCGGTGACCGAGCGCTGGGCGCCGGAACAGGCCGGGCCCGTGCACGAGAACTGGCAGCTGGCCGCGCCCATCGGACCCGCCACCGACCTCTGGGCGCTGGGCGCGCTGCTCTTCCGCGCCGTACAGGGCCACGCGCCCTACCCGGAGGACTCGACGGCCGAGCTGGTGCAGATCGTGTGCGCGGAGCCGCCGGCGTTCGCCGAGGAGTGCGGCCCGCTGCGGCCCGTCGTGGAGTCGCTGCTGCGTCAGGACCCCACCGAACGCATCGACTTCGAGGAACTGAGCGGCTGGCTGCGCTCACTGGTCAGGTCGGCACCGGAACCGGAGGCAGGCCTGCACGTCGTCGCGGCCCCGCCCGCCGAGACCGGCCGGCTGCCCATCGTGCGCCGCCGGGGCGAGCTGGTGCGCAGGCGGCGTGCCGGGCTGCCCGCGCACCACGGGCGGCACAAGCGGGGCAGACAGGAGACGGCCCGTTCACCGCGCAGCCTCGGCCGGACACTGCTCCTGCTGATACTGCTCGCCCTGGCCGGAGCGGTCGCCTACGCCCTGTTCTTCATGCCGAAGAGCGACACGGGCGGCACCGGCCCCACCGACCGGACGGGCGCCGCCGGAGAGGCGAGCCCGGCGCCGCCCGAGCGGTCCCCGGACGTCAGCAGCGAGCCCCGGCCGGAGCAGACGTCCCCCGAGTCCGGGCCCAGTGCCTCCCGGACGGGGAGCGGCTCCACCGAGACGCAGACCAACCGCCCCGACGTCGCCGACGGCTTCACCCTCCGCGAGGACGCCGAGGGCTTCCGCGTCGCGGTCGCCGAGGGCTGGACCCGCACGCCCCGCAACGGCAGCGGCCAGGTCGTCTACGGCAAGGGCGACTTCGAGCTCATCGTCGTACCCGGCCGGGACCGCGCGGCCGAGTTCGGTGACGACCCGATGGTCTACCAGCGCGACAGCGAACCCGAGCTGGAGTCGTACCGCGCCTCCAGCTGGGCCACCTCCAGCGGGCTGAAGACCATCGAGGTCGGCGGACGGACCATGGCCGAGGGCCAGTTCACCTGGACCGGAGCCGACAGCGGCGAGCTGTACGTGCGCAACGCCGCGATGCTGATCGACGGGCGCTACCACGTGGTGCAGGTCCGCGGCCCGGCGGCGGAACGCGACGAGGTGACGCGGCTGTACGAACAGGCGGCGGCGAGCTACCGGTACACGGGCTGACTGCCGGCCAGCAACGGTCGGTGCGACGGCTGTTCGTCCGGAGTGGTTGTCGTCTGCCGCGGAAAGCGACAACCGTCACAAAGGCGGTTCCGCGCCACCCCACCCGTTCCCCGGACGCGGGCCGGTCCCTAGTCTGGCCCTGGACAAGACCATTGCGGGGCAACGTGAATCAGATGCAGGGCCGGCTCGTCGCGGGCCGTTACCGGCTCGAGGACGCCATCGGCAGCGGCGGCATGGGCCGGGTGTGGCGCGCACACGACGAAGTGCTGCACCGGACCGTCGCCATCAAGGAGTTGACCGCCGCGCTCTACGTCTCCGAGAGCGACCAGGCGATCCTGCTGGCACGCACCCGGGGGGAGGCGCGCGCGGCGGCGCGGATCAACCACTCGGCCGTCGTCACCGTGCACGACGTACTCGAACACGACGGCCGGCCCTGGATCGTGATGGAGCTGGTCGAGGGCCGCTCACTGGCCGACGCGGTCAAGGAGGAGGAACGGGTCGAGCCGCGGGAGGCCGCCCGGATCGGCCTGTGGGTGCTGCGCGCCCTGCGCGCCGCGCACACCGCCGGTGTCCTGCACCGCGACGTCAAGCCCGGCAACGTACTGCTCGCCGACGACGGCCGGGTGCTGCTCACCGACTTCGGCATCGCGCAGATCGAGGGCGACTCCACCATCACGCGGACCGGGGAGGTCGTCGGCTCCGTCGACTACCTGGCACCCGAACGCGTCCGCGGCCACGACCCGGGCCCCGCCTCCGACCTGTGGGCGCTCGGCGCGACGCTGTACACGGCGGTGGAGGGCAGATCGCCGTTCCGCCGTACGTCGCCGCTCACCACCATGCAGGCGGTCGTGGAGGAGGAGGCCTCCGAGCCCCGGTACGCCGGACCGCTCGGGCCCGTCATCAGCGCCCTGCTGCGCAAGGATCCGGCCACCCGGCCCGACGTCACCGAGGCCGAGCAGATGCTCGCGGAGGCGGCGGAGGGACGGCGTCCGGACGCGGCCCAGGCGTATGTGCCGACGCAGTACGCGGGCCCGCCGGGGCACGGCGGCACGGCCCCCTGGGGAACTCCGGGGCAGACGGGCGGGAACACCGCGACGCCGTTCCGGCCGATGACCGGCCCGACGGTGGTCGGCCCCGCGGCGACAGGGCATCCGGCGTCCGGCGACCCGACGGCGGGCCCCACGCCGATGGGGCACGCGCCGATGGGCCCCACACCGATGGGGCACGCGCCGACGGGGCCCGCGCCGGCCGGACCGGCGGGCGCGGCCGCTCCCCAAAGTTCCCGGCGCCGCCGGCTGCGCACGCTCGCCCTGGTCGTCGCCGTCGCGGCCCTGGTCGGCGCGGGCACCGTGGTGGTACTCCAGCAGCAGGACGAGGGCGGCGCGTCGGCCGGTCAGGACACCACCCACTCGCCGTCCCCCTCCATCTCGACCTCCACCTCCACATCCCCTTCCACCTCCCCCTCCGCTTCCGCCACGACCGGCAAGGATCCCGGCACCTCCGTCCCGGCCGACTGGATCCGCCATGACGACCCGCTGGGTTTCAGCCTCTACCTGCCCGAGGGGTGGCAGCGGACGGAGTTCGACGACTCCGGGGAACTCCAGCAGGTCGACTACACCCCAAACGGCGGCGAGCACATCCTCCGCATATCCGTCGACACCGCTCCCGACTACAACGACCCCTACGCGCACCAGCTCGACCTGGAGGTGCAGCTCCACCGCCTGGTCGGCTACCAGCGCGTCACCATGGAGCGCTCCACCTACCGCGACCGCGACAGCGCCCGGTGGGAGTACGCCTGGACGGCGCTGGCCAAGGACACCCCCTTCCCCGGACCGCGTCGCGCCGTGGCGGAGACGTACATGTCCCGCGACGGTGTCGAGTACGCCTTCAACATGTCGGGGCCGGCGAACGACTGGCCGACCATGCGGCAGCGGTTCAAGTCGGTGCTGCAGAGCTGGCAGGAAAGCACCGGCTGACCTCCGCCGTACGACGGCCGGCAGCCGGCCGGCAGCCGGCCGGGCGCCGCCCGGGACCCGTCGGTTGTCGGCCACCCGTGTGACAGCGGTCCGGAGTCGGTGCGTCCGGTGCGGCATGATGGGACGCATGGTGACCGAGGGGGCGGGCGGGCGTGTCATCGCGGGCCGTTACCGGCTCCATGAGCGGCTCGGCCGCGGCGGCATGGGCATCGTGTGGCGAGCGACCGACCAACTGCTCGCCCGCGAGGTGGCCGTGAAGGCGCTCCCCCTCGACGAGAGCCTCTCCGCGGCCGAGGCCCGGCGGCGCCGCGAGCGCACCCTGCGCGAGGCCCGGGCGGTCGCGCAGCTGAGCCATCCGCACGTCATCGTCGTGCACGACGTGGTCGAGGCCGACGCACGCGCGTACATGGTCATGGAACTGGTCGACGGCGGCTCGCTCGCCGACCGGGTGCTGACCCACGGCCCGGTCGACGCCACCGAGGCCGCCCGGATCGGCATCGCCCTGCTGGGCGCCCTGCGCACCGCGCACGCGGCCGGCATCCTGCACCGGGACGTGAAGCCGTCGAACGTGCTGGTGGCCGAGGACGGCCGGGTCGTCCTCACCGACTTCGGCGTGGCCCAGGTGGCGGGCGCCACCACGCTCACCGAGACCGGTTCCTTCGTCGGTTCCCCCGAGTACACCGCCCCCGAGCGGATGTCCGGTGCCGGGACCGGGCCGGAGTCCGACCTGTGGTCTCTGGGCGTGCTGCTGTGCGCCGTCCTCAGCGGCGCGTCCCCCTTCCACCGGGACTCGCTGGGCGGCGTCCTGCACGCCGTGGTCACCGAGGAGATCCGCCCGCCCGCCCAGGCCGAGCCCCTCCTCCCCGTCGTACGGGGCCTGCTGGAACGCGACCCGGGACGGCGGCTGGACGCGGCGGAGGCCGAACGGATGCTGCGCGCCTTCCTGGCCACGGGCCGTACGCCGGCGCTGCACCAGGACGGTGAACCCCGGCGCGTGACGCGGGGCGTGCTCCTCGCGGTGCTGCTGGTCGTCGCGGCGGCGGGCGCGGGCGTCACCACCGCGGCGCTGCTCGCGGACGGTGATGCCGACGGCGGCGGTACGCCGACGAGTTCGGCGCCCGCCACGACGGAGCCGATGGCACCGTCCGCCGCGTCTTCCGAAGCCTCTTCCGATGCCTCTTCCGATGCCTCTTCAGAGGTGTCCACCGAGGTGTCCTCCGATGCCTCCTCCGCAGCTTCCTTCGCGTCTCCGTCCCCCTCGGAGTCCGCCGCAACGCACCTAAACAGGAGATAAGCGGCAGCGTGCGTCACGGGTCTGTGACCGCGGGCCGCGGGCGGTGGATACGCACGCGTCCGGCGCGATATGGATGATCCATGAGCAGCAACGGGGGACCTCGCAACGGGTCGGACGAGCCGACGAGTTTTGGCCTGCAACCACCGAACCCGCCCGTCGCCGTGCCACATCCCGGCAACCCGTACGCGGCACCCACCCAGGTCGTACCGCCGCGGGCGCGGCCGCGGTCCACGCCCGAGCCCGCCGGGCCGCCCGCACAGGACCCGGGCGCCGGGCGGCTCATCGCCGGCCGCTACCGGCTGATCGCCAAGCTCGGGCACGGCGGCATGGGCACGGTGTGGCGGGCCAAGGACGAGACGGTGGACCGCGAGGTCGCCGTCAAGGAGCCCCGCGTACCCGACCATCTTCCCGAACGGGAACGGGACAACGCCTTCGAACGGATGCGCCGCGAGGCACGCGCCGCGGCCCGGCTCGACCACCCCGCGGTGGTCGACGTGCACGACGTGGCCGTGGTGGACGGCCGGCCGTGGATCGTGATGGAGCTGGTGCGAGGCCGCTCGCTGGGCGACGCGTTGCAGGAGGGCACGCTGGGCGCGCGGGAGGCGGCCCGGATCGGTCTGCAGGTGCTCGGCGCACTGGAGGCCGCGCACGCGGCGGGCGTCCTGCACCGGGACGTGAAACCGGACAACGTACTGCTCGGCCGGCACGACCGGGTCGTCCTCACCGACTTCGGCATCGCCCAGATCGAGGGCGAGACCAGCCTGACCGACACCGGCGGCTTCGTCGGCTCGCCCGAGTACATCGCCCCCGAGCGGGTGCTGGGCCAGCGCCCCGGCCCGGCGAGCGACCTGTGGTCACTGGGCGTGGTGCTCTACGCCGCGACGGAGGGCGTCTCGCCGTTCCGCCGCAGCAACACCCCGGCGACGCTCCAGTCCGTGCTCAACGCCGCGCCCGCACCGCCCGCCACCGCGAAGGGACCGCTGGCCGAGGCCATCACGGGCCTGCTGGACAAGGACCCGGCGCGCCGCCCGGACGCCGCCCGGGTCAGGGCCCTGCTGGACGCCGCCGCCAACCCGCCGGCGCCGGCGGCCACCCAGGTCGTACGGGCCGCCGAGGGCGACGGACCGTCCGGGCCGGTCTCCGGATGGAGCGTCCGGCTGGGCCGCAACGCGTGGATCACCCTCGGCGCGGCGGTCGTCGCGGCGGCGGTGGCGTCGTACCTGGTGGTCGCGGACCCCTTCGCGGGGCCCTTGCCGGAGGGGTGGAAGAGGCAGGCACTCGGCACGAAACACGGCATGAGTGTCGGCGTGCCGGCGGCGTTCGTGAAGCTGAAGCACCCCGACGACTGGGACGGCACCACCGAGTCGTTCGCGGACCCGAGCGGTGCGGTCACCGTCCACGTGGACCGCGACATCAAGGCCGACGACGATGACGGCAAGATCCCGGACTCCGCCATGGCCAACGCGTGGGCGGACTGGGACGTGTTCAAGGACGGCGAGTACTCGTCGAACTTCGCCGACGAGCCCGCTCCCAAGGGCGAACCGGTCGCGACCGAGTACAAGGACGGCAGAGCGGCCGAGAACGTCATCGCCTACACGACCACGGACACGCAGAACCCCCGCAAGCGTGAGTACCACGTCGTCTACTACCGGGCCGGCAACGGCGACATGTACAAGGTGTCGATCGACTACCCGCGCGAGGGCTACTTCGCCGAGGACGGACGGGACATCGCCCGTACGGTGATCGCCAACTGGGAGATCCGCAATCCCTGACGGAGGACCAGGGCCGGATCGTCGCGCGGCGGTACCGCCTGGGCCGGATCGTCGCGCGGCGGTTCCGCCTGGGCCGGTTCGTCGCGCGGCGGTTCCGCCTGGGCCGGTTCGTCGCGCGGCGGTTCCGACTGGGCCGACGCGCCGGGCGCCGTCCGCCGGGCGCTCGAGGAGACCACCGAGGGCCTGGCGGCAGTGGTCGGCGACCCGGCCCACTCCGGGGCGGTACGCATCGATCAGGTCAGCCCTCCCGCGTAACGCCCTGATCAGCGGGTTCGCTGCCAGCGATCACTGGCATTGTGTGAGCACTCGGTGAATCCCGATTACCGACGGGTACACAAAGCCCTCGCGGCGTCATACCCTGCGGCTCATGACGGACGCGCAGGCCCCGGAAATCACCGGCACGAACCCTCTCGCCCCCGCCCCGGCGGGCGCCCGCACCGCCGCCGACGTGGTCACGCCCGAGCTGGTCGCCCAGCTCACCAAGGGCGTGGCCGGCTCCGGCCGCACCGCCAACCACACGCCGTTCACCGGTGAGAAGCTGGCCGACCTGCCCGAGTCCACGCCCGAGGACGTGGCCGCCGCCTTCGAACGGGCCCGCGCCGCCCAGGCCGTGTGGGCCCGTACACCGGTACGGCAGCGCGCCGCCGTCCTGCTGCGCTTCCACGACCTGGTCCTCGAACGCCAGGCCGAGGTCCTCGACCTCATCCAGCTGGAGACCGGCAAGGCCCGTCTGCACGCCCACGAGGAGGTCCAGGCCGTCGCCGTCGCCGCCCGGCACTACGGCCGCAAGGCACCCGCGTATCTGCGGCCCAAGCGGCACACCGGCGCCGTACCGGCCCTGACGAAGGTCACCGAGCTGCGCCACCCGCGCGGCGTCGTCGGCCAGATCGCCCCCTGGAACTACCCGCTGGAGCTGTCCGTCGGCGACGCGCTCCCCGCCTTCGTCGCGGGCAACGCGGTCGTCATGAAACCCGACACCGAGACCTGCCTGACCGCTCTGTGGGCCCGCGACCTGCTCATCGAGGCCGGGCTGCCCGCGGAGGTCTTCCAGGTCGTCCTCGGCGACGGGCCGGTCGTCGGCCCCGAGGTCGTCAGGCACGCCGACTACGTCTCCTTCACCGGCTCCACCCGCACCGGCCGCGAGGTCGCCCAGGGCGCCGCCGCCCGCCTGGTCGGCGTCTCCCTCGAACTCGGTGGCAAGAACGCCATGCTGGTGCTGGAGGACGCCGACATCGAGAAGGCGGCGGCGGGCGCCGTACGCGCCTGCTTCTCCTCGGCCGGCCAGCTCTGCATCTCCATCGAGCGGCTCTACGTCCACGAGTCCGTCGCCGACGCGTTCCTGGAGCGCTTCGCCGCCCGCACCAGGAGCATGCGGCTCGGCACCTCCCTCGCCTACGGCGCCGACATGGGCTCGCTGGTGGGGGAGCGGCAGCTGGAGACCGTCGAGCGGCACGTGGCGGACGCGGTCGCGCACGGCGCGAAGCTCGTCGCCGGCGGAGTCGCCCGCCCGGACATCGGCCCGTACTTCTACGAGCCGACCATCCTCGACGGGGTCGCGGCCCCCATGACCGTGTGCACCGAGGAGACCTTCGGCCCGGTCGTCTCCGTCTACCGCTTCACAACCGAGGACGAGGCGGTCGAGCAGGCCAACTCCACGCCGTACGGCCTGAACTCCTCGGTCTGGACGAAGGACGCCCGGCGCGGCCGCGACGTCGCCGCCCGCCTGCGCACCGGCACCGTCAACATCAACGAGGGCTACGCCCCCGCCTACGGCAGCGTCCAGTCCCCGATGGGCGGCATGAAGGACTCCGGCCTCGGCCGCCGGCACGGCTCCGAGGGCATCCTCAAGTACACCGAGGCCCAGACCGTCGCCCACCAGCGACTGCTGCCGATGGCGCCGTCGCTGGGGATGGACGACGAGAAGTACGCGGCGTTCATGAACCGGAGCCTGCGCCTGATGAAGGCCTTCCGCCTCCGCTGAGCAGCCCTGTACAGCCCTGGACAACCGTCACCCGTACCCGTTCTCGACGAGGAGAGCACGTGTCGCAGGAGAAGTCCGTCCAGACCCAGGACGAGAACGGGTACGACTACGACGTCGTCGTCGTGGGGTCGGGGTTCGGCGGATCCGTGTCCGCCCTCCGCCTCACCGAGAAGGGGTACCGGGTCGGCGTCCTGGAAGCCGGCCGTCGTTTCACCCGCGAGTCGCTGCCGAAGAACTCCTGGGACCTGAAGAACTACCTCTGGGCCCCCGGGCTCGGCATGTTCGGCATCCAGCGCATCCACCTGCTCGGGAATGTCATGGTCCTGGCAGGCGCCGGGGTCGGCGGCGGGTCCCTCAACTACGCCAACACCCTCTACGTGCCGCCGAAGCCCTTCTTCGACGACCCCCAGTGGCGGGACATCACCGACTGGCACGACGAGCTGACGCCGTACTACGACCAGGCCCGGCGCATGCTCGGGGTCCGGCTGAACCCGACGACGACCCCGTCCGACGTGCACCTGAAGGCCGCAGCCGAGCGGATGGGCGTCGGTGACACCTTCCACATGGCGCCGGTCGGCGTCTTCTTCGGCGACGGCCGGGACGCCGGCGGCACGACGAGGGCGAAGCCGGGGGAGCGGGTGGCCGACCCCTACTTCGGCGGCGCGGGCCCCGACCGCAGGGCCTGCAACGAGTGCGGCGAGTGCATGACCGGCTGCCGCCACGGCGCGAAGAACACCCTCAACGAGAACTACCTGTACCTCGCCGAGAAGGCGGGCGCGGTCGTGCACCCGATGACGACGGTCGTCTCGGTCACCGACGACTCCCGCGGCGGGTTCGCGATAGCCACCCTCCCCACCCACCGGCAGAAGAAGGGCGCGGGCCGCACCTTCACGGCCCGCCGGGTCGTCCTCGCCGCCGGCACCTACGGCACCCAGACGCTGCTGCACCGCATGAAGGCGAGCGGCCGGCTCCCCCACCTGTCCGACCGGCTCGGCGAGCTGACCCGCACCAACTCCGAGGCCCTGGTCGGCGCCCAGACCGACGACCGGCGCTACCGCAGGGCCACCGGCGAGCCGCGGGCCGACTTCACGCGCGGCGTCGCCATCACGTCCTCGATCCACCCGGACGCCGACACCCACATCGAGCCGGTCCGTTACGGCAAGGGCTCCAACTCGATGGGCGGCCTGTCGATCCTCCAGGTCCCCTACGCCGGGCCCACCGCCTCGGGCGCCTCGCGCGTCCTGGGCTTCCTGGGCCACGCGGCCAGGCACCCCACGCGGGTCCTGCGCTCCCTGTCCAACCGGCGCTGGTCGGAGAGGACCATCATCGGCCTGGTGATGCAGTCACTGGACAACTCCCTGACGACGCATCTGAAGCCGACGGGCATCGGCAAGGGCCTGCTCACCGCACGCCAGGGCCACGGCTCGCCCAACCCCAAGCAGATCAAGGCCGCGACGGAGGGCGCCTCGGCCCTGGCGGCCGAGATCGGCGGCTTCGCCGGCTCCAACGTCGGCGAGCTGATGGGCACCCCGCTCACCGCGCACTTCCTGGGCGGCTGCCCGATCGGCGCCTCGCGCGAGAGCGGCGTCATCGACCCGTACCACCGGCTCTACGGGCATCCCGGCATCTCCGTCGTCGACGGTGCCGCGGTCTCGGCGAACCTGGGCGTCAACCCGTCCCTGACCATCACGGCCCAGGCCGAGCGCGCGATGTCGTACTGGCCGAACAAGGGCGAGAGCGACCCGCGCCCGGCCCAGGGAACGGCGTACGAGCGCCTCGCCCCCGTCGAGCCGAAGTCCCCGGCGGTCCCGGCGGAGGCCTTCGGCGCGCTGCGGCTGCCGTTCCTGGGGATTCCGGCGGTGCCGCCGAAGAAGTAGCGGCAGCGGACACACAGAAGGACCTGCGCCCCCCTCCGAGCGCAGGTCCTTCCCGTCTTGCGGCCCTACTGTTCTGCCGTCAGGCCGTACCGCTGGTTACGCCTCGATACCGGCCTTGCGGCGACGCACCATGAACACCGCGCCGCCACCGACGACGACGGCGAGCCCGCCGGCGAGGCCGATCATCGGCAGCGCGGAGCTGGAACCGGTCTCGGCGAGGCTGCCGGTCGGCAGCTGGGAGACGTTGCCCTGCGGCTTCTTCACCGAGATCTTGTCGCCCTTTCCGCCCTTGCCGCCCTTGTCGTTCGGCGTGGCGGTGCCCGGAGCGGGGTTGCCGGAGCCGGGCTTCAGGACCTGGAAGTCGTACTGGGCCCAGCCGGAGGCGATGCACTCCTGGCCCTCGACGTTGTCCAGGTAGGCGCCGAAGGCGAAGGAGTAGGCGTCGCCGGCCGGGGCCTTGGCGTCGATGCTGACCCGCAGGTCGACGGTCTTGCTCGCCTTGGCCTTCAGCTTCTCCACGAAGAAGAAGTAGTCACCGGCCCACTCGTCGCTGCCGATGCGGTCCCAGGCGCCGGTCTCGGGGTTCTTGAACTCCAGGTCGACGTACGAGCTGAGGAACTTCGACTCGTCCTCGAACTCGTAGTTCCCCACCTCGGCGTAGAACGCGACTTCCTCGACGTCGGTCTTCGACTCGTTGGTGACGACGAGCTGGAACGCGTGGTGGCCGTCGCCCGCGACGATCTTGCCCGGCAGGCCCTTGATGTCCGCCGACACCTTGGCGGCGGAGTACTCGGAGTCGAGCTCCTCGCAGAACGGGACCTCGGGCTCCTCCGGCTCCGTCGGCTCGTCGGTCGGCGCCGACGTCGACGGGGCGGGGGCGGTCGTCCCGGAACCGCCGGGGGTGCTCTCGTCGTCGGACGGGGTCGACGCGTCGTCCGACGGCGTGGACTGGTCGTCGGACGGTGTGCTCTGGTCGTCGGACGGCGTGGACTGGCCGTCCGTCGGGGTGCTCTGCCCGTCCGTCGGGGTCGTCTTCCCGTCGGAGGAGTCGTCCTGGTCGCCCGAGGAGGTGTCCGTCCCGGACGAGGAGCTCGCTGCCGGGGACGGGCTCTCGGTCGCGAAGGCGGCCGGTGCCGACAGGAGTGCCAGCGGAGCGATGACGGACGTCGCGGCCATGGTCACGATGGCGCGGCGAAGCTTCATGAAGACCTCGTGAAGTCAGGCGTACCGCGTGTGTGCGGTACGGGGCTCTGAGGAGGCCTCCGCGTGTGGGACGCGGTGGACCCTTCGGACCGGTCTGCTCGATCGGTTCGGCCTGTTTGATCGGCGAAGTCTGTGAATGGTTGTCCCCGAACTCACAGAGACTTTATGTGTCCCGCGTCACTCCTGTGGAGGAAGAGGAAGAGGAAGAGGAAGAGGGCGAGGGAGAGGGGGAGGCAGAGGGCCGGGAGGGGAAGGAGGGGATGGCGGGGCATGGCGAAGGGCCCCGCGGGAGGTGCGTCGCGGGGCCCTTCCTCGGCCAGCACCGGCGTCAGGGCAGCACCGGTGCCTGGGGAGCGGCGCCGGGGGGCTGCGCCGCTTGTCTCCAGTGGCGTGAGTGGTGGTGTGTGGGGCTGCGTACGGGACTCGGCCCGGTCCGCCGTACCGCATCGTGCTGGACGGGGACGGCCTCCGCAGCCGCTCGGTCCGGAACCGGACCCTTCTTCCGTCGGCCGGCCCCGGGAGTCCCCGGAGCCGGCCGTTCTCTTGGGTGACCGGGCTGCTGTCCCCTGCCGTCCGGTCACTTTTCTGGAGCGAGGTCCCACGACGCACGGCACGATCCGCACGTCTCATCGCTCCAGCGAGCCACGCGTGGTTCTTTCGGGCCCGCCCCTGGCTGACACGGACACCGGGACCAACGACGGGCTCGGGCACCGGTCACGCGCCGTACGGGTGAGAAGACGCCCGGACTCGGCCGCGGCACTCAGACGCGCCCGCGGCACAGCTCCAGCATCGTCATCGCCAGCGCCGTACCCGGCTTGCCCAGCGCCTGGCGGTAGTGGTCGAGGACCTCCATCTCGCGGGAGAGGTTCACGCGCCGGCCACCGGAGGTGATCCGCGCCTCCTGGATGACGGCGGAGACGGCCATCCGTTCCTGGATCAGCCCGATGATCCGGTCGTCGAGGGCGTCGATGCGTTCACGGGCGCCGGTGATCACGTCGGCGGCCTCGGTGGTGCGGGCGCCGGTCTTGTCGGCCATGTCTGCTGCGGTGACGGTCATGTCGGTGGCTCCTCGCCGAAGGGGTGGTGGCTCCGGCCGACAGTCCCGGAAACGCCAGGCGCCCCGGACCTTGTCGGCCCGGGGCGCCTGGGAAGTCGCTTGTCAGTTGCTCAAGCAGCACGACCATGGCAGCCGGTGGGCCGGTTGCCATAGGTAAAGACGAAGGTCTGGTGCGTGAGCATGGGCCCAGTATGCCCCGGGGACGGACGGTGTCCAAGCCGGTTCGTATGGTGAGACGTGCGGGCGGTGGTCCCCGGGCACCGCGGGCGGGACGTGTCACCTGCCCACCTCGGTAGAATCGGAGGCACAAGACCCCCGCCCGACCGCCGGAAGGCACCCCGTGTCATCAGCGACTCCCGCTGCCGCCGCCCCCGACACCGTCCTGGTCGTCGACTTCGGCGCGCAGTACGCCCAGCTCATCGCCCGCCGTGTCCGCGAGGCGCGGGTCTACAGCGAGATCGTGCCAAGCTCCATGCCGGTCGCGGAGATGCTCGCCAAGAACCCGGCGGCCATCGTTCTCTCCGGCGGCCCCTCGTCGGTGTACGAGCCCGGCGCCCCGACCGTCGACCGCGCCCTGTTCGAGGCCGGCGTCCCCGTCTTCGGCATGTGCTACGGCTTCCAGCTGATGGCGCAGACCCTCGGCGGCACCGTCGACAACTCCGGCGCCCGTGAGTACGGCCGCACCGACCTGACGGTCTCCAAGCCGTCCTCCACCCTCTTCGAGGGCACCCCGGCCGAGCAGGCCGTGTGGATGTCCCACGGCGACGCCTGCTCCGCCGCCCCCGAGGGCTTCACCGTCACCGGCTCCACGGACGTCGTCCCGGTCGCCGCCTTCGAGAACGACGAGAAGAAGCTCTACGGGGTCCAGTACCACCCCGAGGTGATGCACTCCACGCACGGACAGCAGGTGCTGGAGCACTTCCTGTACCGCGGTGCGGGCCTGCGCCCGAACTGGACCACGGGCAACGTCATCGAGGAGCAGGTCGCGGCCATCCGCGAGCAGGTCGGCGACAAGCGCGCCATCTGCGGCCTGTCCGGCGGCGTGGACTCCGCCGTCGCCGCCGCCCTCGTCCAGAAGGCCATCGGCTCCCAGCTGACCTGCGTCTACGTCGACCACGGCCTGATGCGCAAGGGCGAGACCGAGCAGGTCGAGAAGGACTTCGTCGCCGCGACCGGCGTGCAGCTGAAGGTCGTGGACGCGAGCGAGCGGTTCCTGAACGCGCTGGCCGGGGTCTCCGACCCCGAGGAGAAGCGGAAGATCATCGGCCGCGAGTTCATCCGCGTCTTCGAACAGGCCCAGGCCGAGATCATCGCCGACGAGGGCCCCGCCGTGGAGTTCCTCGTCCAGGGCACCCTCTACCCGGACGTCGTCGAGTCCGGCGGAGGCACCGGCACGGCGAACATCAAGTCCCACCACAACGTCGGCGGGCTCCCCGAGGACCTCGAGTTCCAGCTCATCGAGCCGCTGCGCCAGCTGTTCAAGGACGAGGTCCGGATGGTCGGCCAGGAGCTCGGCCTGCCGGACGAGATCGTCCAGCGCCAGCCGTTCCCGGGCCCGGGCCTCGGCATCCGGATCGTCGGCGAGGTCACCAAGGAGCGGCTCGACCTGCTCCGCGAGGCCGACGCCATCGCCCGCGAGGAGCTGACCGCGGCCGGCCTCGACCGCGACATCTGGCAGTGCCCCGTGGTGCTCCTCGCGGACGTCCGCTCCGTCGGCGTCCAGGGCGACGGCCGCACCTACGGCCACCCGATCGTGCTGCGGCCCGTCTCCTCCGAGGACGCGATGACCGCCGACTGGTCCCGGCTGCCGTACGACGTGCTCTCCAAGATCTCGACGCGCATCACCAACGAGGTCAAGGACGTCAACCGGGTCGTCCTCGACGTGACCTCGAAGCCCCCGGGGACGATCGAGTGGGAGTGACTCCCGGCCCTATGCGCGCCTGACCGTGCGCAGGGGCTCCCCGGGCTGCCAGACCTGGACGACCAGGCAGTCGCCCTCGACGCAGGTCCGCACGACCTCCGTCAGCTCGGTACGGAAGAGGTGGAACGGCTCCGGCGGTTCCACCTCTTTCACGTACGCGGCCCGCGCCTCGGCGTCCTCGACCTCGACGGCCCGGCCGCCGATCCGTACGTCCCCGCCCCCCATGCCGGTGCCGTCTCCCGGGTTCGCCTGCAGCGCGAACCTCGGGTCGCGGCGCAGGTCGAGCGCCTTCAGCGAGCCCGGCATCATGCCGAGCCACAGCTCGCCGCCCAGGAAACGCACCTCCAGACCGCTGGTGCGGGGTGATCCGTCCCGGCGCAGGGTGGCGAGGGTGTGGTGGGTGTACGCGCCGAAGCGTGCCTCGACGATCGCGGCCAGTGCGGGTTCGGCGGTGGCGAAATCGGCCCAGCCGGCGACGATGCTTGATGTCATGCACCGAGTGTGGACCCGATACCCGACACGTCGTGTCAGGTATCGAACCGGAATTCGTCCGTGCTCAGAAGTCCCTGAGTACGGCCGCCTTCGTCACGGCGAACTCCGCATCCGTGAGAACGCCGCTGCGGTGCAGCTCGCCGAGCTCGCGCAGCCGGCGCAGCAGGACATCGTGATGATCCGCCGGGGACGGTACGGCGGGCGCCGGCGGTACGGCGGGTGTGCGCCGGCGGGGCGGGAACCCGCTCCCCACGCACTCCGAAGTACCGTCCGCGCCGTCCGCGCCGCACGTACGGGCCGATGGATGCGGCAGCCGGGCCGTGACCGCGGTCGCGATCAGCGCGGTGAGCAGATCGCGGCGGGCGTTGCCCCACAGGTCCAGGGCGTACGGGTCCTTCTCCGGCGGCAGCGTGGAGGACACCGTCTCCCGGGTCACGAACCGCAGGAAACCGTCGCCCGTCCCTGAGTTGGGAAGCCACTCGACCTGTGTCAGGTCGCCGATGTCGATGATCCGCGGGCCGGTGGCGCGCTTGACCCGGTCGGAGGTGTCGGCCCAGTCGACCCGAACCCGGGCGCCGTCGAAGGAGACCGTGCCGTCGGAGGAACGCACCGAGACCGGCACCGGCGGCCCGGGCAGCAGGTAGGTCTTCGTGGGCTCCTTGGGGATCCGGTCGAGCAGCAGCGCGTGGCGGATCTCCTCGGCGACGTACTCGGCGACCCCGCAGCGGTCGGTCTCCACCGTCAGCCGGTACGGGTCCGCCGCGTCGGGCAGCCGGCCGCCGGTCGCCTGGAGGAGGGGGTCGGCGCCCTCGCGCAGCCGCAGACGCAGCCGCCCGCGTTTGCGTTCCGGCTCGAAGACGACGCCCGCGACGGCCTCCAGCGGCACCGAGACCTCTCCGTACGTCTGCCGGAACAGCGGAACCGAGCGGTGCGGACCCGGCGTGATCCGGACCGCACTGCCGTCGAACGCCCAGGTCCCGTCGCGCTGGATGATCTCGGCCATAAGGGAATTCTCGCAGCCGGGTCAACACGGCGGTCCGCATGTCACCCGCGCTGAGCAGAGCGGACCGGGGGCGGCGGGCGCGCAGGGGGTTGTGTACGGCACAATTCGCTTTCGTCCCACGGGACTTACGGGTTCTGCCGCGGGCGGTGCCGGAGTTGTCGTTACTGGGTTTCGCAGGGTTCGGGAAGGCGGGCGTCGGGCGTGGCGGTGCAGGAGGCGAGACGCGGGAGCGGCTCGGACAAAGACGCGTACGAGGCGGCGCACGGGGGCGGCTGCACCTGCGGGGACTGTCCGCACGGCGCCCGTGAGGGGCACCGACGGGCGGTTGCCGCGTTCCTGGTCAGGCGGGACGAGTTCGCGGCCGGACAAGGGCTGCCGGCCGCGGTGGCCCACTCGCCCTCGGCTTCCCGGCAGTGGGTCTCGGAGGAGCTGACCCAGTCCGCGGGAGTCGTCGCCGAACGCGGTCGTGCCGAGGGGCGGGCGTGGCTCGCGGGCCTGGGGCGCCGCACGGCGGCCGTCGTATGGGCCGCGGTCGTGCTGCTGCTCCTGGGACAGTCGCTCACCGCGATCGGGGCCGGCTGGACGGCGGCGCGCACCGCCGGGCTGGCGGCCGCGCTGGTCGTGGCCGGTGCGCTGACGGCGGCGTCGTGGTTCCACCGGGCGCGGGGCGGGGCGCTGGCCCCGGTCATCGGCGAGGACAACCGTCTGTCCACGTCCCGGGCCGTGGCGGCCCTCTGGGTGCTCTTCGTCGCCTACGCGGTACTCGTCCTGGCCGGACAGCTGGCGGTTGCCTCGGGCCACGGCCGGCGGGACGCGCTGATCTCCGGGCTCGAACTCGCCCGCGGCGCCGGCGCGGTGACGGTGCTCGCGGTGGTGTGCGGGATCGCGGTCCTGGTGCGTCGGGTCGTCGGACTGCGGGTGCTGGGGCAGCGGCTGCAGAAGGTACGGGCGGACCGGCCGAGTGCGGCCGACCTGCTGACGGACGACGCGGGACGCGGTTCGTTCGCCGACATTCAGTACGTGGTGATCAGCACCGTCGCCCTGGTGTTCGCGGCGGTGCGGCTGGCCCGGCGCCCGGAACAACTGCCGGATCTGCCGTGGGGACTGGCGGTCGTGGTGCTGGTCTCGGCGGCGACCTATGTGGCCGCGAAGTACGCGGAGGGCGGGCGTCCCGTGATCCTCTCCGTGGTACGGGCGCGGGAGGCCGGTGACCTGGACGCGCCGATCCGCACCGGCGACGACATCGAGATCCGCGGCGCCGGCTTCGTACCACCGGGTGCTCAACGCGCGGACCGGCTGTCCCGGATGGTCGTCCGCATCGGCGCGGTCAACGTCCACGTGCCGCTGGTCCCCGTGACGGGCGGCTTCAGCAACCCCACGGACGACCTGCTGACGGTCCCGGTGCCCGCGGACGTGGAACCGGGCCGGGTGGACGTCCAGGTGGTCACCAGCGCGGGCGTGGAAACCAACCGGTACGCCATCGACGTGACGGACTGACACTCCACCGCCGAGCCCGCTGCCGACCGGCAATCTGTCGGAATCGCCAACCTCCCGAAAACGCCAACCTCCTGGGAACGCCAACTTGTCGGTGACGGCCATCTGTCGAAACCGACAGGAAGAAACCGGTCGAAGAAGGATTGAGCGAGGCCTGTACGTCGTACGTATGGTCTGTTGAGCAGGTCTCGGCACGCGCGGGCGAGAGGCGGCTGGCAAAGATGACTCACGGTATGCGGACGGATGCGTACACCTCGCACCCGGGCGGCGGTGACTGGCGGGACCAGTCCACCCGCTACGCCCTCCTGCCGCTACGGATCTTCCTGGGCGTCACCTTCATCTACGCGGGTCTGGACAAACTCACCGACAGCGCCTTCATGAAGGACGCGGGCGCCGGCTCCGTCGGCGACATGATGCGTACCGTCCGCGATTCCTCGGCCCTCCCCTCCCTGGTCGACCTGGCACTGAAGAGCCCCGCCGGTTTCGGGTACGCCATCGCCCTGGGCGAGCTGGCCGTCGGCATCGGCACCCTGCTCGGACTGCTGACCCGCCTGGCGGCGCTCGGCGGCGCGCTGATCTCGCTCAGCCTGTGGCTGACCGTCAGCTGGGCCGCCGACCCGTACTACTACGGCAATGATCTCGTCTACCTCATGGCCTGGACACCCCTCGTTCTCGCGGGCGCCCCGCTGCTCTCCCTGGACGCCGTCCTGCGCTCCCGACGACGACAGCGGACGGGCGGGTACCAGTAGGTTCCGCAGCAGGCCGGTGCGATCGCGAAGGTTGTGCCGGCCGAGTGTGCCGACGGGGCTCTCTCCGGGGGCCTTCCGTGACAGGCGTGAACAATTCCTCCGAAGTGTTCACGCCCCGCTCATTTGAGCCGCCCGTCCGGAGGTCGGCCAACGGCATCTCCGTGAGCCTGTCCCGCGCAGGGCCGGCGTCCCGCAGGGCCGTACTTCGTTGGGTCGGCCCGCGGGCGTCGGCCGTCCGTGCACCGTCGGCTGTCAACCGGGAAGGTCCGCCCGGGACTCGTCCGCTTTCGCCGCGCGGAGTGCAGCGCGGCGTCGGTGCACGGTCCGGGTCAGGACTCCGACCGCTCCCGCGAGGCAGAGGCCGCCCACGACGAGAGGGATCACCACGAACCACGGCGTGTCCCAGAGGCCGCCCGCATCACCGGCGTAGATGACGCCGGCCAGGGTCAGGAAGACGCCTGCGACCAGCCGCCCGGGCTGGAACCTATGACGCAGCACGGGTCACCTCCGCCTGTCCGACGCCGACCTGGAGGTCGAGGTCGAGCGTGCCGGCGTCCTTGCCGCCCGTGGTGGGGGGCAGGGTGACCTCCTTGTGCTTGCCCGGTGCCACGTCCACGTCCTTCTCGTCGTCGCCCGGCAGCTGGATGTCGCCCACGCCCACCTCGATGCTCAGCCGCACGGTCACGTCCTGCGGCACGACGACCCGTATTCGGCCGATCCCCACGTCGGCCCGAGTGGTCACGGTCTGCCCCTCGGCCAGGTCCAGCCGGGACAGGTCGAGGGTGCCGCTGCCGGCACCGACGTCGTACTGCTCGCGTACGCCGGCCACCGTCGTGGGCTCCCAGGTGGTCCGGATCCATTCGGTACCGACGTCCTTCGGCACGGCGGCCGATCCGGCGAGCAGGCCCGCCGTGATGACCGCCAGGAAGATCGAACCGGCTCCCGTGCGCCCCAGGAAGGCGCTGACCGCGATACCGACGCCGAAGACGGCCAGCGCACAGGCCAGGCCGGTCTGCAGGCTGGTGCCGAGTGGGTGCTCGTCCCAGGTCAGCCGGGTGCCGAGAAAGCCGGCGAGCAGGGCGAGGAGGAAGACCCAGCCGCCGATGCCGCGGGGGCCGCGCGGCTGCGGGGACCGCGAGCGCCGGTCGCCCGCAGCGGCGCGGTGGCCGCCCTGGACCCCGCGGCCGATGTTGACGGCCGCCGCGATGTCACGGTCCTCGGAGTCCGCTGGTCCCCACAGATAGCCCGTCCCGCCGACGTGTCTGCCGTCCTTGACCATGGGGTCGCGCCACCAGGAGGGCCAGGTGATCAGGATCGGGGGCGCCTGGGCCTCCGGCGGGGCGTCGGCGACGGCCTGGGCGGAGAGGGGGTCGGGGGCCGGAGCCTTCCGCCGCCGCGACCAGTACCCGGCGCCCGCCAGCAGGAGGGAGAGTATGACGGCGAAGGACAGCACCCCGCTGTTGTTCAGCATGGTCAGGAAGACCCCGCAGCCGACCAGGGCGAACAGCACGGCCGCCAGCGCCTGGCCGTCCACCCGGCCGGTCAGCAGCTTGCGCACCTCGTTCTCGTCCTCGTCGTCGTAGGGAACGAAGAGCCAGGCGAAGCCGTAGAAGATGAGGCCGATGCCGCCGGTCGCGGAGAGCACCGCGAGGGTGATCCGGAAGATCACCGGGTCCATGTCGCACTGCCGTCCGAGGCCCGCGCACACCCCGGCGAGCGTCTTGTGCCGCCGGTCGCGCCGGAACATGTGGGGAGGACCGGGGACACCGGTGCCGGCGGGATCGTCCGCGTCGGCTGCGGCACCCTCCGCACCACCCACGGTGGGCGAGGCACCCGCGGCATCCGCGGCGGGCGCGGTGTCCTGCGGCCCGGCCCCCGGCGGTGGGTGCGGGCCGCGGCCGGGTCCCGGACCCGTCGCGGCGTGCTCGTGATCTGTCATGGGTCCATGGTGACGGCCGCGGCGCCGGGACGGCAGCCGGTTCGACCCTGGTCGGACCCTGATATCGGCCCTGACACGACGCCGGGGGAGCGTTCGAAGCACCGGCGGCGCGAAGATCAGGGGAGTATCGGGGACCGACCCTGATGCTCCGGCTCCCCCGGCCGTGTGACCATCAGTGTCATGCCGGAAGCCGCAGCAGCACCACTCGTCGAACCGCGGCCGCCGCGCAAGCTCTACCGCAGCAGCGACGGACGCTGGCTCGGTGGTGTGGCGCGGGGGCTCGCCGGACACCTCGGGCTGCCCGTCATCTGGGTGCGGTTCGCCTTCGTCGGCCTGTTCATGGCCGACGGCCTCGGCGCGCTGCTGTACGCGGCCTTCTGGTTCTTCGTACCGCTGGGCGTCGGCGGCGTCGACGCCCAGCGGCCGCCGTCCCTCGTCACCGCCGAGACCTCTCCGGACGGCCGCCGCAGACTCGTCACCCGCAAACCGGACAAGGGTCAGATCGTCGCCCTCCTCCTCATGGTCGTCGTGGCCCTGGTCTTCGTGGGGAACGTCGATCTCGGCGGCGGAGCCAGGGTCTACCTCTGGCCGACCGTCCTCGTCGGCGCGGGCGTCGCCCTCGTCTGGCGCCAGGCGGACAACGCCCGCCGGGCCCGCTGGGCCGAGGTGGGGCGCCACCGGCGCACGGTCACCCTGCTGCGTACCGTGGCCGGCGTCCTGTTGGTGACGGCCGGTGTCACCGGCATCTTCGTC
Source organism: Streptomyces sp. NPDC037271 (assembly GCF_055603605.1). Lineage (NCBI taxonomy): Bacteria > Bacillati > Actinomycetota > Actinomycetes > Kitasatosporales > Streptomycetaceae > Streptomyces > Streptomyces sp. NPDC037271. Next base: position 324,009 of record NZ_JBVJVN010000001.1, read on the forward strand.
CTGCAGGGGTCCGCCGCTCACCTCGGTTCCGTTCTCCAGGCGGCCCTCGCCGTCCTCGTCGGGATAACGCTCCTCGCGGGCCCCTACCTGGTGCGCATGACGCAGGACCTCTCGGAGGAGCGGCTGATGCGCATCCGGGCCCAGGAGCGCGCCGAGGTCGCCGCCCACGTCCACGACTCGGTGCTGCACACCCTGACCCTGATCCAGCGCAACGCGGAGAGCCCGGGCGAGGTGCGCCGCCTGGCCCGGGCCCAGGAGCGCGACCTGCGCGCCTGGCTCTACAAGCCGGAGGGCAATGGCAAGGACGAGGACGACGAGCCCACCACCCTCGCCGAGGCCGTGAAGCGCAATGCGGCGGAGGTCGAGGACAAGCACGGCGTCCCCATCGAGGTCGTGGTCGTCGGTGACTGCCCGCTCGACGAGAGAATCGGCGCACAGATGCAGGCCGGACGCGAGGCGATGGTGAACGCCGCCAAGTACGGTGGCGAGGGCGGCGCCGTTCAGGTCTACGCCGAAGTCGAGGGCAGAAGGGTCTTCGTGTCCGTCCGGGACCGCGGCCCCGGCTTCGACCTCGACTCGATACCCGCCGACCGCATGGGCGTCAGAGAATCGATCATCGGCCGCATGGAGCGCAACGGCGGTACGGCCCGGTTGCGCGCGGTGCCGGACGGCGGCACGGAGGTCGAGCTGGAGATGGAGAGGGCGGAGAAGACGTCATGAGCGACCCGACCGAGGGGAACGGAATAGTGGGAGCGGGCGAGGCGGCCCAGCCCGCCCAGCCGGCGAACGGCGGCACGGGGGAGCGGCACGTGCGTGTGGTGCTCGTCGACGACCACCGCATGTTCCGCACCGGCGTCCAGGCCGAGATCGGCCAGACCGCGCAGACCGGGGTGGAGGTCGTCGGCGAGGCCGCCGACGTCGACCAGGCCGTCGCGGTCATCACCGCCACCCGGCCGGAGGTGGTTCTCCTCGACGTGCACCTCCCCGGCGGTGGCGGTGTCGAAGTCCTGCGCCGCTGCGCCCCCTTGATGAGTGACGCGGAGCAGCCCGTCCGCTTCCTCGCCCTGTCCGTCTCGGACGCGGCGGAGGACGTGATCGGCGTGATCCGCGGCGGCGCCCGGGGCTACGTGACGAAGACGATCACGGGCACGGACCTGATCGACTCCGTCTTCCGCGTCCAGGAGGGCGACGCCGTCTTCTCCCCGCGGCTGGCCGGCTTCGTCCTCGACGCGTTCGCCTCCACCGACGCCCCGCCGGTCGACGAGGACATGGACCGCCTCACCCAGCGCGAGCGCGAGGTGCTCCGTCTGATCGCCCGCGGCTACGCGTACAAGGAGATCGCCAAGCAGCTGTACATCTCGGTGAAGACGGTCGAGTCCCACGTCTCGGCGGTCCTCCGCAAGCTCCAGCTGTCCAACCGGCACGAGCTGACCCGATGGGCGACGGCGCGGCGGCTGGTGTGAGCATGCGGGGTGGTCGGGCGAAGGGGATACGCCCGTAGAGACTCCCTGACGCGGCCCCGTCAGCGTGTGATCATGCACGCATGGCGTCTGGGCGGATCATCTTCCTCAACGGCACCTCCAGTTCGGGCAAGTCGAGCATCGCTCGGGAGCTTCTGGCGATCCTGGACGACGGCGTTTTCTTCCACATGGCGGTCGACACCTTCAACGCGATGCGGAGCAAGCGAAACCTCGGGGCCGACGAGCTCGATGCCGCGTTGCGTCGGACCCGAATGGGCTTTCACCGCTCGATCGCGGCCATGGCCGAGGCGGGCAACGACATCGTGGTCGACCATGTGCTGAGTGAGCCGTGGCGGCTGCTCGACTGTCTGACGTTGTTGCCGGCCGAGGACGTACTGTTCGTGGGTGTGCATTGCCCGCTCGACGAGTTGACCCGGCGCGAGCTTGCCCGGGGTGACCGCCCGTCGGGCCTTGCCGCCCACCAGTACGAGCGTGTGCACAGCCACGGCGATTACGACCTGGAGTGCGACACGGGCACGGCGAGCCCGCGCGAGTGCGCGCAGCGGATCAGGGATTTCCTCCCAGACCGCCCCAGCCCCACAGCCTTCACCCGGCTCCGCCTGAAACTCGGCTCGCCTCTTCGCTGATCCCAGGCACGAGTGCCACTTCGACCACACCTCCTTGCCGATGCCGCAGTCCCTTCCCCGCGCACCCCGGTCGTCCGCCAGCGCCACCACCAGGCCTCGGCCAGATACGTCGTCCAAGCACGCCCTGCCGCTGGGTGCGCGCACCTACCCCTGCACCGCCTGCGGAACCACGTAACCACGGGACAAGAACTCCGCACGCGTCATGCTCGTCCGGGCTGAGGCAGCCTGAGCCAGGAAGCCCCTCCCTTCACGGAGGGGAGGACTCAAACCACCCGCGTAGCCCCCGCGAACGGCATCTCGTCGAGCGGGGCGACGCGGACCGGGGCCGAGGGGTTCGGGGCGTGGATCATACGGCCGTCGCCGATGTAGATGCCGACGTGACTGATGCCCGAGTAGAAGAACACCAGGTCCCCCGGACGCAGTTCGGCCCGTGCAACGCGGCGGCCCGCGTCGATCTGGGCGTAGGTCGTGCGTGGGAGGGAGACCCCGGCCGCGCGGTAGGCGGCCTGGATGAGGCCCGAGCAGTCGAAGGCGTCGGGGCCGGTCGCGCCCCACACGTAGGGGCTGCCGAGCTTCTGGTGGGCGTAGGCGACGGCGGCTGCGGCACGGGAGTCGGGCGCCTGTGCGGGAGAGGCGGACAGAGCGCTCCGGTCGGCCGCCGAGGAGCGGGAGGCACGGTCGCCCGTGCCGTGGCCGAGCCCGGCGCGTTCCTCGGTGGTCAGCCGGGACAGCAGGCGGCGGGCCGTCTCCAGTTTGCCGGTGACGGTCTCGCGGTGGCGTTTCAGTTCGGCCCGGCGCGACGTCAGCGAGGTCACCTCGACGCGGGCGGCTCCGCGGAGCTGTTCGATCTCCCGGAGTTCCTCGCGTACCCGGCCGACGGCGGCCGTCTGACGGCTGCCCGCCCGCTCGACGAACGCGGCGCCTTCGAGATACGCGTCGGGGTCGGCGGAGAGTGCGAGTTGCAGGGCCGGGTCGAGGCCGCCGCTGCGGTACTGGGCCGCCGCGACCGAGCCCAGCGCCTCGCGTGCCGAGTTCAGGCGGCTCTCCTTGCGGGCCGCCTCGTCCCGTAGTTTCTCCAGGCGCTGCTCGGCGGCGTCCGCCTTCTCCTTCGCGCCGTTGTACTTCTCGGTGGCGATCTCGGCCTCCCGGTAGAGCTTGTCCACCTTGGCCCTCACCTGCGCCGGAGTCGGTTCTGGATCGGCGTGCCCGGTCCCGCCGCCCAGGCCGGTCGCGGCGGCCGCGCCCGCGAGGGCGATGGTGGCCGCCCTACGGACTCTCCCGCCGCCCGTCACGCGCTGTCGCGGCCTGCGGTGCGCTCCCACCTGCGATCCACGTCCTTTCCGTACGGCTCGACTCCGGTTGCCTGGGGGAGGACGCTAGGCGCGGCGGTCATGGCCGGGTGGCGAGATGCACGGAAGTGGCGGTACCGGACCAGTCGGTGACCGTATGTGGTGAAGGCCTCGTCCCGCGACCGCCACCTTCACGCAGGGTGATGACCGATCTGTCGGATCGGGGGTGGTTGAGGGATGTGAGGTGTTATGAGGCGCATGTGCGTGGCGAGCGCCGCGCAAGAGCCCTCGCGTCCGGGCGGGCCGGTGTCGGCGGGTGCCCGGGCCTCTGATTAGGCTCCGGCCCCATGGACGTACTCATCCACATCTTCGTCGGTCTGCACATCATCGGCATCGCGTCGCTCCTCGGGGGCTTCCTGACCCAGATGAAGGCGATGGGCCAGGGCACGGCCCGTTTCGTTCCGGCGATGCTGCACGGCGCGCTGACGATGCTGGTCACCGGCGTCGTCCTGATCGGCCTCAACCAGGCCGACGACCAGTCCGTCGACAACGTCAAGATGGGCGTGAAGCTCGCCCTGCTGATCGTGATCCTCGGCCTGGTCTATGTGAAGCGCGACGACGAGAAGGTGGAGAAGCCGCTGTTCGGTCTGGTGGGCCTGCTGACCGTGGCGAACATCTTCATCGCCGTGCTGTGGACCTGAGGGCCGCCGCGTCCGTGACCGGGGACCGCAGCCCGGCCCTGGCCTGGACGACCGCCCCCGCGGCCACCGCCAGCCACGCGGCCACCGCGATCCACAGCAGCGCCTGACCGGGCGCCTCCAGCCACGGGACGTCGAGGACGGCGGCGACGGACAGTGTCGCCGCCGCCGTCATGCCGAGCGGGAAGACGGTCGACCAGCGGCGCACGTCGTAGCGGATCCGGGGCCACGCGATCTCGGCGGCGAGCAGCGCGGCGTACCAGGCGAGGTCGAGGGCGAGCAGGAAGACGGTCACGTCGTGCAGGACGGCGTAGTCGTCGTCGTTCCACAGGTACATGCCCGTCCCGGCCGCCGCGAGCAGTTTGGCGCCGGCCAGTGCCGAGATGGCGAGGGCGCCGCCCGCCACCCAGTGGTCCCCGGAGCCCCGGGCCACCTGCCGCAGATCGAAGCGGAACAGCGCGATCAGGTAGAGCACGATCCCCAGCCAGAACGGCACCACGGCCGCGTGTGCCAGCCAGGGTGTCGAGGTGGCCGCGGCCAGCGTGGCGCCGAGCACGGCGAGACCCTCCGTGGCCACACAGCCCAGGAACACGGCGCCGGGCATCCTGCGCCCCCAGCGCCGTACCACCAGGAGCAGCAGCCCCGGCCACAGCAGCGCCGCCAGCGCCAGCAGCGCCGCCGCCAGGACCGGCCGGTCGAGCAGCGAGAAGCGGGTGCCGAGCACGGTCGTCGCGGCCACGGCGGTGAGCGCCCCCGGCGTCCCCGCTCGCGTCACCCACTGCGCGCGCTCGGCCAGGAGCAGGTAGACGAAGTTCGCCGCCAGTGTCAGCCAGGCGGCGCAGGCCAGGACGAGGGTGATCCTGGACAGGACCTCGTGGCCCGTCAGGTGCAGGGCGACCGACAGGATGCCGGTCGCCATCACCGCGGCCCCGGCCGCCGGGGGACGCTGCGCCCACCAGGCGCGCAGCGGGTAGGGGGAGGTGGGAGAGGTGCCGGATGACATGGGCCCGATGCTAGAGAGCCGCGGGGGTCAGGCCGGGCGCACCACGCTGTGGATCGACGACTCGCCGTCGTAGAAGATCGATTCCTCACGGACGTACGCGCCCGGCTTCGGTGCGTGGATCATCATGCCGTTGCCGATGTAGAGGCCGACGTGGCTGAGGTCGTCGTAGAAGAAGACCAGGTCACCGGGCTGGGCCTGGGAGACGGCGACCGTCGTGCCGGCGTCGACCTGGTCGTAGGTGGTACGCGGCAGTGTCACCCCGGCGGCCTTCCAGGCGGCCTGGGTGAGGCCCGAGCAGTCGTAGGAGCCGGGGCCCGTGGCGCCCCACACGTACGGCTTGCCCATCTGGGCGCGGGCGAAGGCGAGCGCCTTCTCGGCCTTGGTGCCGTGGGAGGAGTCCGGCGCGGCGGACCCGGTTTCCGTACCGGTGCCACCTGTGCCACCGGAGCCGGATGATCCGGCGGACCCGGTGGCGGCGCCGCTCTCCCGCCGGGCGGCCTCCTCCTGCCGCTCGCGCTCCTCGGCCTGCTGCTTCGCGAGCTCCGCGGCCTTGCGGGCGGCCTCGTCCCGCTTCTTCTTCTCGATCGCCGCGAGCCGGGCCTTCTCCTCGGCGGTCAGCTCCGACAGCAGCTCGCGGGCGGTGGCGAGCTTCTTCTGGACGGTGCTCTTGGCCGTTCTCAGCTCGCTCTGCGACTCGTTGAGCGTCTCGAGGCTCTCGGTGGCCTCCCGGCGCCTCTCCATCGTCGCGGACTGCTGTGTGACGTAGTCGTCGACCGCGTCCTTCTGGCGGCCGGTGAGCCGGCTCATCAGGTGGTTCTGGTCGAAGTAGTCCTGCGGCGAGTCCGCGAGCAGGAAGGTCGCGGTCTCCGGGACCGCGGCACCCGTGCGGTACTGGGCCGAGGCGAAGGACCCCAACGCCTCGCGTGCCTCGTTGAGCCGCTGGGTGCGCTCGGCGACGTCGTCGAGGAGGGTGTCGACGCGCTCGCGCTGCTTGGCGGTCCTCTCTTTGGCGGCGTTGTACCTCTCCGTCGCCGACCCCGCCTGCCGGTACAGGTCGTCGACCTTCTTCTCGACCTCTTCGAGGGTCGGCCTGTCGTCGTCCGACGGCGCGGCGGTGGCCGTCTGGGACAGCAGGGCGACGGAGGTGAGGGCTGCCGTGGCGAGGGCGGGGGTCCGTATGCCTGCGACACGCGTACCCGTGGGGCGCGACTTGCGGTGCGACGCCAAGGAGGCGACTCCTTCCACGCTCCGCCTGCCGGGTCGGCGGTGGGCCCGCGGGCCCTGCCGGCCCTGGGGGAGGGGGCGGGCGGCGTGGTCCCTCCGGAAGGTCTGCCCTGCGGCGGGTCCGTCGGGGGGCAGGGCGGCCGATTCACCCCAGGTTTCCCTGTCGGGTCCCCGGCTCCGGGTGCCGTGCGAGCACGCCGGACTCGGCGGAGGCCGCGCGGCCCGGCGACGTTCGCCGGAGGGGGCCGTGCGGCCTGCCCGCACCGTAGCCAACCCGTGGGGCCGCTGTGAAGGTCGGCAGGTGATATGCCCGATACATTTTCGTGACCTTCGGGGAAGGTGTCACTCTCCGTGGTGTCACCCGTCGCAGGGGGTGCCCAGTGCCGGTATGCCGGCCAATTTCCGGGGTGGCGCCGGGTTGTCGGTGGGGCGCCCTAGACTCGGAGAGCGATGAGCAGCCTCTTTGACGACAGCTTCCTGGCGAGCCTCCAGACCCCCCGCGGTCACGAGGAGGAACCCCCGCCGCCGCCCGAGGACGATCACGGACCGGAGCCGGTCCCGCACGATCTGTTCGGCGGGAAGTTCGACGCGCCGCCGGACCGGGACACCCACTACCGCGACGGCGCCCCCCGCCCCGCGCTGGACGCCGCCGCGCTCCTGGACGGGCTGAACGACAACCAGCGCGCCGCCGTCGTGCACTCCGGCTCCCCGCTGCTCATCGTGGCCGGTGCCGGATCCGGCAAGACCAGGGTCCTCACCCACCGCATCGCCCACCTGCTGGCCGAGCGGAGCGTCCACCCCGGCCAGATCCTCGCGATCACCTTCACCAACAAGGCCGCGGGCGAGATGAAGGAGCGCGTCGAGCAGCTCGTCGGCCCGCGCGCGAACGCGATGTGGGTGATGACCTTCCACAGCGCGTGCGTCCGCATCCTGCGCCGGGAGTCGAAGAGGCTCGGTTTCACGTCCTCGTTCTCGATCTACGACGCCGCCGACTCCAAGCGCCTGATGGCGCTCGTCTGCCGCGACCTCGACCTGGACCCCAAGCGCTTCCCGCCCAAGTCCTTCAGCGCGAAGATCAGCAACCTCAAGAACGAGCTGATCGACGAGGAGGACTTCGCCGCCCAGGCCGCCGACGGATTCGAGAAGACCGTCGCCCAGGCGTACGCCCTCTACCAGTCGCGGCTGCGCGAGGCCAACGCCCTCGACTTCGACGACCTGATCATGACGACGGTCAACCTGCTCCGCGCCTTCCCGGACGTCGCCGAGCACTACCGCCGCCGCTTCCGGCACGTCCTGGTCGACGAGTACCAGGACACCAACCACGCCCAGTACTCCCTCGTGCGCGAGCTGGTCGGCACCTCCGAGCACCCCGTCGACGTGCCGCCCGAGGCAGAGGTCCCGCCCGCCGAGCTGTGCGTGGTGGGCGACGCCGACCAGTCGATCTACGCCTTCCGAGGCGCCACCATCCGCAACATCCTCCAGTTCGAGGAGGACTACCCGGACGCGACGACGATCCTCCTGGAGCAGAACTACCGCTCCACCCAGACGATCCTCAGCGCCGCCAACGCGGTCATCGAGCGCAACGAGTCCCGCCGCCCCAAGAACCTGTGGACCAACCAGGGCGCCGGCTCGCGGATCACCGGGTACGTCGCCGACACCGAGCACGACGAGGCGCAGTTCGTCGCCGACGAGATAGACCGCCTCACGGACGCGGGCGAGGCGAAGGCCGGCGACGTCGCCGTCTTCTACCGCACCAACGCACAGTCCCGTGTCTTCGAAGAGGTCTTCATCCGCGTCGGCCTGCCCTACAAGGTCGTCGGCGGCGTCCGCTTCTACGAGCGCAAGGAGGTCCGGGACGTCCTGGCGTACCTGCGGGTGCTGGCCAATCCCGAGGACTCGGTGCCGCTGCGCCGCATCCTCAACGTCCCCAAGCGCGGCATCGGCGACCGCGCCGAGGCCATGATCGACGCCCTCTCCCAGCGCGAGAGGATCAGCTTCCCGCAGGCCCTGAAGCGGGTCGACGAGGCGTACGGCATGGCCGCGCGCTCCGCGAACGCCGTCAAGCGGTTCAACACGCTCATGGAGGACCTCCGGACGATCGTCGAGTCCGGTGCCGGTCCGGCGACCGTGCTGGAGGCGATCCTCGAACGCACCGGCTACCTCGCCGAGTTGCAGGCCTCCACCGACCCCCAGGACGAGACCCGCATCGAGAACCTCCAGGAACTCGCCGCCGTCGCCCTGGAGTTCGAACAGGAGCGGGCCGAGAGCGAGGAGCCCGGAACCCTGGCCGACTTCCTGGAGAAGGTCGCGCTGGTCGCCGACTCCGACCAGATCCCCGACGAGGAGGACGGCGACGGCGTCGTCACCCTGATGACCCTGCACACCGCCAAGGGCCTGGAGTTCCCGGTCGTCTTCCTCACCGGCATGGAGGACGGCGTCTTCCCGCACATGCGCGCCCTCGGGCAGGCCAAGGAGCTGGAGGAGGAGCGGCGCCTGGCGTACGTCGGCATCACACGCGCCCGTGAGCGGCTCTACCTGACCCGGTCCACACTGCGCAGCGCCTGGGGGCAGCCGTCGTACAACCCGCCCTCGCGCTTCCTGGAGGAGATTCCGGCACCCCACCTGGAGTGGAAGCGGACCGGGGCGAACGGGCCCGCGCCCTCCGCGCCGGTCTCGGGCGTGGCGGCCTCGCTGTCGTCGTCCCGCTCCCGCTCCTCGGCGTCGGGCGCGTCCGGCTTCGCCACGCGCCGGTCCGCCGCCGCCGAGCAGGCGACGGTCTCCCTGTCGGTCGGGGACCGTGTCACGCACGACCAGTTCGGGCTCGGGACGGTGGTCGGGGTGAAGGGCACCGGGTCGAACGCCGAGGCGACGATCGACTTCGGCGACACCAAGCCGAAGCGGCTGCTGCTGCGGTACGCGCCGGTGGAGAAGCTCTGAGGGTGCGTCGCGGGGGCCTCGCGGGTCTGCCGCGGGGCCTCGCGGGTGCATCGTGGGTCTGTCGCGGGGCCTCGCGGGGGTTGCCTGCGGGCGCGGCGCGGGTGTTGCGCCGCGGGCGCGGCACCCCGAGCGCCCGCGCCGCCGGCCCGGGGCCGGGCTGCTGAGACGTTACGGCGTCAGGACGGGTTGAGGCCGTGGCTGCGCAGCCACGAGAGCGGGTCGATCGCCGAGCCGCCCGAGGGACGCACCTCGAAGTGCAGGTGCGGGCCGGTCGAGTTGCCCGAGTTGCCGGAGAACGCGATCGCGTCGCCGGCCTTCACCTTCGTACCGGAGGGCACCTGGTAACTGGAGAGGTGGCAGTACCAGGTCTCCGTACCGTCCTTCGCGGTCACGATCATCATGTTTCCGTACGCGCTGTTGTACTGCGTGCGGACCGTGCCGTCGGTCGAGGCCATCACCTTCGTGCCGTACGACACCGGGAAGTCGATCCCGCTGTGCACGGACATCCAGTTGATGCCGGCCTGGCCGTAGTACGCGCTGAGACCGTGCTGGGCGACCGGGAGCGCGAACTTGGGGCGCAGCCGCTCCTTGCGGGCCGCCTCCTGTGCCGCGCGCTTCTTCTCGGCGGCCTGCTGGGCCTTGAGGTCGATGCGTTCCTGGGTCCTGCTGGCCCGGTCGGCGAAGTCGTCGGCTCCGGCGGCGAGGCTCGTGAGCTGGGTGTCCAGCTTGTTGTTGGCGGCGGACGGCTTCACCGGCGCCGCTTCCGCGTCACCCGCGGTGCCCGCGTCCGCCGCGGACGCCCTGGTCTCCTTGCCGTCGTCGCCGGTGAGGCCGCCGACCGAGGCCGCGGCGATACCGGCGACGCTCATCACGCAGGCCGACGGCACGGCGATGGTCAGCAGCGCCGAACGCTTGGCGGGCTGGCGGCGGCGGGAACGCGACCCACCGCGGGAGGCGGTGCGTGCGGCCGGAATCCGGGCGGCCGGGCTGACCTCTTCCTGGCCCTCCAGGAGAGCGGTCACGGTGGGGAGTTCGCCGGTGGCGGCCAGGTCGTCGTCGCGCGGGGCGGGTTCCTCGGCGGTCGGCGGGGTGTCCGCAGGGCCTTCCGGCCCGGTGTCCTGTGCCGTCTGCGGGCTCTCCGCCGTGGTGCCGTCCGAGTTCCACTGCGTGGCGTCGTAGGCGCCGGTGTCGGCCGTGCCGGTCGCGAAGGTGCCGGTCGTGAAGGTGCCGGTTTCGTACGTGCCGGTGGCGAAGGTGTTGGTGTCGAAGGTCTGCGTGCCCCATTGCCACTGCTGGGTCTGATCCGCCGGCTCGCCGGACTGGTCCGGCTGGGCCCAGGCGCCGGTGTCCCACTGTCCGGTGGCCTCGACGCCCGTGGCCTGCGGCGGCACGGAGGCGGGCTGCTGGTAGTCGGCCGTCCACGTGGTCGTGTCGTAGGCGCCGGTGTCGTAGGCGGCGTGGTGCTGGGCCGCGTACGCGTCGTAGTTCAGGGCCTGTCCGCTGCCGGTGGACCACTGGGTCGCGTCGTACGTGCCTGTGGCGTCGTAGGAACCCGTGGTCTCGTACGACCCCGTGGCGTCGTGGGTTCCGGTGTCCTGGCCCGGGAGGCAGGCGAAGAGGGGGTCCGCGTCGAAGGCCGCCGTGGTGGTGCCGCCGGTGGAAAAACCGGTGGTGGCATATCCGCCGTACGTGGTGAGGTCGCCGTACTGGGCCTCCCCTGTGCCGTACGACGCGTACTGCGCCGGATCGGCGTCGGAAGCCGAAGCCGGGGTGGTCATGGTCCCCGACGGGTGACGGTCGTTCACCAACTTCTCTTTCGCCTCGACAACAGGGGCTGCCAGAGCAGTGCGGCGACTGTACCCGGCGGTATACGGGCACGACAATCTTCGTCAGGTTTCACGCGCGAAGGAAACGGGCAATCGGCCGTGTTTTGGGGGACGGCGGGCACGAGTTTGGCTTTGTGTTCGATGTTTGTTCGATGGCGAACGGGTTGCGTCGGCTGTTTTTCGGAGCCTGACCGGGGTCTTCTCGGGAACTTGTGAGGGTCTTCTGGGGGCCTCGAGGGGTTTTCCGGGTCTTCTCCGGGTCTTCTCCGGGTCTCAGGCGACCGTCAGGCCGCCGGCGTGCTTGCCGGTTTCCGCGCCCGCCTCCGTCTCGGTCGTGTCCAGTGCCTGCCGTATCCCGGTGGCCACGGCGGGGTGCACGGGGAGGGCGAGGTGGCCGATGCCGCTCACCCGCACGTTCTGCACCGTCAGGTCGGGGTGGTCGAGGCAGGCGGTCTCCAGCGGGTCCATCACGCGGTCCAGATCGCTCCAGAAGCTGACGAACTGTGTACGGCAGCCGGGCGACGGCAGGGTCAGCTCCTCGAGCACCGCCGATCCGGGGCGCATCTGGCGCACGATCGGATGCGCGTTCGCCAGGGGGACCACCCGAGTCCCGGCGTGCGGGGTGCCGAGCGTCACGAGTGTCCGGACGCGGAGGTCTCCGGCGAGGCGCTGCACGTAGTACCGGGCTATCAGTCCGCCGAGGCTGTGCCCGACGATGTCGACCCGCTCACTGCCCGTCCGTTCGCAGATTTCCTCTATGTGCCGACCGAGCAGCTCGGCCGCGGTGCGGATGTCGCAGGTCAGAGGGGAGTAGTTCAGCGACTCGATCTGGTGTCTGCCGTGCTGGGCCAGGCTGCGGCGCAGGAGCAGGAAGACCGAGCGGTTGTCGATGAAGCCGTGCAGCAGGACGACCGGGGGGCTGCTGCGGGCCGGGAGCCGGGGAGTGGGAGGGGAGGGCTGCCGGTCCTGGGCGGCCTGTGGCGGGAGGGCCGAGATCGGGCGGCGCTCCTGGATGATCCCCGAGGGATACAGGAGTAAGTGCCCGGCGAGGATCGCGACCTCCAGGGCGCTTGCCTTGATGAGGGTCAGGGAGAGGCCGGTCAACCGGCCTGGGAGACCTGTGAGCCCGGGCAGTCCTGGAAGCCCGGGCAGGTCGGACAGGCTGGGCATGTCAGGCAAGCCGGGCAGACCGGGCAGGCTGGGCATGCCGGGCAGGAGACGCTGACAGAACGGGAGAAGGGGCAGTGCTGTCGTGGTGACCTTCATGGGCCGACCTCCTGTCGGCACGCGCGGTGACGCCTCTGTCCCCCGTGTGCCCTCGTGGAGAGCCGTGACACCAGTGATGGGTGATGTTTGTGAGGTTCGCCCGTTCGAGCGCGCCGCGGCGCATGGCAGCGCCCTGTGAGCCCTGTGGTGTCGTTGAAACGGCGACGAGGCCCGCTGCTGCCCTGTACTGCCTTCGCTGCGGCTCTCCGTACGCGTAGTGCCGCCGCACCCTGGAACGGTGTGCGGCGAACATGTCCCACTGTGTGATTTCCCCCTCTGTATCCACCGCGAAACTGCCGGTTGCGGGATGCTGGCGATAACGTTCGTTCACTTCCCGGACGATGTGGTGCGGGGTGTCTGCGTCGCCAAAGTGTGCTGCTTCGTGTGCTTGTGTGCTGTGTGCGCGATGTGTGCGATGTGCGTCTTATGTGTATGCCGCGCCCTGTGTACGGCGTCGGTGAAGTGTGCGGTACTTGTCGGTACGGATGGATGTAGTCGCTTCATGGAGGCAGTGATGGGTGTGGCAGCCGGTCCGATCCGCGTGGTGGTGGCCAAGCCGGGGCTCGACGGCCACGATCGTGGGGCCAAGGTGATCGCGCGGGCGCTGCGCGACGCCGGTATGGAGGTCATCTACACCGGGCTCCACCAGACACCCGAGCAGATCGTGGACACCGCGATCCAGGAGGACGCCGACGCGATCGGACTGTCCATCCTCTCCGGTGCGCACAACACGCTCTTCGCCGCCGTGATCGAGCTCCTCAGGGAGCGGGACGCAGCGGACATCCTTGTCTTCGGCGGCGGGATCATCCCCGAGGCGGACATCGCCCCCCTGAAGGAGAAGGGCGTCGCGGAGATCTTCACGCCCGGCGCCACCACGGCGTCGATCGTGGACTGGGTGCGGGCGAACGTGCGGGAACCCGCGGAGGCGTAGGCGCCGGGTCCGCGTGCACGGGTGGCCGCGCACGAAGGGCGGCACCGCTGCCGACGGGTAGCCGATGGGCGCCCGGGTCGCTCGGGCCACGCGGGTCACGCGGGGTCGGCAACTTCGGCCATGCGGGTCACGCGGGTCACGCGGGTCGGCAACTTCGGCCATGCGGGTCACTCGGGTCACTCGGGTCACTCGGGTCACGCGGGGCGCCCACGGCCATGCGGGGCACTCGGCCACCCAGGGTGCCCAGGGCCACCCGAGGCGCCCAGGGTCACGCGGGGCACCTAGGGTCACGGGGGGTACCTAGGGTCACGCGGGGCACCTAGGGCCGCCCACGGACACTCGACGGGTGGGCGCGGGCGCGAGCGGGTGGCTGTGGTCGCGGGCGAGTGGGCCTGGGCGGCGCTTGCCGGGTGCGGGCGCGCGGCGCGTGCCGTCGGCGTCAGCGTCGCGTCCCGTTGTCTCCCGCGCCGAGTTCCTCGGCCATCGCCGCGCGCAACCGCAGAGTCGTGACGAGCCGTTGAAACGCCTCCGCCCAGTACCCCCCGGCTCCCGGCGACGCGTCCTCCGTTTCGTCCGGTATCGCCAGCAGGCCGTCGAGTCGCCCCGCCTCCGAGGGGTCGAGGCAGCGCTCGGCCAGACCCATGACGCCGCTGAAGCTCCACGGGTAGCTCCCGGCATCACGAGCGATGTTGAGCGCGTCGACCACCGCCCGTCCGAGCGGCGGTGCCCACGGCACTCCGCACATGCCGAGCAACTGGAACGCCTCGGACAGACCGTGCGTCGCGATGAACCCGGCGACCCACTCGGCCCGTTCGCCGGAGCCCAGGGTGCCGAGCAGTTTGGCCCGCTCGGCCAGGGAAACCGCGCCCGGCCCCCCGGCCTCGGGCGCCGTGGGTGTTCCCAGCAGAGCCCTCGCCCATGCGCCGTTCCGCTGCCGTACCGCAGCCCGGCACCACGCCGCGTGCAGGTCACCCTGCCAGTCGTCCGCCACCGGCAGGGCGACGATCTCCTCGGGGGAACGTCCACCGAGTCGCTCCGGCCAAATCCCGAGCGGGGCCGCCTCCACCAACTGACCGAACCACCACGAGCGTTCCCCCCGGCCCGAGGGCGGATTGGCCACGACGCCGTCCCGCTCCATGCCCGCGTCGCACTCGTGGGGCGCCTCGACCGCGATCGCCGGTGGGTCCGGGGTGCGGTCGAGGGACACGCATGTCACGGCTCGCGCAGCCATCCGCGCGGCGAGCGCCGAATCCGGCAGCGCCGACAGCAGCTCCGCAGCCGTTGCCCGTACGTTGCGGCTGCGGTCGGCCAGCGACTGTTCCAGGAACGGTTCGTCCGCCGGCTCCAGGCCCGTCCGCAGCGAGTCGAGGAACATCAGCCGGTCCTCGGCCCGCTCCGTGGCCCAGGTCGAGGCGAGCAGCTCGCGGGCGCCTGCGGGGTCGCGGGCACGCAGGGACGCCAGCAGGGCGACCCGCTCGGCGAACAGGCCCTCCTCCCAGAGCCGGCGCACCCGCTCCGTGGCACCGGGGCCCGGCAGCGCGGTGCCTCCGCCCGGTGTCGCGCGCAGGGCGAACCGCCAGTCCGGGTTCAGCCGGGCCAGCCACAGGGCGCGGGGCCCCGCGAAGGCCAGTGCCGCCGGACGCAGGTCGGTACGCCCTCGTGCCGCGTCCAGCAGGGCCGGCAGCGCCTGGGGCGGCGCCGCATAACCGCGGGCGTTCGCCGTCGCCAGCCACTGGGGCAGCAGTTCCATCAGGTCGGGCGCGGCACCCCTGCGGCCGCCGCCCGCCGTGCCGGGACGGTCGGCGAGCAGCATCGTGAGACGGCGGGCGGCCGCAGCCGGCAACGGGGGGCGGGGGTCCTCGGGGGCCGGCTCCGGACGCCGGGCGGCGCGGGCGGGGAGCAGGCCGGCGCGCCGGCGGACGGTCTCCGCCGCCGCCGCGTCCAGCAGCGCCGCCGGTGCGCCGGGGCCGGGCCGGCAGCCCGGGGGAGTGCGCCGGTCCGTGCCGAGCAGCGCAGCGGTGACGAGTTCCTCCCAGACGCCCGGAACGGGCGCGTCCGCGGGGGCGGGCGTCCTGGTCATGAGCACTCCTTTCAGGTACCGGTCCGGTTCATCCGTGCGGGTTTGTCGGTGCAGGTCTGTCCGTGCAGCTCTGTTCGTGCAAATTCGTCCTTACGGGTTCGTCCGTGCGGGTTCGTCTGTGCGGGTCTGTCCGTACGGGCTCATTCAGGGTCATTGCGTGGGCGGGTCAGTGCAGCGGCACCGCCGGGCCAGGTCCGGTCGGCCAGGCCGTCAGTGGAGTGAAGCCCCGGTGGCCGCACTCACCGAAGACCTTGAGGGGTGCTCCGCCCGACAGGGCGACCAGGAGCCACAGGCCCGACCGGTTGCCGGCCGCGGGGAGGAGCGGCAGCGCCGTGTCTCCCTCGGCGTCCGCCAGCTGCCAGGAATCGCCGTCCGGTACCGGGACGACCCGGTCCAAGGTCACCGGTACCGACTCCAGCCACGGGTCGTCGCGGAGCGCCTCGCCGTAACGGGCGGCCGCCTGGGAGGTGGTCACCCCTCTCGGACGTATCTCCGCCGGTACGGGCGGCGCGAACCGCCGTCCAAGGGCGGCGCGCTGCTGACCGGCGCCCGGATACGCCGACACCTCCGCCTCCAGGGTCAGTCCCACCGGCAGTGCCGGCTCCGGTGCCCGGCCCGCGGCCCCGTAGGAGAGGAGCAGCGCGGCGCGGTCCGTCTCCGCGCCGTACAGCCATGTGCGACGGGTCGTCAGTCGTGCGTCCGCCGTGTCGTACTGGGCGAGGACCAGCCAGTGGTCCCGCACCGGGGGGCCGGCCGCGGACGCGGTCAGGCCGACGCGTGAACGGACCGTCGCCGCGAGGCCGTCCGGCAGCTGCTCGCGGCGCAGCCAGCCCTGGTCCAGCAGGTGCAGGAGAGCGCACTCCTCCAGCAGCCTGACCGGCCAGCCGGGACCCGAAGACGGTACGGCCCCCAGCTCCCGCACACGCGAGGCCAGCCCCGACGCCTGGGCGTCGACCATGCGGGCCGCCGTCTCCTCCCACAGTCCGTACCCCGCCTGCTCCGCGCCGGCCAGGCCACCGCGCAGCAGGTCCGTCAGCCGCTGCTCCAGCTCCGTCGCACCCCCGGTGATCCGCTCGGCCCGCTGCTCCGCCCGGCGCCGCGCCGCCTCCGACTCACCGGACCCGGCCGCGGGCCCGGACCCGTCCGCCGTCCTCTTCCTCTCCGCGCGCTCGCGGCGTCCGGCGACCCACTGCTTCACCCAGTCCGGCGCCTGGCCCCCCGGCACCGCTCCATCGCCGTCGGCCCAGAGCAGCAACAGCCCGATCACGTGCTTGCACGGGATCTTGAGGCTCGGGCAACCGCACTTGTATGCGGGTCCGGACGCGCCCGCGATGTCGACGGCCGTCTGGTACGGCTTGCTGCCGCTGCCCTTGCACAGCCCCCACACCGTCCCCTCGTCGTCGGAACTCCCCACTCCGGTCCACGGGCCGGCCCTTCCGAGCCTGCTCCCCGCCGTGCGTGACGAGGCGTCAGGCGCCAGTGCCAGCACCTGGTCCGTGCTCCAGCGCTCCCCCTGCTGAGTCATGCCATCGAAGGTAGGACCCGCCACTGACAATCGGTCCGAGCGGCGGTGTTCTCGCAGGTCAGAGTGATTGTCAGTGGTGTGGTGCACCGTGGATGACAGATCGAACCGGCCGAGCTGGAGGGGGAATCAGCCATGCCTGTGTCCGTAGAACCGAAGTCCGTGGAGCCGGCGTCCGTCGAACCGAGTCACATCGGTTCCGCGACCGGAGCGGAGGCCTTGCGCCCGCACGCCGAGAACGCGTTCTCGGCCGAACTCGCCGCACTGGCGGCGCACGACGACCGTCCGCGCCCGACTCGCTGGAAGCTCTCGCCGTGGGCCGTCGCCACCTACCTGCTCGGCGGCACCCTGCCCGACGGCACGGTGATCACCCCGAAATACGTGGGCCCGCGCCGCATCGTCGAGGTCGCCGTCACCACACTCGCCACCGACCGTGCCCTGCTCCTGCTGGGTGTTCCCGGCACCGCCAAGACGTGGGTCTCCGAACACCTCGCCGCGGCCGTCAGCGGCGACTCGACCCTGCTGGTGCAGGGCACGGCAGGCACACCCGAGGAGGCGATCCGCTACGGCTGGAACTACGCGCAGCTCCTCGCCCACGGCCCCAGCCGGGACGCCCTCGTACCCAGCCCGGTCATGCGGGCCATGGCGGAGGGCATGACCGCCCGCGTGGAGGAACTGACCCGCATTCCGGCGGACGTACAGGACACACTCATCACGATCCTGTCGGAGAAGACCCTTCCGATACCGGAGCTGGGCCAGGAGGTGCAGGCGGTCCGCGGCTTCAATCTGATCGCCACCGCCAACGACCGTGACCGCGGAATCAACGACCTGTCCAGTGCGCTGCGTCGCCGCTTCAACACTGTCGTACTGCCGCTGCCGGAGACCGCCGAGGCGGAGGTCGAAATCGTCTCGCGCCGCGTCGACCAGATCGGCCGCTCCCTCGACCTGCCGTCGGCTCCTGACGGCATCGACGAGATCCGCCGGGTCGTCACCGTCTTCCGGGAGCTGCGCGACGGGCTGACGAGCGACGGGCGTACGAAGGTGAAGTCGCCGAGCGGCACGCTGTCGACGGCGGAGGCCATCTCCGTCGTCACCAACGGGCTGGCGCTGGCCGCCCACTTCGGCGACGGGGTTCTGCGGCCCGGTGACGTCGCCGCGGGCATTCTCGGCGCCGTCGTCCGGGACCCGGCCGCCGACCGCGTCGTCTGGCAGGAGTATCTGGAGACGGTCGTCCGCGAGCGCGCCGGCTGGAAGGACTTCTACCGGGCCTGCCGGGAGGTGAGCTCGTGAGCGGCATGCGGATGCGGAAGCGTCGTGGACCGGGTGTTCCGGTGCTCTGCCCGGCGGGGGACGACGGGGACTCGACCTGGACCCGTAGGCGAGGGGGACGGCGTGGCGGGCACTGACAGGGCTGGGAGCGGTGCGACCGGCAGGCTGGTCGGAACCGCTGGTTCCGGGGGTTCCGCGGGTTCCAGGGGTTCCGGGGGTTCCGGGGATTCCGGGGGCGGACCGCTACTGCTGGGCGTACGACACCACGGTCCGGGATCGGCACGGGCGGTCCGGGCCGCGCTGGAGACGTCCCGGCCGGGCGTCGTGCTCATCGAAGGGCCGCCGGAGGCCGATGTCCTGATCCCGCTGGCCGCCGACGAGGACATGCGGCCGCCGGTCGCGCTCCTCGCCCACGCCGTGGACGAGCCCGGCCGCTCGGCCTTCTGGCCGCTGGCCGAGTTCTCCCCGGAGTGGGTGGCCGTCCGATGGGCCCTGGAACACGACGTCCCGGCCCGCTTCATCGACCTCCCTGCCGCACACACGCTGGCGTGGCAGGAGGCGGACGGTGCGGCGGAGGGGACGGGGCCGGGGGAGCCCGGCCCCGGCAAGGGGACCGAGCCCGGCGCCGCCGTCCCCGACTCCGTCCGGGGCGATCCGCTCGCCGCCCTCGCCCGGGCCGCCGGCCACGACGATCCCGAGCGCTGGTGGGAGGACGTCGTCGAGCACCGCGGCGTGGCAGGCGGGGACGTGCTCGCGCCGTTCACGGCCCTGGAGGAGGCCATGGGGGCGCTGCGGGAGACGGAGGAGGAGGGCGGGCACCACCGGGACCTGGTGCGGGAGGCGTACATGCGGCTCCAGGTGCGGGCGGCGCGGCGCGAGTTCGCCGAGGGCGTCGCCGTGGTGTGCGGTGCGTGGCACGTGCCCGCGCTGCGGCGCAAGGTCGCCGTCGCCGCCGACCGGGCGCTGCTGAAGGGGCTGCCCAGGACCAAGGTGGACATGACCTGGGTGCCCTGGACCCACCGCAGGCTGTCCCGGGCCGGGGGGTACGGGGCGGGCATCGAGTCGCCGGGCTGGTACGGGCATCTGTTCGCCGCGCCGGACCGGCCCGTCGAGCGGTGGCTGACCAAGGTGGCCGGGCTGCTGAGGGAGGAGGACCAGGCCGTCTCCTCGGCGCACGTCATCGAGGCGGTACGGCTGGCCGGGACCCTCGCGGTGATGCGCGGGCGTCCACTCCCGGGGCTGACCGAGACGACGGACGCCGTACGGGCGGTGATGTGCGAGGGCTCGGACGTGCCGCTGGCGCTCGTGCACGACCGGCTGGTGGTGGGGGACGCGCTGGGGGCGGTGCCCGCGGGGGCACCGGCGGTGCCGTTGCAGCGCGACCTCGACCGGATCCAGCGGCGGCTGCGGCTCAAGCCGGAGGCACTGGAGCGGGAGCTGGAACTCGACCTGCGCAAGGAGACCGACGCGGGGCGCAGCAGACTGCTGCACCGGCTGCGGCTGCTCGGCGTCGGCTGGGGCGAGCCGGCCGCCTCGCGGGGCAGCACGGGCACGTTCCGGGAGACGTGGCGGCTGCGGTGGGAGCCGGAGCTGTCGGTGCGGGTCGCCGAGGCCGGGGTGTGGGGCACGACCGTGCTCGCCGCCGCGACGGCCAGGGCCGAGGCCGACGCCGTCACGGCGCAGGGCCTCGCAGAGGTCACCGCGCTCGCCGAACGCTGCCTGCTGGCCGAACTGCCGGACGCGCTGCCCCCGGTGATGCGGATACTCGCCGACCGCGCGGCGCTCGACGCGGATGTCGGCCACCTTGCCCAGGCCTTGCCGGCCCTCGTCCGTTCCCTGCGCTACGGCGATGTGCGCGGCACCGACACCAGCGCCCTTGCCGAGGTCGCCGCGGGTCTCGCCGAACGGATATTCGTCGGTCTGCCCGCGGCCTGCGCCGCGCTGGACGCGGACGCGGCCGAGGAGATGCGCCGACACGTGGATGCCGTGCACGGCGCGGTGGGCCTGCTCGGTGACGCCCCGGCGCCGGGCCACAGCGACCTGCGGTCCCGCTGGCGGGCCGTGCTGCGGGCGCTCTCCGTGCGGGACACCGTGCCCGGCGTCGTCCGGGGACGTGCCGTACGGCTTCTGCTGGACGACGGCGAGCTGGCGCCGGGGGAGGCGGCGCGGCTCATGGGCCTGGTGCTGTCCCGGGGGACGCCACCGGCGGACGCGGCGGCATGGATCGAGGGCTTCGTCGGCGGCGGCTCGGGCGGCGGCATGCTCCTCCTTCACGACGAGCGGCTGCTCGGCCTGATCGACGCCTGGCTGACCGGAGTGCCGGCAGAGGCGTTCACGGACGTACTGCCGCTGCTGCGGCGCACCTTCTCGGCCTACGAGCCGGGAGTGCGGCGCAGCCTCGGTGAGCTGGTCCGGCGCGGACCGGAGTGGCGGGGGAGTGTGACGACGGCCGGTTCCGGCATACCCGGCTTCGCGGCCGGGCTCGACACCGGACGCGCCGACGCTGTGCTGCCGGTGATCCGGCTGCTGCTGGGCGTGGACACGGTGGACGTGACCGACGCGGTGGGTGTGGCTGGCGCGATGGACTCCGCAGAGGCGACGGGCGGGGCGAACGTGATCGGCAGGGCGCGAGTGGCTGAGGGGGCGAAGGCAGCTGGCAGGGCTGACGTGCCTGAGGGGGCCGACATGGCTGGTGGGGCGCCGGTGGCCGGCAGGGCCGATGGGGTGGACGCGTGCACCGGAACCGTCGGGCCGGGCGCCGGTGGCCGGCGGCCGGGATCCGACGACAACGACCTTGTGGGAGTGGACGCATGACGACCGACCGGCTGGATGCCGGCCCAGCGCAGGAACGGCTGCGGCGGTGGCGGCTCGTGCTCGGCGGTGATGCGGCCGACGGCACCGGTCGCACGCTCTCCGGACAGGACGCCGCGATGGACGGGGCGCTCACCGCGCTCTACGGGAAGGGGGACACACCGCGGGCGGGGCGCGACCGTTCGGCGGGGCTCGGGGCCTCCGCGCCGGCCGTGGCGCGCTGGCTGGGGGACATCCGGACCTACTTCCCGTCCTCCGTGGTGCAGGTCATGCAGCGGGACGCGATCGACCGGCTCGGTCTCGCCACGCTCCTGCTGGAGCCCGAGATGCTCGAGGCCGTGGAGGCCGACGTCCATTTCGTCGGCACCCTGCTCTCCCTCAACAAGGCGATGCCGGAGACGACCAAGGAGACGGCGCGGGCCGTCGTGCGCAAGGTCGTCGAGGACCTGGAGAAGCGGCTCGCCACCCGCACCCGGGCCGCCCTCACCGGCGCCCTGGACCGCAGCGCCCGCATCAGCCGGCCCCGCCACCACGACATCGACTGGAACCGCACGATCGCGGCCAATCTCAAGCACTACCTGCCCGAGTACCGGACGATCGTGCCGGAGCGGCTCATCGGTTACGGCCGGGCGTCCCGGTCCGTGAAGAAGGAGATCGTCCTCTGCGTCGACCAGTCCGGTTCGATGGCGGCGTCCGTCGTGTACGCGTCCGTGTTCGGCGCGGTGCTGGCGTCCATGCGGTCGATCGACACCCGGCTCGTCGTCTTCGACACGGCGGTCGTCGACCTCACCGACCAGCTCGACGACCCGGTCGACGTGCTCTTCGGCACGCAACTCGGCGGAGGCACGGACATCAACCGCGCGCTGGCGTACTGCCAGTCGCAGATCACCCGGCCCACGGA
This sequence comes from Streptomyces sp. NPDC037271, assembly GCF_055603605.1. NCBI lineage: Bacteria > Bacillati > Actinomycetota > Actinomycetes > Kitasatosporales > Streptomycetaceae > Streptomyces > Streptomyces sp. NPDC037271. The sequence goes on from NZ_JBVJVN010000001.1 coordinate 345,873, forward strand.
GACGGTGGTCGTGCTGATCAGCGACCTGTACGAGGGAGGCATACGGGACGAGATGCTCAAGAGGGTCGCGGCGATGAAGGCGTCGGGGGTGCAGTTCGTGACGCTGCTGGCGCTGTCCGACGAGGGGGCGCCCGCGTACGACCGGGAGCATGCGGCAGCGCTTGCCGCGCTGGAGGCACCGGCGTTCGCCTGCACGCCCGATCTCTTCCCTGAGGTGATGGCCGCGGCGATCGAGAAGCGGCCCTTGCCGATACCGGATGCCGGGTGACGACCTGTCGATCCGGGGGGCCCGACTGCCACCGGCAAAAGGGATATGACTGGCCATCGGTGCAGCCGGGCTTGCGTATTCTCCGGACTCCCGTGCGAGGATCGCGCGGCGTGTCGATGCGTTGACCGGCGCGCGACCCGTTCCGCCGCACGGGAGGAATCTCCCCTCTTGTTCTGGTCCGCCGCCCTGCCCGGTGCCGCTCTGCGCCTGATGCGCACGGCGGCCGGGCGGCGTGCGCTGCGCGTGGCGCTGCTGGTGGGCGGACTGTTCGTGCTCGGGGTGTTGTGCGGAGAGCGGGCGCAGGCGGCCGAAGGAACGCCGTCGGTACGGGGGGTGGTCGGCCAGGTCGTCGACGTTTCCGCGGAGCGCCCGCGGGAAGCACGGGGATCAGCCACCCCGCAGCGCCCCGGCACGGTCCGGAGCGCCGGTACCGCTCAGGACTCCGATACCGCTCAGGACTCCGGTACGGGGCAGGGCTCTCGGCGGGGGCAGAGTTCCTGGGGCATTCCCGGCTCCGACGTGGTGGTTCCGGACACTCGCTCCGTGGTCGAGAACGTCGTCCGGTCCGTGGAGGGCCGCCTCGTGCGGCCGGTCGGTGACGCGGTGGAGGCGGCGACCGAGGGCCTCGGCGCGGTCGCGCAGGCGCAGGCACCGCCGCTGGAGGCGTTGCCGGCGCTTCCGTCCGCACCCTCCCTGCCGTCGTCACCTCCGCTGTCGGTGCAGCCGGACCTGTCCGGCACGACCGGACTTCCCGGTCGGTTGACGCCGGTCGATCCGGACTCGCACCCCGAGCCCTCGAAAACGGTGCCCGCCGCATCCGACGCCGCCGACACCCCCGACATCTCCGACACCTCAGACGTCCGGGTCCCCGACGGAGCCGGAGGCGTGGGACAGGTCGCGTACGGTCCGGAGCAAGTCGCCGACGGGGCGTCCGCCGCGGCGCGTGTCGATATCCATCACGCCGTGCCCGCGCCCACCGAGCACGCCCCCGCCCACCAGGCGCCGACCGGCGACCCCGACGGCACGCTGGGCGGCGCGTCCGGCGCCGATCAGGGAACGCCGCGCCAGGGTGACGCGCACGCGGTCACCCCGCACCACCGGATCCCGTTCCCACTCGTGCCCGGCGCCCTGGTGGGTGCCGACGCGGCCGAGACCCAGGACCGGCACCGGGACATTCCCGTCTCTCCTGCCTAGCGGCGGGGGCCTCCTCCGCCACAGCCCCGCCGCGCGCGGGCGGAGAGGTCTGCCCGGCGCCCGGACACCTCTCGCACCTCCGGGCGGACGCCGCCGACGCCGTATCACCGGCCCGGCATCAGGAAGTGCCCCCAGGCCCCGTGACCGGTGGTCCGTGACGACGGCACCGCGCGACGCCGGCCCCGCACAGGCCGGCACCGCGCGACGCCGGCACGGCGGACCACTGCGGCGGGCGTGGACTCCGCGGGTCGACAGGTCCCGGACGGCCGAAAGCCGTCGGCCTCCGTTTGGCCGAAACCCCGCGGTCGGGGCCAGCTGGTTCCCATTGGGGTGGGTATCAGCAGGCCCGCTTCCCGGAGGACCGCACCCGTGCGCCTCCCGGGGAGTCCGACGGGCCTCACCGGGCCAACCCCAGCCCGGTGAGGCCCCTCCCACGGCCCGGCGAAAGCCCCCGAGCCCGCGAGCCCCCGAGCCCCCCGAGCCCCCCGAGCCCCACCGAGCCCGCCGGAGCGGCGCTCACCCGCCCCTGTAGACCCCTCACGCCCGGCACCCCGTGCCAGTGAGCACGGCATCATGTGACAGGCATCACCGCTCAGGTGTGACCTACGATTTAGAGACCCCCCGCAACCGGCGATAACCTGCGAGACGGACATGCCGCGCGCTCGGTCACCGTGTGCGCTCCCCTTGTGACACAGCGGACGTCACGTTGCCCTCGCGGCACGCCCACGCATCCAACGAACCGCGAGATCACTGATAGGGACGGAAGCGCGTGGACCTGTTCGAGTACCAGGCGAGGGACCTCTTCGCCAAGCACGATGTACCGGTGCTGGCCGGTGAAGTCATCGACACGCCTGAGGCGGCGCGCGAGATCACCGAGCGTCTGGGCGGCAAGTCCGTCGTCAAGGCGCAGGTGAAGGTCGGTGGTCGTGGCAAGGCCGGTGGCGTGAAGCTGGCCGCCTCCGCGGACGAGGCCGTCGCCCGCGCGACGGACATCCTCGGCATGGACATCAAGGGCCACACGGTCCACAAGGTGATGATCGCCGAGACCGCCCCCGAGATCGTCGAGGAGTACTACGTCTCCTTCCTCCTCGACCGTGCCAACCGCACCTTCCTCTCCATCGCCTCCGTCGAGGGCGGCATGGAGATCGAGGAGGTGGCGGCCACCCGTCCGGAGGCCGTCGCCAAGACCCCGATCGACGCGATCGACGGCGTGACGCCCGAGAAGGCGCGCGAGATCGTCGAGGCCGCGAAGTTCCCGGCCGAGGTCGCCGACAAGGTCGCCGACATCCTGGTCAAGCTGTGGGACACCTTCATCAAGGAGGACGCCCTCCTGGTCGAGGTCAACCCGCTGGCCAAGGTCGTCTCCGGCGACGTCATCGCCCTCGACGGCAAGGTGTCGCTGGACGACAACGCCGAGTTCCGTCACCCGGACTTCGAGGCCCTCCACGACAAGGCCGCGGCCAACCCGCTCGAGGCCGCCGCCAAGGAGAAGAACCTCAACTACGTCAAGCTCGACGGCGAGGTCGGCATCATCGGCAACGGCGCGGGTCTCGTCATGAGCACCCTCGACGTCGTCGCCTACGCCGGTGAGAAGCACGGCAACGTCAAGCCCGCCAACTTCCTGGACATCGGTGGCGGTGCCTCCGCCCAGGTCATGGCGAACGGCCTGGAGATCATCCTCGGCGACCCGGACGTCCGCTCCGTGTTCGTCAACGTCTTCGGCGGCATCACCGCCTGCGACGAGGTCGCCAACGGCATCGTCCAGGCGCTGAAGCTCCTCGAGGACCGCGGCGAGAAGGTCGAGAAGCCGCTCGTCGTCCGCCTCGACGGCAACAACGCCGAGCTGGGCCGCAAGATCCTCACCGACGCCAACCACCCGCTGGTCCAGCGCGTCGACACCATGGACGGCGCGGCCGACAAGGCCGCCGAGCTGGCCCACGCCGCCAAGTAAGCACTCAGGACGAGGACACCAACACACCATGGCTATCTGGCTCAACAAGGACAGCAAGGTCATCGTCCAGGGCATGACCGGCGCCACCGGCATGAAGCACACCAAGCTCATGCTGGGTGACGGCACCGAGGTCGTGGGCGGCGTGAACCCGCGCAAGGCGGGCACCTCCGTGGACTTCGACGGCACCGAGGTACCGGTCTTCGGTACCGTCAAGGAGGCCATCGAGAAGACCGGCGCCAACGTCTCCGTCATCTTCGTGCCGGAGAAGTTCACCAAGGACGCCGTCGTCGAGGCCATCGACGCCGAGATCCCGCTGGCCGTCGTGATCACCGAGGGCATCGCCGTGCACGACTCGGCCGCCTTCTGGTCGTACGCCGGCAAGAAGGGCAACAAGACCCGGATCATCGGCCCGAACTGCCCCGGCATCATCACGCCGGGCCAGTCCAACGTCGGCATCATCCCGGGCGACATCACCAAGCCGGGCCGCATCGGTCTGGTCTCGAAGTCCGGCACGCTGACGTACCAGATGATGTACGAGCTGCGTGACATCGGCTTCTCGACCGCCGTCGGCATCGGTGGCGACCCGATCATCGGCACCACGCACATCGACGCGCTCGCCGCGTTCGAGGCCGACCCCGAGACCGACCTGATCGTCATGATCGGTGAGATCGGTGGCGACGCCGAGGAGCGTGCGGCGGAGTTCATCTCGAAGAACGTGACCAAGCCGGTCGTCGGCTACGTCGCGGGCTTCACCGCGCCCGAGGGCAAGACCATGGGCCACGCCGGTGCCATCGTCTCCGGTTCGTCCGGCACCGCCCAGGCGAAGAAGGAGGCCCTGGAGGCCGCCGGCGTCAAGGTCGGCAAGACGCCGACCGAGACGGCGAAGCTCGCCCGGGCCATCCTCGGCAGCTGAGCACGGTTCGGACGGCCGGCCGCCGTCCTCCCACGCCGAGTGGCCCGCCCCTCTCACGGGGCGGGCCACTCGGCGTACGCGCGTCATCCGGGTCCGGCGGTCGGCACAGCCGTCCCGTCCAGGTGGCGCTGTCGTCCGTGGCCTGGAAGGGGCAGTCGTCCGGGGCTCGGAAGGCGCAGTCGTCCGGGCCCGGGTGGCGCCGTCGGCCGAGTCGGGGCGGCGCCGTCATTCGAGTCGGGGCGTCAGCCGCTCCGGCCCGTCCTGCCACTGGTCCCGCAGCTTCTGCCGCAGCTCCAGCTGCTCGTCCGACAGCGCCCCCGGCGCCACCCGGGGAGGCACCCCGCGCACGGTGACGCCCGGGGACACGGGCGGCTCGTACTGCGTGGGCGCGGTGCGCAGGGTCAGGGCGGTGCTCCCGATCAGGGCGACCGTGAAGGCGATCGCTGCCCGGGTCCAGAACCGCGCCCGGCGTTCGCTGCCCATCCGCACCGTCGGCGGTCTGGCCGCCCGCAGCCGCTCGGTCGCCGCCAGCTCGGCCAGCCGCCGGTGCAGCACCTGCGGGTCGGCCAGCTCCGGCAGCCGGTCGGCGAGGGCCTCGCGGGCGCGCAGCAGCCGGTTCGCCGCCGCCGGGGTGCTCGCCTCCGTCTCCGCGGCCGTCTCCGGCAGGCCCAGACCCACACCGTCGTACAGCATGAGCGTGCGGCGGTGCGGCGGGGGGAGTCTGAGAAGGGTGTTCAGCAGGGTGCGGTCGGAGGGGTCTGCGGGCGGCGGCTCCGGGTGCCGGTGGCGCAGCCGGAACCGGTGCCAGGGCGAGAGCGCGTACTCGTACGCCGTCGCCCGCACCCAGCCCACCGGGTCGCGGTCGCGGGCCACTTCGGGCCAGCGCTCCCAGGCGACCTGGAAGGCACGCTCCACCGACTCGCGCGCCAGCTCGCGGCGGCCGGTCAGCAGAAAGGTCTGCCGTACGAGCGAGGGGGCGCCGAACTCGTACAGCGCGTCGAAGGCCTGAGCGGGCGTCAACTCGACCGGACCGGGCGTCGGCACGGGCTGCGATCCCGGTGCTGGCTGCTCCCCAAACCCAGGCCCAGGCCCAGGCTCCAGTTCGAGTTCCGGCTCCGGCTCCGTTTTCAGTTCCGGCTCCGGCTCCGCTTTCAGTTCCCGTTCCGGTTCCGGTTCCGACTTCTGTTCCGGTTCGGACCCGCGTGCCCGCTCGGCCAGTGGCTTCGCGGGGAGTACGAGGCTGTCGGTGGCCTTCTCGGAGGCGTTCGCCGATCCGGCGCGGACGGCCACGACGACGGGCACCGCTTGCGGTTCCGGTTGCGAGGTGGGCGCCGGTTCGGTCCGTCGCGCCGCCGCCTCCTCGGCCAGGGTGTTCAGCAGCTTCGCGTACGCCTCCCGTTTCCGGCCGCGCGGAGTCGTGCGGCCGCTCTCCCACGCACGGACCGTCTCACGGGCGACACCCACCCGCTCCGCGACCTGAGCCTGCGTCAGGGCGGCGGTCTCACGCAGTCGTCGGCGTGCCTTGGGAGGAGGGAGCGGGGTTGCGGGGCTCCGTGTCACAGGGCACCCCTTCGTACGAAAAAGTACATAAACATATATTGGGCGACACAGCGGACCTTCGCGTGTTACGCCGGGAAAGCGCGTGTCGTTGGGACCATGACGGGCGTGATCCAGACGACCGCTCACCGAGCCCCGCTGTCTCTGCTGCGCACCCGCTGGCGGGACCGGTCTCCCGGGCTGGCCGCCGGCTTCCTGGGCGGCGTGGTCGCGGCGGGACTGGGGCTGGCGGCGTGCGCCGTGCTCGTGATGGTGCTGTGGGTCAGTGCGCCGTACCCCGACAGCGGGCCCGGCGGAGCCCTGCACGTCGCCGCGGCGCTGTGGGTGCTGTCCCACGGAGCCGAACTGGTCCGTGCCGACACGCTCTCCGGCGGGTCCGCGCCCGTGGGCGTCACTCCGCTGCTGCTGCTCCTGCTGCCGGTGTGGCTGCTGCATCGGGCGGCCCGGGATGCCACGGAACCCGGGGACGACGTTGGTCTGGTGGTGGGTGCGGGCGCGGGAGCGAAGGGGGAATTCGGTGCGCGCGGGGGCGAGGGCGGGGCCCTCCCGGACACCGGCCCGCCGCCCGTCTCCGCGCGCAACGCCTGGGCCGGGGTCGTTCTCGGTTACCTCGCTGTCGCCGCGCCGGTCGGCCTGTACGCGGCGGGCGGTGCGCTGCGGCCCTCCTGGTGGGCGGTGGTGTGGCTGCCGCTCGTGACCATGGGCGCGGCCGGCGCGGGTATGTGGACGGCGTTCGGCCGTCCGGGCGGACCGGTGGGGCGCGCACTGCGCGTGCTGCCCCGGAGCCTTCGGGAGCTGGTGGTGGAGCCGGACGCGCGCCTGGGCGCCGCGACGCGCGCCGCGGGCGCCGGAGCGGCGGTCCTCGTCGGCGGTGGGGCGCTGCTGCTCGCGATGTCGCTGGTGTGGCACGGAGTCGCCGCCCGGGACGCGTTCCTGCAGCTGACCGAGGGGTGGGCGGGTCATTTCGCCGTGCTGCTGCTCTGTCTGGCGCTGGTGCCGAACGCGGCGGTGTGGGCGGCGGCCTACGCCCTCGGGCCCGGTTTCGTGCTCGGAACCGGTCACGTCGTGGATCCCCTCGCCTCCGCTCCCGCACCGTTGCTGCCGCCGTTTCCGCTGCTGGCGGCGGTGCCGGACGCGGGTCCGGGCACACCGCTGCACTGGATGGCCGGGGCGGTGCCGCTGGCGGCGGGGGCCGTGGTGGGGTGGTTCACGGCGCGGGCGGCGACGGCGGACGCGGCGGGTCCAGCGGCGGGTGCGGTAGGTACGGCGGGTACGGCGGGCGTGGGGTCGGAGACGGGGCCGGCAGGAGGTGAGGCCGTCGGGGCGTGGTCGTGGTGGCGGACCGTTGTCGCCGCCGTACTGGCCGCCGTCCTGTGCGCGTGCCTCGTCGCCCTGCTGGCCGCGCTGGCGGGCGGGCCGCTCGGTGGTGCGTCCCTGGCCCGGTTCGGGCCGGTGTGGTGGCAGGCCGGGGGCGCGACGCTGGCGTGGGTCGGGGTGGTGGCGGTGCCGGTGGCGGTGGGGGCGCGGGTGTGGCCGGTCCGGGAGCGAAGCGTTGCCGCTGAGGCGCCGGAGCCGGAGCCGGCGACGCGGGGTGGAGAGGCGGCTGACGGCGGTGGGCGTCGGTGGGAGCGGATGCCGTTGCCCTCGATGAGGCGGTGGCGGAGACGGGGCGGCACCGGCAGCGAACGGGTGTGGCGGTGGCGATGGTGGTGACGGGAGCGGAGGCGTGGTGGTGACGGAAGTGGCGGCGCTGGTGGCGGGAGCGGCAGCGGTGGCGGTGGCGGTGCGCCGCACGCGCTGCTGCCGGTCGGCTTCTCTGTGGGCCGCGGCGGATGCCTCGAGCGGCGGGCAGGCGTCGCGTCACCGCAGAGGCTTTCGCCCCTGCCGCCCCGCCACCCCCGTCATCACCGCCGTCCCATCATCGCTGTCCGTCCCGCCGCTCCTGCCGTCCCACCGCTCCTGCCGTCCCGCCCCGCACCGCCCCCGGGTGCTGCCGCCCCGGATCCCCGCTCCGGCCCGGACGGTCCCGTCCCCGCCAGCCGGACGGGCCGCACGGGCCGCACGGGCCGCACGGGCCGCACGTGCCGTGGCCGGTGTCGAACGGCGGCCGGGTGTCAGTCGTCCGTGCCCAGCAGGTCCCGGAGCTGCTCCGGGAGGTGGGTCTCGCAGGACTGCTTCGCCTCGTTGGTCAGGGCGTCGTTCCGGCAGGTGTAGTAGTCGCTGTAGACCAGTTGGGCGCTGAAGGACGCGGCGACCAGGACGAGGGCCAGGGAGGACGTGACCAGGCCGCTGATCGCGGCGGTTCGCTGCGGGCGGCCGGTCTGCGCGGCGGGCGGGGCCGGGGTGTCCGGGTCGGCGGCGGCGCGGGGCTTGGCGCGCAGCGCACTGATGCCCCAGTACAGGGCCAGGGCGCCGAGCAGCAGAGCCACGTACGGCCACGTGAAGAGCGCGAAGAAGAGGGCCCACATGCCGCTCAGCAGGGCATAGCGGGCACGCCGCTGGGTGGGATCCGTCGGGTCCCAGCGCGGGCCCGTGCCGCCGCCCGGACCCTCGGGGCCGGAACCGGAAGCGCCGGGTCGCTCACCGAAGCCGCCGGAGGAGCGGCCGGGCTGCCGGTCGCTCCACTGGCGGCCCCAGGGCGAACGTCCGCCGTCCCCCTGTGAGTCGCCGCCGTCGCCCGACGGGTGCCGAGGCTGCCAGGGGCGGTCCGGCGTGCCCTCCGGGGGCGGTGCGAACGGGTTGTCCTTGTCGGTGGCGCCGTCCCGCTCGCCGCTGTTGGTCCCGTCCGGCGGGGTGTCGGGCGGCGAGGAGGGGCGCTCCCGCAGCAACACGGTGCTGCGTCCCCCTGGCTGCGCCGACTGCTGGGGGAGCGTGAGCAGTCGCAGGCTGCGGTCCGGCATCAACTGAGCGTCTTCCCCTTGGCGATAACGGCGATAACGGCGATAAGGAACGGGCGAGCTGGTGGAACGGGCGAACTGGTCGGCACGACTGGTGAACGCGTGACGCGCGGGTCGCGTTCCCGGTCCGGCTCCACGCAGACGCTACCTTCCGGCCACGCCCCCGTCCCGAGGGGGCCGTCCGGTGTGCCGGTATCGTTGCTGACGGTCGGCCGCTTCGTAGACTTCCCCGTATCCGGGGGCGTGAAGCATTCGTACGACCGTACAAACAGACGAACGTACACAACGTACGGTCGGGTAACCGACGGTCGTACCGAGTCACCAGCTGTGGGAAACGGCGGCCGTGCCGAACCGACCCCGCACCCAGACCGCTCCCCCGAGAAAGGCCCCCACCGTGGCTGCCAAGCCCGTGGCCCAGCGAGCCAAGCGCCTTGTCGTACTGGTCTCCGGATCCGGCACCAACCTGCAGGCGCTGCTCGACGGGATCGCCGCCACCGGCGTCGAGGCCTACGGAGCCGAGATCGTCGCGGTCGGCGCCGACCGCGACGGCATCGAAGGGCTCGCGCGCGCGGAACGCGCCGGGCTGCCGACCTTCGTACGAAAGGTCAAGGACTACGGGAGCCGGGAGGAGTGGGACGCGGCGCTCGCCGAGGCCGTCGCCGCCCACGAGCCGGACCTCGTCGTCTCGGCCGGGTTCATGAGGATCGTGGGCAGGGAGTTCCTGGCCCGCTTCGGGGGGCGGTTCGTCAACACCCACCCCGCGCTCCTCCCCAGCTTCCCGGGGGCCCACGGCGTGCGGGACGCGCTCGCGTACGGCGCCAGGGTCACCGGCTGCACCGTCCACTTCGTCGACGACGGCGTCGACACCGGGCCGATCATCGCGCAGGGCGTGGTGGAGGTCCGGGACGAGGACGACGAGAGCGCTCTGCACGAGCGCATCAAGGAAGTCGAGCGAAGGCTGCTCGTCGATGTCGTGGGGCGGCTCGCCCGCAACGGCTATCGCATTGAGGGACGAAAGGTAGTTATCCAGTGACCGCCACCGCCGAGAGCAACAAGCGGGCCATCCGTCGCGCGCTCGTCAGCGTCTACGACAAGACCGGGCTCGAGGACCTCGCCCGCGGGCTCCACGAGGCCGGCGTCGAACTCGTCTCCACCGGCTCCACCGCCGGGCGGATCGCCGCGGCCGGCGTGCCCGTCACCAAGGTCGAGGAGCTCACCGGCTTCCCCGAGTGCCTGGACGGCCGCGTCAAGACCCTGCACCCGAAGGTGCACGCCGGTATCCTCGCCGACCTGCGCCTGGACAGCCACCGGCAGCAGCTGGGCGAACTGGGCGTGGAGCCGTTCGACCTGGTCGTGGTCAACCTCTACCCGTTCCGCGAGACCGTCGCCTCGGGCGCCACCCCCGACGAGTGCGTCGAGCAGATCGACATCGGCGGCCCGTCGATGGTCCGCGCCGCCGCCAAGAACCACCCGTCCGTGGCCGTCGTCACCAGCCCCGCCCGCTACGCCGACGTGCTCTCCGCCGTCCGGGACGGCGGCTTCGACCTCGCCGCCCGCAAGCGCCTGGCCGCCGAGGCCTTCCAGCACACCGCCGCGTACGACGTGGCCGTCGCCTCCTGGTTCGCCTCCGAGTACGCCCCCGTGGACGAGTCCCGGTTCCCCGACTTCCTCGGCGCCACGTACGACCGCGCCCACACCCTGCGCTACGGCGAGAACCCGCACCAGCCCGCCGCCCTCTACACCGCCCCCGACGGCGGCGGCCTCGCGCAGGCCGAGCAGCTGCACGGCAAGGAGATGTCGTACAACAACTACACGGACACGGACGCCGCCCGCCGTGCCGCCTACGACCACGCCGAGCCCTGCGTCGCGATCATCAAGCACGCCAACCCGTGCGGCATCGCGGTCGGCGCGGACGTCGCCGAGGCCCACCGCAAGGCACACGACTGCGACCCGGTCTCCGCGTACGGCGGCGTGATCGCGGTCAACCGCCCGGTCTCCAAGGAGATGGCCGAGCAGGTCGCCGAGATCTTCACCGAGGTCATCGTCGCGCCGGACTACGAGGACGGCGCCCTGGAAGCCCTCACCAAGAAGAAGAACATCCGCGTGCTGCGCGCCCCCGAGGCCCCCGCCGCCCCGGTCGAGGTCAAGCCCATCGACGGCGGCGCACTCCTCCAGGTCGCCGACCGCCTCCAGGCCGAGGGCGACGACCCGGCCACCTGGACCCTCGCGACCGGCGAGGCGCTCCCCGAGGCGGAGCTGGCCGAGCTGGCCTTCGCCTGGAAGGCGTGCAGGGCCGTCAAGTCCAACGCGATCCTCCTCGCCAAGGACGGCGCCTCCGTCGGTGTCGGCATGGGCCAGGTCAACCGGGTCGACTCCGCGAAGCTGGCGGTGGAGCGGGCGGGCGCCGAGCGCGCGCAGGGCGCGTACGCCGCCTCCGACGCCTTCTTCCCCTTCCCGGACGGCCTGGAGATCCTCACCGCGGCCGGCGTGAAGGCCGTGGTCCAGCCGGGCGGTTCGGTCCGCGACGAGCTGGTCGTCGAGGCGGCGAAGAAGGCCGGCGTGACGATGTACTTCACGGGGACGCGGCACTTCTTCCACTGAGATCCGGCAGGGGTACGCCCGTACGCGGCGTACCCCCGGCACGGGGACGGCCGCTGTCCCCGTCCCTGTTCCTGTCCACCGGCCCCGGTGGACAGGAACAGGGACGGACGGTCTTCGGGACTCCTTCTTCGGGACTCCTCACTACGGCGCGCTCGCGGCGCAGGACGCGGCCACGAGATAGAAGACGAGCCAGCACGCCAGGATGATGAGGTCTTCGCGGCCGAAGGCCGCTGTGGTCATGTACTCGAGGTTCTCCGCGTAATTGGGGTCGTCGGGGTCGTAGATGATGCGGAGCTGATCGCCGACCTGGGGAATCCGCTCGCGCGTCCGGACGACGGCCCAGAAATCGCCTCGGTACGGTTCCACGGGGAAACTGCAGCGGACCCGTATGGGGCCCTGGGGGTCGCGGGGGTTCAAGTGCCCCCGGCAGATCGCGGTCGCGACCCGGCCGTGCTTGCGCAGGCGGCGTTCACGCCGTGACCGCGGGGTGGCGAGCAGGGCGCTCAGCGCGGCGAGGACCGTCAGGATGATGGTCAGCTTCAGCGGCACGGCCCAGTGGACTCCTTCGGTCGGCAGTCCTCGGTTCCCGGTGCCGCCGTCGTTCTCCGGGTGGTGCCCCTGACCGGATGGCGGGGGCGGAGAACGGTTGCGGCCCGGAACCCGTCCGGAAGCGGGGCGCGTCGTGTCCTCGCCCTGCCGGTCCGTCCCCACTGTTGCCCGGCGGAGGCACGTCCGGCGATCCTGTTGCGGTCGAGCGCAAAAGCTCAGTTCACCGGGGGAGGACGAGATGCTCCGCGTCCACTTCAGCGACGCCGACCTGGGCGGCATCCGGTTGCGCGCGGCGTCCGACCCGTTGTGGGACATCGCCATCAGCCTGCACCGGCTCCAGACCCGGCAGGGGCGCTGGGCGCATGCCGCGTGGTACCGGACCGTGCGGGAACGGCTGAGGGAGGCCGGGCTGGAGCCGGCCGTGCGGAGTGTGCTGCTGCCGCTCTATCCGAGAGCCGCCTACTTTCCCGACTTCCTCACGCCGTTCCAGCCGGCCGGGGGACTGCGGGCGGGACTCGACGCGGTGCGCGCCACCGATCCGCGCCGGGTGCGGGCCGAGATCGGCCGCCTGGACTGGGTCGTGGGCGCGCCCTCGTGGGCGGCGGGGCTCGCCGACCGGGCCGCCCGGGAGGAGTTCGTCACGTTGCTGCGGGCCTACCACGACATCGCTGTCGCTCCCTACGAGGATCAGGTCCACGCCCGTACCGAGGCCGAACGATTCCTGCGGGCACGGGAGTGGATGGACGGGGGTGTGGAGGCGGTGCTGACGGGGCTGGGGCCGTGGGCGCGGTGGGAACGGCCTGTCCTGCATGTCGAATACCACCCCTCCGTGGACCGGGATATGTACCTGGAGGGGCGCGGGATGCTGCTCGTGCCGTCGTACTTCCTGCACCAGCGTCCCATCGCCTTCGCCGACCCGGGCCTGCCGCCCGTACTGGTCTACCCCCTCGTGCACGAGCCGCCGGCTCCGCCCCCGTCGAGGTCCCCGCTCACCGCCCTCCTCGGCCCGGCCCGGGCCACCGTCCTGCGCGCCGTCGCCCACGGCGCGACCACCGGGGAGATCGCGCGTGCCGCCGGTGTCTCCGCGTCCGCGGCCAGCCGGCACGCGACGGCCTTGCGGGAGGCGGGGCTCATCACCAGCCGGCGGCACGGCGCGAGCGTCCTGCACACCCTCACCCCCGTGGGGGCGTCGGTGCTCCGGGCCGCCCTGCGGAAGGCTCCCCGGAGCGACCGCGGGACATCCGGACGGAGCGGTGCGCGGTGATCTCCCCGGTGGTCCGGGGCACCCCGTCGTGAACGGGCATGGCCTCCGGCCGCCCCAGAGGGGACCGGAGGCCATGCCCGTTCAGGTGGATCGTCAGCAGGGGCGCAGGGACCAGATCGGGTCCCAGGTCGCCGTGCCGGCCTGGTAGGCCGTCGACGTCCAGCGGACGCTGCCGTCCTTGTTGAAGAACTTGGCGACCGTGCCCGGCGTCTGGTTGTTGGTGAACGGTCCGTTGCCGGTCCAGTTGGTGACGTTCCACGTCTGGCACTTGTAGAAGTCGAACTTGGTGCCCTTGACGATCATGCACAGGTGGCCGTAGTCGCAGGCCAGGTCCTTGGCGGCCTTGGTCTTGGGCGCCTCGGTGACGGTCAGTCCCTCGTACTCGACCGCGTCGGCGGACACGTGCAGGGGCTTGGGCTTGTCGGCCAGCACCTGGTCGGCCGCCTGCTGGAGGGCGGTGACCCGGGTGCCGGCCGGGTCGGCGGCGGTGGCCGCGACCGTGGAGCCGGCGACCAGGGCCGAGGCCGCGAGGAGCAGCGCGGCGGGCTTGATGATGTTCACTGTCGTTCCCCCATGAACGTCGGTGTCGTACCGCTGAAGCGGTGTGCTCACACCGTGCCCGGGGCGCCCGCCGCACGGTACCTCTCACCTCTCAGGGTCACTTCCGCCCGGGTGGCGTGTACTCCTTGAGGTGGTGGGCGACGCGGTCGGCGTAGGCGCGGTTCTTCGGGGGAACCCCGCCCGCGTCGTTCACCTTGCGGTACGACGTCCGGTAGGCGACGGCGATCAGTACCCGGCGGTCGCCCGGCAGGCCGGCGTCGAGACGGGGCGTGATCCAGCACAGGTAGCGGCCCATCGCCGGGATGGACTCGGCCGGTGGGAACGGGGGCTCGGGGACGGAGTCGGCGGGTGTGCCGTCCTCGTTCATCCACCAGCGCAGGACTGCCGGGGTCCAGCGGGCGATGCCGTACTCGTCTTTGACGGGGTCGGCGAGGTCCGGGTCGAAGTCGCTCTCCACCTTCAGTATGGCCGCGATCAGGGGCGGGCTGACGTCCTTGCGGCCGCAGTCGCGTGCCGTTTCGACGATCAGCAGGCGGTAGGCGGGCGGCACGCCCCGGTCGGTGCGCAGTTCGGCGGCGCCGTAGGAGGCGGCGGAGACGGTCGTGGTGCCGCCCCCGGGGCCCCGGGCGCCGGGGGCGGGGGGGGGGGGGGCCCGGGGGGGGGGGGGGGGGGGGAAGGAGGGGGGGGGGGGGGGGGGGGGACAAAACGGGGGGGTGGAGCTGGGGGGGGGTGGGGTACGATCGGGGGGGGAGGGGAGCGGG
>NZ_JBVJVN010000001.1:360398-431213 GCF_055603605.1 Streptomyces sp. NPDC037271
AAACCGCCCCCTGGTGGTTGCGTGCTCGCGCCACCCGGGGGGGGGCGGGGAACACTGCCGGGTCCCCCCCCTCGGGCCCCCGGCCGGCGGGCCTGGGGCCGCCGCCGCTCCGGGCGGCGATGCCGTAGCCGAGCGCGGCGGCGGCCACGGCGGCGACCACGGCGGTGGCCGCCGCGGCGAGCGCCGTCCGCCGGCGGAGCGGACGGCGCGTCAGGACGGACCGGCCGCCCGTACCGCCCGTGGCCGCCGCCACCCGTCGTGCCAGGGCGTCCGTGCCGATGCGTTCGGCGTGCGTACGGGTCAGGCACGCGCGTACGGTCTCCCGCCACGCCTCGGGCAGCGCGGGCGACAGCCGCAGTTCCTCGGTGCCGCGCGCGTAGGCGGCCTCGGCGTCGCGGCGGGCCGTCGGGGTGCCGCCGGGCAGCGGGAAGGACCCGGTGAGCACGAGGTGGGCGAGGACACCGAAGGCCCAGACGTCGGCGGAGGGGCGGATGCGGCGGCCGCGTTCGCCGATCTCCGACCAGAGCAGTTCGGGCGGGGTGTAGTCCGGTGTGGAGAAGGCGGGGGTGTAGGCGTGCGTGCCCTCCAGCTGGGCGGCCATGTTGAAGTCGGCGAGCCGGGCCGAACCGTCCCTCATCAGCAGCACGTTGGCCGGTTTCAGGTCCCCGTGCACCCACCCGGCCCGGTGCAGCTGGGCCAGGCCCTCGCAGACCTGACCGAGCAGCGCGGGCCCGGCGGCCGGGCGCGGCGACGCGGACAGCAGGGCGGACAGCGAGCCCTCCGCCTTCTCCAGTACGAGGACGGTGGCGCCGTCGAGAGCGGGGCGGGCCGGGTCGTCGACGACGAGGGTCTCGTACATCCGCACCAGCCGGGGCCGCCGCAGCCTGCGGTGCAACTCGACCTCCCGCTCGACGAGTTCCCGCAGGTGGGACAGTTGGCGGGGGGTGCCCGTACCGGTGGGCAGGAACTTCAGGGCGGCCGTGCGCGGCAGGCCGGCGTCGCCGTCGCCGACACGGCGGGCCTCGTACACGCTGCCGAAGGCACCCGTCGCGATCGGCGCCCGCACCTCCCAGACGCCGACGCGGTAGCCCTTCGGCACGGTGACGGCGTACGGCTCGGTCACCGGGAGACCCGGCGCGGCGGTGCCGCGAGGACCACGAGGTCGTCCTCCCGTACGAGGTCGAAGCGGAGCGCCATGGAGACCAGGGACTCCTTCTTGCCGTTGAGCCGGGCACCCGCCTCGGCGGTCTCCGGGCCCGGCTTCAGCCGCAGCTTCACCGCGAGGTAGTCGATGTTCCACTGGACGGACGTGCGCGACGCGGCCGGCCAGCCGGGCCGCAGCCGCTCGACGACCTGCTCGACGGTCGGCAGCGGCGCGTGCGGCGCCCCGCGCAGCCGTGGCTCGCACAGGGCGGCCAGGACGGCGAAGTACCGCTTGGTGCGGTCGACGGAGAAGGCCGGGGCGGTCGGCTCGCCGTCGCCGCCGTCCTCGGCGCACAGGTAGTCGTGGCGCGGCGCCCACACCTCGACCGGCAGCAGGTCGCCGGCGGCGGGCAGCACGATCCGCGAGAACTCGAACGGCACCGGGGCGTCCAGCCGGCCCGGCGCCACCTTGATGTGCTCGCCGGCGCCCTCCGGGTTCTCCACCACGTAGGTCTGGTGGGCGGACAGGTTGCTCATGGTCCAGAAGGTGCCGTGGGCGGTGATCTCACCCGCTCTGCGGGACACTCCGTCGTGCCCGATCAGCAGGCCGCCCTCGGGCACGGACCGCCCGAAGACGAGGCGCTCGCCGGGGGCGAGGCGGATCTGGGTGCGGGTGCGTTCGTCCTCCGTGGTCGGCGGAGGTACCACGATGATGCTGTACAAGGTGCGTCTCCCCGTGCCTGACGGCTACCCACGTCAGACTATTGCGACGCACCAGGGCCGTGTCTCCCTCGTACGGGTGAGACACGGCCCTGTGGGGTGATTGGCGCGAAAGCGCTCCGCGCTCCGCGCTGTCGCAGGTTGCTTCGGCGGCGGCCTCAGTAACGAGGACGCTGGAACCAGGCGGCGCCGTTGCGGTTGCCGACGAACACGGCGATCAGGATGCCGAACACCAGGTGGATGATGCCGAACAGGGTGAACGGGTAGACGGCGATGATCGCGGTGAGGACGCCGAAGACCAGCGCGGTGACGCGCAGGCCGTTGCCGCCGGAGTTGAACTTCGCGGCCAGGACGGACGCCCAGACGCCCCACACCAGTGCGAGTGCGGCGAAGGCCCACAGCACGCCGGACGAGTAGTCGGCCAGTTCCTCGAACGCGGGGTCGTCCTTGGCCTGGTCGACGGCCGCCGCGGAGACGGCGAACAGGATGGTGCCGAGGACCTGGAAGCCGACCATCACCCACAGCATGACGCGGGCGGCACTGACGGTGCCCGGCATCGAGGTGGGGGCGCCGCCGTAGGGCTGCTGCACGGGCGGCGCCGCCGGGTAGCCGTAGCCGGGCTGACCCGGGGGCTGCTGTCCGGGGTAGCCGTAGCCCGGCTGGCCCTGGGGCGGCTGCTGGGGATGGCCGTAGCCCGGCTGCTGGCCCTGCGGCGCACCGTAGGGGTTGTTCGGGTCGCCGAAACTCATGGCGGGACTTCCTCCGTCGCTGTCAAGTGCGGGGACGACGCGCGGCTCGACTCGGAGGAGGTTCGTCGTAGCGGTTCGTCCCCCCGGTACGGCCCCGCGGCACTGTGCTGCCCAATCGTTCTTGACCGGTCTCCTGCTTGTCCAGCCCGGTCACAAGGTGTTGTGCAAGTGCAACCACGTCGATCATGAACATGCATGGTGGGACATGTGCCGGAGTGCCGGCATATCGCTCCCGGGTGCTCCGGTGGCGCTGCGGCAGCGCTCTGGCAGGGCTCCCGCGGTGCTCCCGTGGTGCTCCGTGGTGCTCCTGGGGCACTCCCGTGGTGCGCCCGTGGTGCTCCGTTGGTACTCCGGGAGGTGACCGGCGGCTGCCCGCATGACGGCCGGATTGGAACCGGGGGCCCGTCATCCGCGAGGATGGGGGCATGACCGCCCAGATTCTCGATGGCAAGGCCACCGCAGCCGCGATCAAGTCCGAACTGACCGCCCGCGTGGCGGCGCTGAAGGAGAAGGGCGTCACGCCCGGCCTCGGCACCGTCCTGGTCGGCGACGACCCCGGCAGCCAGAAGTACGTCGCCGGCAAGCACCGCGACTGCGCGCAGGTCGGTATCGCCTCCATCCAGCGCGAACTGCCGGGCACGGCGACCCAGGAGGAGATCGAGGCGGTCGTCCGCGAACTGAACGACGACCCCGCCTGCACCGGCTACATCGTCCAGCTGCCGCTGCCCAAGGGCATCGACGAGAACCGCATCCTGGAACTGATGGACCCGGACAAGGACGCGGACGGCCTGCACCCGATGAACCTCGGCCGCCTCGTCCTCAACGAGCCGGCGCCGCTGCCCTGCACCCCCAACGGCATCCTCACCCTGCTGCGCCGCTACGGCGTGGAGATCAAGGGCGCCGAGGTCGTGGTCGTCGGCCGCGGTGTCACCATCGGCCGCCCGATGCCGCTGCTGCTCACCCGGCGCAGCGAGAACGCCACCGTGACCCAGTGCCACACCGGCACCCGGGACCTGTCCGCCCACCTCAAGCGCGCGGACATCATCGTCGCCGCGGCCGGCTCCCCGCACCTGGTCCGGCCCGAGGACGTCAAGCCGGGCGCGGCCGTCCTCGACGTCGGCGTCTCGCGCAACGCCGAGGGCAAGATCATGGGCGACGTCCACCCCGGCGTGGCCGAGGTCGCCGCCTGGATCTCGCCGAACCCCGGCGGCGTCGGCCCCATGACCCGGGCCCAGCTGCTCGTCAACGTGGTGGAGGCGGCGGAGCGCAGTGCCGGCTGAGGACACCGACGCCGAACGCCGGGAGGACCCGGGGAGCTCGGGCAGCCCGGGGGACCTGAGGGGCCCGGGGGGCTCAGGGGACTCTGGGGACTCAGAGAGCTCGGGGGACCTCACCGTCCGGGACCCCGTCAGCGCGCCCGACGCCGAGGGCAGGCCGCGGCGGGTCACGCGGCGGTTCCCGCTCTTCACCCGTGACACCGCGCGACCCGAGGGCGGCGGCCGGGCCGCGACCGGCGACGCCCCGGCGCCCGCCCGGCAGTGGCCGATCCTCCTGGTGGTCGGCCTGGTCGGAATCGGCCTGCTGCTGACCGCGATGGACGTGTTCCGCTTCGGGACGCTGCTGGTCGGCGCCGCCCTGTTGGTCGGTGCCGCGCTGCGCTGGGTGCTGCCCGACGTCGGCATGCTCGCCGTGCGCTCGCGCTTCACGGACATCGCCACCTACGGGGTCCTGGGCCTCGCCATCGTCCTGCTGGCGTTGATGGCGCAGCCGGATCCGGTGCTGGAGATCCCGTTCCTGAAGGACGCCCTGCACTTCACGGTGAGCTAGCGCTTCGTGGCGATCCGGCGTTTTGCGGCGATCCGGCGTTTTGCGGCGATCCGGCGTTTTGCGGCGATCCGGCGTTTTGCGGCGATCCGGCGTTTTGCGGCGATCCGGCGCTTCGCGGCGAGCCGGCGCTTCACGGCGAGCCGGCGCTTCACGGCGATCCGGCCCTCTTCAGCGTGCGCCGGCGACGGCCCGTCCTCACCCCCGTGGAAGGGCGGGCCGTCGCCGGAACCAACCCTCCTGCACGCGGAACGCCCTGATCAACGCCTGTCAGGGCGCTGTGGCACGGAAGTGACCGTTCCGCTACTCCGCTACGCGAGCCGCGAAAGATGTGACACGTGTGCCGTGCGTGAACGCCCAAGTGCGCACCGTGCGTCGAAGTATGGACAAGTTCCGGGATTTGCCGCGAAGTCGTTCGAGGACAGCGTTACCGTCAGGGGTTCGGTTCGGGGCATGGGAATGCCGGTGGGACACTGGACCACGGGTCGGCGGGCGTGCGACGGTGCTCGTTCGCGACCTCTGTGCTCCTGTGCGCCCCCACCCCGGGAACTGAGATCCTGACCGGGCGCATCCCTGTGGGTAGCCAGAACGGGACTCCGTGTGGGACGCCGCGCGCGAGGGCCGAGCGGGGGAACGAACAGCACGTCACCGGGGGGAAGAGGGGGAAGCAATGCCTCGTTGGAAGGCCTTGCCGGATGAACTCGATCCGCAGATCAGAGAGTTCACCAGCCAGTTGCGCCGACTTGTGGACCGCAGCGAGCTGGGCATCGCGTCGGTGGCCGACGCGACCGGCTACAGCAAGACGTCCTGGGAGCGTTATCTGAACGGCCGGCTGCTGGCGCCGAAGGGGGCCATCGTGGCCCTGGCCGAGGTGACGGGGACCAACCCCGTTCACCTGACCACCATGTGGGAGCTGGCCGAGCGTGCCTGGAGCCGCTCGGAGATGCGCCATGACATGACCATGGAGGCCATCCGGATCTCCCAGGCGCGTGCCGCGCTCGGCGAGCTGGGCGGGTCCGCGGCCAAGTCGGGCAGTGGCAGCAGGAGCGGCAGGGGGAGCCGGACCGGCCGGCACGGCGGCGGTGCGACGGCCACACCCGGCATCGCCGGGCCGGCCGGTGTGGCGCCCACGCTGCCGCCGTCGGTCCCCGCGCAGCCGACCGCCGCGGAGAGCCCCGACGCCGCCGTCGGCACGGTCAGGGGCGGCGGTGCGACCGGCGCACTCTCGGTCCCGTCGTCCGGCCGCACGGCCGACGGGAACTCGTGGGGCGTCGCCGGGTACCGCGGGCCGGCGCCGGCCGGTGACCGCACGGCGCGGGCCGGTACCGGGGAAGCCGCGCGGACCACGGCGATGCCGGCCGCCGCCGCACCGAACGGCTACGGACCGTCGGTGCCCTCCGCGGCCTCCGCTCCCTTCGGTTCCGCCGGGGCCCCCGGCTCGTACGGCGAGCCACCGCGCGACGGCTCCGTTCCAGGGGGCGGCCGGCCCTCCGGCGGCGGCAAGCGGATGACGACGTTCGTCGCGGGCGTCGTCGGCGTGCTCGTCGTGATCGCCGGCGCCTTCTTCCTGCTGAACGACGGCGGTGACAAGAAGAACGAGGGCGCCAAGCCCTCCCCGTCGCCCACCGTGAGCGCCGACACCCAGCTGCCGCCGGGCGTGAAGTGCAGCGGCGACGCCTGCACCGGCAAGGACCCGGAGATCATGGGCTGCGGCGGCGACCTGGTGACCACCGCCGCGACCGCCACCGTCGGCACGGCCGCCGTCGAGGTCCGCTACAGCAAGACCTGCGGCGCCGCGTGGGCCCGCGTCACCCAGGCCGCGCAGGGCGACGAGGTCCAGGTCAGCGCGGGCGGGAGTGCCCCGCAGACGGGCACGGTCACCGGGGCCGGCGACACCGTCGCGTACACCCCGATGGTGGCGGTGAAGTCCGAGGCCGAGGCCAAGGCGTGCGTGACGCTGGCGTCGGGCCAGGAGGGCTGCACGGAGTAGCCGGCAGGCGGTGGCCCTGCGGGGGAGAGGGCTTTTTGCGGGGGAGCGGGCTTTACAGGGGAGAGGGCCCCGCACAGGGGAAGGGCCGTACGGGGGGAACACCGTACGGAGCCCGTACGGCGTGGAAGGTCGCACGGAGGACAGGGCCGCCCGGACAGGCGTGCGGCCGGCCCTCCCGGGAGAAAGTCCTCCGCGGCAGGCATGGCCCGCGGCGTCACGGGCACGCGAGAAGTACCCCCACGGGAGTCCGGCAACGGTATCCCCGAACGGCGGTCGCTTCGTCCCCCCTCTCCCGGACAGGCGGCCGCCTCTTTCATGCCGTTCGCCGTCCCCCGGCACCCTCCGTTCGTGCGGGCGGGTGACCCGGCGGTGGTCCTGTGGGCCGGGCCACACCGACCCGGACGTGCCGGACACTGCGGGCGCGATAGCCTGACGGCTGGATGGATCTCTTGATACCAAGAGATCGATCAAAAGCCCGGGGCCGGGACGCCCCACCGCCAGCTGTCATACGGAGAACGCCATGACCCGCACTCCCGTGAACGTCACCGTCACCGGCGCGGCCGGCCAGATCGGTTACGCCCTGCTCTTCCGCATCGCCTCCGGCCAGCTGCTCGGCGCGGACGTGCCGGTCAAGCTCCGCCTCCTGGAGATCACCCCGGCGCTCAACGCCGCCGCGGGCACCGCGATGGAGCTGGACGACTGCGCGTTCCCGCTGCTCCAGGGCATCGAGATCACCGACGACCCGAACGTCGCCTTCGACGGCGCCAACGTCGCCCTCCTCGTGGGCGCCCGCCCGCGCACCAAGGGCATGGAGCGCGGTGACCTCCTGGAGGCCAACGGCGGCATCTTCAAGCCGCAGGGCAAGGCCATCAACGACCACGCCGCGGACGACATCAAGGTCCTCGTCGTCGGCAACCCGGCCAACACCAACGCCCTGATCGCCCAGGCCGCCGCCCCGGACGTACCGGCGGAGCGCTTCACCGCCATGACCCGCCTGGACCACAACCGCGCGCTGACTCAGCTCGCGAAGAAGACGGGCGCGTCGGTCACCGACATCAAGCGCCTGACCATCTGGGGCAACCACTCCGCCACCCAGTACCCGGACATCTTCAACGCCACCATCGCCGGCAAGAACGCCGCCGAGGTGGTGGGCGACGAGAAGTGGCTGGCCGAGGACTTCATCCCGACCGTCGCCAAGCGCGGCGCCGCCATCATCGAGGCCCGCGGCGCCTCGTCGGCCGCCTCTGCCGCCAACGCCGCCATCGACCACGTCCACACCTGGGTCAACGGCACCGCCGACGGCGACTGGGCCTCCATGGGCATCCCCTCGGACGGCTCCTACGGCGTCCCGGAGGGCATCATCTCCTCCTTCCCGGTCACCACCAAGGACGGAAAGTACGAGATCGTCCAGGGCCTGGAGATCAACGAGTTCTCCCGCGCCCGCATCGACGCCTCCGTCAAGGAGCTCTCGGAGGAGCGCGAGGCGGTCCGCGCCCTCGGCCTCATCTGACGTCCCGCAGCACGACACCGCCGGACCGGGCGTCCGGCCGGTGCCCCGGTCCCCGGATCCGCCACCGCGGTCCGGGGACCGGCCATTTCCACGTGGCGCCCCGTTGACGTTCCGTACATGTGGGCGGCCTTCCTCCCCTATGCTGATGCGCCGTCACCTCGTCCGTCGCCGACGGACTTCCCGCGCATCGGGGGATCCGCGTGAGCACCGCCTACGTACCGCAGCAACCGCAGCAACCGCAGCAACCGCAGCAGAGCAACACGGGGGCGCCGCCGGAGCCCCCGCCCGTCCCGCCGTACGCCAGTGAGGCCACCCGGCTGCTGTGCGCGGGCGCCTACCTCGACCCCGGTTACCGGGACCGCGTCATCGAGGAGCTGTATCTCGACGAGCAGCGGATCGTGGCGCCGTCGCTCGGCTTCGACGCGGCCCGGGTCCTCGCGCACGCCCTGCGGGCTCGTCGGCAGGAACTGCTGTGGTCCGCGGCCGTCATCGGGCTGTGGGTGGTGGGGATCCCGCTCAGCGGCTGGCTGCTCGCCGTCCTCCTGTGGCCCAGCGTGCTGCTCGCACTGGCCCCCTGGATCAGGGGCCGCGCCGAGCGGCCGCCCCTGTACCGGCGACTCGCGGCCTTCGTGGCGCGCTGGTGGGGGCGCCTGCAGTTCGCCTTCTTCATGTTCATCATGGTCGCCGTCGCGTTCGGCGGCGACTCGGACGACGACTCCTCGTACGGATCGTCGGACGACTTCTACGGCTCCGGTGGCTCCGACTGGCAGGAGATCACCGACGTGGCGCTCCCGTCCGTCGGGGACGGCGCCGGGCTGATCGAAGTGTGGCAGGCCTGGTTCGGGATCGCCGTCCTCGTGCTCATCGGGCTCTGCGTGGCCGCGCAGCGCAACCAGTTCGCCCGCGCGCTCGCCGCCGAACTCTCCCCGGAACGCTTCCCGGACGCCGCCGGCGACCCGGCGGAGAAGGCCGAGGGCGGGCGGTTCCAGCGGCTGATGGGGCGCATCCGGCTGGAACAGCACGCGCCGCTGATCATGTACAACGAGAAGCACCCGTTCTGCGGAGCGGGATCGGCGTACGACACCTGGGTCCTGGCCGTCGAACTGCGGCCGGACGACGAGAAGAAGCAGCAGCCGCTCAGCAACCGGGCGATCCTGGACCGCGTCCGGCCCTTGATCGAACAACTGCGCCTGCCCTCCGAGTACGCGGGCGCCGGAGTGCGCGACCGGCTGCGGCGGCTGGAGATCGACGAGTGCGTGTTCCTCCCGGTGGAGGGGCTGCTCAGCCGTGAGCAGGCCCCGTACAGCTGGGAGGCGTTCGAGCAGCACCGGACGCGTGCCGTCGAGGAGGGCGCCGAGAAGCGGCGGCACTTCCTGCGGATCCGGGTCGGCGGCTGGGAGGAGGAGCTGGTCGTCACGGTCTTCGTGCGCCTGCACACGCAGGGCCGCATGCTCATGCTGGAGATCGCCCCGCACGTGCTGACGCCGGTACGCGGGGACTTCAAGGACGCCGACCGCGCCTCCCACCGGTTCCGCAACAACAACGCGCTGGGCAAGGCGGCCGGAGCCGCCGTCCTGGTGCCCGGCTCCGTGGGCCGTTCCCTGCTCACCCTCGGCCGGGGCCTGGTGTACGGGTGGCGGCTGCTGACCGGCGGCCACACGGGCGCGCTCCCCGCGGGCCCCGCCGTCTCCGTGCGGGAGCTGGCCTCGAGGCCCGCCGGGTCCACCTTCCAGGAGATGGACGTCAGCCGCTACCTCAGGAGCATCCAGGACCGCGTGGGGCACGGGGTGCGGCTGGCCCTCGCCGACGCCGGTTACGAAACCGGTGAGTTCGTGCAGAAGATCGTGAACCTCAGCAACGGCAGCACCTACATCGGCAACGCCGAAGGGGCCACCTTCGCCGTCGGCGACAAGGCCCACGTCTCGTCCAAGACCGGCGGCCCCGCGCCGCAGAAGGGATCCGGAAGCAATGGCGCAAAATGAGCCGAACATCCACATCGGCAACGCCCAGGGGGCGACGTTCGCCGTCGGCGACAACGCGAACGTGACGAGCCACTACGGCACCACGGCAGCGCGCGACCAGGCCGCCGAGGAACTGCTGAGAGCGGTGCGGGAACTCCGTGCCGACCTGGCACGCATCCAGCGCACCGAGCGGACCGACCAGCTCGACACGGCCCTCGCGGACACCGAGGAGGAGATCACCCGTACCGGCACGGCCCCCGAGGGGCGTCTCCAGCGGCTGCGGGGCCTGCTCGAGGACTCGCAGACCGCCCTGTCGCTGTTCGCGTCCTTCGGGACGGTCGCCGGGCTGCTGGGGATGTGAGCCGATGAGCGGGGGACAGCGGCGGTACTGGAACGAGGCGACCCAGCGCTGGGAGGACACCGCGGGCGGCACGGCACCGGTCACCCCGCCGCCACCGCCCCGGCCGGCGTCCGTGCCTCAGGAGTCCCAGGAGCCCCAGGAGCCCTGGGAGCCTCAAGAGCCCCGGGAGCCCCAGGTGCTTCGGGCACCCCAAGCCCCCCAGGCGCCGCAGCAGCCAGGACAAGCACCACAACCACCGCAGGCATCGCAGCCCCCGCAGGTGCCCCAAGTGCCCCAGGCACCCCAGGTACCCCACGGCGAGGGCGCCGACCACCCGGCCGGTGTCCCGGCGCCGGAGCCGCCGCCTGCCCATGGCGCATGGTCCGCGCCCGAACTGCCCCGTACCGGTTCCCGGCCGCAGCCGGGGCAGCCGCCGGCGCCGCCCTCCGCAGGCACCGGCGGGCCCAGCCGCAGGCTCATGTGGTCCGTGCTGGGCGGAGCCGCCGCGGCCGGGGTGGTGGTGGCCCTCGTACTGACGCAGGTGGTCCCGGCAGGCGACGAGACGGACGACCGCGGTGGCCGGGCGGTGGGGTCGGCGGGCGCGTCCGCCACCGCCGCCCCTCCGGACCCCGACCCCTCGACGCCGCGGACCGAGGAGGCGCCGCGGACCGAGGAGGCGCTGCGGACCGAGGAGGCGGTGGCACCCACCGGCGCGCCCGGGTCGCCGTCCGGCACGGCCACCGGACTGCCCGGCGGCTACGAGGTGCACACCGACCCGGAGGGCTTCACCATCGCCCGGCCGGCGGGCTGGGGGCGCGACGCGGTGCCCTCCGAGTACGGCATCGACGTGGTCAACTACCGCAGCCCCGACGGCGCCCGGCGGCTGCAGGTGTACCAGGTGGAGGAGGACTCGCCCGACGCGTCCTTCGAGGCGTTCCTCTCCGACGGCACGGCCAAGGCCGACGGCTTCCGGAAGCTCTCCCTGGAGACCCTGGACGACGGCGACTTCACCGGGTCCCGGCTCGAGTACCTCGCCGACTCCCTCAGGGGCGAGCCCGACGTCGGCACCTGGCACGTCGTCGACGAACGCTTCGTGGCCGCCGACGGCGAGGTGTACGCGATCACCGCCTACGGAGCCGAGGCGGACGGCCGCGAGGACGAGCGGGCCGTGCTGCGGACGGCCCTCGGCCACTTCTGCCCGCCGTCCACGGCCTGCGGGGCCGGTACCGACAGCCGCCCCTGACGGATCACCCACAGGGCGGGTGATACGTACCGCTCCGTCCCTTTGTTCAGTGACTCGGCACACTTCCGGCCCCCGGCCCGCATGCATTCGGGGCCGGAGGGCAGGTGCACCCGGTCCCGTGACCGACACCTGCGTGACTCACGGGCGCTGAACAGGGAACGGAAGGCATTGACGATCATGGCGGACAGTACGGAACTCCGGGCGCGCGACACCATCCATGCCGGGGGCGAGTGGCGGGCGGCCGTCTCGGGGGGAACGCGCGACATCCTCGACCCCGCGGACGCCCTGCCGTTCGCCGTGGTCGCGGAGGGCGACGAGCGGGACACCGACCTCGCGGTGGCCGCCGCCCGGCGCGCCTTCGACGCGGGCGAGTGGCCGCACACGCCGGTCGCCGAACGCGCCGCCCTGCTGCGCCGCGTCGCCGACCTCCTCGTGCGCGACCGCGAGACGCTCGGACTGCTGGAGAGCCGTGACGCGGGCAAGACCGTCGAGGAGGGCCGCGTCGACATCGACTGCGTCGCCGACGCCTTCCGCTACTTCGCGGACCTGGTCGCCGGCGAGGCCCCCGGCCGGGTCGTCGACGCCGGGTCGCCCGACATCCACAGCGTCGTCGTGCACGAGCCGGTCGGCGTCTGCGCGATGATCACGCCCTGGAACTACCCGCTGCTCCAGGCCAGCTGGAAGATCGCCCCCGCGCTCGCCGCCGGCAACACCTTCGTGATCAAGCCCAGCGAGATCACCCCGATGACCACCGTCGCCCTGATCGGCCTGCTGACCGAGGCCGGCCTCCCCACCGGCGTCGCCAACATCGTCACCGGCCCCGGCCACACCGTCGGCGCCCGGCTCGCCGAGCACCCCGACGTCGACCTGGTCTCCTTCACCGGCGGCCTGGTCAGCGGCACCAAGGTCGCCCAGGCCGCCGCCGTCACCGTCAAGAAGGTCGCCCTCGAACTCGGCGGCAAGAACCCCAACGTGGTCTTCGCCGACGCCTGCGAGACCGAGGAGGGCTTCGACACCGCCGTCGACCAGGCCCTCAACGCGGCCTTCATCCACAGCGGCCAGGTCTGCTCGGCGGGCGGCCGGCTCATCATCGAGGAGTCGGTCCGCGAACGCTTCGTCGCCGAACTCGCCCGCCGCGCCGCGAGGATCCGCCTCGGCCGCGGCACCGAGGACGGCGTCGAGTGCGGCCCGCTCGTCTCCGAGCAGCAGCGCGCCAGGACCGAGGACTACGTCGCCTCCGCGCTGGCCGAGGGTGCCGAGCTGCGCTGCGGCGGCAGGCGCCCCGAGCCGTCCCCCCAGCGGCCGGAGAACGGCTACTTCTACGAGCCCACCGTCCTCGACCGCTGCCACCGGGAGATGAGGGTCGTACGGGAGGAGGTCTTCGGGCCGGTGCTCACCGTCGAGACCTTCCGCACCGAGGACGAGGCCGTAGCCCTCGCCAACGACACCGAGTACGGTCTGGCGGGTGCCGTCTGGACCGCCGACGCGGGCCGCGCCCGCCGGGTCGCCGGCCGGTTGCGCCACGGCACCGTCTGGATCAACGACTTCCACCCCTACCTCCCGCAGGCGGAGTGGGGCGGCTTCGGCAAGAGCGGCGTCGGCCGCGAACTGGGCCCCGCGGGCCTCGCCGAGTACCGCGAGAGCAAGCACGTCTACCAGAACCTCGCCCCGAAGCCCGTCCGCTGGTTCTCCGGCTGACCCCGGCCACCGCCGCCCGCCCGTCCCCACCCGGGCCGCCCGCCCGGGTCCCCGTCCGCTCACCCTCTGGAGTACCCCCATGCCCGAGACCACCCACGTCTACGACTACGTCGTCATAGGCGGCGGCACCGCGGGATCGGTGATCGCCTCCCGCCTCACCGAGAACCCGGACGTCACCGTCGCCGTCATCGAGGGCGGACCCAGCGACGTCGGCCGCGACGACGTCCTGACCCTGCGCCGCTGGATGGGCCTGCTCGGCGGTGAGCTGGACTACGACTACCCCACCACCGAGCAGCCACGCGGCAATTCGCACATCCGGCACAGCCGCGCCCGGGTGCTCGGCGGCTGCTCCTCGCACAACACCCTCATCGCCTTCAAGCCGCTGCCGTCCGACTGGGACGAGTGGGAGGCGGCCGGCGCCAAGGGCTGGGGCGCGGTGCCGATGGAGGCGTACTACGCGCGTCTCAAGAACAACATCGTCCCGGTCGACGAGAAGGACCGGAACGCCATCGCCCGCGACTTCGTCGACGCCGCGCAGAAGGCGCTGGAGGTCCCCCGGATCGAGGGCTTCAACAAGAAGCCCTTCGCCGAGGGCGTCGGCTTCTTCGACCTGGCCTACCACCCCGAGGACAACAAGCGTTCGTCGGCGTCGGTGGCGTACCTGCACCCGGTGATGGACGAGCGCCCCAACCTCACGATCATGCTGGAGACCTGGGCGTACAAGCTCCAGCTCGACGGCGTCCGGGCCGAGGGCGTCCACGTGCGTACCAAGGACGGCGAGGAGATCCTGGTCAGGGCCCGGGGCGAGGTGGTGCTGTGCGCCGGCGCCGTCGACTCGCCCCGCCTGCTGCTGCACTCCGGCATCGGCCCCCGCGAGGACCTCGAGGCACTCGGCATACCCGTGGCGCTCGACCTGCCCGGTGTCGGCGAGAACCTGCTCGACCACCCCGAGTCGGTGATCGTGTGGGAGACCGACGGACCCATCCCGGAGAACTCCGCGATGGACTCCGACGCCGGTCTGTTCGTGCGCCGCGACCCCGGACACGCGGGCCCCGACCTGATGTTCCACTTCTACCAGATCCCGTTCACGGACAATCCCGAGCGACTGGGCTACGAGCGCCCGGAGTTCGGCGTCTCCATGACCCCGAACATCCCCAAGCCGAAGAGCCGCGGCCGCCTCTACCTGACCAGCGCCGACCCGTCCGTGAAGCCCGCCCTGGACTTCCGCTACTTCACCGACGAGGACGACTACGACGGCCGCACCCTCGTCGACGGGATCAGGATCGCCCGCGAGATCGCCAAGTCGGAGCCGCTGGCCGGGTGGCTCAAGCGCGAGGTCTGCCCCGGCCCGGACGTCACCGGCGACGAGGAGCTGAGCGAGTACGCCCGCAAGGTCGCCCACACCGTCTACCACCCGGCGGGCACCTGCAAGATGGGCGCCGCCACCGACGAGACGGCCGTCGTCGACCCCGAGCTGCGCGTCCGCGGCCTGGAGGGCATCCGCATCGCCGACGCCTCCGTCTTCCCGACGATGACCGCGGTGAACCCCATGATCGGCGTGCTCATGGTCGGGGAGCGCGCCGTCGAGCTGATCGGCGGTGACGCCCGATGAGCACGACCGTCAACGACACCGGCGCCGTGGCCGAGCGTCCCCCGGTCTTCTCCGTGGACGGCCTGTGGAAGGTCTTCGGACCGAAGGCCGCCCGGATCCCCGCCGACCCCGAGCTGACCGCCCTGAGCCCGGCCGAGCTGCGCGCGCGCACCGGCTGCACGGCCGCCGTGGCCGACGTCTCCTTCGACGTGCGCAAGGGCGAGGTCTTCGTCGTCATGGGCCTGTCCGGCTCCGGCAAGTCCACCCTCGTACGCTGCCTGACCCGGCTCATCGAGCCGACGGCCGGGTCCATCGCCATCGACGGCGAGGACGTCCGCGCCATGGGCAAGTCCCGGCTGCGCGAACTGCGCCGCCACCGCGCGGCGATGGTCTTCCAGCACTTCGGCCTGCTCCCGCACCGCACGGTCCTCGACAACGTCGCCTACGGCCTGGAGGTCCAGGGCATGGGCCGCGCCGAGCGCCGCGAGCGGGCCGCCGCCGTCGTCGCCAAGGTCGGCCTGGAGGGCCTGGAGCACCGCCGCCCCGGCCAGCTCTCCGGCGGCCAGCGCCAGCGCGTCGGCCTCGCCCGCGCGCTCGCCGTCGACCCCGAGGTGCTGCTCTTCGACGAGCCGTTCAGCGCGCTCGACCCGCTGATCCGGCGGGACATGCAGGAGGAGGTCGTCCGGCTGCACCGCGAGGAGGGCCGCACGATGGTCTTCATCACCCACGACCTCCAGGAAGCCCTCAAGCTCGGCGACCGCATCGCCCTGATGCGCGACGGCCGCGTCGTGCAGCTCGGCACCCCGGAGGAGATCGTCGGCTCGCCCGCCGACGACTACGTCCGCGAGTTCGTCCGCGACGTGCCGCGCGAGCAGGTCCTCACCGTCCGCACGGCGATGCGCCCCGCGACCTCGTCCGACGAGGCGGGCACCGGCCCGGCCCTGCGCCCCGACGCCACCGTCTCGGAGGCCATCGAGGCGGTCGCCCGGGCCGGTTCGGCCGCCCGGGTCATGGACGACGGCCGCTGCCTGGGCGTGGTCGACGCGGACGCGCTGCTCGGTGTCGTCGCCGGGACGGCCGCACCCGAGGAACGCCCCGAGGGGGCGGCCGTCCTCCCCGAGGAGGCGGAGCTGCCCAAGGAGGCGGTCTGATGGCGACGATCACCGCACCGGCCCGGAAGACCGCCCCGCCGGGCATCCTCACCCACCCCGCCGCCCGCAAGCTCCTCACCCTCGCGGTGGCCGCCGCGGTCCTCGTCCCCCTCGCCGTCACCCAGTGGGGCGGCACCACCTGGCCGTCCGCCCTCACCGTCGACGTCTCCGAACCACTCGGCAAGACCAGCGACTGGATCATCGACAACCGGGACAGCCACCCGCTGTTCCTCTACTTCTTCGGCCACGTCAGCAACGTCGTCGTCATCACCGTACGCGCCGTCTACCTCGCCCTCCTCGCCGTCGGCTGGGCCGGGGTCACCGCGATCGGCGCCCTGGTCGCCTGGCGGGTGGCCGGCGTGAAGCCGGCGCTCGGCACCGCCGTGGCGTTCCTGGCCTGCGGGCTGCTCGGCATGTGGGTGCCGACCATGCAGACGCTCGCGCTCATGGTGGTGGCCGTCCTCGCGTCGGTCGTCGTCGGCGCCCTGCTGGGCCTGGCCGCCGGCCTGTCCGACCGGATGGACCGCGTCCTGCGCCCGGTGCTCGACACCATGCAGGTGCTGCCCGCCTTCGCCTACCTCCTCCCCGTCGTCCTGGTCTTCGGCATCGGCGTCCCCGCCGCAGTCCTGGCCACCGTCGTCTACGCCGCCCCGCCCATGGCCCGGCTCACCGCCCTCGGCCTGCGCGGCGCCGACAAGGAGGTCCTCGAAGCCGTCGAGTCCCTCGGCACCACCGCCCGCCAGCGGCTGCTGACCGCCCGTATCCCGCTGGCCCGCAAGGAACTCCTCCTCGGCGTCAACCAGACGATCATGATGGCGCTCTCCATGGCCGTCATCGCCTCCGTCATCGGCGCCGGCGGCCTCGGCGACCGCGTCTACCAGGCGCTCGCCTCGGTCGACGTGGGCGCGGCCCTCGCGGCCGGCATCCCGATCGTGCTGCTCGCCGTCGTCCTGGACCGCGTGACCGGCGCGGCGGGGGAGCGGCTCGGCGAGTCCCGCACGTCCCCGCTGACCTGGCTG
This sequence comes from Streptomyces sp. NPDC037271, assembly GCF_055603605.1. Taxonomy (NCBI): domain Bacteria; kingdom Bacillati; phylum Actinomycetota; class Actinomycetes; order Kitasatosporales; family Streptomycetaceae; genus Streptomyces; species Streptomyces sp. NPDC037271. The sequence continues at coordinate 377,338 of NZ_JBVJVN010000001.1, forward strand.
TACGTCGTGGCCGCCGCCGCGGCCGTCGCGGTCGCCGGACGGATCGCCGGCCTCCTCGACTGGCCAGACGGGTGGGAGGTGGACATCGCCGAGCCCGTCAACCGGGCCGTCGACTGGATGACCGCCCACCTGTACTCCGGCGTCCCCGTCATCGGCGGCACCGCCGACTGGGCCGCCCACTTCACCAACGGGGTCCTCAACCCCCTTCGGGACGGCCTGCACTGGCTGCCCTGGTGGTCCGTACTCCTCGTCGTCGCCGCCCTGGCCTGGCTGCTCGGCACCTGGCGCACCGCGCTCACCGCCGTCCTCGCCATGGCCGCGATCGGCGTGCTCGGCGTGTGGAAGCCGTCCCTGGACACGCTCTCCCAGGTCCTCGCGGCCGTCGCCGTGACCCTGGTCATCGGCTTCGCGACCGGCATCGCCGCCGCCCGCAGCGACCGCTTCGAACGCCTGCTGCGGCCCGTGCTGGACGTCTTCCAGACGATGCCGCAGTTCGTGTACCTGATCCCGGTCGTCGCCCTGTTCGGCGTGGGCCGGGCCCCGGCCGTGGCCGCCGCGGTCGTCTACGCCCTCCCGGCCGTCGTCCGCATCACCACGCAGGGCCTGCGCCAGGTGGACCCGGCCGCCATGGAGTCGGCCCGCTCGCTCGGCGCCACCAGCGGCCAGCAGCTCCGCCAGGTCCAGCTCCCGCTGGCCCGCCCGGCCCTGCTGCTCGCCGTCAACCAGGGCGTCGTCCTGGTCCTCGCCGTCGTCATCATCGGCGGCCTGGTCGGCGGCGGCGCCCTCGGCTACCAGGTCGTCTTCGGCCTCGCGCAGGGCGACCTGGCGACCGGCCTGGTGGCCGGCGCGGCGATCGTCTGCCTCGGCCTGATGCTCGACCGGGTCACCCAGCCGACCGAACGCCGTACGAAGAAGGGAGCCTGAGATGTCACGCAGGCGGATCACGGCGGCCGTCGCCGTGCTGGCGCTGGCCACCGGCTGCGGCGCCGCCGACATGACCAAGCAGGCGTCCCCGTACGCGAACGCCCAGGGCGCCAGGACCGTCACCCTGTCCGTGCAGTCCTGGGTCGGGGCCCAGGCCAACGTGGCCGTCGCCCAGTACCTGCTGGAGCACGAGCTCGGCTACCGCGTCGACACCGTCCAGGTCGACGAGGTCCCCGCCTGGGACGCGCTCAGCCAGGGCCGCGTCGACGCCATCCTGGAGGACTGGGGCCACCCCGAGCAGGAGCAGCGCTACGTCGAGGACAAGAAGACCATCGCCCCCGGCGGCGACCTCGGCGTCACCGGGCACATCGGCTGGTTCGTCCCGACGTACTTCGCGAAGAAGCACCCGGACGTCACCGACTGGAAGAACCTCGACAAGTACGCCGAACTGCTGCGCACCGCGGAGAGCGGCGACAAGGGCCAGCTGATGGACGGCTCCCCGTCCTACGTCACCAACGACAAGGCCCTCGTCGAGAACCTGGACCTGGACTACAAGGTCGTCTTCGCCGGCTCCGAGGCCGCCCAGATCACCCAGATCAAGCAGTTCGCCAAGGAGAGGAAGCCCTTCCTGACCTACTGGTACACCCCCCAGTGGCTGTTCGAGAAGGTGCCGATGACGGAGGTGAAGCTGCCGCCGTACAAGGAGGGCTGCGACGCCGACCCGGCGAAGGTCGACTGCGCCTACCCGGTCACCCCGCTCCAGAAGTACCTCAACGCCGACTTCGCGGAGGACGGCGGCGACGCGGCTCAGTTCCTGAAGAACTTCGAGTGGACGACCGAGGACCAGAACCAGGTCTCCCTGATGATCGCCGAGCAGAAGATGCGGCCCGAGGTGGCGGCGAAGAAGTGGGTGGACAGCCACGAGTCCGTCTGGAAGAAGTGGCTGCCCTGACCCTCACCCCGCCAGTTCCGCCGCGATCTCCCGCAGCACGCCCTCCGCGCGCCGCTGGAGTCCCGGCCCGAACGTGATCCGGGTGGCCCCGAGTTCGCCGAGCCTCCTCAGCTCGGCGGACGCGGGGCCCTCCCCGGGCCGCCCGCCGACGTTCACCGGCCCCTGGATGCCGGACCGCAGCAGCGGCAGTACGCCGTCGGGGGCGCCGATCGGATACACGCAGTCGGCGCCCGCCGCGACGTACAGCGCGGCCCGTTCGATCGCCGCCTCCGGATCACCGACACCCCTGACGAACGTGTCGATCCGGGCGTTGACGAACAGCCGGTCCCCGGCCGCCGCCCGCACCTCGGCCAGCCACTGGGCGTGCTCCCGCGGGTCCTTGAGCACCCCGTCGGTGGAGTCCTCCAGGTTGCAGCCCACGGCGCCCGTCTCCAGCAGCCGCTCCACCAGCTCCTTCGGCGCCAGCCCGTACCCGTCCTCGACGTCCGCCGACACGGGCACGTCGACGGCCCGCACGATCCGCGCGACGGCCGCGAACATCTCGTCGGCGGGGGTCGCCCCGTCCTCGTACCCGAGGGACGCCGCCACGCCCGCGCTGGGCGTCGCGAGCGCCGGGAACCCGGCATCCGCGAAGACGCGGGCGCTCACCGCGTCCCACGGGCCGGGGAGGACGAGCGGGTCGCCGGGCGCCCGGCCGTGGTGCAGGGCCCGGAAACGCTCCGCACCCGTCACCGGGGGCCTCGTGAGGCCCGTCATCCGTGCTGCCCCGGCGTGTAGTGGCCCGGCGCCAGCCGGCAGGTCACACCGAACCGGTTCCAGGCGTTGATCACCGTGATCGCGGCGATCAGGTGGGCCAGCTCGCTCTCGTCGAAGAACTTGGCCGCCCTCCCGTACACGTCGTCCGGCACGAAGCCGTCCGTCAGCACGGTGACCGCCTCGGTCAGCTCGATCGCGGCGAGCTCCTTCTCCGTGTAGAAGTGCCGCGACTCCTCCCAGGCGCTGAGCTGCACGATCCGCTCCACGCTCTCGCCGGCCGCGAGGGCGTCCTTGGTGTGCATGTCCAGGCAGAAGGCGCAGTGGTTGAGCTGCGAGGCGCGGATCTTCACCAGTTCCTTCAGCTTCGGGTCCAGGCCCCGGCCCGCCGCCTTCTCCAGCCCCAGCATCGCCTTCCAGACCTCGGGGGCGTGCTTGGCCCACTCCAGTCGGGGGGCCTCCTCGGACGCGAAGGCGTCGGGTGTCGCGGTGGTGTTCTCGTTCGTCGTCATGCCCTCGAGACTAGGAGCGAGGCAGCCCACGGGTATGGTCCATTCCCATGGCGAAACCATGGGCCACTTTCGGTGTGGACCTGCATCTCGACCGGTCCGGTCCCGGACTGCGCCGGGGCCTCACCGACGCCCTGCGCGAGGCCGTCCGCAGCGGCCGGCTGGCGCCCGGCACCCGGCTGCCCTCCTCCCGCTCCCTCGCCGCCGACCTGGGCGTCGCCCGCAACACCGTCGCCGAGGTCTACGCCGACCTCGTCGCCGAGGGCTGGCTCGCCGCCCGCCAGGGCTCCGGCACCCGCGTCGCCGACCGCACCCCCGCCACCCCCGACCAGCACCCCGCACCCCACCGCCGGGAACCGGCCCGCCCCGCCTACGACCTGATCCCCGGCACCCCCGAACTCGCGTCGTTCCCCCGCGCCCAGTGGCTGCGCGCCGCCCGCCGCGCCCTGACCGCCGCCCCCGACCGGGCCCTCGGCTACGGCGACCCGCGCGGCCGGCCCGAACTGCGCACCGCTCTCGCCGGCTACCTCTCCCGCGCCCGCGGCGTACACGCCGACCCCGACCGCATCGTCGTCTGCGCCGGCTTCCTCGGCGGCCTCGGCGTACTCGCCGGCCTGCTGCGCCACCGGGGCACCCGCTCCGCGGCGGTCGAGTCCTACGGGCTGCCCCACCACCGCGGCCTGCTCGCCCGCGCGGGCCTCGCCACACCCCCGCTGCCCTTCGACGACCGCGGCACCCGGCCCCCCGACGACGACCCGGCCACCGCCCAGGCGGTCCTCCTCACCCCCTCCCACCAGTTCCCGATGGGCCTGCCCCTGCTCCCCGAGCGCCGCACGGCCCTGATCGACCGGGCCCGCCGCACCGGCGGACTGATCCTGGAGGATGACTACGACGGCGAGTTCCGCTACGACCGCCAGCCCGTCGGCGCCCTCCAGGGCCTCGACCCCGACCGCGTCGTCTACCTCGGCACCGCCAGCAAGTCCCTCGCCCCCGGACTGCGCCTGGGCTGGCTGGTGCTGCCGCCCCCGCTCGTCGAGGACGCCATGGACTGGATGGCGGGCCGCACCCCGGGCGTCCTGGACCAGCTGACCCTCGCGGAGTTCCTCGCCTCCGGCGACTACGACCGGCACGTCCGCGCCGCCCGACTGCGCTACCGGCGCCGCCGCGACGCCCTGGTCGCCGCCCTCGCCGAACGCGCCCCCGAGGTGCGCGTCACCGGCATTGCCGCCGGACTGCACGCCGTGCTCCAACTGCCCCCCGGCACCGAGCAGCAGGCCGTCCGGGCCGCCGCCTGGCACGGACTCGCGGTGCACGGCCTGTCCACGTTCCGGCACCCGGACGCCGCCGTCGCCCCGCTGGACGCCCTCGTCGTCGGCTACGGCACCCCGCCCGACCACGCCTGGGCGGGGGCCCTGGACGCGCTCTGCCGGGCGCTGCCGTAGAGTCCCCCGGCGACGGCCGTACACTCGATCGGCCCAACTGTCGTACCGGAACGCGGACAACGGGGGAGAGACGGACATGGCTAAGACCCGGCGGCGGCTGCGGTCGAGCACCGTGGTGCTCGGCGGCATGGGAGTGCTCGCGGCGGCCCTGAGCGCCTGCGGCTCGGACCCCGACCGCCGCTGCGTGGACCGCGACAGCTACGACTACATCAACGGCTACAAGGTCGTCGCCGACAAGAACTGCAAGTCGGGCTCGTCCGGCGGCTCGTACGGCAAGGGCGGCAAGAAGAAGGGCGTCGACGACGCCGACTGGTACTACGACGCCGACGTCAGCAACGGCTGGGCCGACGGCGGCACCTTCAGCCGCGAAGAGGCCGTCGACCGCGGCGGCTTCGGCTGCTCCGGCTCCGGCAGCGGCGGCGGCTGAGCCGGGACATGGAACGCCGCACCACCGAGCCCCGCCCCGGCTGGCAGCAGACCGTCGAGGAACAGGGCTGCATCTACCCGCTCACCCGCTACCCCGACGGCTCCCTGCGCCCCTACTGGGACGAGAGCGCCTACTACGTCTTCTCCCTCCCTGAGGTCGAGGCGCTGGAGGAGGTCGTCGAGGAACTCCACCGCATGTGCCTGGCGGCCGCCGGGCACATCGTCACCGCCGGCCGCTTCGCCGACCTCGGCATCACCGACCCGCGCGTGGTCCGGGCGGTCACCGAGGCCTGGCACCGCCGCGCCGAACTCCCCTCCGTCTACGCCCGCTTCGACCTGCGCTACGACGGCACGGGGCCCGCCAAGCTCCTGGAGTACAACGCGGATACCCCGACCTCGCTCGTCGAGGCGGCGTCCCCGCAGTGGTTCTGGATGGAGGAGAGCTTCCCCGGCGCCGACCAGTGGAACAGCCTCCACGAGCGCCTGATCGACGCCTGGAAGAAGCAGGCCGCCCTCCTCCCGCCCGGCAGCCCGCTGTACTTCGCGAACTCCGAGGCCGACGAGCTGGGCGAGGACCTGATGACGGTCGCCTACCTCAAGGAGACCGCCGAGCAGGCCGGCCTGGAGACCGAGTGGATCTCCATGGAGGAGATCGGCTGGGACCGCCTGTCCGGCCGCTTCGTCGACGCCAGGCTCCGCTTCATCCGCAGCATCTTCAAGCTCTACCCCTGGGAGTGGCTCACCACCGACCGCTTCGCCGACCACGTCCTGGACACCCTCGACAACGGCGGCGGCACCGGCACCACCCTGTGGATCGAACCCGCCTGGAAGATGCTGCTCAGCAACAAGGCGCTGCTGGCGATCCTCTGGGAGCTGTACCCCGGCCACCCCAACCTCCTCCCGGCCTACCTCGACGGCCCGAGGGAGCTGGCCGGCACGACGGGCTACGTCGCCAAGCCCCTGCTGGGCCGCGAGGGCGCGGGCGTCACGATCCACGAGCCCGGCGCCGCCCCCGTCGTACGGGACGAGCCCTGCTGCTACCAGGAACTGGCCCCCCTGCCCGACTTCGACGGCAACCGCGTCGTCCTGGGCGCGTGGGTGGTGGAGAACGAGTCGGCGGGCCTGGGCATCAGGGAGTCGTCGGGCCTGGTGACGGACGAGTACGCGAGGTTCCTCCCCCACGTGATCCTCTGAAGGGGCCCTGCGGGGAGCGCCCGCGCGGACGCTCCCGCATCGCGGACACGGAAGGCACCGGCACAACACACCCGGTACCCTGGGCCCGGGCCGTGACTGGCGCGCAAGGATGGGACGAACCATCGGGAAGCGGTCCGAGCGACGAGTGCCGAGCGCCTGGGCCGACCTGAACGCTGATTCCAACGTCCGGAGGCCCCCGTGTCCGCAGAACTCACCCCCGAGTCCGTCGCCTACCGTGCCGCGCTGCAGGCGATCCGCGCCGTCGAGCCGCGCGTCGCCGACGCCATCGGCCAGGAGGTCGCCGACCAGCGCGAGATGCTCAAGCTGATCGCCTCCGAGAACTACGCCTCCCCGGCCACCCTCCTGGCGATGGGCAACTGGTTCAGCGACAAGTACGCCGAGGGCACCGTCGGCCGCCGCTTCTACGCCGGCTGCCGCAACGTCGACACCGTCGAGTCGCTGGCCGCCGAGCACGCCCGCGAGCTCTTCGGCGCCCGCCACGCCTACGTCCAGCCGCACTCCGGCATCGACGCCAACCTCGTCGCCTTCTGGGCCGTCCTCGGCGCCCGCGTCGAGGTGCCCTTCCTGGAGAAGACCGGCGCCCGCCAGGTCAACGACCTGACCGACGCCGACTGGGCCGAGCTGCGCCGCGCCTTCGGCAACCAGCGCATGCTCGGCATGTCCCTGGACGCCGGCGGCCACCTCACCCACGGCTTCCGCCCGAACATCTCCGGCAAGATGTTCGACCAGCGCTCCTACGGCACCGACCCGGCGACCGGCCTCATCGACTACGAGGCCCTGCGCGCCACGGCCCGCGAGTTCAAGCCGCTGATCATCGTCGCCGGCTACTCCGCGTACCCCCGCCTGGTGAACTTCCGGATCATGCGCGAGATCGCCGACGAGGTCGGCGCCACCCTCATGGTCGACATGGCGCACTTCGCGGGCCTGGTCGCGGGCAAGGTCCTCACCGGCGACTTCGACCCGGTCCCGCACGCCCAGATCGTGACGACGACCACCCACAAGTCGCTGCGCGGCCCGCGCGGCGGCATGGTCCTGTGCGACGACTCCCTCAAGGACCAGGTCGACCGCGGCTGCCCGATGGTCCTCGGCGGCCCGCTCCCGCACGTCATGGCCGCCAAGGCCGTCGCCCTCGCCGAGGCCCGGCAGCCCGCCTTCCAGGACTACGCCCAGCGCATCGTCGACAACGCCCGCGCCCTCGCCGAGGGCCTCATGCGGCGCGGCGCCACCCTGGTCACCGGCGGCACCGACAACCACCTCAACCTGATCGACGTGGCGTCCTCCTACGGCCTCACCGGCCGCCAGGCCGAGACCGCCCTCCTCGACTCCGGCATCGTCACCAACCGCAACGCCATCCCCGCCGACCCCAACGGCGCCTGGTACACCTCCGGCATCCGCGTCGGCACCCCCGCGCTCACCACGCGCGGCCTGGGCACGGCGGAGATGGACGAGGTCGCGGGCCTCATCGACCGCGTCCTGACCACCACCGAGCCGGGCACCACCAAGTCGGGCGCCCCGTCCAAGGCCTCCCACGTCCTGGACGAGAAGGTGGCGCAGGAGATCGCCCAGCGCGCCACGGACCTGGTGCGGGGCTTCCCCCTGTACCCGGAGATCGACCTGGGCTGACGGTCGCCGCCCGGGGGAACGAGCCGCCGGTGGGACCTGAGACAATGACGGGCATGGCGAATGACCGACCTCGTGTGCTCTCCGGGATCCAGCCCACCGCAGGCTCGTTCCACCTCGGCAACTACCTGGGCGCCGTCCGCCAGTGGGTGGCCCTCCAGGAGTCCCACGACGCGTTCTACATGGTCGTCGACCTGCACGCGATCACGGTCCCGCAGGACCCGAAGGAGCTGCGCGCCAACACCCGGCTCGCCGCCGCCCAGCTGCTGGCCGCCGGACTCGACCCGGACCGCTGCACGCTCTTCGTCCAGAGCCACGTCCCCGAGCACGCCCAGCTCGCCTGGGTCATGAACTGCCTCACCGGCTTCGGCGAGGCGAGCCGCATGACCCAGTTCAAGGACAAGTCCGCCAAGCAGGGTGCCGACCGCGCCTCCGTCGGCCTGTTCACCTACCCGGTCCTCCAGGTCGCCGACATCCTGCTCTACCAGGCCGACGAGGTCCCCGTCGGCGAGGACCAGCGCCAGCACATCGAGCTGACCCGCGACCTGGCCGAGCGCTTCAACGGCCGCTTCGGCGAGGCCTTCACCGTTCCCTCCGCGTACATCCTCAAGGAGACGGCGAAGATCTACGACCTCCAGGACCCGACCGCCAAGATGAGCAAGTCGGCGGCCACCCCCAAGGGCCTGATCAACCTGCTCGACGAGCCGAAGGCCACGGCGAAGAAGGTGAAGAGCGCCGTCACGGACACCGACACCGTGATCCGCTTCGACCGCGAGCACAAGCCCGGGGTCAGCAACCTGCTGTCGATCTACTCCACCCTCACCGGTGCGGCGATCCCGGAGCTGGAGCAGAAGTACGAGGGCAAGGGCTACGGCGCCCTGAAGACGGACCTCGCCGAGGTCGTCGTGGAGTTCGTCACCCCCTTCCGGGAGCGCACCCAGCAGTACCTGGACGACCCGGAGACGCTCGACGCGATCCTGGCCAAGGGCGCGGAGAAGGCCCGCGCCGTCGCCACGGAGACCCTCTCCCGGGCGTACGACATGGTGGGTTTCCTGCCCGCCAAGCACTGACCCGCGGCAGCGCCCCGACCACTGCCCCAGCACCCCTCGTGCGCCCCGGCACGCCGCCGTAGCGCTGCACATCACTCCGGTTGCGCCTGCCCCGGGCACGGTCGTGGCCGTACAGTCGATACGCGGGTGTCCGACACAGCGACACACACCGAGTGACACGTGACGACAGGAGACGACGTGGGGACCGTAACGATCGGCGTGTCGATCGCGGTCCCGGAGCCTCACGGCAGCAAGCTCCAGCAGCTGCGCGCGGGCTTCGGCGACGCCGCGGCTCACGGCATCCCCACGCACGTCACCCTGCTGCCGCCGACCGAGGTCGACGGCGGCGCGCTGCCCGCGGTCGAGGCGCACCTGGCGGAGGTGGCGGCGCGCGGCCGGCCCTTCCCGATGCGGCTCTCCGGCACCGGGACCTTCCGCCCGCTGTCACCCGTGGTCTTCGTCCAGGTGGTCGAGGGTGCCGCGTCCTGCTCCTGGCTGCAGAAGCGCGTCCGGGACACCTCCGGGCCGGTCCCCCGCGAACTCCAGTTCCCGTACCACCCGCACGTCACCGTGGCGCACGGCATCGACGAAGCGGCGATGGACCGCGCCTTCGAGGAGCTGTCCGGCTACGAGGCCCAGTGGCCCTGCACCGGCTTCGCGCTCTACGAGCAGGGCGCCGACGGGGTGTGGCGCAAGCTCCGCGAGTTCCCCTTCGGCAGCACCACGGTGCCCCCGCAGGCGGGCCGCGTGGAGAGCGGCTCCCTGCCGGTCCGTTAGGGCCCGTCCGGGGCCCTACACCGGCAGCCGCCGGAACACCGCCCGCGGAAGGTGCCGCAGCGCCGACATCACCATGCGCAGCGCGCCCGGCACCCACACCGTCTCCGAGCGGCGCCGCAGCCCCACCTCGATCGCCGTGGCGACCGCCTCGGGCGTCGTGGCCAGCGGAGCCTCCTCCAGTCCGGCGGTCATCCGCGACCGCACGAACCCGGGGCGTACGACCATGACGTGCACGCCGGTGCCGTGCAGCGCGTCGCCGAGGCCCTGCGCGAAGGCGTCCAGGCCGGCCTTGCTGGAGCCGTAGATGAAGTTGGCGCGGCGGGCCCGCTCCCCGGCCACGGACGAGAGCACCACCAGGGAGCCGTGCCCCTGCGCCTGCAGCGCGCGGGCGCTCACCAGTCCGGCCGAGACCGCGCCGGTGTAGTTGGTCTGCACGACCCGCACCGCGTTCAGCGGCTCGCGTTCGTCGTGCGCCTGGTCGCCCAGCACGCCGAAGGCCAGCAGCACCAGGTCGATGTCGCCCTCGGCGAAGACCTTGCCGAGCACCGCCTCGTGGGACCCGGTCTCGAGCGCGTCGAAGGCGACGGTGCGCACCTCGGCACCGAGGCCGCGCAGCTGCCCGGCCGCCGCGTCCAGAGCGGGGGAGGGGCGGCCGGCCAGCCACACGGTGCGGGTGCGGCGGGCCACCAGCCGGCGTGCGGTGGCGAGCGCGATCTCGGACGTACCGCCGAGGACGAGAAGGGACTGGGGGATGCCGAAGGCGTCCTTCACGACAGCTCCTGGAGGTTTGTGGGGGAGGGGCCTGGAGGGGGCGGGAAGCCCGAAGGGGTTCCTAGAGGCCGAGGCGCCGGGACAGGTCCGAGACGAACACCCCGCGCGGGTCCAGCTCCGCGCGCAGCGCGCGGAAGTCGTCCAGGCGCGGATACATCGAGGCGAGCAGCTCGGGCCGCAGCCGGGAGTCCTTGGCGAGGTAGACCCGGCCGCCGGCCCGGGCGACCTCCTCGTCGAGGCCGTCGAGGAAGGAGCCGAGGCCCGGCAGGCCCGCCGGGATGTCCAGGGCGAGGGTCCAGCCGGGCACGGGGAAGGAGAGCCAGCCCGGGTCGGCGTCCCCGAAGCGCTTGAGGACGGCGAGGAAGGACGGGCAGCGGTGCTCGCGGATCCGCCGCACGATCCGGCGCAGGGCGTCCTCCCGGCCGTGCCCGACGACGAACTGGTACTGCACGAAGCCGCCGCGGCCGTAGATCCGGTTCCAGTGCGGGACGCCGTCCAGGGGGTGGAAGAAGGTGGAGATCCGCTGGAGCCGGCCGGTACGCCGGCGGGGGGCCTTGCGGTACCAGAGTTCGTTGAACAGCCCCACCGTCGTCCGGCTGAGCAGCCCGTCCGGGACGAGGTCGGGGGCGGCCGGGAGGCGGGAGGTGCGGAAGGCCAGGGGGTCCCGTCGTGCCCGGGAGCCGCGCGGGAGCGCGTCCAGCGGGGCGTGGTCGCCCCGGGTGAGCACCGCGCGGCCGGTCGCCGCGCCGCGCGCGAGGAGGTCGATCCAGGCGACCGAGTAGCGGTAGCGGTGGTCGCCGGCCGTCAGGCGGGCCATCAGGTCGTCCAGGTCGGTGGCGCGTTCGGTGTCGACCGACATCAGCGCGGTCTCGACCGGCTGGAGCCGCACGGTCGCGGTGAGGATCACACCGGTCAGGCCCATGCCGCCGGCGGTCGCGTCGAACAGCGGTGTGCCCCGGTCCACGGTGCGGACCCGGCCGTCGGCGGTGAGCAGCTCGAACGACAGGACGTGCCGCGCGAAGGACCCCGACACGTGGTGGTTCTTGCCGTGGATGTCCGCGCCGATCGCGCCGCCGACCGTCACGTAGCGGGTGCCGGGCGTCACCGGTACGAACCAGCCGAGCGGCAGCAGCACCTCCATCAGCCGGTGCAGGGAGACCCCCGCGTCGCAGAGCACGGTGCCGCCGTCGGCGTCGATGGCGTGGACGCGGTCCAGGGCCGTCATGTCGAGCACGGCACCTCCCGCGTTCTGCGCGGCGTCCCCGTACGCCCGTCCCAGGCCCCTGGCGATGCCCCCGCGGGCCCCGCAGTCCCGGACGGCGACGGCGGCCTCCTCGTACGTCCGGGGGCGGATCAGCCGGGCGGCGGTCGGCGCGGTGCGGCCCCACCCGGTGACGGGGCCCCAGTCGTCGTCGGGGCCCCAGTCGTCGGGGCCCCACCCGGTGGCGGGGCCCGAGTCGGCGTCGGGAACGGTGTCGGCAGACATGCCGGCGACCGTATCGCCACTATGTGAACGATTAGTTCCAAAACATTCCGCCCGTCCCTGAAACGGGTGATTAATGGTATGTCGCTCGATCCTGCCGGGGCTTCCCGTGCCGCAGGGGTGAACAGTGAGTCCACATGGACGACCTCGACGACATGGACCACCGGATCGTGACGGCGCTCAGAGCCTGCGGCACGGACCCGCGCGTGGCCGGTGCCGCGCGCGTCCTGTCCTGGGCCGGGGAGCACGGAGCACTGTGGCTCGCGGCGGGCCTCGCCTCGGCCGCCGTGGACGGCACGCGGCGCGCGGCCTGGCTGCGCGGCACGGCCCTCACCGCGGGGGCACACCTCGTCGGCATGGGCGTGAAGCGCGTCGTGCGCCGCCCACGCCCCACGCACGTCGTACCCCTGGTGCGCACCGCCGGCCGGCACTCCTTCCCCAGCTGCCACGCCACCTCCGCCACGGCGGCCGCCGTCGTCTTCGGCGCGCTCGGCGTGCACGCCGCCTGGCCGCTCGCCGCCGCGGTGTGCGCCTCCCGGCTGGTCACCGGCGTCCACTACCCCTCCGACGTGGCGGCGGGCGCGGCCCTGGGCGCGCTCACGGCCCGGCTCGGCGCCGACTGGATGCGCGGAGGCACCCGTGACTGACACGGCCGTCCTGCGGCAGCGGGCACCGGAGCGGCAGCGGGAGCCCGCGCCGCCGCGCAGGGCGGGCGTCCCGGCCGGTCTGCTCAGGACCGCACGCCCCCGCCAGTGGATCAAGAACGTCCTGGTCGTCGCCGCCCCGGCCGCCGCCGGTGAGCTGTTCTCCTGGTACGCCCTCGGCCGGCTCGCCCTGGTCTTCGCCCTGTTCACCGCCTGCGCCGCCGCCGTCTACCTCGTCAACGACGCCCGCGACGCCGAGGCCGACCGCGCCCACCCGGTCAAGCGGCACCGCCCGGTCGCCGCCGGGCAGGTCCCGGTGCCGGTCGCGTACGCCGTCGGCGGGGCCCTGGGCGTCCTCGGGCCCGTCGTCGCGGCCTGGCTGTGCCCGCCGCCCGTCGCGGCCCTGCTGACCGCCTACCTCGCGATGCAACTGGCGTACTGCGTCAGCCTCAAGCACGTCCTGGTCGTCGACCTCGCCGTCGTCACCACCGGTTTCCTGATGCGGGCGATGATCGGCGGACTCGCGCTCGGCATCCCCCTGTCGCGCTGGTTCCTCGTCACGACGGGCTTCGGCGCGCTGTTCATGGTCGCCGCCAAGCGCTACTCCGAAGCCGTCCAGATGGCCGGAAAAGCCGGTGCCACGCGTGCGTTGCTCACCGAGTACACGACCGGCTACCTCCGCTTCGTCTGGCAGCTCGCGGCCGGCGTCGCCGTCCTCGGCTACTGCCTGTGGGCCATGGAGGAGGGCGGCGTCCCGCACACCAGCGTGCTGCCCTGGCGCCAGCTGTCCATGGTCGCCTTCGTCCTCGCCGTCCTGCGCTACGCCGTCTTCGCCGACCGCGGCACCGCCGGCGAACCCGAGGACGTCGTCCTGCGCGACCGGGCGCTCGCCCTGATCGGCGTGGTGTGGGCGGCGATGTACGGCCTGGCGGTGGCCAATTGGTAGACGGCCCCACCAACGGCCCCACCAAGGGAACACGGCGCGAGGTGATCGGCTTCGCCGCCGCGGGACTCCTCGCCTACGCCGTCGACCTGGGGCTCTTCACCTGCCTGCGCGGCCCGGTCGGACTCGGCCCGCTCACCGCGAAGACCCTCTCCTTCGTCGCCGGATGCTCCGTGGCGTACGCGGGCAACGCGCTCGGCACCTACCGGCACACCCGCCCCCGGGGCCTGCGCCCGTACGCCGTCTTCTTCGCGGTGAACGCCGCCGGTGCCGCCGTACAACTGCTGTGCCTGGCCGTCAGCCACTACGGCCTCGGCCTCACCTCCCAGCGTGCCGACACGGTCTCCGGCGCGGGAATCGGCATGGTCCTGGCCACGATCCTGCGTTTCTGGGGCACACGGACACTGGTCTTCCGCACCGGGGCCGGAACCGGTGGCGAGACGGGATCACGGACCGGGACGAGCGGGGGCAGGGTCGGATCATGGACTGGCTGAAGAAGCTCCCCGTGGTGGGGCCGTGGGCGGCACGGCTGATGACCACGCACGCGTGGCGCTCGTACGAGCGGCTGGACCGGGTGAAGTGGACGCGCCTGGCCGCCGCGATGACCTTCACCAGCTTCGTCGCGCTCTTCCCACTGCTCAGCCTGGCCGCGGCCGTCGCCGCCGCCACGCTCAGCGAGGACCAGCAGGGCCGGCTCCAGGACACGATCGCCGAGCAGATCCCCGGCATCTCCGACCAGCTGAACATCCAGGGCCTGATCGACAACGCCGGCACCGTCGGCCTCATCTCCGGCGCCCTGCTGCTGTTCACCGGCGTCGGCTGGGTCGACGCCACCCGGGGCTGTCTGCGCGCCGTCTGGGAGCTGCCCGACGAGGAGGAGAACCCCGTCCTGCACCGGGCCAAGGACGCGGGCGTCCTCGTCGGTCTCGGCGGCGCGCTCCTGGTCACCGTCGGCATCTCCACCGTGGCCTCGGCGCTGGTCGGCTGGATCATCGGCCGGCTGGGTCTCGGCGGCGGCTTCGGCGGTGTGCTGCTCTACGTCGCCGCGTTCGCCGTCGCCGTGCTCGCCGACTTCCTCCTGCTGCTGTACGTGCTGACCCTGCTTCCCGGCGTCCAGCCCGCGCGCCGCCGCCTGATGCGGGCCGCGCTGATCGGCGCGATCGGCTTCGAGCTGCTGAAACTGCTGCTGAGCGGCTACGTGCAGGGCGTCGCCGCGAAGAGCATGTACGGCGCCTTCGGCGTCCCCGTCGCCCTGCTGCTGTGGATCAACTTCACCTCGAAGCTGGTGCTGTTCTGCGCCTCCTGGACGGCGACGGGAAGCAAGGAGGAAGAAGTGGACGAAGCGGGGGGAGCGGAGGAGCGGGACGTCACGGGCGCGTCCGGCGACGGACCAGGTCCGGCAGTGGCCACTTCCGGTTGACCAGGAACACGCCGCCCGCGAGCAGGACCAGCAGCCCGGCGGTGAGGCCGGCCGCGATGCCGATGCCGCCGGAGCCGTCCGCGGCCGGGGCGCCCGCCACCGG
This sequence comes from Streptomyces sp. NPDC037271, assembly GCF_055603605.1. Lineage (NCBI taxonomy): Bacteria > Bacillati > Actinomycetota > Actinomycetes > Kitasatosporales > Streptomycetaceae > Streptomyces > Streptomyces sp. NPDC037271. The sequence goes on from NZ_JBVJVN010000001.1 coordinate 392,369, forward strand.
CTTCGTGCCCGCCCCGCCCTTGCCGGCGCCGCCCGCCTCCCCGGAGGGGCCGGCGCCCGGCTGAGAGCTCGCCTGCGCGGCGCTCTTCGGCGGCACCAGCTCACCCACCGGCCGCACCTTGCCGGCCGCCTTGAAGCCCCAGTCGAAGAGCCGGGCGGTCTCCTTGTAGACCTCGTTGTGCTCGTCCTTCGCCGGGTTCATCACCGTGACGAGCAGCACCTTGCCGCCCTGCTCGGCGACGCCCGTGAAGGTGTAGCCCGCGTTGGTGGTGTATCCGTTCTTCACGCCGGCGATGCCCGGGTAGACGGAGACGTCCGAGTCGCCGGCGAGCAGCCGGTTGGTGTTCTGGATCTCGAAGGGCGTGCGGGACGTCTTGCCCTTCTTGTCCTTCTTCGTCTCGCCCGGGAACTTCGCGCGGACCGTCGAGGCGTACTCGCGGAAGTCCTTCTTCTGCAGCCCCGACCGGGCGAACAGGGTCAGGTCGTAGGCGGAGGAGACCTGCCCCGGCGCGTCGTAGCCGTCGGGGCTGACCACGGTCGTGTCGAGGGCCTGCAGTTCCTCGGCGTGCTCGTTCATGTCCTTGACGGTCTGGCCGACACCGCCGTTCATCGCGGACAGCACGTGCACCGCGTCGTTGCCGGAGCGCAGGAAGACACCGAGCCACAGGTCGTGGACGGTGTACGTCTCCTTCTCCTTGATGCCGACCATGCTGGAGCCGGCGCCGAGGCCGGCGAGGTCGGAGGGGGCGACCGTGTGCTTGGCCGTCTTCGGCCACTTCGGCAGCAGCGTGTCGGCGAACAGCATCTTCAGCGTGCTCGCCGGGGCCAGCCGCCAGTGCGCGTTGTGCGCGGCGAGCACGTCACCGGACTCGGCGTCGGCCACGATCCACGAGCGGGCGGTGAGGTCCTTCGGCAGCACGGGCGCCCCGCCGGCCAGATCCACCTGCGTCCCGGGCTTCCCGAGCCGGGCGCCGCCCACGGCCGACATCGACGCGGGGGGAGTGGCCGAGGGACTGGCCGAGGGGCCGGCCGACGGGCTCGCCGGAGGGCTCGGGGCGGCGAGCGCGGCGGGGGAGAGGAGCGCGAGAGCGGTCACGGCGGCGGAGGCGACCGACAGGGATCGCCTGACGGCCTTCTTGGGTGCGGGCACGAGCGAGAACGTACCGCCCGCGAGCGGCGCGGTCCCACCCCCCTCCCCACCCCGGGCACGGATCCGGACACCCGGCGGCGATACTGGGTGCATGAAGCTCAGCCGCCCCGTCTCCTGGTTCCTGCTCGCTTTCGGGGTGTGGAGCTGGATCATCTGGATCACTTTCGTCAAAAATCTGATCAAGGACAGCAGTGGGCTCGCGTTCGAGGACGGCGACCCCACGGCGTACTTCTGGGTGCACCTGCTGCTCGCCGTCGTCTCCTTCGTATTGGGGACGGCCGTCGGGGTCATCGGGTTGCGCTCGCTGCGCGCACTGCGCCGAAGGTCATAGGCGTCACGGACGCCACAACCGAGGGGATACGACGGCATGGTGGTCGTCTACGCGCTTGTCGCGCTGGCAGTGGTGAGCGTCCTCGTGGCGTCCAACTGGTACGTGTGGAGGCGCTTGTTCCGCGACACGACCCGGGGCCCCGGCCCCGTGCGCCGCATCGGCGTGGTGGTGATCGCCGGGGGCTGGGTGCTGGCCGTGGGCGCGCTGGTCGCCAGGCGGGTGGCCCCCTTCTGGCTCGAGCGCGTCGTGGCCTGGCCGGGCTACCTGTGGCTGGCCCTGTGCCTCTACCTGGTGCTGGCGCTGCTCGTGGGCGAGGCCGTCCGCCCGCTGCTGCGGCGCTTCCTGGAGCGCCGGGCGGCCGCGCGGCAGGCGGTGGCCGAGCCGGAGCCGGAGCCGCTGAGGTCCCCGGCCGTGGACACGGAGCGCATACCGGCCGGAACGGCCCCGCCCAAGACACCCGAGACACCCAAGACACCCAAGACACCCGAGACATCCGGGATACCCGAGACGCCGGCCGCCCCCGGCGCCCCGGCCGACGGCACGCCCGAGAGCCCGCTCGCCCTGCCCTCCCGCCGTCTCTTCGTCTCCCGGGTCGTCGCCGGTGCCGCCGCCGCGGCGGCCGTCGGGACGGTCGGCTACGGCACGTACGGCGTGCTGAACGGCCCGACGGTGAAGCGGGTCACCGTGCCGCTGGCCAAGCTCCCGCGCGCGGCGCACGGCTACCGCATCGCCGTGGTCAGCGACATCCACCTCGGCCCGGTGCTCGGCCGGGGCTTCGCGCAGAAGGTCGTCGACACGATCAACTCCACGCAGCCCGACCTCATCGCCGTGGTCGGCGACCTGGTGGACGGCAGCGTGAAGGACCTCGGCCCGGCGGCGGCGCCGCTGGCCCAGCTGAAGGCCCGGCACGGCGCGTACTTCGTCACCGGCAACCACGAGTACTTCTCCGGCGCCGAGCAGTGGGTCGCCGAGGTGCGGCGGCTCGGGCTGCTCCCGCTGGAGAACGCCCGCACCGAGCTGCCCCACTTCGACCTCGCCGGCGTCAACGACGTGGCGGGCGAGGAGGAGGGCCAGGGCCCCGACTACGCCAAGGCCCTCGGCGACCGGGACCGGGCCCGCGCGTGTGTGCTGCTCGCCCACCAGCCGGTGCAGATCCACGACGCCGTCGACCACGGCGTCGACCTCCAGCTCTCCGGCCACACCCACGGCGGCCAGCTCTGGCCGGGCAGCCTCATCGCGGGCGCCGCCAACCCGACGGTGGCGGGCCTGGAGAGCTACGGCGACACCCAGCTCTACGTCAGCCGCGGCGCGGGCGCCTGGGGACCGCCCACGCGCGTGGGGGCGGAGTCGGACATCACGGTGATCGAGCTGGCCTCACCGAAGGCCTAGGACCTGCCCTGCGGGCCCTCCTCGGGGGCGTCGTCCCCGGGGGTGTCCGCGGAGGCGTCCGCGGGGGGCGCCGTCCTCTTCGCCGGGTCCGGGAGCGCCTTGGTCATCCCGGGCAGGAAGTCCGTGAACAGTTCGTGCACTTCGCGCACCAGCGGGCGCAGCACCCGGAAACGGGCCAGCGCGACGCCCCGCGCGGTGAGCCGGGCGCCGCGTTCCGCGAGGCGGTAGCTGCGCTCGCGTCCCTCCGTGCGGTCGAAGATCCAGTACAGGCAGAGGCCCATCTGGGAGAGCCACATCAACTCGGGGAGGATGTCCCGCAGTTCCGCGTGCACCTTGGTCTTCGCCCCCGCCAGGACCTGCCGGTGGATGTTGATGGCCTCCACGCGCGCGTGCTCCGACTCCGGGGAGAAGGGGCTGAGCGGGCTGTCCGGGTCGGCCGCGTTCTTGAAGAACTGCACGGCGAACTCGTGGTACGGCGTCGCGATGTCCAGCCAGACCTTCAGCACGCCCCCCAGCCGTGCCTCCAGGTCGGTCTCCCGGGCCAGGACCTCCCGGACCGCCGCCTGGTGTTCGGCGGCGATCCGGTCGTAGAAGCCCTGGATCAGGTGCTCCTTGCCGGCGAAGTAGTAGTACGCGTTGCCGACGGAGACCCCGGCCTCCTGGGCGATGGCCCGCATGGTGGTCCGGTCGTAACCGCGTTCCTGGAAGAGCCGCATGGCCGTCTCCAGGATCAGCGCGCGGGTCTGTTCGGACTTGCTGAGGGGGGCTCCGTCGTCGGGGCCGTCGTTCTTCGCAGGCACGGGACCAGAGCCTAACGACTGGCGCAGGTGCCGTCGTCGCAGCCGGGTCCGGTGTACCTCCACCCGAGGCGCGGCTCGTACACCCATCCGTCACCCGACCGCCGCCCCTCACCGAGGCGCTTCGCGCCGCCCCCGTCGATGTCGGCGCGGCGGTACCCCTGGCCGCCCCATCGCCGCTGCGCGCCCCGCCACTTGGCGGCGGCCAGGACGACACCGCGGGCCAGCCTCGCCCCGGTGGGCGTGCTGAGCCGGTGGGCCAGTCGCCGGTGCTCGCGCAGGGCCCACAGGACGACGATCCAGGCGGCGGCGCCCCGGTAGACCTGGCCGGCGTCGCCCACGGCGGTCACCTCGTCGAGGGTGGCCGAGTGGTCGAGGCCGGGAAAGCGCCGGCGTGCCTCGTCCGACCCGGCCGGGACCGGCTCCAGCGGCACCAGTCGGGGCTGCCGCAGCAGCCAGTCCCGTACGTGGGTGCACAGGGAGCACTCGGCGTCGTAGAGGACGGTGAGCCGGCGTACCGGGGCGGCGGCCGTCGGTGGAGCGGGTGCCGTCGGTGCCATCGGCTCAGGCACCGGCCGTGGGGGCCACCCAGGCCTGCGGCGGGACCGGCGGGACCTGTTCCCGCTCCATCATCCCCCGCCGCCGGATCCGGTTGAGCACGTACACGTTGCCCAGGTGCATCACGCCGAGCACCAGGAGCACCACGCCCAGCTTGGCCGAGAGCGCCTCGAAGATCTGGCGGGTGTCGGCGATGGTGTCGTCGCCGCTCAGGTAGAGGGCGACGAAGCCGAGGTTGACGAGGTAGAAGCCGACCACGAGGAGGTGGTTGACGGCGTCGGCGAGCTTCTCGTTGCCGTGCAGCACGTCGGCGAGGAAGACCCGGCCGTTGCGGCTGAGCGTGCGGGCCACCCAGACGGTCAGGCCGATGCTGACCAGCAGGTAGATGACGTAGGCGATGACGGTGCGGTCCATGCCCCACCCCTTCTTGAACGCGTTCAAAACGCTGACGGAGGAGACTCTAGACCTGTTTTTGAACGCGTTCAAGTGAGCTTTGGGGGTGCGGCCGAGCTTTCGGGGTCGCGGTGGTTCAGGGGCGGCGGCCCAGCTCCGGCCGCTTCGAGTAGTCCGTGAGTCCGATGACGTTGCCCCACGGGTCGGCGAACTCCACGGTCCAGCCGGTGGCGACGGGGAAGGGTTCGTCGAGCGGCTCCACCCCCGCGTCGCGCAGTGCCCGGGCGGCGGTGCGGGCGTCCGGCACCTCCAGCCACACCCGTGCGGAGGGCCACGGCGGCGGCCGGCGTCCGAACTCCTCCTCCACCCGCAGCAGGAGGCCCGGCGTCTCGCCGCCGGCCTTCAGCAGGGCGATCCCGGCCTCGTCGAGCCGGAAGGCGACCGGAAAGCCGGCCCGCTCGTAGAAGCCGACGGCCTCGGCGAGGTCGCCGACGGGCAGCAGGACGTTGTCGAACCCGAGCAGTTCGTACGACTCATGATCTGACATGACGTCACATTAGGTGCGCGCGACGCGAAGTGGGCCGGACCCGCGCTGGGGCGGCGAAGGGGTCACTCGCCCGGGCGGACGGCCGCTCTCGGGCCCCGACTTCTCTTTGTCCGCCTGTTCCTACAGTATGTCCGGCAGTTTCCCGCACCTTCCAGGAGTGACACCACCGTGAGCGAGCAGCCGCAGAAGCCGCACCAGCCCCCGGGCTACGGCTACCCGAACCAGGCCCCCGGCGCGGCCGGCCAGGCAGGCCCCTACGGCTACCCGCAGGGCGGCTACCAGCAGCCCCCCGGTGGCTACCAGGCGCCCGGCTACCAGCAGGCACCTGGGCACGAGCAGACGCCCGGCTACCAGCAGACGCCCGGCTACCAGCAGGCACCCGGCTACCAGCAGGCGCCCGGCTACTACGCCGCCGACCCCAACGCGCCCTACGGCTACGACCCCTACGGGCGCCCGTACTCCGACAAGTCGAAGATCATCACCGGAGTGCTCCAGCTCTTCCTCGGCACCTTCGGCATCGGCCGCTTCTACGTCGGCTCCGTCGGCGTCGGCATCGCCCAACTGCTCACCTGCGGCGGACTCGGCTTCTGGGCGCTGATCGACGGCATCATCTACCTCGTCAGCAACGACCGGACGGACGCCCAGGGGCGGGTCCTGCGTGGTTGACGCGGTCCGTCCCGCACGGGACGGAGCGGCTCGCCTGCTGCGGCGCCCCGCGGTGGCACCCCTCGCGGTGCTCGCCGCGGGCGCCGCGGGCGCCGGGTACCTGTGGTTCACCGACCCGCACGAGTCCGGCCACCTGCTGCCCCAGTGCCCGTTCCGGTACGTCACCGGACTGCTGTGCCCGGCCTGCGGCGGCACGCGCATGACGTACGACCTGATGCACGGTCAGTTCTCCGCGGCCTGGCTGGACAACCGAGCCCTGCTGCTCGCCGCGCCGTTCGCGCTGGCGCTGTGGGGCCGCTGGACGGTGGAAGGCCTGCGCGGCCGCTCCTGGAGGCCCCGGATCGCCCCGTGGGCGCAGGCGCTGATCCTGCTGACGGCGGTGGCCTGGACGGTGGTCCGCAACCTCGTCTGAGCCGGCGCGGCATCGCGGCGCCATGGCGGTGTGCCGCCGCGGTAACGATCGACGGATCGACAGATCACGGAATGGGAACGTTCGATCAGAACCACTCCCACCTGCCCCACCAGCCTCTTTATGCTCCTCACGCACAGGGGGGACGGCCACGGCAGTGCGTGGGCCGCCGTGCACGGTCGGTGTGCGATCAGCGGCGTTCCTTCCTGGCCCCCGGGCGATCCGTCCCGGCCCGTCCCACATCTCCCCAGGAGCACCACCATGACCGTTCCCCCGCATGCCGCCGCGCCCTTCGGCGTCGACCCGCAGGGCCGTCCGTACTCGGACAAGTCGAAGATCGTCGCGGGTATCCTCCAGCTGTTCCTGGGCACCCTGGGCATCGGCCGCTTCTACGTCGGCTCCGTCGGCGTCGGCGTCGCCCAGCTGCTGACCTGCGGCGGCCTGGGCTTCTGGGCACTGATCGACGGCATCATCTTCCTGGTCAGCAACGAGCGCACCGACAAGCAAGGCCGTCCGCTGCGCGGCTGACCCCGGCGTACCGGGGCCCGGGACCGCTCCCCGCGGCCGTAACGGCCGAGGGCCCCGACCGATGCTGAAGACAGAACAAGGCGGCACCACCGATCGACGCGGTGGTGCCGCCGCCCGTTGGAACGGGCCCGCGACCGTCAGTCCTGGCCGGGCGCGGTCCTGTGCCGTCCGGCGGCGAGGACCTCGGCGACGTCCAGGGTGACCTCGGCGCCGAGGTGGCCGGGCAGGGTGACCCGCTCGCCGGGGGAGTGGACGCGGTGGGTGGCGTAGTCGCCTCCGTCCGGGCCGGTGAGGACGTGGAGGCGGTCGTGCCTGCGGTTGACGATCACGTACACCGGGATCTCGGCCTCGGCGTAGGTGGCGACCTTGGTCCGCAGGTCGGTCTCGTAGTTGCTGGAGGTGGCCTCCAGGACGAGGCGGAAGCAGACCGGGTCATAGCAGTTGAACTCGACGCTGTGGGCGTCGAGGTCCGCGTCCACCACCGCGAGGTCGGGGATGGCGTGATCCTCGGTGCCGGTGGGCAGCCAGAGCCCGACGCCCTGGAGGACTTCGGTGGGACCGTCGTCCAGTCCTGCTGCGACGAAGGGGCGCATGAGCTTGGTCAGGACGCGCGCGTGCGGGCCGTCCGGCGGCGGGGGCACGAGGAGCTGATAGCCGATGATCTCGACGCGGTAGCCCGGATTGCGGTCCATGAGGCGGTTCGCCTGCGTGATCAGCGGACGCGAGCCGAGGTGCCGCTCGACGGATGCTGCGGACATCACGTGCCTCCCAGGGGCTGGTGCCGCGAGCGTCATCGTAGGCAGGGAAAGGCCCGTGAGGCGCTTTTGGCGGCCGTCACCCGATCGTGTGGCATATGCCAGAGGGCCCCGTCTCCAGCGGAGACGGGGCCCTCACGGACGTACGGCGTCAGGCGCCGGCGGACGTCAGAAGCGGCGCGTGATCAGCGCCCGCTTCACCTCGGCGATCGCCTTGGTGACCTCGATACCGCGCGGGCAGGCGTCCGTGCAGTTGAAGGTCGTGCGGCAGCGCCAGACGCCGTCGCGGTCGTTCAGGATCTCCAGCCGCTGCTCGCCGGCCTCGTCACGCGAGTCGAAGATGAAGCGGTGCGCGTTGACGATCGCGGCCGGGCCGAAGTACTGGCCGTCGTTCCAGAACACCGGGCACGAGGACGTGCAGGCGGCGCACAGGATGCACTTCGTCGTGTCGTCGAAGCGCTCGCGGTCCTCGGCGGACTGCAGGCGCTCACGCGTCGGCTCGTTGGTGTCCTTCGTGATCAGGAAGGGCATCACGTCCCGGTACGCCTGGAAGAACGGCTCCATGTCGACGACCAGGTCCTTGAGGACCGTCAGGCCCTTGATGGGCTCGACCGTGATCGGCTTCTCGGGGCTGATGTCCTTGATCAGCGTCTTGCAGGCGAGGCGGTTCTTGCCGTTGATCCGCATGGCGTCCGACCCGCAGATGCCGTGCGCGCAGGAACGGCGGAAGGTCAGGCTTCCGTCCAGGTCCCACTTGATCTTGTGCAGCGCGTCGAGGACGCGCTCCTTCGGGTCGATCTCCAGCTGGAAGTCTTCCCAGGTCGCCTCGGCCGAGACCTCCGGGTTGAACCGGCGGACGCGGAAGGTGACCGTGATGTACGGGGAGTCGGCGAAGCCGGGCTCGGGGGCCTTGTCGCTCTTCTCCATGACAGGGGTAGCCATCAGTACTTACGCTCCATCGGCTGGTAGCGGGTCTGGACGACCGGCTTGTAGTCGAGCCGGATGGACTCGGCGCCGTCGTCGCCCACCTCGCGGTACGCCATGGTGTGGCGCATGAAGTTGACGTCGTCGCGGTTGGGGAAGTCCTCGCGGTAGTGACCGCCGCGCGACTCCTTGCGGGCGAGCGCGGACACCGCCATGACCTCGGCCAGGTCGAGCAGGTTGCCCAGCTCGACGGCCTCCAGCAGGTCGGTGTTGAACCGCTTGCCCTTGTCCTGGATCGCCACGTTCTTGTAGCGGGCGCGCAGCTCGCCGATCTTCTCGACGGCCGTCTTGATCGTCTGCTCGGTGCGGAACACCATGACGTTGGCGTCCATGCACTCCTGCAGCTCGCGGCGGAGCGTCGAGACCCGCTCGGTGCCGGTGGAGGAGCGCAGGCGTTCGATCTGCTCGACGACCAGGGACTCCGGGTTCTCCGGCAGCTCGACGAAGTCCGCCTTCTGCGCGTACTCCGCCGCCGCGATGCCGGCCCGCTTGCCGAAGACGTTGATGTCCAGCAGCGAGTTGGTGCCCAGGCGGTTGGCGCCGTGGACGGACACACAGGCGACCTCGCCGGCCGCGTACAGGCCCGGGACGACGGTGGTGTTGTCCGCGAGGACCTCACCCTCGACGTTGGTCGGGATGCCGCCCATGGCGTAGTGCGCGGTGGGCTGGATCGGGATCGGGTCCGTGTAGGGCTCGATGCCGAGGTAGGTCCGCGCGAACTCCGTGATGTCGGGCAGCTTGGCGTCCAGCTGCTCCGGCGGGAGGTGGGTGAGGTCCAGGAAGACGTGGTCGCCCTCGGGACCGCAGCCGCGGCCCTCGCGGATCTCCGTGTAGATGGAGCGCGAGACGACGTCACGGGACGCGAGGTCCTTCATGACCGGCGCGTACTTCTCCATGAAGCGCTCGCCGTCCTTGTTGCGGAGGATGCCGCCCTCACCGCGGGCGCCCTCCGTCAGCAGGATGCCCATCCGCCAGATGCCGGTCGGGTGGAACTGGAAGAACTCCATGTCCTCCAGCGGCAGCCCGCGCCGGTACACGGCCGCCTGGCCGTCACCGGTCAGGGTGTGCGCGTTGGACGTCACCTTGAAGAACTTGCCGGTGCCGCCGGACGCGTAGATCACGGACTTCGCCTGGAAGACGTGGATCTCGCCGGTGGCCAGCTCGTAGGCGACCACACCGGCGGACTTCTTGACGCCGTCGACCTCGGTGATCAGCTGGTCCAGGACGTAGAACTCGTTGAAGAACTCCACGCCCTCCTTGACGCAGTTCTGGTACAGCGTCTGGAGGATCATGTGACCGGTGCGGTCGGCCGCGTAGCAGGAGCGGCGGACCGGGGCCTCGCCGTGGTTGCGGCTGTGACCGCCGAAGCGGCGCTGGTCGATCGTGCCGTTCGGGGTCCGGTTGAACGGCAGGCCCATCTTCTCCAGGTCGAGGACCGAGTCGATGGCCTCCTTCGCCAGGATCTCGGCGGCGTCCTGGTCGACCAGGTAGTCACCGCCCTTGACCGTGTCGAAGGTGTGCCACTCCCAGTTGTCCTCCTCCACGTTGGCCAGCGCGGCGGCCATGCCGCCCTGCGCCGCGCCCGTGTGGGAGCGGGTGGGGTAGAGCTTCGTCAGGACGGCGGTGCGGCTGCGCTTCGTCGACTCGATGGCCGCGCGCATGCCGGCGCCACCGGCGCCGACGATGACGGTGTCGTACTTGTGTACCTTCATGATTTTCGCAGCCCCGTGCCTAGCGGATGTTCGGGTCGAAGGTGAAGATCACCAGCGTGCCCAGCAGGATGGTGAACACCGTGGCGGTGTAGAGCAGGCCCTTGAGCCACAGCCGGGTGTTCGGACGCTCCGCGTAGTCGTTGATGACCGTGCGCAGGCCGTTGGCGCCGTGCAGCATCGCGAGCCAGAGCATCAGGAGGTCCCAGACCTGCCAGAACGGCGAGGCCCAGCGGCCCGCCACGAAGGCGAAGCCGATCTTCGAGACACCGCCGTCCAGCACCAGCTGGATGAGCAGGTGGCCGATGACCAGGACGACCAGCACCACGCCGGACAGGCGCATGAACAGCCACGCGACCATCTCGAAGTTGCCCCGGGTGGACCTGGGGGTCTTCTTGGTGCGCTGGCGGGGGGCTTCGATGAGCGGCGCCGGGTTGTCGACCGTGTAGACCGAGGCACCCTCGACGGGGCCGACTCCGGAAGCGGGGGATTCAGTCGTGGACATTGGCGTCAGCTCCCGAACAGTTCACGAGCGGCGTGGCCGAGGACGGGGTAGATCGCCCCGATCATCAGCACGACCCACAGGCCGACGACGGTCCAGAGCATCTGCTTCTGGTAGCGGGCGCCCTTGACCCAGAAGTCGACGGCGATGACGCGCAGGCCGTTGAGCGCGTGGAAGAGGATGGCCGCGACGAGGCCGTACTCCAGCAGCGCGACGATCGGCGTTTTGTAGGTGGCCACGACGGTGTCGTAGGCCTCGGGGGACACACGGACGAGAGCGGTGTCCAGCACGTGGACGAACAGGAAGAAGAAAATGAGGACGCCGGTGACTCGGTGAGCCACCCAGGACCACATTCCTTCCCGGCCGCGGTACAGCGTTCCAGCCGGCACGGAAGTTTCCTCCGGGAGCGGGGATTGGGGCCGCGCCGGCTTTCCTTGTCGGTCGGGCCCGGCCGGGTACGGTCCACCGGCCCCCAGCATCGTAGCGACGGTTGCCTGCGGCGCTTACGGGGGGCCTGCCTGTGTGATCAAAGTTGCACTCAAAAGAGCAGCGGACGGGCCGCAGGAGGGTGGTTCGGGCGGTTTGCCGGGTGTGGGCCGCGGGTCGGCCGTGGCCGGCCGCGCCCCGCCGCGGAGCCGCCGGTGTCAGGGGGCCGGGCTGCTCAGGGAGTCGGCCAGCCGGGCCCTGGCCAGGTGCCGCAGTTCCTCCGCCGCGACTCCGCGTTCTTCCTCCGGATCGTTTGCCAATCGTGACCGGATGCCTTCGAGTACGTGGTCCAGCGCTTCGTTGGCGGGCATGCCGTCCAGGCAGATGACGAACGCGTGTCCGAACCGGCTCTCGTAGACCGCGGTGGCCGCGCCCAGGGCCGTGTGGGCCGCCGCGTACGTGTCCGCGGGCAGGGCCGGCAGGGCCTCCGCCGCCAGCGCCTCCGTCAGGTCGTCCGGGGAGAGGTCGTACGCCGCCTCGTCCGCTGCCGCCAGGAGGGCGGGCAGGTCCGGGTAGGGGCGGTGGGCGGCGAGGCGGTGGGCCCAGTGGTGGCTGTTCAGGCAGGTGAGGAGGGCCTCGACGGCCTCGTCGGCGGGGGCGGTGTTGAAGTGCTCCAGTGAGGAGGCGGTTACCGGTGTGACGCGGGTTTGCGCCGGTACCGGTATGGCCACTCGGCCGGGGAGGTCTGGGAGACGGTGCGCAGGCAGCGTGGTTCCTCGTGGGCTTCACGTGTGTGTCGGCAGGGGATCGTGCGAGAGATGTGGCGTCACGTTATCGAGTGACGGCATGACGTGTCCGTCCGATGCCCGAATTTCACTCGAACGGGAGAGTTTCAGAACATGTGGTGGACGCATGGTGGAGCTCACGGCCGTAGGTTGGCGCTGTGAGCCAGCACGAACGCCGGACACCGGCGCGCAAGGTGAGGCAGCGGGCCGTGATCACCGGTGCGGTGGTCGCCTCGCTCGGTCTGGGAGTCGGCCTGTGGGCCACCGACGGTGAGGGCGGCGGGCCCGGGGGCCCGGCCGCGGGGCCGTCCGAAGCGGCGGCCGAACCCAGCCCCAGCCGCTCCTACCCGCTGTCCGAGGAGCCGCTCACCATACCCGCCGTACGCGACCACACCCCGGCCCGCGGCCCCGGCTGGCAGCCGGAGAAGGCGCACCGCGTCGTCGTCGCCGACGCCGGGCTCGCCGACGAGGGGCGCCTGATAGCGGGCGAGCTGGGGCTGACGTACGCGGGGGAGAGGGGCGACGAGCGCGCCGGGGACGTGCTGCTGGACGTCAGGGCGGAGAAGGGTGCCGACCCCGAGTCGTACACCATGACCGTGCGTGACGGCCGGGTCACCCTCAGCGGGCCGGCCGAGGCGGGCGTCTACTACGGCACCCGCACCCTGAAGCAGGCCGTGGACGGCGGCGGCACCGCGCCGGAGGGTGTCGTGAAGGACGAGCCGGCCAAGCCGCGGCGCGGGTTCATGCTCGACATCGCGCGCAAGCACTACGACGCCGACTGGATAAAGGACCGGATCCGCGAACTCGGCGACCTGAAGTTCAACGAACTGGGCCTGCACTTCTCCGACGACCAGGCCTTCCGCATCGAGTCCGACTCGCACCCCGAGATCGTCTCCGACGACCACCTGACCAAGGCCGAGGTCAAGGAGATCATCGACCTCGCCGCCTCCCGGCACATCACCGTCGTCCCCGAGATCGACTCGCCGGGCCACCTCGGTGCGGTGATCGCCGCCCACCCCGACCTCCAGCTGCGCGACGCGCAGGGCACGCCCACGCGCGGCGCGATCGACATCTCCAAGCCGGAGGCCGCCGAGATCGTCGACGACCTGATCGACGAGTACGCCGGCCTCTTCCCCGGCTCCCGGTTCCACCTCGGCGCCGACGAGTACCAGGCGCTCGTCGTGGCGGACCCCGAGGCGTCCTACCCGCAGCTCGCCGCCGCCGCGCGCAAGGCGTACGGCTCCGGTGCCACCGTCGCCGACCTCACCACCGGCTGGCTGAACGGACGGGCCGAGACGGCCCTGGCCCACGACCGCATACCGCGCGCCTGGAACGACGGCTTCTTCAAGGACACGTCCGTCGAACCCCTGAAGGACATCAAGGTCGCCTACTGGACCGGCAAGGAGATCGGCGCCCGCCCGCCGACGGAGTACCTGAGCGCGGGCCGCGAGGTCCTCAACTACAACGACGAGTTCCTCTACTACGTGCTCGGCGAGCCGCAGACCTTCGTCTACCCGACCGGCGAGCGCATCTACGAGCAGTGGACCCCGCGCGTCGTGCGCGGCACCACCCCGGTCGACGCGAAGTACGACGACCAGATCCTGGGCGGCAGCTTCGCCGTCTGGGGAGACCTGCCGAACGCCCAGACGCAGGCCCAGGTCGCCGAAGGCATCCGGCTGCCCCTGGCGGCGACGGTCCAGAAGCTGTGGGACCCGGACGAGCCCGAGCTGTCCTGGGCGGACTTCAAGGCGCTGGCGAACCGGCTCGACTGATTCCGCACGCCCCCCGGGCACCGCGCGGATTGTCCGATACGGCTGCGAACTCCCGTACGGCTGTGGTGGTCTGTGGACGAGCCGAACCGACACGCCGGGGGGAGCCGGGACATGGGCTACTGGGGGTATTTCGTCGTGGGCCGCGCCGAGCGGCCGCTCGCGGAACTGGACGCGCTGTCGGGCGCCGCGGACATGACCTTGCGCCGGTCCACGCCGGACGGCTGGCAGGTGTGGGAGTTCCCGGGCGGCGACGGAGACGTCGGGAACATGAACGACCTGGCCGGGCAGACCGGCGCGCCCGCGCTGTTCGGGTACGTCATGGACAGCGACTGCGTGGTCGTGGAGGCGGCGGCGCCGGACAGCGGGGCGTGGACGACCTGCCTGGCCCGGGCCGCGATGGCCGGGTACCTCGGGGCCGAGAACGACGGGCTCACCCTCGAGGACTACTTCCTGGAGCCCCGGGACGCCGCCGAGCGTGCCGTGGCCTGGGCCGCCGAGGCCGGGCGCACCGCGAGCGCCGGGGAACTGGCGGAGGTGCTGTCGGCCGACCCGCGGGCCGGTGCCGAGGCCGGTGCCGAAGCAGTCGCCGGTGCCGGTGCTGATGCCGCCCACGAGGACGGACCGGTGGCCGAAAACCTCTTCTTCCGGTTCCTCGACCGGCTGGGTGTGGTGCCGCTGTGACACTCCCGGACCGTCGCACGCAGTAAGGGGAAGTGCGGGCTCCGTGGTGGTGAACGGGACGGAGCGGCAGGAACAGGGAGGCATCGGATGAGCCTGGTGGAACTGATCGCGCGGGCCGACGCACGCGGACTCGCCGGGAGTGGACTGGCTTGTTTCGATCGCTGCGTTCCCCTGCTGGGCGGTGACGACGAGGTCCTCAGGCCCCTGTGGGCGAGCCTCGCCGGCGACGCCGGCGACGGGCCCGGCTGGGCAACCGGGCTGGCGCAGGTGCGCGAGAGGCTCGCCGGTCCCGACGCCGAGGGCGAGGACGAGGCCGTGCTCCTGGCCCGCCGGATGCTGGCCGCCGTGCCCGCCGAGTGCTCCGGCGCCGGGATACGGGCGTGGGCCGACGCCTGCTCCGTCGCCTCGCTCCGCGTCCACCGGCTCCTCGACCCCGCGGTGGACGCCGCCACCGAGGCCGCCGCCCGCGGGGAAGGCGGTGCGGAAGGCGGTGAGGAGGGCGGTACGGACGGACTGTCGCCGCTCGTCGCGGCCGAACTGCGCCGCCAGGTCACCGTCCTGGAAGTGCTCGCCGGCCATGGCCCGGCCGGCCTGCGCCGGGCCATGGAAGTCTCCACGGAGGGCCGCCGGGTGCTGCGCGCGGTGGTGTCCCGCCGGGCGCGCGGACGGGGCTGACCGCCGTACCGGCCACCGGACGGCCGCGGGTCCGCCACCGCCCCCGTCTGTGACGGTCGTGCGGCGGAGGTGCGGCGGACGTGGTGGACGTGGGGTGGTCCTGCGCCGGTTGCGGAACGGCCCGCGCAACCGTGTGACGAAAGTCGGCCCGGCGGCGCTCCAGCACATGTGACGACTGTGACCAGCGGATTGACGACCCAGCAGGAAACCCGGCCGTCGGCCGCCGCGAAGCCGGTGCGGTGGGCGGCGGACGCCGTGTCCACGATGCGCGAGGGCGCCCGGATACGCCTGGACTACTCGGCGCAGAGCCTGTGGCGCGTCGACCGGGTGATCGACGGCATCCGGTGCGAGGGAGCGCCGTACGCCGCCGTGGAGACGGTGCTGCGCGGACTCGGCGCCTACGCGGGCGAGGTGATCGTGCGGCAGACCGGTGGCGAATGGTGGGCGACCGGCGGCGACCACTGGGTCCGCACCCCCGACGGACGGCTGTGGGACCCGATCGACGAGGCCCGCCGCTGCTTCGCCGGCGACGGATCGCTCCGGCTGCTGTGCCGGGACACGGGGGCGACCCGGTGAGGGCCCGGCCGAGGACCGTGCGGAAACGATTCGCCTGTCATGGGGTGTGCGGAAACGGCGCACCGGCCGCGGACCTGTGACACCCGGGGCGCCCCGTCCGCTGGATCAGTGTGGGAGCCGGGCCGCGGGCGCGGACTCCCGTCACCGGCGTGAAGGGGTGGGTGGTCCGGATGGAGCAGCGGGACGAGGCGGGCGGCCGCATACCGCGCGCCCGCGCGGTGCGGGCTCACGCGGCGGCGTCGGTCCGCCGCGCCACGGCCGGCGACCGGCTGCCGCTGGACTGCTCCCCGGCCGGCCCGCGGATCGTCGACTTCCCGATCGGCGGAGTGCGCGAGGGCGGCACCGGCCACGAGCGGGCACCCGGCACACTGCGCGGCCCGGGCGCCCACGCCGGCGAGGTCCGCGTGCGCCGGGCGGGCCCGGCGCGTGCGGCCCGCCGTCACGTGAGGGCCCTCCGTCCGCACCGCGCGCCGTGACACGTCCGCTCCCTGTGACACTTCCGTGCGCGCCGACGCTGATGACCGTGGGGGCGGGCTCACCCGAGCGCGCGGAGAACTCGGTACGGACGAGGACGGTTCTTGGGCCAGCGAGGTGAACCCCGTCGCGTACAGGTGTACGACGGGGAACTGGGCGCGGCCGTCGCGCGGGCCCAGGAAGGTGACGAGGCCGCCTTCGCGGCCGCCTACCGGTTCGTGCAGCCCGGCCTGCTGGGCTACCTGCGCGGACTCGTCGGGGACGACGCCGAGGACGTCGCGTCGGACGCGTGGCTGGAGATAGCCCGCGACCTGCGGCGCTTCAGGGGCGACGGGGCCGGCTTCCGGGGCTGGACGGCGACGATCGCCCGGCACCGGGCCCTGGACCACCTGCGCCGCCAGAAGGTACGGCCCCGGGCGACGGCACTGGAACAGGACGTCCTGGACCTGCCCGGCCCGCACTCCACGCACGACCAGGCACTGGAGACGCTGTCCACGGAGGCCGCCCTGGCCCTGGTCGCGGGACTGCCCCGCGACCAGGCCGAGGCCGTGCTGCTGCGGGTCGTCGTCGGCCTCGACGGGCCGTCCGCCGCGCGCGTCCTCGGCAAGCGGCCGGGCGCGGTGCGCACGGCGACGTACCGGGGACTGAAGCGGCTGGCACGGCAGATGGGTGTCGACCGGGTGACGGATGACGCGCCCAGGACGCTGGGGGAGTCGACATGACGGGCACCGACGGCGGCGTCCCGGCCGACCGAGCGGGAACGGAGGCGGACATGGGCGCACAGCACGGCGAAGGCGGTGGCCATGCCGGACCCCGTCCCGTCCGCCACGACACCCCCGGGACGGAGCGGCTGCTCGCCGCCGCCCTGCGGGACGAGCACGTCGACGCCGAGGGCGAGCGACGGGCCGTGGCCGCGTTCCGGGCCGCCCTGGACGCTGCGCCGGGCCGGGCGGCGCGCAGTCGCCGGCGGGACGACTGGCGCCCGCGTGAACGCAGAGGCGCGGGGCGCACGCTGAAGACCGCGCTCTCGGTGCTGCTCGCGAGCATCACCTTGGGCGGCGTCGCGTACGCGGCGATCGGCGGCGGAGGCGGCTCGGCCACGAACGCCGCAGGGCCGGACCCCTCCCGTCCGCCTGCCTCCACGGGCGGCACCGAGGTCCGGCCGGTGAACACCCCGCGCCCCGGCCGCACGGCTCCCGGCGCCACCTCCGCGAGGCCGGACAGCCCGGCCGCCGCCCGGGACACGGAGGCCCGCTGCCGCGCGTACGAGCGGCTGGAGGGCCGCGGCGAGGCGCTGGACGCCACGGCCTGGCAGGGGCTCGTCGCGGCGGCGGGCGATCCGGGGAACGTGGCCTCCTACTGCGCTGAGCAGCGCGCCGGACAGGACCGGCCGAGCACCCCGGGCACCCCGCAAACCCCGAACACCCCGGAAACCCCGCGCACCCCAGGAGCCTCTGGCACCCCCCGAACCCCTGCCACCCCCAGGACCCCGGGGGACACGAACAGGCCGAGCGGCGCGGCCGGGCCGGCCCAGCCGGGCCGCTCGAACGGCAACGCCGGTGACGCGGCGAACGGGAACGGCGACGGAGGCGGCACGGGGTCGGCGGACCGGGCCCCCGGCAAGGGCCAGTAACCTCGCACCGGCGACGGGCGAGGTGGCCGAGGCAACGGCCGGAGCCGCCACCCCCCACAGGAGAGGCCCCGGCCGTCGCGCGGCACGGGCCGCGCGGCGGCCCGTACTCCCTACAGCGCCGCGACTGCGTTTTCTGTCACACCCCACCGCGTCACGGCTTAGTTGCATCTTGTACGGCAATGGGATGAGGACATGGACGAGTGGCGGTTTCAAGACGTAACGTGCCATTCGCGCCGATCAGTGGGAGCCTCACTCCCGCTCCACACCCGCAGTGGACCACCGCGACCATCAAGTGAGGGACCACGACGACGGCGAGTACCCGGTCCGCGAGAGCGGCGCCGGCTGAGGCGCAAAGAGAGGCTCGGTGCTGGGGGACGACGCGGAGCTGACCGCCGCGGTGCGTGCGGCACAGGACGGGGACGAGACCGCGTTCCGGACTGTGTACCGCGCGGTGCATCCGCGGCTGCTGGGATACGTGCGGACACTGGTCGGCGACCTGGACGCCGAGGACGTGGCGTCCGAGGCCTGGCTGCAGATCGCCCGTGACCTGGAACGGTTCGACGGCGACGCCGACCGGTTCCGGGGCTGGGCCGCCCGCATCGCCCGCAACCGCGCGCTGGACCACATCCGCATGCGCGGTCGCCGGCCGGCGACGGGCGGTGACGAGACGGAGCTGACCGGCAGGCCCGCCGAGTCCGACACCGCGGACGAGGCCATGGAGGCCCTGGCCACCGGCAGTACTCTCTCCCTCATCGCCCGGCTGCCCCAGGACCAGGCCGAGGCCGTCGTCCTGCGCGTGGTGGTGGGCCTCGACGCCAAGAGTGCCGCCGAGACACTGGGCAAGCGGCCCGGCGCCGTCCGTACGGCGGCGCACCGCGGCCTGAAGCGTCTGGCCGAACTGCTCGGCGGCGATCCGGAATCGGGTGGCGGGCTCGACGCCCTGCCGCCTCAGCGAGAACCGCACCACCGTGCGGTGACGTCCGCGACTGTGACGCATACGCGTGCGCGGACGCAGAAGGACATGTGATGGCCGACGAGCAGGACAGGTGGCTGGACCGCGAAACGGCGGAGATCTTGCTGCGCGGAGAGTCACTCGAGGCTGTCGCCCCCGCGGACCGCGACCGGGCCGAGCGGCTCGCCCGGGCCCTGGGCGCACTCTCCGCGCCACCGGTCCCGAGCGGCGAGGAACTCCCCGGCGAGGCCGCCGCGCTGGCCGCCTTCCGCGCGGCGCGGGCCGAGCGGAAGGCCGCGCCGACGGGAACGCCGGCCGCCGCCGGGGGCGGCACCGGCCCACAGCCCTCCGACGCCGGACTGGTCCGCATCGCCCCGCGCGGCGACGGCGCCCGGCGGCCCCGCTGGAGCCGTCCGCTGCGCTTCGGGCTGGCCGCCGCGCTGACCGCCGGCATGGTCGGCGGGGTGGCGGTCGCCGCCGGAACCGGAGTCCTGCCGGCGCCGTTCGACGGCGCCGAACCGGAACCCGCCGCCACCGTCTCGGCCGCCGCGTCCCCCGACCGCCCGCCCGCCTCGCCCGCGCCGCTCGACGACGTGGAGGGCGGATCGGCGCCCGGCGGTCCGGCGCGCGGCGCGCCGGAGCGGGGCGGCGCGGGGAACGGCGCGGACGGCGGCACGGCCGGGGACCGCGGCTCCGACCCCGGGCCGGGTTCCGGCGACACCTCCCACGACCGGGCGAAAAGCGGCTCCGGCGGAGGGTGGCCGGAGCTCGTGGCGGCCTGCCGTGACGTACGTGCCGGCAGGGAACCGGAGGGCCCCCGCGGGCGTGCGCTGAAGGACGCGGCCGGGGGCTCGTCCCGGGTCGGGAAGTACTGCGGCGACCTCCTCGCCGGGTCTGTCGGCGCCGCCCCGGGCCGCGGCAGGGGCAAGGACGGCAGGGAGCCCGACGAGTCCGGAGAGACCGGGAAGGACTCGGGTGGCTCCGGCGGCAGGAACGGCAAGGGCGACAAGCCCGACAAAGACGGCAACAGCGGCAACAGCGGCAACAGCGGCAACAGCGGCAACAGCGGCAACGGTGGCAACAGCGGCAACGGCGGCAAGGGGGGCGAAGGCGGAAAGAAGGGTGGCGGTGACAAGGGCGGCAAGGACGATGACGACGACGGCCCTCACATAACCCCGCCCGTCGGGCACCACCACGGTCCGCACGCCCCCTGGGCCCACCCACCTCTGCCCCAGCAGCGGCCGGCATACCCGGCGCACGCCTCGTCCGCTCTCGGAGATGCCCTCCGACCTGCGCTTTCGCGGACTCTGGAGGGTTTCCCCGCCGCGGGTGTGACACTTTCGGGCGCCATGGCGCAGTAATGAGTGAGCCGACTGGTCATCGGCTGTTGCACCGAGCCGGGGTTCCCCCCGTACCTACGGCTCGTGCACCTTGGCGGGGGGGGGGGGGGGGTGCCCCCCCCCCCCCCCCCCCCCCCCCCCCCCCCACCCCCCCCCCCCCCCCCCCCCCCCCCCCCCCCCCCCCGCCCCCCTTCCCCGTGCGCCTCGCCGCCTCACCGGTACACGACGACCTTGTCGCCGTCGCGCACCTGGGCGTACAGCTCCGCGATCGCCGCCTCGTCCCGTACGTTGACGCAGCCGTGCGAGGCGCCCGCGTAGCCGCGGGCGGCGAAGTCGTGCGAATAGTGCACGGCCTGGCCGCCGCTGAAGAACATCGCGTACGGCATGGCCGAGTCGTACAGCGTCGAGACGTGGTGGCGGGACTTCCAGTAGACGCGGAACACGCCCTCCCGGGTCGGCGTGTACTGGGAGCCGAACCGCACCGGCATCGTCGACACGGTCCGTCCGTCGACCATCCAGCGCAGCGTCCGGCTCGACTTGCTGACGCACAGCACCCGGCCGGTCAGACAGCGCGGGTCGGGTGCGGCGGCCGGCTGCCCGCCCATCAGGTACAGCTCCCACTTGCCCGGCTCGCGCGACATCCCCAGCAGCCGCTGCCAGGTGACCGTGTCGGTGCGGCCCGTCACGGGCAGCCCGCGCTTGCCCTGGAAACCGCTCACCGCGCGCTCGGTCAGGTCGTCGTACGTCCCGGTCGGGCCGTCGACGAGCCACTCCACCTGACGCAGCCGGGCCTGGAGTTCGCGGACGTCCCGGCCGGTGTCGCCCCGCCTCCACAGCACCGGGGGCTCGCCGCGGGCGGGCGGCGCGCTCGACGGCCGGTCGCCGGCCGGTGTGTGCTTCGGCGGCGCGCCGGTGACGTCGATGTGCACCGGCGCGCGCCCCCCGTCGTCGGCGACCGTGCCCTGCACGGTGCAGCCGCCCGCCGCCAGTACGGCCCCGAGGGCGACGGCGGCCGCCCTCCCCCTGTTTCCCACCCGCGTCATACGCATCACGGCCCCCCGCCGTCTCACCGTCCCGCACGGACGTCCCCCGAGATGTTCCCCGCGGATGACGCTCCGCGAACGGCGCGGCATCGTTGTGACCGGGACCGCGACAAGGTTGTGAGCAAGGTCCCAGCGTGGGCCTCTCCACCGGGCGCACGCGCGCGGATACAGTCCGTCGGACGATCGGTCTGCAGTGGCGAGCAATTGACGGATAGTTCGAGCAGTTCGAACATGTGCTCAGCGGGAGGCATCACACCATGGCGCGCGAGTCAGAGTCCGGACTGCCCATCGAACCGGTCTACGGGCCCGATGCCCAGGCGGGCTGGGACCCGGCGGAGAAGCTGGGCGAGCCGGGGAAGTACCCCTTCACCCGGGGCGTGTACCCGTCCATGTACACGGGCCGGCCGTGGACGATGCGCCAGTACGCCGGTTTCGGTACGGCGACGGAGTCGAACGCCCGGTACAAGCAGCTGATCGCCAACGGCACGATGGGACTGTCGGTCGCCTTCGACCTGCCCACGCAGATGGGGCACGACTCGGACGCCCCGATCGCGAGCGGCGAGGTCGGCAAGGTCGGCGTGGCGATCGACTCGATCGACGACATGCGCGTGCTGTTCGGCGGGATCCCGCTGGACAAGGTGTCGACGTCGATGACGATCAACGCCCCCGCCTCGCTGCTGCTCCTGCTCTACCAACTGGTCGCCGAGGAGCAGGGGGTGGCCGCCGACCGGCTGACCGGCACGATCCAGAACGACGTGCTGAAGGAGTACATCGCGCGCGGGACGTACATCTTCCCGCCCAAGCCGTCGCTGCGGCTGATCGCGGACATCTTCAAGTACTGCAAGGCCGAGATCCCGAAGTGGAACACCATCTCGATCTCGGGTTACCACATGGCCGAGGCGGGCGCGTCGCCCGCGCAGGAGATCGCGTTCACGCTGGCGGACGGCATCGAGTACGTGCGCACGGCGGTCGCGGCCGGCATGGACGTCGACGACTTCGCGCCCCGGCTGTCCTTCTTCTTCGTGGCGCGTACGACGATCCTGGAGGAGGTCGCCAAGTTCCGCGCGGCCCGCCGGATCTGGGCGCGGGTGATGCGCGAGGAGTTCGGCGCGAAGAACCCCAAGTCGCTGATGCTGCGCTTCCACACCCAGACCGCCGGGGTGCAGCTGACCGCGCAGCAGCCCGAGGTCAACCTGGTCCGCGTCGCGGTGCAGGGCCTGGGCGCGGTCCTGGGCGGCACGCAGTCCCTGCACACCAACTCCTTCGACGAGGCGATCGCGCTGCCGACGGACAAGTCGGCGCGGCTGGCCCTGCGCACGCAGCAGGTCCTCGCCTACGAGACGGACGTGACGGCGACCGTCGACCCGTTCGCCGGCTCCTACGTCGTCGAGAAGATGACCGACGACGTGGAGGCGGCGACGCTGGAGCTGATGCGGAAGGTCGAGGACCTCGGCGGCGCGGTCGCGGCGATCGAGCACGGCTTCCAGAAGGGCGAGATCGAGCGCTCCGCCTACCGCATCGCCCAGGAGACCGACTCCGGCGAGCGGGTCGTGGTCGGCGTCAACCGCTTCCAGCTCGACGAGGAGGAGCCGTACGAGCCCCTCCGCGTCGACCCGGCCATCGAGGCCCAGCAGGCCGAACGCCTCGCCAAGCTCCGCGCCGAGCGCGACCAGCAGGCGGTGGACACCGCGCTCACGGCCCTGAAGAAGGCGGCCGAGGGGGAGGACAACGTCCTGTACCCGATGAAGGACGCGCTGCGGGCGCGGGCGACGGTGGGCGAGGTGTGCAACGCGTTGCGGGAGGTCTGGGGGACGTATGTGCCCTCGGATGCCTTCTGAGCCTGGCCAATACCTCGCATGGGTGATCGGGGGCGAAAAGGTCACGTTCCCGGTCAGGCTCGTGGAGAGGGCTCCGAACAGGGCGCGCACCCGCTGCCCGGAGAGCGCCGGGAGGGCTATGGCCTGGACGAACGCGCCCGCCTGACGGCCGAATACCCCTGGACGGCTCAGGCGGGCGCGCAGGTCTTCACGGACTGCGAGCGGCACTTCGAGGAGGGCCCGGCCCTGGTGGTCGAGGGGATCGGGACCGCCTACCGCCTCGGCTGACCCGTACCCGTACCCGTACCCGTACCCGTACCCGTACCCGTACCCGGAGCCTTCGCCCGCTGCGCCGCCCGGTACCGGCGCACCGCACGGGTGACGGCCGGCGGCAGCAGGTCCAGCGCGAGACGGCGGGTGCGGTCGCGCGGAGTCGGCGGCCGCGTCGCCCGTGCCGCGCGGTCCGCCGGACCGGCCTGCTTGGTCTGCTCCGGCACCGGCGCGGCATCCGGCCGCTGCGCCGAGGAGGCCGGCGCGGGCGAACCGGGCGCCTGCGGACTCGGCGTCGCCGCGGGTGCCGGGTGCCGCGAGGGCGGCAGCGAGGGCAGATGCATCCGCTTGCCCTTGGCGCGGGCCCGGATCAGCCGGTGCCCGGCGGCCTGCTCCACGGTCACGGCACAGTCGTCGCGCCCGCGCAGCGCGGCGAGCAGCTCCTCCCGCACCGGCTCGGGGTCGCCCCAGGTGCCGTACAGCTTCTGGCTGCTCAGGCAGACGGGACGCAGCCCCCGGTTGAACACGGCCTCCCAGGCGGCGGCGGCCACCCCCGGGGTGTGCTCGCTGCGGAAGTCGTCGAGGACGACGATGCCGTCGGGCAGCAGCAGGTCCCGGGCCGCGCCGATGTCGCCGTGGACGTGCTCGTACAGGTGCGAGGCGTCGATGTGGGCGAAGCGGCAGGTGCCGGGCGCGACCTCGGCGGTGATCGCGGAACTGGGGGACTGGACGATCGTCGGCAGGGTGTCGTGGAAGGAGAGGTAGTTCTGCTCGAAGGCCTGCCGGGTGAGCGAGGAGTACGACTTCGCCGCCTCCGCCCGGTTGGCCGCGTCCGGCGGCTCGGTCCCGAACAGGTCGCAGACCGTGAGCGTCTCGCCGTCCCGCAGGTGGTGCCCCAGCAGGATCGCGCTCTTGCCCAGGTAGGCGCCCAGTTCGAGCAGGTCGCCGCGGGTGTCCTGCTGCTCCTGCCGCTCCAGGAACCAGGAGAACAGCACCTGGTCGAGCGGCCAGAACCAGCCGGGGACGTCGTTCAGCTCACCGGGGTGCTTGTGCGTCTCTTGCGCAGTGGCCATGAGGCGAGCATGCCCCCTCGCCGTCTGCCGTGTGAACGGCTCGCGCAATCCCATGAGCGGAACATCACACTTATCGCCCAATGTGCCCTGACGGGCACTCTCCGGATCCGGCGTGGCGCACCTCGCGGACACCTCCGGTACAGGCGGATTTAAGGAGCCGGGGATTACATGACGCGTTCAGAGTCGTGGAAGTACCGAGGCGGAGAACCGCCGAACAGCGTATGCCGTGAGACATGACAGGGATGCGGAAAACATGATGAAGAGTGCGAGACCCGGCGCCTGGCTCGCCGGTGTGCTGGTCGTGGCGGGCACGCTCGTCGCCGGCCCGGCCCGGGCGACCGTGGGCGAGCCGGTCGGCGACGCGGGGAAGTCCTACGTCGCGAGGATCGAGATAGGTGACACGGACCGCGCCTGTTCCGGCGCGCTCGTCGAGGCCCGGTGGATCGTCACGGCGGCGAGCTGCTTCGCCGAGGACCCGGCGCAGCCGACCGCGGTCCCCGCGGGCCCGCCGGCCCGTCCGGCCAAGGTCACCGTGGGACGCACCGACCTGACCACGACGGCCGGAGTCGTCCGCGACATCGTGGAACTGGTCCCCCGGACGGACCGGGACCTGGTGCTGGCGCGGCTGTCCGCGCCGGCGTACAACATCGCTCCAGTACCCCTCAGCGCCGAGGCGCCCGTCGACGGCGAGGAACTGACCGTCGCCGGCTACGGACGCACCGCGGACGCATGGGCGCCCCTGCGGGCGCACGCCGGAACGTTCACCGTCACCGGAACCCGCGGCGCGGAACTGGACGTGGAGGGGCAGGACGGCGCCGCGGTCTGCAAGGGCGACGCGGGCGGCCCGGCGGTCCGTTCCGGTGCCGGCGGCGACGAGCTGGTCGCGATCAGCAGCCGCTCCTGGCAGGGCGGATGCTTCGGGTCCGAGGAGACCCGCCGCGGTGCCGTCGAGACCAGGCTGGACGACATCACGGACTGGGTCGGCACCCAGGTCGCCCGCTGGTCCCTGAAGGCGCAGGCGAACGGCAAGTACGTGTCCGCCGCCCTGAACGCCTCCGGCATCCACGAGGACATGCTGCGGGCGAGCAGCGACGAGGTGGCGGGCTGGGAGCAGTTCACGCTCCACACCCGGGACGGCGGAGCCACGGTGGGCCTCCGGTCCGCGGCCAACGGTCTCTTCGTCACCACCGAGTTGAACGAGACCGGCGCCTACGAGGGCGTGCTGCGCGCCCGCAGCGCGTCCCTCAACGGGTGGGAGCGGTTCACGCTCGTACCGCAGGGAGGCCAGAAGTACGCCCTGCGGTCGGAGGCGAACGACAAGTACGTCACCACCGAGGCCAACTTCACCGGAGACGACGCGAACCTGCTGCGCGCCCGCCCGACGACCGTCGTCGGCGGCTGGGAGCACTTCACGCTGGAGCACGCCGACACCTTCCGCGTCACGGGCCGTGCCCCGGCGGGTCCGGCTCCGCTGCCCCTGGGCTGACGTCGCACGGCGTCACAGGCGGCGCGGGCCGCCCCGGCGTGCGGTGCGGAGGTCGCTCCTCCGCACGCCGGGGCGGCCCGGACGCGCTCAGAGCGTCCGGGAGAGCGCCGACCGCAGCCGCGGGGTCAGCGGCTTCTCGACGAACCGGTGCAACAGCCAGGCCAGCAGCAGCATCGCAGCCGTCGTCAGCACGAAGGTCGCCGCCGACGGCACGTGCAGATCGCGGTGCAGGACGCGGATCACCACCCAGCCCAGGTGCTCGTGCACCAGGTAGAAGGGGTACGTCAGCGCCCCGGCCACCGTCAGCCAGCGCCAGTTCGCCCGGCTCAGCCATCCCAGCGCGATCGCCGCCACCGCCAGGAAGCCGAAGGCGACGACGAGGACGATGCCGAAGGTCGTGCGGTGGGCGAAGGCCTCCGGGTCGGCGGCGTTCCACAGCTCGGCGACCGCGTAGTGCTGCCCGACCAGGAAGCTCACGGCCGTGATGCCCCACCCGTGGGCGTCCCGCCGGTCGCGGTGGACGAGGTACAGGCCGATGCCGCCCACGAAGAAGGGGGCGTACTCCGGCATCAGCACCAGGTCGAGCAGCGGCTCGTCCGCGGCCTGCGCCAGCACCGCGGCGAGGAGCCAGCCGCCGCAGAACATCAGGACCCGTCGGCGGTCGGTGCCCGGCAGTACGACGCACAGCGCGAACAGCGCGTAGAAGCGGACCTCCACCCACAGCGTCCAGCACACGCCCAGCACCCGGTCCGCGCCCAGCGGCTGCTGCAGCAACGTCAGGTTGACCAGGGCGTCGCTCGGCGACACCGCCTGGTAGGCGACCGCCGGCAGGGCGAACACGGCGGTCACCAGGACGACCGCCACCCAGTAGGCGGGCATCAGCCGGGAGACGCGGGACGCGAAGAACGACGTCAGGGACCGCCCCCAGCCGCTCATGCAGATCACGAACCCGCTGATCACGAAGAAGACCTGGACACCGAGGCAGCCGTAGGCGAAAAGGGTGTGCAGGGTCGGGAACTGGAGCGCGGGGGAGGTGCCCCAGGCGTCGGTGACGGTGCCGCCGCGTCCGCCGTAGTGGTACGCCGCCACCATCAGCGCGGCCACCAGACGCAGTCCGTCCAGGGCGCGCAGCCGGCCCGGCGCGGGCTTTTGCCGTTCCGGTGCCGGTCCGGCCGGTGCCTTGGGGGAAGCGGCCGGACCGGGCCGCGCTGTCGGGGTGCTCACGGCCGTCTCGGTCACGCTCGTACTACTCCTTTGACCG
The DNA here is from genome assembly GCF_055603605.1 of Streptomyces sp. NPDC037271. Classification (NCBI taxonomy): domain Bacteria; kingdom Bacillati; phylum Actinomycetota; class Actinomycetes; order Kitasatosporales; family Streptomycetaceae; genus Streptomyces; species Streptomyces sp. NPDC037271. The sequence continues at coordinate 419,350 of NZ_JBVJVN010000001.1, forward strand.
CTGCCCGGTCGATGTCGGTTTCTCAGGACGCCCGCGGACGAGCGGGGTGGGCGGCCTCGCCCGGGGGACGGGTGCGGCACAGGCTAGGCAGTGCCTGTTCGGGAGATGAACAACCGAGCGGACGGGCACGAGAACATCTGTGGAACTCCCGGTGTCCGGCCGGCTCCCGGGGTGCGGCCCCGCACGCCATGACGTGCTCGGTCTCGTGCGCGTACGGGAAAACCTCTTCGAAAGCCGTACTCCAGTTCACCCATGTGTACGTCGGCGGTGGCGGTTCCCGGTGAAGACGGCGAAAAACACGGACGACCAGCCCGGTCCGGAGAGGGCTGCGACGCGCGGATGCACAACAGACGTGTTCGTTCGGAGGGGAATTCCCGTCAGGTCTTCGGCCGGGACGCGGCAAGCGGCGGATCGAGGGAACGCGAACGGAGTGCGGTTCGGCGATAGCGACATCCTGCGTGCATGTCCTCGACGCCGGTGGTCACCTCACTTCTTGATCGAGCGCCGAATGGCTTTCGCCCGCCGCACCACCTTGCGTGCCGTGGAATTGTGCGGCAGGAACGCCAGCCGCTCCGGGATGCCGCCGGGCAGGCCGAGCGAGGTCAGCCGGCGCTTCTTGAAGTACCGCCGGGTGCGGGCGTTCAGGTTGTCCCGCAGGTACTCCTCGGCCGCCGGCCGCAGCTCGGGCAGGATCTTGGGCTGCATCGCGAATCCGACGGCCCGCACCAGCGCGGCGAGGGCGTCGGTGTCCAGGCCCTGCCGCCCCTCCGTGACGGCGGCCGCCTCGGACGGCTCGGGCAGTAGCGCGTCGACGATGGTGACCGGGACGCGGTTGCTGTTCTCGTACGGCGTCAGCCGGTCCAGCAGCGTCTCCGTGCCGACCCGGGCGACCGGCAGCCCGTACAGCGCGGAGGCGGTCAGCAGGGCCGTGGAGAAGCAGCCCACGACCAGTGCCGGATGCATCCGCCGGTACAGCACCTCGGCGAGGACCGGCGTGTCCACCACGGTGAGGTCGACGCCGAGCTTCTCCGCCTCCTGCTCCAGGGTGCGGGTGAAGCGGGCCGGGGCCGTGGGGTGCGGTTTGAAGACCACGCGGGTGTGCCCGAGGCCGACGGCGCCGGTCAGCATGGTCACGTGCAGGCTCTCCTCCTCCTCGGCGGAGAGGATGCCCAGCGCCGAGAGGTACTGGCCGAGCAGCACCGCGGGCCGCTCCACGTCCGGCAGGCCGGCGCCGGTGTCCGCCAGCTCGGCCAGCACCTTGACGAACGCCTCGGTCGGCACGATCTCCGCCCCGACGCCGAACTCGGTCAGCAGCAGCGGCTCGAGGCCGGGTACCAGGTCGAGGTGGAGCAGCCGTTCCACCCGTGTGCCGACCAGTGGGTCGAGCTTGTTGCGGGTGGGGCCGTAACTCATCAGGCCGTCGGCGTAGACGGTCAGGGGCGCGTCGGTGAAGATCTCCGCGACGCCGAGCGCGGGGTGCACCTGGATCGACTCCACGGCGAGTGCCACGTCGTCGTCGCCGATTCCCCAGGACAGCCGCAGATACCGCTCCCACATGGGCGCGTCCTCCACCCGCGGGGACCAGCCGCCGGGGTGGAAGGGGAAGATCGCCTCGTTCCACGACACCACGTCGTCGAACCGCGTCCGCAGCTGTTCGAACCCGGGCATCTCGTCCACGGAAGGCGTCGTCTCGGGCGTCGCCGCGTTGTTGGAGACCAGCAGGATCCGCCGGTCGGCCGCGTCGAAGCAGCCGGAGTCGAGGGCGGCGGCGAGGGTGGCCGTGCCGTACAGCGTGGACGCCAGGAAGATCTGCGTGGTCACGCGGCCACCTCCGTGGCCGGCACCGCACGGCGGCGCAGCCGGCGCAGCCGGGTGGCGCGCTCGGCGTCCATCGAGCCGAGCACCTCGTCGAGCGCGTCCTGCGGCATCCGCCGCAGCGCGGCGGCGCTCATCACCTTCAGTTTGCGGGCCACGGCGGGTTCAAACCTTTCGATGGAACCGAGATGGTGGGAAATGATCGCGCAGTACGTGCGTACGGCCTTCGGCAGCAGACTGGCCGCGTCGGCGTCCTCGGCCGCCCCGGCGACGACCTCGTCGAAGGCGCGGATGAAGTCGAGCTGGCGGACGTCCCCGATCTGGGTGAGCGAGGACGCCACCCCGCGCCGGTAGAAGACGCCGAGCAGTCCGGTGACCGCGAAGGACTCCGCCTCCCGGTGCAGCTTCCAGATCCACGGCCGGTCCTCGGCCGTGCGCAGCCCGTCGGTGAAGTGCAGCAGACCGCGCTCGACCAGCCGGCGGTGGTAGATGCCGGCCCACGCGTAGGCGTAGTCGACGGAGGTGGACCGGTGCGCGGGCAGGATCGCGTCGCGCGGGCGCAGCGTCACGCCCCGGCGGCCGTGCGGCACCCGGTGCACGACGCGGGCCCGCGCCGTGCACTGGACGTGGTCGGTGCGCACGAAGTCGCAGCCCAGCTCCTCGATCGCGGCGACGAGCCGGTCGTAGTAGCCGGGGGCCAGCCAGTCGTCACCGTCCAGGAAGGTCACGTACTCGCCGCGCGCCCGCTCGATGCCGGTGTTGCGGGCGGTGGCCAGGCCGCCGTTCCGCTCGTGTCGGACCAGCACCGCCCCCGGCAGCTCGGACTCGGCCCGCGCGAGGAGGTCCACGGTCCCGTCCGACGAGCAGTCGTCGACGAGAATGAATTCGAAGTCGTCCCGCGCGTTCGCGCGCAGACTCCGCAGGGTGTCGGGTGCGTATTGCCGCACGTTGTAGAACGGCACGATGACGGAGAGCTTTGGCACGTGACCGACGTTAGGCGGCGGCCCGGCACCCGGCTTTACCTGAACCTTGACACGGGGTGAATGAGGCATGGCGAAGCCGTGAAGCGCATGCTGTTCCGGGCGTCCGACGGCCCGATTCGCCATTCGGCGATGTGCTGTTCACCGTTTGTTGGATTCCAATTGGGCGGCTCCTAGAAATGGCTTCCTAGCGTCTACGACGTGCCAGCAAGTGCAACGAAGGCCCTGCGCGTCGCCGTCCTGGCGGACTCCGACACCCGGTGGAAATGGGGCGCGCTCACCGCGACCCGCATCTCACCCGGGGCTCCCGAGAACACGGACATCCGCCTGGACGGCTACCTCCTGCGCGGCCGAGCCACCCCCACCCCCCGCCAGCTGCGGGAAGTCGGCGTCACCGCGGACTCGCTCCGCGAGGTGACCGCCGCCGAGTTCCTGCGGGCGATGGGCGGGGCGACGGACGACGAGCCCTACGACATCGTCGTCCTCGCCCTGGTCGGCGGCGGCGTCCAGGCGATGCTGCACGGCCTGGGCCGGGTCTGGGAGAACCGCGCCGAACGGCCCGTCGTCGTCACCGGCTACGTCGGCGTCGTCTACGAGAAGCTCGCCGACGGCCTGCTGCTGCGCCACGGAGCCGACCTCGTCCTCGCCAACTCGCGCCAGGACGCGGACCGCTTCCGGAGCGTGTACGAGGGTGTCGGCGCCGACGCCGCCGCGGTGACCGAGGTCGCCCTGCCCTTCCTGGGCGGAGCCCCCTACCGGGGGGAGCCCGGCGAGGGGGAGCGCCGCTACACGGTCGTCTTCGCCGCCCAGCCCTCCGTGCCGGACAGCCGCAAGGACCGCACGTACCTCCTCGAACGGCTGATCCGGCACGCCCGCCGGCACCCCGAGCGGGACGTGCTGCTCAAGCTGCGCTCCAGGCCGGGCGAACACACCACGCACATCGAGGAGCTGCCCTACCAGAAGCTGGTGCAGCGGGCCGACCCGCCGCCCAACTTCCGACTGGTCTACGGGCACATGGGCGAGGTCCTCGACCACACCGACCTGCTGGTCACCGTCAGCTCCACAGCGGCCCTCGAATCCCTGCACCGCCGCATCCCCACGGTCGTCCTGACCGACCTGGGCGTGCGCGAGGCGCTCGGCAACCACCACTTCGTCGGCTCCGGCTGCCTCGCCTCCTGGGACCAGCTCGACGAGGGCCACCGCCCGGCGCCGGACCCCGAGTGGGTCGCCCGGCAGGGCGTGGCGGCGGACGGCGGTTACGAGACCGCCTTCGACGAGGCCCGCAAGCGCATCGCGGGCCTGCTCGGCCGCCCCGGCGGCCTGCCCCCGATCGCCCCGTACTACACCACGGTCACCGCCCCCGGCTACCTCCCCGGCATCCTCGCCCGCCACCACCTCGCCCCCGACGGCACCCCGCTGCCCGGCGCACCCGCCGCCGACAAGGCACCCGGCCCGGTTCGGCAGGTGGTGCGCCGCGCGGCCCGCGGCGCCTACCGGCACGGCGTCCAGCGGGTCGCCCCGGTGATCCGGCGGATGGGGGAGCTGTGACCGCCCCGAACCGTTCCCAAGGAGTACAGCCCATGTCCCCACCGGAAGCGGGCCGGGGCGCCGACGTGCGCCGCGTGCTCGCCGTGATCCCCGCGCGCGGCGGCTCCAAGGGCGTGCCCGCGAAGAACCTCGCGCCCGTCGGCGGCGTACCCCTGGTAGCCCGGGCGGTACGCGAGTGCCGGGCCGCCCGGCTGGTCACGGACGTCGTGGTCTCCACCGACGACCAGGCCATCGCCGCCGCGGCCCGCGAGGCCGGCGCCGAGGTCGTGCTGCGGCCCGCCGCCATCGCCGGGGACCTGGCCACCTCCGAGGCCGCCGTGCTGCACGCCATGGACACCCACGAGGCCCTGCACGGCGCGGCCGTGGACGTGGTGCTGCTCGTGCAGTGCACCAGTCCGTTCCTCGTCCGCGAGGACATCGACGGGGTGGCCGGCGCGGTCGCCGAGGGCGGCGCGGACACGGCGGTGACCGTGGCCCCGTTCCACGGCTTCGTGTGGCGGGACGGCACGGACGGGACCACCGGGGAAGCGGAAGGCGGCTTCGGCGTCAACCACGACAAGTCGTACCGCCCCCGCCGCCAGGACCGCCCCCAGGACCTGCTGGAGACCGGCGCCGCCTACGCCATGGCCGCACCCGGCTTCCGCGAGCACCGGCACCGCTTCTTCGGCCGCACCGAACTGGTCCGCACCGACCCGGCCCGCGTCCTGGAGATCGACGACCCGCACGACCTGGCCCGCGCCCGCGCCCTGGCGCCCCTCTTCGACGCCGCCCGGCCCGGCACCCTTCCGACCGCCGAAGACATCGACGCGGTCGTCCTCGACTTCGACGGCACCCAGACCGACGACCGGGTGCTGATCGACTCCGACGGACGGGAGTTCGTCTCCGTACACCGCGGCGACGGCCTCGGCATCGCGGCCCTGCGCCGCAGCGGACTGACGATGCTGATCCTGTCCACGGAAGTGAACCCGGTCGTCGCCGCCCGCGCCCGGAAGCTGAAGCTCCCGGTGCTGCACGGCATCGACCGCAAGGACCTCGCACTCAAGCAGTGGTGCGAGGAGCAGGGCATCGCGCCCGAGCGCGTGCTCTACGTCGGCAACGACGTCAACGACCTCCCGTGCTTCGCCCTCGTCGGCTGGCCCGTGGCGGTCGCCAGCGCCCACGACGTCGTACGCGGCGCGGCCCGCGCGGTCACCACCGCATCCGGCGGTGACGGTGCGATCCGGGAGATCGCCGGCTGGATCCTCGGCCCCTCGCTCGACTCCCCCGACTCACCCGACTCCCTCGAACTCCCCACGCTCACCCAGTCCAAGTAAGGAAGCCCCCCGCCATGAGCACCAACTCCCGCATCCGCGCCTTCGGTTCCCGCGAGGCCGGCCCCGGCCGCCCCGTCTACATCACCGGCGAGATCGGCATCAACCACAACGGTGAGCTCGAGAACGCCTTCAAGCTGATCGACGCCGCCGCCGAGGCCGGCTGCGACGCGGTCAAGTTCCAGAAGCGCACCCCCGAGATCTGCACCCCGCGCGACCAGTGGGACATCGAGCGCGACACCCCCTGGGGCCGGATGACGTACATCGACTACCGCCACCGTGTGGAGTTCGGCGAGGACGAGTACCGTCAGATCGACGAGTACTGCAAGACCAAGAACATCGACTGGTTCGCCTCCCCGTGGGACACCGAGGCCGTCGCCTTCCTGGAGAAGTTCGACGTCCCCGCCCACAAGGTCGCCTCCGCCTCGCTGACCGACGACGAGCTGCTGCGCGCCCTGCGCGCCACCGGCCGCACGGTCATCCTCTCCACCGGCATGTCCACCCCGAAGCAGATCCGCCACGCGGTCGAGGTCCTGGGCAGCGACAACATCCTGATGTGCCACGCCACGTCGACGTACCCGGCGCAGGCCGAGGAGCTCAACCTCCGCGTCATCAACACCCTCCAGCAGGAGTACCCGAACGTCCCGATCGGCTACTCCGGCCACGAGACCGGCCTGCAGACCACCCTCGCCGCCGTCGCCCTCGGCGCCACCTTCGTCGAGCGCCACATCACCCTCGACCGCGCCATGTGGGGCTCCGACCAGGCCGCCTCCGTCGAGCCGCAGGGCCTGACCCGCCTCGTCCGCGACATCCGCACCATCGAGGCCTCCCTCGGCGACGGCGTCAAGAAGGTCTACGACTCCGAGCTCGGCCCCATGAAGAAGCTCCGCCGCGTCACCGGCGTCGTCGCCGAGGCGGAGATCGCCGCCGCCGCGGGCGAGCCGGTCACGGTCTGACACCCGGCCTGACACCCCCACCACGCCCTCACCACGGGACGGTCGTACGCCGATGAGCCCCCGCGCCGGGAATGCCGGCCCCCGCACTCTCGCCTTCGTCGAGAGCCCGGTACAACTGCTGAACGTGCTGGAGTGGGCGCACACCCGCGCACCCGGCGCGGAGCTCACCCTCGTGGTCCTCTCACCCGTCGACCCGATGACCCGCGGCCAGCTGCGCCGCATGTCCGAACTGGCCCGCAAGGAGGGCCACGAGGTCCGCTGGGAGGAGGCGAGGGGCGGCGCCGCGGCCCCCTTCCGCACGGTGGGCGGCCTGACGTCCGTCCTCCGCCACGCGGACCGGATCGTCATGGGCGACCCGTTCTCCCGCTACGTACAGCTGCTCCTCACCATCACCCGCGCCCGTGACCTGGTCGTCGTCGACGACGGCACGGCCACGATGGAGTTCGTCACCCAGCTCGCCCACGGCGAACGCCTGGTCCGCTGGCACCGCAAGGGCAGCCGCCCCGGCCCCCGCGACCTGCTCTTCGCCCCGGTGTCCGGGGCCGCCCGGCGCCGTCTGACCCCCGCCCGGGGCCGCCGCGTGGAGGTCTTCTCCTCCATGCCCATCGAGGAGACCCCGGACGGCGTCACCGTCACCGCGAACGACTTCGCCTGGACCCGGGCCCGCTTCGGCCCGCCCCGCATCACCAAGGGCGCCGACATGGTCGGCACCTCCCTGGTGGAGACCGGCGTGGTCGACGGCGACCGCTACATGGACGCCGTACGCGGCCTGGCGAAGGCCCACGGGGCGGCCCGCTACTTCGCCCACCGCCGCGAGAGCACCGAGAAACTCCACCGGCTGGCCGTGGAGACGGGCCTGGAGATCGTCCGCCCCGACCTCCCGCTGGAACTGATCGCCCGCCGCGGCCCGATCGGCCGCACCGTCCTCAGCTTCCCCTCCACGGTCGTCCACACCCTCCCCCTGGCCCTGGCCGGCACCGAGGTCCGCGTCGCCGTCTGCGACATCGACCCGGCCTGGCTCACCGAGTCCGCCTCACCGCGGGCCCGGGGGTTCCTGTCCGGCGTCACGGGGTCGGCACGGGACGTGCACCGGCTGTCGGCGGTGGCGGGCACCGCGTAGTCCCCGTGCCGAGGCCGGGCGGGACACCCGCTTCCGGGGTGCCCGCCCCGCGGCGCCGCAGCCGGTGCCGTCCCGGCGAAGCCTAGGCGCCGGCCTCGTACTGGCCGACCTCGATGAAGTGGCGCAGCGCTTCCGGGGAGCCGTCGTCCAGGGCGGCGTTCGCCGCCGCGCGCAGGGCGTCGCTGATGCCGGGGTCGGCCAGCATGCGAGCGATCGTCACGCTGTCGTCCTCGGCCCGGGCGAGACGGAGCCCGGTCTCCAGGAACGCGCGCACCGCCTCCGGGCTGCCGTCGTCGAGGGCCTCGTTGGCCTCACGGATGACGGCCCGGCCGCTGTCGGGGTCGCCGAGGAGCCGGGAGATGGCGACGCGGTCGTCCTCGGCCTGGGCGAGGCGGTACCCGGACTCGAGCCAGGCGCGCATCTCTTCCGGGTTGCGGTTGTCGAGGAGTTCGTTGGCCTCCTGGATCACGCGCCGGCCGCTGTCGGGGTCGGCGAGCGTCCTGGCGATGGCGACGGCGTCGTCCTCGGCCTGGGCGAGGCGGTACCCGGTCTTGAGCCAGGCGCGCATCTCGTCCACGGTGGCGTCGTCGAGGAGCTCGTTGGCCTCCTGGATCACGCGCCGGCCGCTGTCGGGGTCGGCGAGCGTCCTGGCGATGGCGACGCGCAGGTCGTCGGCGTCCATCTCGTCGTAGGGGGAACCCGTGTCCGCCGCCGCTGCCGCGGCCGACGGTATCGGGGTGGCGGCGAAGGAGGGGGTGGAGAGCAGCAGGGCCGGGGCGAGAGCACCGGCGGCCACGGCGAGAGCCACGCGGGACAGTCTCATGGAGTCAACCACCTTGGGTCGTGGGCATGTTGTGCGACGTAAGCATTGTGTCAAGGAGAGGCAGGCCGGTGGACTGCATGGATCATGCAGTCTTCACAGGTTCTTCATTGCCGACGGGCCGTGGGGCGGGCCCGCTACGGAACGACGCCCGGTACGGAGCGCCACCGGTAGGGAGCGGCCCGGCACGGAGCGACCCCGGCGCCGGCCTCCGGCGCCGGCCGGGCCGTGATCACCGTGCCGCCCCACTGGAACAGGGCCGCGACCGGCACCGTCACGGCGCGCGTGGGGCGGTCGTCGCGTGGTACCCGTGTCCCAGGCGGGTGCCGGTGAGCGGTTCGGACCACTCCCGGTGAATCTCTCAGGATCGGCTCGGTCGGAAAGGCGGGCGAGTTTACCCAAGCGAGTCGATTGCTATGCGTAGGGCAGCCGCGATTTCTTACCCTAACGGGCTGAATTTTTGTTGATCGTGGGTCCACCGGTCGCTCGGGCGCCCTACTCTGCAAAGGGTGAAAGCGTTGATGTCCCCAGAGTCCGAGGCCGACACTCCCGGTGAGTCCGCGCTGCCCGGCGCGCTGCCCGAGGCGCTGCGCGCGGAGCTCGTGGCCTTCCGCCGCGACCTGCACATGCACCCCGAGCTGGGCAACCAGGAGTTCCGCACCACCGCCGCGATCAAGGAACGGCTGGAGAAGGCCGGCCTCAAGCCGCGCGTACTCCCCGTCGGAACCGGGCTCGTCTGCGACATCGGCACCGGCACCGACTCGGGACAGTGGTCCGGCGGACCGCGCATGCTCGCCCTGCGGGCCGACATCGACGCCCTGCCCATCCCGGACACCAAGGGCGAGTGCCCGTACCGCTCGCGCGTACCGGACCGTGCCCACGCCTGCGGACACGACGTGCACACCACCGTCGTCCTCGGCGCCGGACTGGTGCTCGCCGCCCTGCACGAACAGGGCCTGCTGCCCCGGCCCGTGCGACTGGTCTTCCAGCCGGCGGAGGAGGTGCTGCCCGGCGGAGCCGCCGACGCCATCGAGGGCGGCGCGCTCGACGGGGTGCGCCGCATCCTCGCCGTGCACTGCGACCCCCGGGTGGACGCCGGGCGGATCGGGCTGCGGGTCGGCCCCATCACCTCCGCCTGCGACCGGCTGGAGGTCGCCCTGAACGGCCCCGGCGGACACACCGCCCGCCCGCACCTCACCACCGACCTGGTCACCGCCGCCGCCCGCGTGGTCACCGACGTCCCCCCGCTCGTCGCCCGGCGCGTGGACAGCCGCAGCGGGCTCGCCCTGACCTGGGGGCGGGTCGAGTCGGGCCACGCACCGAACGTCATCCCGCAGCACGCCGAACTCGCCGGGACCGTGCGCTGCCTGGACCTCGACGCCTGGCGGCAGGCACCCGACCTCGTGGTCGGCGCCATCGACGAGATCGCCAACCTGTACCGGGCCAAGTCCGAGATCACCTACGTGCGCGGCGTGCCCCCGGTCGTCAACGAGGTCACCAGCACCGAACTGCTCCAGGCCGCCATGGTCGCCCGGCGCGGCACCGAGACCGTGGAGAACACCGAGCAGAGCCTCGGCGGCGAGGACTTCTCCTGGTACCTGGAGCAGGTGCCCGGCGCCATGGCCCGCCTCGGCGTCCGCCCGCCCGGCGAGCGCACCATCCGTGACCTGCACCAGGGCGACTTCGACGTGGACGAGCACGCCATCACGGTCGGCGTGGAGATGTTCACCGCGGCCGCGCTGATCGACGCCGTGCAGTAGCCGCGCCGTGCCGTAGCCACGCCGTGCGGTAGCCGCGCCGTGCCGTAGCCGCGCCGTGCCGTAGCCACGCCGTGCGGTAGCCGCGCCGTGCGGTAGCCGCGCCGTGCGGTAGCCGCGCCGTGCGGTAGCCGCGCCGTGCGGTAGCCGCGCCGTGGCAGTAGTCACGCAGGGCGCGGCGGCCCGTCGCGGTTGCGGCCGTGGCGGGCCGGGGCCACCCTGATGCACAGGCCCCGAGGTCACGCGGCACGCCTCGGACACCCCCGGCAACAACCCGCGGCACGAATGGGTAACGGCCCCGCGGAACCCCGTTCCCAGGAGTTTCTACGCGCGTTAATGTGCGCCGAACCGAGCGCCCGCTGCGGGGCTTTGGAGAATGGGGAGCTTCAGATGCGTCGGACATCGAGACTGACCCGCGCCGCGGTGGGGGCCGCGTCGCTCGCACTCGCCGCCACGGCCTGCGGCGGTACCAGCGGCGAGAGCGGCGGCGACGGCAAGGACGACAAGGGCCTCGCCATCGCGTACGACATCGGCGGCAAGGGCGACCAGTCCTTCAACGACGCCGCGTACGCGGGTCTGGAGCGGGCGAAGAAGGAGTTCGGCTACGAGACCGCCGACATCGAGCCCACCGAGGGCGAGACCGACGCCGACAAGGAGCAGCGCCTCGCCTCGCTCGCGAAGCAGGGCTACAACCCGGTCATCGGCGTCGGCTTCGCCTACGGCCCGGCGATGAAGGCCGTCGCGTCGAAGCACCCGGACGTCACCTTCGGCATCGTGGACTCCGTGGTCGAGGGCGAGAACGTCGTCTCCCTCGTCTTCGCCGAGAACGAGGCCTCCTACCTCGCGGGCGTCGCGGCGGCCAAGGCCACCCAGACCAACACGGTCGGCTTCGTGGGCGGTGTCGACGTACCCCTGATCCACAAGTTCGAGGCCGGCTACAAGCAGGGCGTGCAGGACACCGACCCCAAGGTCAAGGTGGTCTCCCAGTACCTGACGCAGACCGCGGAGGAGGGCGGCTTCTCCAGCCCCGACAAGGGCCGGGCCGCCGCCGAGGGCCAGATCGAGAAGAAGGCCGACGTCGTCTACCAGGCGGCCGGCCTCTCCGGTCAGGGAGTGATCGAGGCCGCCGCGAAGGCGAAGGTCTGGGCGATCGGCGTCGACTCCGACCAGTACCGGCAGGAAGCCCTCGCCGCGTACAAGGACCACATCCTGACCTCGGCCCTGAAGGACATCGACGGCGCGGTGTACGCCCTGGCCAAGTCGGTCGAGGACGGCAAGCCGCTGACCGGCACCCAGACCTTCGACCTCGAGTCCGACGGCGTGGGCCTGTCCGACAGCAACCCGAAGTACGCCGAGGTGCCGGGCCTGACGGACGCCGTGGCCAAGGCCAAGGCGGGCATCATCGACGGCTCCATCAAGGTCAAGACCGAGTAGACCGGCGCGGCACGGAACCGGACGGAGCGGGGGGGGGGACACAGAGCCCCCCCCCCCCTGCACTTCGCACCCCCCCCCCCCCCCCCCCCCCCCCCCCCCCCCCCCCCCCCCCCCCCCCCCCCCA
>NZ_JBVJVN010000001.1:431222-638268 GCF_055603605.1 Streptomyces sp. NPDC037271
TCGGAGTGGGGGTCGGGGGGGGGGGGGGGGGGGGGTGGGGGGGGGGGGGGGGGGGGGGGGGGAAGGGGGGGGGGGGGGGGGGCGTGGGGGGGGGGGGGGGGGGGGGGGGGGGGCGCCCCCCCCCCCCCCCCCCCCCCGCTCCGGCGTGCCACGCACCGCCGCCCCCCACGTCGCCCCCCACCGTCGCCCCCCACCGTCGCCCCCCACCGCCGCCCCCCACCCATGCCGGCCACCGCCGCTCGCTGCCGGACGCCTCCCGCATGTCGGCCGCCGTGGCTCGCTGCCGGACGTCTCCCGTACGTCGGCCACTGCGGCTCGCTGCCGGACGTCTCCCCCGTGTGTCGGCCACCACCGCTCACCGCCGGACACCCTCCGCATGCCGACCACCACCGCTCACCGCCGGGCACACCCGCGCACACGCCCCCGGCGTCACCCTCCGCCACCCTCCGTTTGCGTCCGGCAAGCCCCCGGCCGCCGCCGGGCCCCCGTCCGCGGCGCCTTGCTCACGGGCGCATAACAAGGTGGACAGAAGGGGTTTTCAGGCAGGTCTACGCGCGTTAATCTGCGGCGAAGCCAGCGCCGTAGCCGAACCGTCCGGCGCTTTGTACGACAGGAGCACCAGACATGCGCCGGATTTCCCGGATCACGGTCGCAGGCGCAGCGACCGCCTCCCTGGCCCTCGCCCTCTCCGCCTGCGGTGGTACCTCGACCTCCTCCGGGTCGGAGTCCAAGGGCGACAAGGGGCTCGCCATCGCGTACGACGTCGGCGGCAAGGGCGACCAGTCCTTCAACGACGCCGCGTACGCGGGCCTCGAGCGGGCGAAGAAGGAGTTCGGCTACGAGACGGCCGACGTCGAGCCCACCGACGGCGAGACCGACGCCGACAAGGAGCAGCGCCTGGTCTCCCTGGCCAAGCAGGGCCACAACCCGGTCATCGGCGTCGGCTACGCGTACGCCGCCGCCCTGAAGAGCGCCGCGGAGAAGTACCCGGACGTCACCTTCGGCATCGTGGACGACGCGACGATCGAGGCGAAGAACGTCGCCGACCTCGTCTTCAACGAGGAGCAGGCCTCCTACCTCGCCGGTGTCGCCGCCGCCAAGAGCACCAAGACCAAGACGGTCGGCTTCGTGGGCGGCGTGGACATCCCGCTGATCCACAAGTTCGAGGCCGGCTTCAAGCAGGGCGTCACGGACACCGACCCCAAGGTCAAGGTGGTCTCGCAGTACCTGACGCAGACCGCGGAGGAGGGCGGCTTCTCCAGCCCCGACAAGGGCAAGACCGCCGCCGAGGGCCAGATCGAGAAGAAGGCCGACGTCGTCTTCGCCGCGGCCGGTCTGTCCGGTCAGGGCGTGATCGAGGCCGCCGCCGCCAACAAGGTCTGGGCGATCGGCGTCGACTCCGACCAGTACAAGCAGGACGCCCTCGCGAAGTACAAGGACTACATCCTGACTTCGGCCACGAAGGACGTCGCGAAGGCGGTGTACAACCTCGCGAAGTCGGTCGAGGACGGCAAGCCCGAGACCGGTATCGTTCGGGGCGATCTGAAGTCCGGCGAGGTCGGCCTCTCGAACTCCAACCCGAAGTTCGCGGACAACGCCGAGCTCCAGGCAGCCATCGAGACGGCCAAGGAGAAGATCGTCAGCGGCGAGATCAAGGTCAAGAGCAGCTGAGCAGCAACACCTCGAACAGCGTGTAACCGCGGTGGTCGCACCGCTCGACGGGGTACGGGGAGGACGCCTCCGGGGCCCTCCCCGTACCCCGTCGTGTCGATGTGCCGCCGCCGCTTTTAGATGCCGTAGGGGCGCTACGCGCGTAGACGGCCCCCGTCCCCAGGAGAGTGCGCCATCAACGCGTCCAGCAGCCCTCCGGCCGGAGCGGCGGTCAACGAATCGGTGACCGCCGTCGAACTCGCCGGGATCACCAAGCGTTTCCCCGGTGTCGTGGCCAACCACGACATCCACCTGACCGTCCGCAAGGGCACCGTCCACGCCCTCGTCGGCGAGAACGGCGCCGGCAAGTCGACCCTGATGAAGATCCTCTACGGCATGCAGAAGCCGGACGAGGGCACCATCGCGATCGACGGCGAGCAGGTCGCCTTCTCGTCGCCCGCCGACGCCATCGCCCGCGGCATCGGCATGGTCCACCAGCACTTCATGCTCGCCGACAACCTCACGGTCCTCGAGAACGTGGTCCTCGGCAGCGAGAAGCTGTACGGCATCGGCGCCAGGGCCCGCCGGAAGATCAAGGAGATCTCCGAGCGGTACGGCCTCGGCGTGCGCCCCGACGTCCTCGTCGAGGAGCTCGGCGTCGCCGCCCGCCAGCGCGTGGAGATCCTCAAGGTCCTCTACCGCGGCGCCCGCACCCTCATCCTCGACGAGCCCACCGCCGTCCTGGTCCCGCAGGAGGTCGACGCGCTCTTCGACAACCTGCGCGAACTGAAGGCCGAGGGCCTGTCGGTCATCTTCATCTCGCACAAGCTGGGCGAGGTCCTCTCCGTCGCCGACGAGATCACCGTCATCCGCCGCGGCACCACGGTCGGCACCGCCGTCCCCGCCGAGACCACCCCGCGCCAGCTCGCCGAGCTGATGGTCGGCAGCGAGCTGCCCACCCCGGAGACCGCCGAGTCCACGGTCACCGACCGCGAGGTCCTCGCCGTCGACAAGCTGCGCCTCGCGGCCCCCGGCGGCAAGGCCCTGCTCGACGACATCACCTTCACCATCCACGCCGGCGAGGTGCTGGGCATCGCCGGCGTCGAGGGCAACGGCCAGACCGAGCTGGTCGACGCGCTCATCGGCCTGCGCCACGCCGACTCCGGCACCATCCGCTTCCTCGACGAGGACATCACCGCGCTGCCCACCCGCAAGCGCCGCGAGCAGGGCGTCGGCTACATCCCCGAGGACCGCCACCGCCACGGCCTGCTCCTGGAGGCACCCCTCTGGGAGAACCGCATCCTCGGCCACGTCACCGAGAAGCCCAACAGCAAGGGCGTCTGGCTGGACCCCAAGGGCTCCCAGGAGGACACCCGCCGCATCGTCGAGACGTACGACGTCCGCACCCCCGGCATCGACGTCACCGCCGCCTCCCTGTCCGGCGGCAACCAGCAGAAGCTGATCGTCGGCCGCGAGATGAGCCACAAGCCGCGCTTCCTCATCGCCGCCCACCCCACCCGCGGTGTGGACGTCGGCGCGCAGGCCGCGATCTGGGACCACATCCGCGAGGCCCGCCGCGAGGGCCTGGCCGTGCTGCTGATCTCCGCCGACCTGGACGAGCTGATCGGCCTGTCCGACACCCTCCGGGTGATCTACGACGGCCGGCTGGTCGCGGACGCCGACCCGGCCACCATCACCCCCGAGGAGCTGGGCTCGGCGATGACCGGCGCCGCCTCCGGACACCTCGAACACGAAGAGACCCCGGCCGACGGCGGCCCGGGTGCGGAAGACGAGGCCCGCTGATGAAGAAGTTCGACAAGGAGCGCGTGCTCCTCGCGGTGGCCGGACCGGTCATCGCACTCGCCGTGGCCTTCGTGCTCAGCGCGATCGTCCTGATCGCCTCGGGCAAGAACCCGGTCGAACCGTTCGCCCTCATGTTCGAGCAGGCCGGGTTCTCCGACATCCAGGTCCTGATCATCAACCAGGCGTCGATGTACTACATCGCGGCCCTGGCGGTGGCCATCGGCTTCCGGATGAACCTGTTCAACATCGGCGTCGACGGCCAGTACCAGCTCGCCGCCATGATGGCCGCGATCGTCGGCGCCCACGCGAACCTCCCCGCCTTCCTCCAGATCCCGCTCCTCCTGCTGACCGCCGTCCTCACCGGCGCCTTCTGGTCCGGCATCGCCGGCGTCCTCAAGGTGACCCGGGGCGTCAGCGAGGTCGTCGCGACGATCATGCTGAACGCCATCGCGACCTCCGTCATCGGCTACCTGTGGCTGCCCGACGTCTTCGGCGTCAAGATCGGCAACAACAACACCACCGGCGAGATGCACGAGTCCGGCTGGATCCCCGGCATCGACATGGGCGCGGCCGGCGAGATCTACGGCCTGGTGATCCTCGCCGTCCTCCTCGGCATCGGCTACTGGGTCGTCCTCAACCGCACCCGCTTCGGCTTCGACCTGCGCGCCTCCGGCGCCTCCGAGTCCGCCGCCGCGGCCAGCGGCGTCAACCCCAAGCGCATGGTGCTCACCGCGATGCTCCTCTCCGGCGGCCTCGCCGGTCTCGCGGGCCTGCCGATCCTGCTCGGCGACACCCACACCTACAGCCTCAACTTCCCCACCGGCATCGGCTTCCTCGGCATCGGCATCGCCCTGCTCGGCCGCAACAGCCCGGTCGGCATCGCCTTCGCCGCCCTCCTGTGGGCCTGGCTCGACAAGGCCTCGCCCGAGCTGGACTTCCACGGCTACGACAAGGAGATCGCGGTCATCATGCAGGGCCTGATCGTCCTCTCCGTCGTCGTCTCCTACGAGGCCGTCCGCGAGTGGGGCCTGCGCCGCCAGCAGCGCCGCGTCGGCGCCGAGCTGGCCGCCGGACACGTCCTCGGCGCCACCGACAACACCAAGAAGGAGGTGGCCGGCCGATGACCACCGCGACCGACCTCAACCAGCCCACGCTGGAGCACGGGGCCCCGGCCGGCCGCCGGATCTCGCTGCCCGTCCTGCTGCTGATCATCGCCGGTGCCCTGGCACTGACCTCCATCGTCCGCCTGATCACCGGCGCCAACGGCATCACCAACGTCAGCCAGATGTCCACCGCGCTCCAGCTCGCCGTGCCGATCGGCCTCGCCGGTCTCGGCGGCCTGTGGGCCGAGCGCGCGGGCGTCGTCAACATCGGCCTCGAGGGCATGCTGATCCTCGGCACCTGGTTCGGTGCCTGGGCCGGCTTCCAGTGGGGCCCGTGGACCGGCGTCCTGATGGGCATCGTCGGCGGCGCGCTCGGCGGCCTGCTGCACGCCATCGTGACGATCACCTTCAACGTCAACCACATCGTCTCCGGCGTGGCCATCAACATCCTCGCCCTCGGCGCCACCCGCTACCTCGCCCCGCTCGCCTTCGAGGGCCACCAGGGCGGCTCCGCCAAGCAGTCCCCGCCGGTCGACTCGCTGGGCCACTTCTCGGTTCCAGGCCTCTCCGACGGCCTGGAAAGCCTCAACGACCAGCACTGGTTCTTCGTCTCGGACATCGCCGGCCTGCTCGGCGGCCTGGTCACCGACGTCTCCTGGCTCACCCTGATCGCCGTCGCGCTGATCCCCGCCAGCTGGTACATCCTGTGGCGCACCCCGTTCGGCCTCCGCCTGCGCTCCTGCGGCGAGAACCCGGTCGCCGCCGAGTCCCTCGGCGTCAACGTCTACAAGTACAAGTACCTCGCCGTGATCATCTCCGGCGGCCTGGCCGGCCTCGGCGGCGTCTTCCTCTCCATCGTCGCCAACCCCTTCTACCTGGAGGGCCAGACCAGCGGCCGCGGCTACATCGGCCTCGCGGCCATGATCTTCGGCAACTGGATGCCGGGCGGCCTCGCCATCGGCGCCGGCCTCTTCGGCTACACCGACAGCCTCAACCTGCGCGGCGGCTCCGCCAACGTGCACGCCCTGCTGCTGCTCGGCGCGCTGCTGCTGGTCGCCGGCGCCATCTGGCTCGCGATCCGCAAGAAGTACGTCAAGGCCGCGATCACGGTGGTCGTCGGCGCCCTCGTCTTCGCCTGGTACGCCACCACCGACGACGTGCCCAACCAGGTCGTCTCCGCCACGCCGTACGTCATCACCCTCGTCGTCCTCGCGCTGTCCGCCCAGCGGCTGCGCATGCCCAAGG
The DNA here is from genome assembly GCF_055603605.1 of Streptomyces sp. NPDC037271. Lineage (NCBI taxonomy): Bacteria > Bacillati > Actinomycetota > Actinomycetes > Kitasatosporales > Streptomycetaceae > Streptomyces > Streptomyces sp. NPDC037271. The sequence continues at coordinate 437,024 of NZ_JBVJVN010000001.1, forward strand.
CGAACGGCATGCAGTACCGGAAGGGGCAGGGCAAATGACCGACGTCGACTGGGGCGCGCTGCGCACGGCGGCCCGCGAGGCGATGGCCCGGGCCTACGCCCCGTACTCCGGGTACGCCGTCGGCGCCGCCGCCCTGGTCGACGACGGCCGCACCGTCACCGGCTGCAACGTGGAGAACGCCAGCTACGGCATCGGCCTGTGCGCCGAGTGCGGCCTCGTCTCCCAGCTCCAGCTCACCGGCGGCGGCCGGCTGACGCACTTCGTCTGCGTCGACGGCCACGGCGCGGTCCTCGTCCCGTGCGGCCGCTGCCGGCAGCTGCTGTACGAGTTCGGCGGCCCGGAGCTGCTGCTGGAGACCCCGGCGGGGGTGCTCCCGCTGTCGGAGATGCTCCCGCAGGCCTTCGGCCCCGACCACCTCACCAAGTAACACCCGCAACCCCGTAAGGAAAGCCAGGTATGGCCATGGACGTCATCTCCGTCATCCGCACCAAGCGGGACCGCGGCGAACTCAGCGGTGAGCAGATCGACTGGGTCGTCGACGCGTACACGCGCGGCGCGGTGGCCGACGAGCAGATGTCCTCGCTCGCGATGGCGATCCTGCTCAACGGCATGAACCGCGGCGAGATCGCCCGCTGGACGGCCGCGATGATCGCCTCCGGCGAGCGCATGGACTTCTCCTCCCTGTCCCGCCCGACCGCCGACAAGCACTCCACGGGCGGCGTCGGCGACAAGATCACCCTGCCGCTCGCCCCGCTGGTCGCCGCCTGCGGCGCGGCCGTCCCACAGCTCTCCGGCCGGGGCCTCGGCCACACCGGCGGCACCCTGGACAAGCTGGAGTCCATCCCCGGCTGGCGCGCCCTCCTCTCCAACGAGGAGATGCTGAACGTCCTGGACGGCGTCGGCGCGGTGATCTGCGCGGCCGGCGACGGCCTCGCCCCCGCCGACAAGAAGCTGTACGCCCTCCGGGACGTGACCGGCACGGTCGAGGCGATCCCGCTGATCGCCTCCTCCATCATGTCCAAGAAGATCGCCGAGGGCACCGGCTCCCTGGTCCTGGACGTGAAGGTGGGCTCGGGCGCCTTCATGAAGACGATCGAGGACGCCCGCGAGCTGGCCTCCACGATGGTCGGCCTCGGCACGGACCACGGCGTGAAGACCGTCGCCCTGCTCACGGACATGGCCACCCCGCTCGGCCTCACGGCGGGCAACGCCCTGGAGGTCCGCGAGTCGGTCGAGGTCCTGGCCGGCGGCGGCCCGTCCGACGTGGTCGAGCTGACCCTCGCCCTGGCCCGCGAGATGCTGGCCGCGGCCGGCCTGCCGGACGCCGACCCGGCGAAGGCCCTCGCCGACGGCTCCGCGATGGACGTCTGGCGCCGCATGATCGCGGCCCAGGGCGGCGACCCGGACGCGGCCCTGCCCACGTCGAAGGAGCAGCACGTCGTCAAGGCGGGCGCCTCCGGCGTCCTGACCCGCCTCGACGCCTACGACATCGGCGTCGCCGCCTGGCGCCTGGGCGCGGGCCGCGCCCGCAAGGAGGACCCGGTGCAGGCCGCCGCGGGCGTCGAACTCCATGCCAAGCCCGGCGACACGGTCACCGAGGGCCAGCCCCTCCTGACCCTGCACACCGACACCCCGGACCGCTTCGAGTACGCGCTCGCGGCGGTGGAGGGTTCCTACGACGTGGCTCCGGCGGGCACGGACTTCACCGCCTCGCCGGTGGTGCGGGAACGTATCGCCTGACCAGGCGCTTCCCCCCCCCCCCTTCGGGTGAACGGGATCGGTAGACCTCTGCCGGTCCCGTTCGGCATGCTGGGATCGGTGACGCACCGAAGGAGAACCGCCATGAGCGCACTCACCGTGAGCCAGGAGCCCGATCAGAACTGGGACGACCTCGTCCGGTTCTGGGAGGAGATGGAATGGCCCGAGGGCAGCAAGGTGGAGATCATTGAGGGGATCATCACCGTGTCACCAGCTCCGGGACTGCCTCACAACGCCATCGCCGAACGAATTCAGCGCCGCTTGTATTCGGTGATTCCTGGTGAATGGGGGGTATATCAGACGCTCGCACTCGCGGTGCCGTCCCGCCTGGGGATGTTGATCCCGGACATCGTGGTGGCACAGTTGCCCGATCACACCGAGTCCGACACCCACATCCCCGCCGCACTCGCGGAACTCGTCGTCGAGGTCACCTCGAAGTCCAACGCCCGCCACGACCGCGTCAGCAAGCCGGCCGCCTACGCCACGGCCGGTATCCCGCTCTACCTCCTCGTCGACCGCTGGGCCCCCGGCGGGCCCACCGCGACGCTCTACGGTGAACCGAAGGGCGACGTCTACCGGGTGCTGAGCGCCGCCAAGTTCGGCGACCCCCTCACCCTCCCCGCCCCCTTCGACCTGACCATCGACACCAGCGAGTTCCCCGAGGCCTGACTCACCCCAGCACCGCCGCCACCCCCACCAGCACCGGCACCGAAACCACCGTCGACACGAGAATCGCGTCCCGCGCCAGCCGCTCGCCCACCCCGTACGTCGACGCGTACGTGTACAGGTTCTGTGCCGCGGGCAGCGCCGACGTCACCACCACGTCCAGCAGTTGCGCGCCCCGCAGTCCGAACACCCCGGACGCCAGCGCCCAGGCCACCGCGGGCTGGCCCACCGTCTTCAACGCCACCGCGAGCAGCACGGGCCGCCGTTCCACTCCCCGCAGCGGCATCGTGGAGCCGCACAGGCCGATGCCGAAGGCCAGCAGGACCGCCGGCACGGACATGTTGCCGATCAGGGTCAGCGGGTCCATCACAGGGTCCGGCACCCGCAGGCCGCTCGCCGCCACCGCGACGCCCGCCAGCGAGCCCAGCGCTATCGGATTGCGCAGCGGCGTCAGCAGCCGCCGCCACAGCGGGCCCTTCCCGTCCCCGCCCGACAGGTCCAGGAGCGTCACCGCCACCGGCGTCACCAGCACCAGCTGGAACAGCAGGACCGGCGCCACCAGCGAGGCGTCGCCCAGCACGTACACGGCGATCGGGATACCGAGGTTGCCGGAGTTGACGTAACCGGAGCACAGCGCGCCGATCGTCGTCCGGCCCACGCCCCAGCCCCGTACGACACCCACCGCGACGAAGACCCCGGCCACCGCGGCCGTGGACAGCGCCGTCACCAGCAGCCGGCTGGAGAAGACCACCGACAGGTCGGCGGTCGCCAGCGTGGTGAACAGCAGGGCCGGCGAGGCCACATGGAAGGCGAGCTTCGTCAGGACCTCGCGCCCCTGGGGCCCGAGGTGGCCCCGAAGACCGAGCACGTAACCGACGGCGATGACGACCGCGATGACCGCGAAGCCGGTCAGTACCCCCTGCACGGCACCTCCCCGCCGAGCGGACGGACCTGGTGGGGCATGGCGCGGGGAGGGGATGCGTGGGGCATACAGCAAACCCTCCGGGCAGGGGCGTGCCCAGGTCAATGTGATCTCTGATGGTGGGCACCGATGAGTTCCCGGCCCGCCCCGGGTCTACCGCACGTGGACGCCGTGACACCCGCCGTACTCGTGCTGCCGGGGCCCGTCTCCCGAGGGGAGACACCCCGGCTCTGTGACGAGGTGCGCGCACTGCTGAAAACCACCCGGGCCGGGGTGGTCGTCTGCGACGTCGGCGGGCTGGGACCGCCGGGGCTCGCCGTCGTCGATCTGCTGGCCCGCCTGGAGCTCACGGCCCGGCGGGCCGGGGGCCGGATCCGGCTGCGCGACCCCGACCCCGCCCTGCACGCCCTACTGGACCTCGTCGGCCTCCGCTTCGAGACGGAGCGGCAGGTCGAACAGCGGGAACCACCGCTTGGTGTCGAGGAAGCAGTGGAACCCGGTGATGCGGCCGTCTGAGATCTCCAGCACCTGGACCGCCCAGGGGGCGTAGCCGCCCGCTTCCTCGTCCGGCTTGTAGTGCGCGAAGGCCGGCAGCCCGTTGGCCTGGACCGGCACCAGCCGCGAGTTCGCGCACGCCGCGCCGAGCGTCGTCATGAAACCGGTGATGTCCGCCGGACCGGCCAGCCACAGGTCGAACGGCGGCATCGTCATCACGGCGTCCTCGTGCAGCAGCGCCGTCAGCGCCGTCATGTCGTAGCCCTCGAAGGCCGCGACGTAGCGCTCCAGCAGCTTCTGCTGCTCCTCGTCCAGCGGGTCGGACACCGCCGCGCCGTCGCCCCGCTCCTCCCGCTCGGCGAGGGTCGCGCGGGCGCGCTGCAGGGCGCTGTTGACCGACGCGACCGAGGTGCCGAGCAGCTCGGCGACCTCGCTCGCCCTCCACGCCAGCACCTCGCGCAGGATCAGCACCGCCCGCTGCTTGGGCGGCAGCTGCTGCAGCGCGGCCATGAAGGCGAGCCGCACCGACTCCTTGGCGACGGCGGCCTCGGCCGGGTCGGCGGTCGAGGGCAGTACGCGGGCGTCCGGCATCGGCTCCAGCCAGGTGCTGTCCGGGCGGGGGGACAGGGCGGCCCGGGCGAGGGGCGTCGAGTCCGTCAGGTCCATCGGGCGGGCCCGTTTGTTGCCCGCGGTCAGCATGTCCAGGCAGACGTTGGTCGCGATCCGGTAGAGCCAGGAACGGAGGCTGGAGCGGCCCTCGAACTTGTCGTAGCTCCGCCAGGCGCGGACCAGGGTGTCCTGGACCGCGTCCTCGGCCTCGAAGGAGGAGCCGAGCATCCGGTAGCAGTACCCCGTCAGCTCGACCCGGTGCTTCTCCAGCGCGGAATCCAGCTCCGTCGTCACGGTGCCGTTGGTCATCGTCCACCCACCCCTGTGGCGTCCCTTCGTGCGCGTCTTCGCGCCTCGCACTTCGGAAGCTACCGCAGCGGACTGACAATGGCCTGTGCAGTCAGGAAACGCGCAGGTCAGCGAGGCATGCTCAAGGCGCGCACCGGCGTGCCCCCGGCCTGCCGCCGCGCCGCGAGCGAACCGAGCGCCGTGATCGCCACGACGCCCAGCACCGCCAGCAGCCCGACCCCGACCGTCCCGGCCCAGCCTCCGGAGTGGAACGCCATCGCGCCGACCGTGCTGCCCGCGCTGGAGCCGACGTAGTAGGCGGACTGGTACAGCGCCGAGGCCTGGGCGCGGCCGTGCGTGGCGGTCTTGCCGACCGCCGAGGAGGCCACCGCGTGCCCGGCGAAGAAGCCCGCCGTGATCAGCACCAGGCCCAGCAGGACCAGCGGCAGGGACGGGGCGAGGGAGAGCAGCAGCCCCGCCGCGGTCGTGGAGCCGCCCAGGTACAGCGCGCCGCGGCGGCCGAGGCGGCCCACCAGCCGGCCCGCCGTGGACGCCGACACCGTACCGACCAGGTAGACCAGGAAGATCGAGCCGATGAGGCCCTGCGGGAGCGAGAACGGCGCCTCCGCCAGGCGGTAGCCGATCACCGTGTAGACGCCGCCGAACACCGTCATGAACAGCGCGCCGATCGCGTACAGGCGGCGCAGCAGCGGGTCGGCGAGGTGGCCGCGGACCGTGCGGACCAGGACGCGCGGGCGCAGCGAGCCCGGCGTGAAGTGCTTCGGCGCGGGCAGCAGCAGCCGGAAGGCCACCGCGCACGCCACCGCCACCACGCCGATCACGCCGACGGCGACCCGCCAGCCCCACTCCTGGGCGACCCAGCCGGTGATGACCCGGCCGCTCATCCCGCCCACGCTGTTGCCCGCGACGAACAGGCCGATGGCGGTGACCAGCGCCCGCGGGGTGACCTCCTCCGCCAGGTACGCCGTCGCCGAGGCCGGCAGTCCGGCCAGCGCCGCGCCCTGCACCGCGCGCAGCGCGACCAGCGCCGGCAGCGACGGGGCGAAGGGCACCAGCAGTCCGACCGTCACCGCGACCGCCAGCGACGCCGTCATGACCGTGCGCCGTCCGAAGCGCTCCGACAGCGCGCTCATCGGCAGGACGAACACCGCGAGGCCGCCGGTCGCGGCGGCCACCGTCCAGCTCGCGTCGCCCGCGGTGACGCCCATGTCGCCCGAGATCAGCGGCAGCAGGGCCTGGGTGGAGTAGAGGAGGGCGAAGGTCGCGACGCCCGCGAGGAAGAGGGCGAAACTCATCCGGCGGTAGCCGGGGCCGCCCGGGGTCATGCGCGAGTCGCGGGTCTCGAAGGCGTCGGAGACGGATGCAGCGGCGCCCACGGTGGTGGACGCCCCGGTATCGGCGGGAGTCATACCGGGACCGTACGAAGCCCGCGACTCATCCGTCCAATGCATGGAATGGCCATAATCGTTCCCATGGTGCATCAGCAGAGCTCACAGGCCCGCCTGTCACCTTCCGGTGACACAGAAGACATCGTCGCGCTGCTCGCGCCCCGCCTCGCGCACTTCGCCGGCGTGGCCCGCACCGAGCACGTCACCCGGGCCGCCCAGGAGATGAACGTCCCTCAGTCGACGCTCTCCCGCGCCCTCGTCCGCCTCGAAGCGGACCTGGGCGTCGACCTGTTCGTGCGCCGCGGCCGCACCCTGGCGCTGACCGTCGCCGGACGCACCTTCCTCGGCTCCGTCGAACGCGCCCTCGCCGAGGTGGAGCGCGCAGCCGACGAGGTCCGCGCGGACGCCGACCCGGCCACCGGCAAGGTCGCCTTCGGCTTCCTGCACACGATGGGCGCCGAGACCGTACCCGGTCTGCTGCACGCCTTCCGCGCCGACCACCCCCGCGTCCGCTTCAGCCTCGTCCAGAACTACGGCGAGGCCATGCTGGAGCGACTGCGCGCCGGCGAACTCGACCTCTGCCTCACCTCCCCGGTCCCGGACGCCCCCGACCTGGTCGCCCGCCGCCTCGACGAGCAGAAGCTGCGCCTGGTCGTCCCCGCCGACCACTCGCTGGCCGGGCGCAGGCGCGTGCGCCTCGCCGAGGCCGCCGACGAGGCCTTCGTGACCCTGGAGCCGGGCTACGGCCTGCGCCGCATCACCGACGCCCTGTGCAAGGAGGCCGGTTTCCGGCCCAGGGTGGCGTTCGAGGGGGAGGAGGCGGAGACGCTCCGCGGTCTGGTCGCGGCGGGTCTCGGCGTCGCCCTGCTGCCGCCGCCCGCGGTGCCCCGCCCCGGCGTGGTCGAGCTGACGGTCACGGCCCCGCGCGCGGCCCGTGAGATCGGTGTGGCCTGGCTGGCGGGCCGTACGGACACGCCCCCGGTGGCGGCGTTCAAGAAGTTCCTGCTGTCGAGGAGGGGCCACCTGCTCCCCTCCTGACCCGCCACCTGCTCCCTCCTGACCCCGGCCGGCCCGGGACGCGAGCCTTCTAACGCCGCAACGACTTCCCGAACCCCACCGCCAACGGCATCCGCAGCCCCAGCGGCGGGGGAGCGGCCAGCGCGTCCTCCACCGGCCGGGAGAACGACTGCCCGAACAGCACGCCCATCACGAAGTCCTCCGCCAGCGCGGCGACTTCCTCCCGGTAGTGCCGCAGACCGTGGCCGTCGGAGTGCACCTCGAACCGGCACACGGAACGGTTCGCCTTCTTCGCCCGGGCGGCCAGCCGGAACGAGAGCTCGGGGTCGCTGCGTTCGTCGTTCGTGCCGTGCACGATCAGCACCTGGCGCCCGGCGAGCTGCTTCACCGGTTCGGGTGGCGCGGCCATGTCCTCGTCGGGCAGCCAGGGTGCGATCGCCAGCACCGAGTTGACGGCCTCGTGTCCGCCCGCGCGCAGTGCCGCCCGTCCGCCCATGTCGACGCCGGCCAGGCAGACCGGTACGTCGCCGTAGCGCCGTACGGCCTCGTCCGCGGCCCAGTCGGCGTCCCGGGCGAGGTGGGCCTCCGTGCCGTTCCAGCCGCGGTAGCGGTAGTGCACGACATGCGTGGCCAGGCCCTCCCCCCGACCCGCGCGTGCCAGCCGGCGCCCCAACGCGCGTACGGAGGAGGCCGCCAGCAGCGGGGACGGTTTGCGGCTGGAGACCTCGTCGCCACCGGGGAGCAGCAGCACCACACCGCTCACCGCCGTTCCGTCCGGACCGAGCGTTCGCCCCAGCCGGGCCCGACGGACCGGCGTCGCTTGCTGTGCCATGGCAGAAGATTCTCAGAAGTCCAGGTGTACGCCACCCGTCCGCGCAGTCACCGTTACATATCGTCGGATCCGTACACCGCGGCCGGGCTCGTCGGCTACGCGCGTTCGCCCCGCGCTCTACGCGCGTAGGAGTTAGGGTGCGGAAATGACGAGCCAGAGCACCGCGAAGACCGCCGCGCAGGCCGCCACGACGACCACCGCGAAGGCCGCCACGACGAGCACCGCGCAGGCCGCCACGACGAGCACCGCGCAGGCCGCCGCGAAGAACACCGCGAGGACTCCGGCGCCGGACCAGATCCGCCGGGCGCCGAAGGTTCTGCTGCACGACCACCTCGACGGCGGACTGCGTCCCTCCACGGTCGTCGAACTCGCCCGGGCGACCGGCTACGGGGACCTCCCCGAGACCGATGCCGGCCGGCTCGGCGCCTGGTTCCGGCAGGCCGCCGACTCCGGGTCGCTGGAGCGGTACCTGGAGACCTTCTCGCACACCGTCGGCGTCATGCAGACCCGCGACGCCCTGGTCCGGGTCGCCGCCGAGTGCGCCGAGGACCTCGCCGCGGACGGCGTCGTCTACGCCGAGGTGCGGTACGCCCCCGAGCAGCACCTCGAACGGGGGCTGACCCTGGAAGAGGTCGTCGAGGCCGTCGACGAGGGGTTCCGGGAGGGCGAGCGCCGGGCACGGGACAACGGCCACCGGATCCGTGTCGGCGCCCTGCTCACCGCCATGCGGCACGCCGCCCGCGCCCTGGAGATCGCCGAACTCGCCAACCGGTACCGGGACCAGGGTGTCGTCGGCTTCGACATCGCGGGGGCCGAGGCCGGGTACCCGCCCACCCGGCACCTGGACGCCTTCGAGTACCTCAAGCGCGAGAACAACCACTTCACCATCCACGCCGGCGAGGCCTTCGGGCTGCCGTCCATCTGGCAGGCCCTGCAGTGGTGCGGCGCCGACCGGCTCGGGCACGGCGTGCGCATCATCGACGACATCCAGGTCCACGAGGACGGCACGGTCGAGCTCGGGCGGCTCGCCTCGTACGTCCGGGACAAGCGCATCCCGCTCGAACTGTGCCCCAGCTCCAACCTGCAGACCGGGGCGGCCGACTCCTACGCCGAGCACCCCATCGGGCTGCTGCGCCGGCTGCGGTTCCGTGTCACCGTCAACACCGACAACCGGTTGATGTCCCACACCGGCATGAGCCGGGAATTCGAGCACCTTGTCGACGCGTTCGGTTACACGCTCGACGACATGCAGTGGTTCTCCGTCAATGCGATGAAATCAGCGTTCATTCCTTTCGATGAACGACTGGCCATGATCAATGACGTGATCAAGCCCGGTTACGCGGAGCTGAAATCCGAATGGCTGTTCCAGTAGAGGGCTGCCATCAGCGGTTTCTCGGACGGTGAGGGCTGATAGGGGGGCTACGGTAATACGGAAATGGGGACGGGGTTTCACAATCCATCCGCATTTCGATGTTTGCCGCGGGGGGTGCCGCATGTTTACGGTCGAGTACCGCTTGTATCCCCGTCATCCCATTTCGAGGACGCATTTCATGAAGAAGTCTGCTGTCAAGACCCTCGGTGTCGCCGCCCTCGGTGCCGCCTTCGCCGCCGTCGGTGCGGGCACGGCCACCGCGGCCCCGGAGCTCCCGGACGCCACCCAGGCGGTGGACTCCGTGGCCCGGACGCTCCCCGCGGAGACCCTCTCCGATGTGGCGCCCCTCACGGCCAACGGGCTGGAGCAGACCCGCCACATCGCCGGTGAGGGTCTGACCGCCGCGCCGCCGCTCGCCGATCAGGTGGTCGCCGAGCAGCTCTCCGACCTTCCGGTCCAGCCGGTCGCCGGCCTGCTCGGCGGCATGCCGGCCAAGGGCCTGGTCTGAACGGCCTCCCGGACGGCGGCTGAGCCCGCCTCCTCCCACGCGCCGACGGGGCGCACCCGGTGTCACCGGGTGCGCCCCGTCGGTGTACCAGAGGGGAGGTACGTCCGTCAGCCCGCCGGCACAGCCCCGTACGGGCCTTCCTCAGGCCATGGCCCGTCACCAGGCCATGGGTCCGTCACCAGGCCGTGCGGGCGGCCTTCTCCTCGGACGGCAGCAGGAACCACAGGGCGATGTAGAGCAGGAACTGAGGGCCGGGCAGCAGGCAGGAGACCAGGAAGATCACCCGCATCGTGGTGGTGGAGGTGCCGAAGCGCCGGGCCAGCGCGGCGCACACTCCGCCGATCATGCGGCCGTTGGTGGGGCGGGCGAGGCGGGACATCGCGGCTCCTTCGTGAGCGTGTGGTGGGGCTGCCGTTCGGCTTCCCCTTCATCTGCCTTCCACGCTACGGAGACGAACGGAGCAAAGCGTCGCTCTACGGTGCGATTCCGACCCTGGGAATCGTCGGGGTCCGACCCTGAGTGGGCTCCTCCCGGCGGACGCCCTCCCGGCCGCCCCGCCGGGACCTGCGACGGAGCCGGGCGCGGCCCGCGGGTACCAGGGCGAGGTGCGCGAGGGCCACGCCCGCCGTGTTGAGCAGCAGTGAGTCGACGTCGACGACCTGACCGGGCACCCCCGTCTGCAGCAGTTCGATGCCCAGCGACAACAGGGCCCCCGCGGCCGTGGTGCGCAGCAGGGAGGCGAGCGGCGAGACGGCCAGCCGGCCGCCCGCCATCGGCAGCAGCACCCCCAGGGGCGCCAGCAGCGCGAGCGCCCCGCCGAGGGAATGGGCCGCCGCGGGCCAGCCGAGCGCCAGATCGGCGCGGATCCCGGCGCCCGGCTCCAGGTTGGGCGGCAGCACCCAGGGGACGTCGAGTGGCCGCAGCGTGTACCAGGCGACGAACGCGAGATGTGCGACCAGGAGGACACTTCCTGTCACACGGATGCGGAGCGCGACGCTGCCGCCGAGGAACCCATGACGCTGCACGCACCCCTAGACGCGGCCGCCGCCGTACTCGGTTCCGGTCCCTCCCTCGCAAGGGTGAGGCTTGCGCCACATGGCCCGCCCGCCGTCCCCCGGGGCGCCGGCCCCACCCCCGGGGCGTCGGCCCCACCGCCGGGCCCGGTCCGGCGCCCCGGCCGCGCGTCACCGGCCGCCGGCCGCCGGCCGCCGGCCGTCAGCACGGCATGTCCGCACGTCAGCCGCCCGCGACCTCGCCGGACGGCGGTTCGTTGCTGCCCGGCCTGGCGCGGACCTCGTCCGTGCAGACGTAGCGGCGTGCGGGCCGGTCGGAGGGGCCGGCCAGGACGACGGAGCCGTCGCCCTCGGCCGCGGCCGAGTCGGAGAGGGTGCAGACGACCTGGGCGAGGGCGTACGAGGTGAGGTCGTCGGGGTCGGTGCCGAGGCGCAACGTGTCCTCGGGGTCGCCGGGGCGCGGGCCGGTCACGGTGATCCCGCGGCTCACGTCCGTGGTGTAGCCGGCCTCCTTCTCCGCGGCCGGCGACGGTGCCGCGAGCTGGTTCAGCAGCGCCTGGGCCACCAGCACGCGCCGCCCGGAGTCCGCCGCGCCGTCCGGCACCCGCACCGTCCGGTCCACGGCCACCAGCGACGAGCCGCAGAGCAGGAACACCTGCACGGGCACGCCGGGCGCCGTCCGCGCCGACACGTCCGGCTCGGCGAGCGAGCAGCGCACCCGCGAGGGCGCGGGACCGTAGTCCGTGGGTACCTCCGTGGCGCGGATGCCGCACCCGGCGAGCAGCGCGGCCAGCGCGGCCAGACCGGCCAGCCCGGGGAGTGCCGGCAGGCGGCGTGCGGTCATCAGACCTGTCCCTTCGCGTCCTTGCCCGTGCTCTCGTCACCCGAGGCGCCCTCGGCTCCGGCGGGGCCGCCGGAGCCCCCCGTGTCCTCGGCGTCCTCGGCGTCCTCTTCCGCGGGCGGAGACGGGTCCTGCGGCAGTCGCAGCGTGAACACCGCGCCCCCGTCGGGGCAGTTGGAGGCGGTGATCTCCCCGCCGTGGATGTGCGCGTTCTCCAGGGCGATGGACAGGCCGAGCCCGCTGCCCTCGGAGCGCGGCCGGGAGGCGCTCGCCTTGTAGAAGCGGTCGAAGACGTGCGGCAGGACGTCCTCGGGGATGCCGGGCCCGTGGTCCCGCACCCGGATGACCACCTCGTCGTCCGCCCGCGTCACCGACACCCCCACCGGCGACCCGCCGTGCTTGAGCGCGTTGCCGATCAGGTTGGCCAGGATGACGTCGAGGCGGCGCGGGTCGAGCCGGGCGTGGATGCCGCGCTCGGCGTTCAGGTCGACGGCGTCCAGCCAGGCGCGGGCGTCGATGCAGGCGGTGATCTGGTCGGCGACGTCGACGTCGTCCAGGACCAGCCGGGCGGTGCCCGCGTCGAAGCGGGTGACCTCCATCAGGTTCTCCACGAGGTCGTTCAGCCGCCGCGTCTCGCTGACCACCAGTCGTACGGCGGGCTCGATCATCGGGTCGAAGCCGCCGCCCTCGAACTCCAGCTCCTCCTCCAGCACTTCCGTGACCGCGGTGATCGCCGTCAGCGGTGTACGCAGCTCGTGGCTCATGTCCGCCACGAAGCGCCGCGACGCCTGCTCCCGGCCGGCCATGTCCGCGACCCGCTTCTCCAGTGCCTCGGCGGCGCTGTTGAACGTCCGTGACAGATCGGCCAGTTCGTCGGTGCCGGACACGCGCAGCCGGGTGTCCAGCTTTCCCTCGCCCAGCCGCCGTGCCGCGACCCCGAGCCGGTGCACCGGCTTCAGCACGGTCGTCGCGAGGGCCTGCGCGAGCAGCGCGGAGCCGAGCAGGGCGAGCGCGGTCGCGATCCCCAGCGACCAGGCGAGCGAGTTCAGGTCCTTGGCCTCCGGCTCCAGGGACTTGAGCATGTAGCCGGTCGGCCCGCCGCCGATCACCTTCGTGCCGGCCACGAGCTGGGGCGTGTCGTCCTCGGTGATCCGCTGCCAGTACAGGTGGTACGGGTGCTTGTTGGCCTTGGTGACCTGCTGCTCCTTGTTCACCGCCGTGCGCAGCGACTCGGGTATGTCGGACAGCGAGAAGCCGCCCAGGCCGCCGGAACTGCCGTACACGGCGGTGCCGTCGGCGCTCTCGGCGACCAGCAGCACGCTGAACCGCTGGCCGCTGCCCGCCATCTGCCCCGCGGCGTGCTGCAACTCGTCCTGGGTGGGGTGCTCGGGCAGCGCGCCCGCCCGGTTCTGCATCTCCCGCTCGAAGTCGCGCAGCACGGCGTCCTGGGTGCGGGTGAGCACCGCCTCCCGGTTCAGCCAGTAGGCGATGCCGGACGCGGACACGGCGGCGGTGAGCGCGACCAGCCCGAAGACCAGCACCAGCCGCAGACGCAGGCTGGTGAAGCGCAGCCAGGACCAGACTCCCTTGCGAGCCGCGACCCAGCCGCGTGGACCCCCCTGGTGTTCCTGTGTCACTGAGGCGGATCCAGCCGGTAGCCGACACCACGCACGGTACGGATCAGGGTCGGGGACGACGGCACGTCCTCGACCTTGGCGCGCAGCCGCTGCACGCAGGCGTCCACCAGCCGGGAGTCGCCGAGGTAGTCGTGCTCCCACACCAGCTGCAGCAGCTGCTGCCGGGACAGCGCCTGCCCCGGCCGCCGGCTCAGTTCGAGGAGCAGCCGCAGCTCGGTCGGCGTGAGCTGGAGGTCCTCGCCGTTCTTCGTCACGGTCATCGCGGACCGGTCGATGACCAGGCTGCCGAAGCTCGCCGAGTCGGTCGACTCCCGCTCCCCGCGCCGCAGCACGGCCCGGATCCGGGCGTCCAGCACCCGGCCCTGGACGGGTTTGACGACGTAGTCGTCGGCGCCCGACTCGAGACCGACGACCACGTCGATGTCGTCGTTGCGCGCGGTCAGCAGGATGATCGGCAGCTGGTCGGTGCGCCGGATGCGACGGCACACCTCGAAACCGTCGATGCCGGGCAGCATCACGTCCAGCACGATCAGGTCCGGCCGCTGCTCGCGCAGCAGCTTCAGACCGTCCTCACCGCTGGCAGCGGTGGTCACCCGGTGGCCCTGGCGGCTCAGGGAGATCTCCAGGGCCGTACGGATGGCGTCGTCGTCCTCGATCAGCAACAGGGAAGGCACGGGCTCATTCTGGCCCATGGAGGGGGTGCGGTTCGACCTGTGGGTCCGGATGGGGCCCCGACACGCCGCCGGACCCTGTGAAGGAACGGTGGCGCAACCGTGGCGGACCCCTGTGACAGGTCTGTGACAGTCGGCGGACACGGCCATGAAGTCACCGGGGCAAGCTTTTCGGCACAGGCAACACAGCAGGCCGAACACCGGAAGTCCACGACGGGGGGCGCGAGATGAACACGCTGAAGGGCACCAGCACCAGCGCAGTGGTCACGCGTCTGCACGACGTGCACCTGCACCGGGGTTCCGAGAAGTCCGGTGCCGACGGGGGCCCCTCCCGCGCGAGCGGGTTCGAGCGTGGGGGAGGGCGGGGGTGCGCTCGCGGCGCCGGGCGTCAGCACACCGCCTACATGGCGGTGGTCGACACGCGTCAGGGGGAGACGCACGGGGGGCCGGCGTCCGGGGAGGACCCGGGGGAGCGGCGTTCGCTGTCGGAGGCGGAGTTCACCGCCTACGTCCAGGAACGCCGCGCCTCCCTGTACGCCACCGCCTACCACCTCACCGGCGACCGCTTCGAGGCCGAGGACCTGCTGCAGAGCGCGCTGTTCTCGACGTACCGGGCGTGGGACCGGATCACCGACAAGGCGGCGGTCGGCGGATACCTCCGCCGCACCATGACCAACCTGCACATCAGCGCCTGGCGGCGCCGCAAGCTCAACGAGTACCCGACCGAGGAACTGCCGGAGACGGCGGGCGACACGGACGCCATGCGCGGCACCGAGCTGCGCACGGTCCTGTGGCAGGCGCTGGCCCGGCTGCCCGAGCTCCAGCGCACCATGCTGGTCCTGCGCTACTACGAGGGCCGCACGGACCCGGAGATCGCGGACATCCTCGGCATCAGCGTCGGCACGGTGAAGTCCAGCATCTGGCGGTCGCTCCGCCGGCTGCGCGAGGACGAGGTCCTCAGCTTCGGCCGTGACCGGGAGGACGCCTTCGGCGAGTTGGTCGCCTGAAGGACGGTCCCCGTGAAAAAAGTCGGGGCCGGGGTGTATCAGGGGGAGGACACCCGGCTCTTACTCACGGGGAAGCACCACGGGGGACACGGGGGAACAACCCCGGGGGGGGATACGGGGGAACCGGGGGGAAGCACGGGGGAGCACAAAGAGAGCGGGGCTGGAGGGCCGGGGGGTCCGTCCAGTCCCGCTCTTGTGTGTCAGGGGCCTGTGTCAGGCGGCCTGGGGCAGGGGCCGCGTCACACCGCCGTACGCGCCGTGGCGCACCGCCCCGCCGCCGCGGCGGCCAGCCGGCCCATCGCCTCGTCCCGGTCGCAGACGTGGGCGCCCAGGGCCGTCTGCCGTGCGATGACCGACCGTTCCCGCCGCATCAGCCGCCAGCCGCGGCGCAGCAGGAACGGCACGGACTTGCGGCCCTCCCGCAGGTCCCGCAGGAAGCGGCGGCGGAAGGTCGTCAGCGGGCCCCGGCTCAGGCACAGCGCGTCGGCCAGGACGTCCAGGTCCCGGCAGCGGGACACGAGTTCGGCGGCGAACACGCCCTCGGCGAGGAACAGCGGGGTCCGCCCGATGTCGACCGTCTCCTCGCCGGTACGGGCGCTCAGCGCGATGTCGTAGACGGGCACGGGCGTACGGCCCGTGCGGCACAGCTCCGTGATGGCGGCGACGGCCGCGTCCGCGTCCCACGAGCCGGGATGGTCCCAGTCGATGTCGGAGCTCTGGGGCACCAGCGGCAGCGACGGGTCCGTGCCCTCCTTGTAGAAGTCGTCGAGGCGCAGCACCGGAAGTCCGGAGCGGGCGGCGAGGAGGGACTTGCCGGAGCCGGAGGGGCCGCAGAGCAGCACGACTCGCGTCGGTATGGGCGGATGGGAGCTCACGGGACACCAGTGTGAGGCATCGAACGGCCGCCGTACGACCCCGAGGGCCGGCTTTGAAGCAGGCGTCACACCTCAACTACGCTTCGCACGGCGCCGATTACTCTCCGCGGTGCTTTCGAAGTACTCCGAAGCACGAGGTGGCTCACCGATGGCCCGACACGCGTCCTCCTCCCGCACCCCGGCCGTCCGGCGTGCCCTGGCCGTCCTCGCGACCGCCGGGGCCGCACTGGGCGCGGGCGCCGCCACGGCCTCCGCGGAGGGCGGCCCGGATCCGCGGTCGGGCCTCCGGGCGGTGACCGGCACGGTCGGCCACGCCGCCGGTCCGGTCGCCGACCTCAAGCCCAACCCGCTGGCCGGCACCGGCGTCGACCCGCTGGACAACGGCGTGGGCACGAAGGTCGCCGACTTCCAGCCGCTGACCTCGACGGCCCTGACGGGGCCGGTCGCCCAGGCGCGGTCGGTGGGCGGCGTGCCGGTGGTGGGGCAGGCGACGGAGCTGCTGCGCTGACGCGGCCGGCCCGGCGAGGGGGTCAGGCGGTTCGGCCGAGGTGGGCTACGACAATGCGGATCACGTCGTCCTCGACGATGTACAGAACCCGGTAGTCGCCGACATGGAGGCGTCGCAGGTTGGGTGATCCGTAGGGGACGGAGCCCTGTGGGCGGGGCTGCGTACTGAGGGAGTCGACGGCTTCGTAGACGGCTGACAGGCCGTTGGGATCTTCCTTGAGGAAGCGTGCGGCCGCGTTGGTCGCGCGAGGCTCCCAGATGATCTCGTAGGCCACTTACCGCAGCCCCAGCATCCGGCCGACTTCCTCGTGCGGAATGCCTGGTTCCAGCGTTCCTTCCGCCTTGCGTCGCTGGTAGTCGGCGAACACGAGGGCGTCTTCGAGATCCTCTATCACCTGCGGCGACACGAGAAGGGCGGCCACGTGCCCGTGGTCGGTGAGCGCGATGGTCTCGCGGCCGTGGGCGGCACGGCGCACGAGGTCGCCGAGCTGGGAGCGGGCGGCACTGATGGCGATCTCAGTCATGTCCACATGATGGCTCGACTGTCATCTTGTGGTCAATTCCGTGATGGAGTGACACGAAGAGCCGCGCCTTCCCCGGACGGTGGGAGGGCGCGGCTCGGTCGTGGTGACGTGGCCGCTCAGTACGACGAGCCGGACGCGCCCAGCGCACCCGTCGGGTGCCAGACCGTCTTCGTCTCCAGGAACGCCGTCATGCGGTCGGTGCCCGGCGTCGCCGACCAGTCCGCGTCGTCCACAGGCTGTGGACGCAGGACGCGCTTGAGGTTGTCGGCCGCCGCGATCTCCAGCTCCTTCGCCAGCGCCTCGTCGGCGCCCGCGAGGTCGATCGCGTTGACGTCCTGGTGGGCGGCGAGCGGGGCGGCGATCTCCGCGGTGCGGCCGGAGAGGATGTTGACCACGCCGCCGGGGACGTCGGAGGTGGCCAGTACCTCGCCGAGGGAGAGGGCGGGGAGCGGGGACTTCTCCGACGCCACCACGACCGCCGTGTTGCCGGTCGCGATCACCGGGGCGACCACCGAGACCAGGCCCAGGAGCGACGACTCCTGCGGGGCCAGGACGGCGACCACGCCCGTCGGCTCCGGGGAGGAGAGGTTGAAGAAGGGACCCGCGACCGGGTTGCCGCCGCCCACCACCTGGGCGATCTTGTCGGTCCAGCCCGCGTACCAGACCCAGCGGTCGATCGCGGCGTCGACCTGCGCCGCCGCCTTCGACTTCGACAGGCCCTCGGCGTCCACGACCTCCGCGACGTACTGGTCGCGGCGGCCCTCCAGCATCTCGGCGACGCGGTAGAGGATCTGACCGCGGTTGTAGGCCGTCGCGCCGGACCAGCCGCCGAACGCCTTGCGCGCGGCGACCACCGCGTCACGGGCGTCCTTGCGGGAGGAGAGCGGGGCGTTCGCCAGCCACTTGCCCTTTGCGTCGGTCACCTCGTACACCCGGCCGCTCTCGGAACGCGGGAACTTCCCGCCCACGTACAGCTTGTAGGTCTTGAAGACGCTCAGTCGGTTCTGGTCAGACATCGAGGTACGCCTCCAGGCCGTGGCGGCCGCCCTCGCGGCCGAAGCCCGACTCCTTGTAGCCGCCGAACGGCGAGGTCGGGTCGAACTTGTTGAACGTGTTGGACCAGATCACACCCGCGCGCAGCTTGTTCGCGACCGCCAGGATGCGCGAGCCCTTCTCCGTCCAGATGCCCGCGGAGAGGCCGTACGGGGTGTTGTTGGCCTTGGCGACCGCCTCGTCCGGCGTACGGAAGGTGAGGACGGACAGCACCGGGCCGAAGATCTCGTCGCGGGCGACGGTGTGCGCCTGGGTGACGTTCGTGAAGAGCGTCGGGGCGAACCAGAAGCCGTTCTCCGGGAGTTCGCAGGCCGGGGACCAGCGCTCGGCGCCCTCCGCCTCGCCCTGGTCGGCGAGCGCGGTGATCCGGGCCAGCTGCTCGGCGGAATTGATCGCGCCGATGTCGGTGTTCTTGTCCAGCGGGTCGCCGAGGCGCAGGGTGGAGAGCCTGCGCTTGAGGGAGTCCAGCAGCTCGTCGTGGATCGACTCCTGGACCAGCAGGCGGGAGCCCGCGCAGCAGACCTGGCCCTGGTTGAAGAAGATGCCGTTGACGATGCCCTCGACGGCCTGGTCGATCGGGGCGTCGTCGAAGACGATGTTGGCGCCCTTGCCGCCCAGTTCGAGCGTCAGCTTCTTGCGGGTGCCCGCGACCGTGCGCGCGATCTCCTTGCCGACGGCCGTGGAGCCGGTGAAGGCGACCTTGTTCACGTCGGGGTGGGCGATCAGCGCGGCGCCGGCGCGGCCGTCGCCGGTGACGATGTTGACGACGCCCTTGGGCAGGCCCGCCTGACGGCAGATGTCCGCGAAGAACAGGGCGGAGAGGGGGGTCGTCTCGGCGGGCTTGAGGACCACCGTGTTGCCCGTCGCGAGCGCCGGGGCGATCTTCCACGCCAGCATCAGGAGCGGGAAGTTCCACGGGATGACCTGGCCGGCGACGCCGAGGGGGCGCGGGTTCGCGCCGTAGCCGGCGTGGTCGAGCTTGTCGGCCCAGCCCGCGTAGTAGAAGAAGTGCGCGGCGACCAGGGGGAGGTCCGCGTCGCGGGTCTCCCTGATCGGCTTGCCGTTGTCCAGGGTCTCCAGGACGGCCAGCTCGCGGCTGCGCTCCTGGATGATCCGGGCGATGCGGAAGAGGTACTTCGCGCGCTCGGAGCCGGGGAGCGCCGACCACTTCTCGAAGGCCTTGCGGGCGGCCTTCACCGCGCGGTCGACGTCCGCCTCGCCGGCCTCGGCGACCTCGGAGAGGACCTCCTCGGTGGAGGGGGAGACCGTCTTGAAGACCTTGCCGTCAGCGGCCTCGGTGAACTCGCCGTCGATGAACAGGCCGTAGGACGCGGCGATGTCGACGACCGCGCGGGACTCGGGCGCCGGTGCGTACTCGAAAACAGGTGCCATGGTGATCAGTCCACCGTCACGTAGTCGGGACCGGAGTAGCGGCCGGTGGCCAGCTTCTGGCGCTGCATCAGCAGGTCGTTCAGCAGCGAGGAGGCGCCGAAGCGGAACCAGTGGTTGTCCAGCCAGTCCTCGCCCGCGGTCTCGTTGACCAGGACCAGGAACTTGATCGCGTCCTTGGTGGTACGGATGCCACCGGCCGGCTTCACGCCGACCTGGACGCCGGTCTGCGCGCGGAAGTCGCGGACCGCCTCCAGCATCAGGAGGGTGTTGGCGGGCGTGGCGTTGACCGCGACCTTGCCGGTGGAGGTCTTGATGAAGTCGGCCCCGGCCAGCATGCCGAGCCAGCTCGCGCGGCGGATGTTGTCGTACGTCGACAGCTCGCCGGTCTCGAAGATGACCTTCAGGCGGGCGGACGTGCCGCAGGCCTCGCGTACGGCGGCGATCTCGTCGTACACCTTCATGTAGTTCCCCGCGAGGAACGCGCCGCGGTCGATGACCATGTCGACCTCGTCCGCGCCCGCCGTCACGGCCTCGCGCACGTCGGCCAGCTTGACGGCCATCGAGGCGCGGCCCGCCGGGAACGCGGTGGCCACCGAGGCGACCTTGACGTCCGAGCCTGCGACGGCCTCCTTGGCGGCGGGCACCATGTCGGGGTAGACGCAGACGGCCGCCGTGGCCGGGGCGGTGCGGTCGGTCGGGTCGGGGCGGACCGCCTTCGCGCCGAGCGCCCGGACCTTGCCCGGGGTGTCCGCGCCTTCCAGCGTCGTCAGGTCGACCATCGAGATGGCGAGGTCGATGGCGTACGCCTTCGCGGTGGTCTTGATCGAACGGGTGCCGAGCGAGGCGGCGCGCGCCTCCAGGCCGACCGTGTCGACGCCGGGCAGCCCGTGGAGGAAGCGGCGCAGCGTGCTGTCGGACGCGGTGACGTCGGCGAGTCCGTGTGCGGGAACAGCGGATGCAGTGGTGGGCATGGTCACCAGGCGAGCATATCTACGCGCGTAGCGGCTGTACAGTCCCGCGCGCTCGTTCCGTGGACCGGCACCACCGATGAGCGCCGCCGGGGCCGTCGGGCACAATCGGCACCATGACGACCCCGGAGTCCCAGTCACCACCGCCGCAGCCGCCGGTACCCGTGTCGAAGGACCGGATCTACCGCTCGCCCGCGGGCCTCGCCGGCGGGGTCCTGCTGCTCGCCCTCGCCCTCTGGCTCGGCATCGACGCCCTGGTCGCGGGCGAGGGGCGCACGCCCTGGACGGCGGTCGCGGCGCTGCTCTTCCTCGTGCCGCTCATCGCCGCCTACACCGTGCGGCCCGCCGTCTTCGCCGGCGACGACCGGCTGCGGGTGCGCAACCCCTTCCGGGTGATCGTGCTGCCCTGGGGGCAGGTCGCCTCCTTCCGGTCCGGCTACTCCAACGAGGTCTTCACCGAGTCCGGCGACAAGTACCAGCTGTGGTCCATTCCCGTCTCGCTGCGCGCCCGGAAGAAGGCCGCGCGACGGGAGACGCGGCGGGTCTCCGGGGGCGGCCAGGGACGCGGTGGGATGCTCGGCGGTCTCGGCGGGGGCGGTGCGCGGGGTGGTGCCGGGTCCGCCGCGGCGGACGCGCCGGTGCGGGCGGAGACCGACAAGGTCATGGACGACCTGCGCGAGACGCTGGAGGCGCGGAAGCAGGCCGACACCTCCCAGGGCGAGGTGACGGTGCGCTGGGCCTACGAGGTCGTCGCGCCGGCGGCGGCCGGGGCGGTGCTGCTCGCTGTGCTGCTGGCTACCGGCTGACGCTCCACGGCGCGGGCACGGGCACGGGCCCGCTGCCGGGCGGGGCAGGGGACCACGAGGACGGGGCGGCGCCGGCTCCCTGATGCTTCGGTGGTGCACGTACGGGAAGATCACCCGATGGGGTGCCTCCGGGTGGGGGCACCCCATCGGGGTCGGGTGATCAGCTTCGCGCGGTCAGATGCCCGCCGCCGTCGACAGGTCCCGTTTGAGGGCCGTCAGCAGGTCCGTCGCCTTCGCGCGTGCTCCGGGAAGATCGGCGCGCGCCGCGACCGGGACGACCACCTCCAGGTAGCACTTCAGCTTGGGCTCCGTGCCGCTCGGGCGGACGACCACCCGGGCGCCGTCGAGGGTGTAGCGCAGGCCGTCCGTGGGCGGCAGCGTGTCCGTGCCCCGGGTGAGGTCCTCGGCCTTCGTGACGGGGAGGCCCGCGAGGAGCGTGGGGGGCTGTTCGCGCAGGCGGCGCATCGCGGCGGCGATGACGGAGAGGTCCTCGACGCGGACCGAGAGCTGGTCGGTGGCGTGCAGGCCGTGCTCCACGGCGAGGTCGTCGAGGAGGTCGAGGAGGGTGCGGCCCTCCTCCTTGAGGGTCGAGGCCAGTTCTGTGATCAGGAGGGCCGCGGTGATGCCGTCCTTGTCGCGTACGCCCTCGGGGTCGACGCAGTAGCCGAGGGCCTCCTCGTAGCCGTAGCGCAGGCCCTCGACACGGGCGATCCACTTGAAGCCGGTGAGGGTCTCCTCGTACGGCAGGCCCGCCTTCCCGGCGATGCGGCCGAGGAGGGAGGAGGAGACGATCGACTCCGCGAACGTGCCGTGCGCACCGCGGCCGACCAGGTGGGCGGCGAGGAGGGCGCCGACCTCGTCGCCGCGGAGCATGCGCCAGTCGGTGCCGTCCTGTACGGCGACGGCGAGGCGGTCGGCGTCCGGGTCGTTGGCGATGATCAGGTCGGGGCCGGTCTCGCGGGCCTTCGCGAAGGCGAGGTCCATCGCGCCGGGCTCTTCCGGGTTGGGGAAGGCCACGGTGGGGAAGTCCGGGTCGGGGTCGGCCTGCTCGGTCACGAGGGCGGGGGAGGGGAAGCCGGCCCGGGCGAAGGCCGCGAGGAGGGTGTCCTTGCCGACGCCGTGCATCGCGGTGTAGACGGTGCGCGCGGTGCGCGGGGAGCCCTCGGAGAGGACCGCGTCCGTGCGGGCGAGGTAGGCGTCGAGGACGGAGTCGTCCAGGATCTGCCAGCCGGTCTCCGGACGGGGCACGTCGTTCAGCGAGCGTACGGCGTCGATCTCCGCGGCGATCTGGGCGTCGGCGGGGGGCACGATCTGGGAGCCGTCGCCGAGGTACACCTTGTAGCCGTTGTCGCGGGGCGGGTTGTGGCTGGCGGTGACCTCCACGCCGGCGACCGCGCCGAGGTGCCGTACGGCGAAGGCGAGGACGGGGGTGGGGAGGGGGCGGGGGAGGACGGCCGCCCTGAGACCGGCGCCGGTCATCACCGCGGCGGTGTCACGGGCGAAGTCGGCGGACTTGTGGCGGGCGTCGTAACCGATCACGACCAGTCCGGCTGTGCCGTCCCCGTGCTCGATCCCCTGCTTCTTCAGGTACGCGGCCAGGCCGGCGGCGGCCCGGATGACGACGGAGCGGTTCATGCGCATCGGACCGGCGCCGAGCTCGCCCCGCAGGCCCGCGGTGCCGAACTGGAGGGTGCCGGAGAAGCGTGCGGTGAGCTCGTCGTGGTCCTGGGCGTCGATGAGCTCGGCGAGTTCCGCGCGGGTGTCCGCGTCGGGGTCCTCGGCCAGCCATGCCCTGGCCCGTGCGAGGAGGTCGTCGTGCACGTCGGTCAGCCTCTCTGTGGTCGTGGTCTGTGCGGGGGCCTGCGGCGGCCTGTGCGAGGTGGGTGGGGGTGCGGGGGCCTGCGGCGGCCTGTGCGGGATGGGTGGGGGTGCGGGTGGCTCGGTGCGTCGTGTGGTGGGTCGGGGCCGCGCCGGGGGGGTCCGTCCTCGGAACGGCGCGGCATCGGTCGGCCACGGAAGTGCCGGCGCGGACGCGCCAACCGCTGCGGGCGGACACCCCCCGACACGTCCCCTTCTCGCCGTACGCGGCTCTCCGCCCGTCGCGCACCGGGGCTGCGGGCAGTCGTGCGGCTGGGGCGGCACGGGTGGGCGGTGGGCCGCGTCACCCGCACCGCACCGGCGTCGGTGGACCGGCGGCTACAGCCGTCCCAGCACCTGCGTCAGCAGCGACCCCATCCGGGCGGCGGAGTCGCGGCCCGCCTGCAGGACCTCCTCGTGGTTGAGGGGCTCCCCGGTCATGCCCGCCGCGAGGTTGGTCACCAGCGAGATGCCCAGCACCTCCGCGCCGGCCTCGCGGGCGGCGATCGCCTCCAGCACCGTCGACATGCCCACCAGGTCGGCACCGATGACGCGGGCCATGCGGATCTCGGCCGGCGTCTCGTAGTGCGGGCCGGGGAACTGGGCGTAGACGCCCTCCTCCAGCGTGGGGTCGACCTCCTTGCACAGGGCGCGCAGGCGGGGGGAGTAGAGGTCCGTCAGGTCGACGAAGTTCGCGCCGACGATCGGGGAGGTGGCGGTGAGGTTGATGTGGTCGCCGATCAGGACCGGCTGGCCGGGGCGCATGCCCTCGCGCAGGCCGCCGCACCCGTTGGTCAGGATGATCGTCTTGGCGCCGGCGGCGACGGCCGTGCGGACGCCGTGGGCGACGGCGGCCACCCCGTGACCCTCGTAGTAGTGGGTGCGGCCCAGGAAGACCAGCGCGCGCTT
Source organism: Streptomyces sp. NPDC037271 (assembly GCF_055603605.1). Classification (NCBI taxonomy): domain Bacteria; kingdom Bacillati; phylum Actinomycetota; class Actinomycetes; order Kitasatosporales; family Streptomycetaceae; genus Streptomyces; species Streptomyces sp. NPDC037271. The sequence continues at coordinate 460,960 of NZ_JBVJVN010000001.1, forward strand.
GTCACCGATGGCGTACGAGCGGACCTTGCCGCCGTGTCCCTCCACCACCGGCTTCGGGAAGCCGGGGAGGTCGGTGACCTGGAGATCGGCCTCGGGATCGCCCAGGGCGTCCACGGCCGGTGCCCAGCCGGAGCCCATCACGAGGGCGACGTCGTGGGTCTCGGCGCCGGTGAGTTCGCGCAGGCGGGCCGCGGCGGCGTCGGCGGCGGCCCTCGGGTCTGCTGGGGTGGCGCCCTGGATGTCGTCCGGAAGAAGAGATGCGTTCACGCCGAAGAGGGTAGCCGGTTTACGCCTACGCGCGTAGATGACAGAGCTCACGGGATTGCGATCGTTGTCCTGTCGTTTCCGACGAAGGACCGGTTCCAGGTGGGGCGAGGGCGACCGCGGCTCAGCAGGGGCGCTTGCGGAGCTCCATGACGTAGTCGTGCGGCGCGCCGGCCGATTCCGCGGCGTCCGCGACCCCGCCCAGGTAGCGGGCGGAGGGCAGGCCGCCCTCGTAGGCGTTCAGGACGTAGGTCCAGGCGCCCTCTTCGCCCTCCAGGGTGTGGACGCGTACGCGCGTACGGCGGTATATGTCCAGCCCCACGCCCTCCCAGCGGTCCATCGACTCCTCGTCCATCGGGGCGATGTCGTAGAGGGCCACGAAGACCTGGGAGATCGGGTCCTCGACGAGGGTCGCGAGCGCGCCCTCCCAGCCCATGTGCTCGCCCCCGAAGGTCAGCCGCCACCCGTTCAGCCAGCCGGTGGCGCGCAGCGGCGAGTGCGGGGCGCGGCGGGTCATCAACCGCGCGTCGAGGTTGCCGGCGTAAGCGGCGTAGAGCGACATGGGGAGAGGGTACGGCAGGCTCCCGGGCGCCGCTCTTGTAACAGACGTGCCCCCGGGCGGCCCCACGTTGAAGGGTGCGGGACAATGGAGTACGTGACTCGGATCGTGATCATTGGCGGCGGACCCGGCGGATACGAAGCGGCGCTGGTGGCCGCGCAGCTCGGCGCGGAGGTGACCGTCGTCGACTGCGACGGCCTGGGCGGGGCGTCGGTGCTGACCGACTGCGTGCCGTCCAAGACCCTGATCGCCACGGCCGAGGTGATGACCACCTTCGACTCGTCGTACGAAGAGCTGGGGATCATCGTCGCCGACGACACCCCGCCCATGGAGCAGACCGCCCGGGTGGTCGGCGTGGACCTGGGCAAGGTCAACCGGCGTGTGAAGCGGCTCGCGCTGGCGCAGTCGCACGACATCACGGCCTCCGTGACGCGCGCCGGGGCGCGGGTCGTGCGCGGGCGCGGGCGGCTGGAGGGCATGCAGGCGCTCGACGGGTCGCGGAAGGTCGTGGTGCGCGCCGCCGACGGGAGCGAGGAGACGCTCACCGCGGACGCGGTGCTCATCGCGACCGGCGGGCACCCCCGTGAGCTGCCCGACGCCCGGCCCGACGGCGAGCGGATCCTGAACTGGACCCAGGTGTACGACCTCGAGGAGCTGCCCGAGGAGCTCATCGTCATCGGGTCCGGTGTGACCGGTGCCGAGTTCGCCGGCGCCTACCAGGCCCTCGGGTCGCGCGTGACGCTCGTGTCGTCGCGGGACCGGGTGCTGCCCGGCGAGGACCCGGACGCCGCCGCCGTGCTGGAGGACGTGTTCCGGCGGCGCGGTATGAACGTCATGTCGCGGTCGCGGGCCCAGTCCGCCAAGCGCGTGGGGGACCGGGTGGAGGTGACGCTCGCCGACGGGCGGGTCATCACCGGGTCGCACTGCCTCGTGGCCGTGGGCGCCATCCCCAACACCGAGGGCATGGGGCTGGAGGAGGCCGGGGTCAAGCTCAAGGACTCCGGGCACATCCGGACCGACCGGGTGTCGCGGACCTCGGCCCCCGGCGTGTACGCCGCCGGTGACGTGACCGGCGTCTTCGCGCTCGCCTCGGTCGCCGCCATGCAGGGGCGCATCGCCATGTACCACTTCCTGGGCGACGCCGTGACCCCGCTGAACCTGAAGACCGTCTCGTCCAACGTCTTCACGGACCCCGAGATCGCCACGGTCGGGTACTCGCAGGCGGACGTCGACGCCGGCCGGATCGACGCCCGCGTCGTCAAGCTGCCGCTGCTGCGCAACCCCCGGGCCAAGATGCAGGGCATCCGGGACGGCTTCGTCAAGATCTTCTGCCGGCCGGGCACCGAGATCGTGGTGGGCGGTGTCGTGGTGGCACCGCGCGCCTCGGAACTCATCCATCCCATCTCGATCGCGGTCGACAACAACCTGACGGTCGAACAGATCGCGAACGCCTTCACCGTGTACCCCTCTCTTTCGGGGTCGATCGCCGAGGTGGCACGGCAGTTGCACACGCGGAAGGCCGGCGGGGAGGGCTAGGACGGGAGCCCGCGGCCCGAACCGGATCCCCGCTGGTCACGGGGAGTTGCGGAGTGTGTGGGCGGCATAGGCGGCCGGAGTAGGCGCATATACCACTTCCCGCCCTGCCCTGCGAACAACTTCTGTTATTCGGCGCATACTGCTGAAAGCAGACGGTCGTTGGGGTTACTGTCAGTTTCGTGTTCGCTGCAGAACGTCGCCAATTGATCCTCGAAATGGTGCGAGCGAACGGGGCCGTGTCGCTCCGTGAGCTCGCCCGCGTCGTCCAGACCTCCGAAGTGACCGTACGGCGGGACGTGCGCGCACTGGAGGCAGAAGGACTCCTCGACCGCCGGCACGGTGGTGCGGTACTGCCGGGTGGCTTCACGCGAGAGTCCGGCTTCCCGCAGAAGTCCCATCTCGCGACCGCCGAGAAGACGGCCATAGCCGACCTCGCCGCGGGCTTCGTCGAAGAGGGCGAGGCCATCGTGGTGGGGGCCGGCACCACCACGCAGGAGCTGGCCCGCCGGCTCGCGCGGGTGCCCGGCCTGACCGTCGTCACCAACTCGCTGCTCGTCGCCCAGGCCCTCGCCCACGCCAACCGGGTCGAGGTCGTGATGACCGGCGGCACCCTGCGGGGGTCCAACTACGCCCTGGTCGGTTCGGGCGCCGAGCAGTCCCTGCAAGGGCTGCGGGTGTCCAAGGCCTTCCTGTCCGGGAGCGGGCTGACGGCGGAGCGGGGGCTGTCCACGTCCAACATGCTGTCGGCGTCCGTCGACCGCGCGCTGGTGCAGGCCGCCGCCGAGGTCGTCGTCCTCGCCGACCACTCCAAGCTGGGCACGGACACCATGTTCCAGACCGTGCCCACGGACCTCATCACCCGCCTGGTCACGGACGAGCCGGCCGCCCACGACGACCGCGCCGCCACCGAGCTCCAGGCCCTGGCCGACCAGGGCGTGCAGATCGCCGTGACCGGGGCGTCGGGGGGAGCGGCGACCGGCTCGGGAGGCGGCCCCGCGGCCCCGGGGGTCTCGGGGACCTCCGGCAGTGATGCCGTCCCGGCACGCCAGCAGCGCCGGGACGTGCCGCTTCCGGGACCGCGCCGTCAGGTCCCGGGAGCTGCGGCCGGCCTGCGGTCGGCAACGGCCCTGGGTGAGCAGAACGCCGGGGCGGAACGGGCACGCGTCGCGGACATGCGCCGACGCTGAGCCACCGCACGGTCCGTCGCGTCCCCGGCACCAACGGCGGGGGCGCCCGGCGGACCGCTGTGGTCCACCGGGCGCCCCCGCCCCGGACGTGCGCACGGCCCTCAGGCCTCCGTCGGGCCTCGGTCGGGCCCACGTCGGGTCCTCGCCAGGCCTCCGTCGGGTCCTCGTCGGCCTGCGTCAGGCCCTCGTCGGGCCTCGGTCGGGCCCACGCTGGGCCTCCGTCAGGCCCGGTCGGGCCTCCGTCAGGCCCGACGCTCGGCCCTTCGCTCAGTCCTTGATCTCGCAGATCGCCGCGCCCGACGTGACGGACGCGCCGACCTCGGCGCCCAGGCCCTTGACGGTGCCGGACTTGTGGGCGTTGAGGGGCTGTTCCATCTTCATGGCCTCCAGGACGACGATCAGGTCGCCTTCCTGGACTTCCTGGCCCTCCTCCACCGCGATCTTCACGATGGTGCCCTGCATCGGGGAGGCGAGGGTGTCGCCCGAGGCCGCCGGGCCGGACTTCTTCGCCGCGCGCCGCTTGGTCTTGGCGCCGGCCGCCAGGCCGGTGCGGGCCAGGCTCATGCCGAGGGACGAGGGGAGGGAGACCTCCAGGCGCTTGCCGCCGACCTCGACGACCACCGTCTCCCGGCCGGACTCCTCGTCGGCCTCGGCGCCGGCCGGCGCGGTGAAGGGCTTGATCTCGTTGACGAACTCCGTCTCGATCCAGCGCGTGTGGACCGTGAACGGGTCGGTGGAGCCGGTCAGCTCCGGGGCGAAGGCCGGGTCCCGGACCACCGCACGGTGGAACGGGATCGCCGTCGCCATGCCCTCGACCTGGAACTCCTCCAGGGCGCGGGCGGCACGCTGGAGGGCCTCGGCGCGGGTGCGGCCCGTCACGATCAGCTTCGCGAGCAGGGAGTCCCACGCCGGGCCGATCACCGACCCGGACTCCACGCCCGCGTCCAGGCGGACGCCGGGGCCGGCCGGCGGGTTGAAGGCGGTGACGGTGCCGGGAGCGGGGAGGAAGCCCCGGCCGGGGTCCTCGCCGTTGATGCGGAACTCGAAGGAGTGACCGCGCAGGGCGGGGTCGCCATAGCCGAGTTCCTCACCGTCGGCGATGCGGAACATCTCGCGGACCAGGTCGATGCCGGCGACCTCCTCGGTGACCGGGTGCTCGACCTGGAGCCGGGTGTTGACCTCCAGGAAGGAGATCGTGCCGTCCACGCCGACCAGGAACTCCACGGTGCCCGCACCGACGTACCCGGCCTCCTTCAGGATCGCCTTGGAGGCCGCGTACAGCTCCTTCACCTGCGCGTCGGACAGGAAGGGGGCCGGGGCCTCCTCCACCAGCTTCTGGTGGCGGCGCTGGAGCGAGCAGTCACGGGTGGAGACGACGACCACGTTGCCGTGCTGGTCGGCCAGGCACTGGGTCTCCACGTGGCGGGGCTTGTCCAGGTAGCGCTCGACGAAGCACTCCCCGCGGCCGAACGCGGCCACCGCCTCACGGACGGCGGAGTCGTACAGCTCGGGGACCTCTTCGAGGGTGCGGGCGACCTTCAGGCCGCGGCCGCCGCCGCCGAACGCCGCCTTGATCGCGATCGGCAGGCCGTGCTCCTCGGCGAAGGCGACGACCTCGTCCGCGCCCGAGACCGGGTCCGGGGTGCCCGCGACCAGCGGGGCGCCGGCCCGCTGGGCGATGTGGCGGGCGGCGACCTTGTCGCCCAGGTCGCGGATGGCCTGCGGCGGCGGGCCGATCCAGATCAGGCCGGCGTCCAGGACGGCCTGGGCGAATTCGGCGTTCTCGGACAGGAATCCGTAGCCGGGGTGGATGGCGTCCGCGCCCGACTCGCGCGCCGCCTTCAGGACCTTCTCGATGTCCAGGTAGCTGGTGGCGGGGGTGTCACCACCCAGGGCGAACGCCTCATCAGCGGCGCGGACATGCAGAGCGTCCCGGTCCGGGTCCGCGTAGACGGCCACGCTCGCGATCCCGGCGTCCCGGCAGGCCCGGGCCACGCGGACAGCGATTTCGCCACGGTTGGCGATGAGCACCTTGCGCACGATTGAGGCTCCCTCCTTGAAACAAGCCGAGTTTAGGGACTGCCGACACGACACTTCGACCCGTCCCCAATGGTGAGCTTGCCCACACGGAGCGTGATTCGAGGCTCGCTCGACCCGCGAAATCCCTTGTCGTACCGCGATACGCAGGACTCCTCGGAGAAACCCTAGCCCCCCGGTGTGGGCAAGGTCTCTGTAAGAGGGTGCTGCGTGCCACCGGGTTTCTTTGTCGAGTCCCTACGAATGGCCCAATGATTCTTTGCCCGACGCGGACCCCTTGTCGCGAGGTTTACCCGTTAGTAGCGTTCCGGATGCCGAAGAAGACGCACGGCCCGGAGAGCCTCCCCGAGGGGTGGCGGGCCGGGCGGCGGGCGGGCGCGCCCGGGGCAACCGGCTGTCCTGTGCGGCAGCGGCCGAAAGGGGGCGGGGACCGGTGACAGTGCGCAGGCCGGTGGCGTGGACCGTGGCGGTCGTGCTCTTCGCGGAGGCGGCCGGCGTCGCGGCGCTGAACTGGTTCCTCGGAGTCGTCGTCGACCGGCAGAACATGTCCCTGGCGGGTCTCGACCCGGACGCGATGTCCGTGTCGTCGAAGATCGGCGGTGTCGTCTTCGGGCTCTACTTCGCCCTCTGCGGGCTGGTCGCCCTGCTCGTGGCACTGCGCGACCGTCCGCCCGCGGGCCCCGGCCGGATCCTGCTGGTCAGCGCCGCCGTGGTGCACGGACTGCTCGGGGCCTTCACCTGGGGACTGGCAGGCCCGCGGGTCTTCCTGTCCATGGTCGTCGTGCTCGCCCTGATCGTGCTGCTGCTGGTGGCCTACGACGCGGGCGAGGAGCCCGCGGCAGGGCTCCCCGGGGACCGCGGGGGCGACGACGGCTCCCCGGTCAGCCCGCCGTCGGCGCCCACAACTCCGTGATGCCGACCCCGAGCTCGGCGAGCAGCCGGCGTACGAGGGGCAGGCTGATGCCGATCACGTTCCCGTGGTCGCCCTCGATGCCGTCGACGAACGGGGCCGAGCGGCCGTCCAGGGTGAAGGCCCCGGCGACGTACAGGGGCTCGCCGGAGGCCACGTAGGCCGCGATCTCCTCGTCGGTCGGCTCACCGAAGCGGACGACGGTGGAGGCGGTGGCCGAGACGTGGCGGCCGGAGGCGGTGTCCCAGATGCAGTGCCCGGTCTGGAGCGTGCCCGCCCGTCCGCGCATCGCCTTCCAGCGGGCGGTGGCCTCCTCGGCGTCCGCCGGCTTGCCGAGGGCCTGGCCGTCCAGGTCGAGCACCGAGTCGCAGCCGATCACCAGGGCGCCGTGCACCTCCGGCTTCGCGGCCACGACGGAGGCCTTGGCCTCGGCGAGGGCGAGGGCCAGCTCGGCGGGGGTGGGCGCGGTGACGGCGTCCTCGTCGACGCCGCTCACCAGCACCTCGGGGGCGAGCCCGGCCTGGCGGAGCAGGCCGAGCCGGGCCGGGGACTGGGAGGCGAGGACGAGTCGGCGGCGCGGCTGCTGGTCTGTCATGGGACCAGGGTATCGGCGGCGCCGGGGGCCGCCCGGGACGCCGGTGCCTCAGCTCGAGCCGATGACGATCATCGCGAGGACCATGGCCACCGCCAGGAAGACACTCAGCCGCCGCAGCATGTTCTGCATGTCGCGCAGTTCCTTGGGCGGCTCGTTCTCGGGGTCGGACCACAGCATGCCACCAGCGTGGGGCTCGGGCCCGGGGCGGCGCTTGAGTACGGGTACTTATTTGGGGCGCGGGGTTGCCGTGCTGTGCGGCGGTTCCTCGCGCCCCAGGGGCGTACGTCTCAGCCCGGCCAGTAGGTGCGGCCCCAGGACGCCGGACCCGGGTGGGGCAGCCGGTGGCCCGCGATGCGGGACGGGTCGGACCACGCGTCGCGCGTCCCCTCGGCGCCGGACGGCTCGGCGGCTGCCGTCGCGGCGCGGGCGCGGACCACCGCCAGAGCGGCGGCCAGCTCCTCCGGGGTGGGGTTGCCCCGTACGACCTTGATCACGTCAGGCTCCTTACAGGGGGATGTTGCCGTGCTTCTTCGGGGGAAGGGATTCCCGCTTCGTACGCAGCTGACGCAGGCCGCGGACGATGTGGCGCCGGGTGTCGGACGGCATGATGACCGCGTCGACGTAGCCGCGTTCGGCCGCGACGTAGGGGTTGAGGAGGGCGTCCTCGTACTCCTGGATCAGGCGGGCGCGGGTGGCCTCGGCGTCGTCACCCGCGTCGGCGATGGTGCGGCGGTGCAGGACGTTGACCGCGCCCTGGGCGCCCATGACGGCGATCTGGGCGGTGGGCCAGGCCAGGTTGAGGTCGGCGCCCAGGTGCTTGGAGCCCATGACGTCGTAGGCGCCGCCGAAGGCCTTGCGGGTGATGACCGTGATGAGCGGGACGGTGGCCTCGGCGTAGGCGTAGATCAGCTTGGCGCCGCGGCGGATGATGCCGTCGTGTTCCTGGTCGACGCCCGGCAGGAAGCCGGGGACGTCCACGAAGGTCAGGACGGGCACGTTGAAGGCGTCGCAGGTGCGGACGAAGCGGGCCGCCTTCTCGGACGCGGTGATGTCCAGGCACCCGGCGAACTGCATCGGCTGGTTGGCGACGACACCCACCGGGCGGCCCTCGACGCGGCCGAAGCCGGTGAGGATGTTCGGCGCGAACAGCGGCTGCGTCTCGAGGAACTCGGCGTCGTCGAGGACGTGCTCGATGACGGTGTGCATGTCGTACGGCTGGTTCGCCGAGTCCGGGACGAGCACGTCCAGCCCGGCGTCCTCGTCGGTGACGGCGAGGTCGGCCTCCTCGGGGAAGGCGGGCGGGTCGGAGAGGTTGTTGGACGGCAGGTACGACAGCAGCTGCTTGACGTACTCGACGGCGTCCTTCTCGTCGCCCGCCATGTGGTGGGCCACGCCGGAGGCGGTGTTGTGGGTGCGGGCGCCGCCCAGTTCCTCGAAGCCGACGTCCTCGCCGGTGACCGTCTTGATGACGTCCGGGCCGGTGATGAACATGTGCGAGGTCTGGTCGACCATGACCGTGAAGTCGGTGATCGCGGGGGAGTAGACCGCGCCGCCCGCGCACGGGCCGACGACCAGGCTGATCTGCGGGATGACGCCGGAGGCGTGGGTGTTGCGGCGGAAGATCTCGCCGTACGCGCCGAGCGAGGCCACGCCCTCCTGGATGCGGGCACCGCCGGAGTCGTTGATGCCGATGACCGGGCAGCCGGTCTTCAGCGCGAAGTCCATGACCTTGACGATCTTCTGGCCGTAGACCTCGCCCAGCGCCCCGCCGAAAACCGTGAAGTCCTGCGAGAAGACGGCGACGGGGCGGCCGTCGACGGTGCCGTAACCGGTGACGACGCCGTCGCCGTAGGGGCGGTTCGCGTCCAGGCCGAAGCTGGTGGAGCGGTGCCGGGCGAACTCGTCCAGTTCGACGAAGGATCCCTCGTCGAGCAGGAGACCGATGCGCTCACGGGCCGTCAGCTTGCCCTTGGCGTGCTGCTTCTCGACGGCGCGTGCGGAACCGGCGTGCGTCGCTTCCTCGATACGGCGCCTGAGATCCGCGAGCTTGCCCGCGGTCGTGTGGATGTCGGGCTGCTGCTCTTCCGGCTCGGACATCGGGATGCGGCTCCCTGCCTGCTCAAACGGGTGCGGACGGTTACTCATCCGTAGAGTAGTGGGGGGCCTTCCGATCGGCAGTGCGGTCTTTCCCACACCTATCGTGGCTTGCATGACGCCCCGAGATGCCTCTGACTCCCCCCGCAACCGGTGGTCCGACCTGGACCGGCCGCCCCTCAACACCACGGCCCTGCGCCGGGGGCTGGTACGGGAGGGCGGACTGTGGCGGCAGGTGGACGTGGTGCAGCGCACCGGCTCCACCAACTCCGACCTCGTGGCCCGCGCCGCCGAGGGGAAGCAGGCGGAAGGGGTCGTCCTCGTCGCCGAGGAGCAGACCGCCGCGCGGGGCCGGCTGGACCGGCAGTGGACGGCACCCGCCCGCTCCGGGCTCTTCTTCTCCGTACTGCTGCGGCCCGCCGAGGTGCCCGTGGCCCGCTGGGGCTGGCTGCCGCTGCTCACCGGTGTCGCGGTCGCGACCGCGCTGTCCCGGGCCGCCGGCGTCGACACGGCCCTGAAGTGGCCCAACGACCTGCTGGTGACGGTCGGCGACGAGGAACGCAAGGCGGGCGGCATCCTCGCCGAACGGGCCGGTGACGACGGGGTCGTCATCGGCGTCGGCATCAACGTCAGCCTGCGGGCGGACGAGCTCCCGGTGGCACGGGCCGGGTCGCTCGCGCTGGCCGGGGCCGTGAGCACCGACCGGGACCCCCTGCTGCGCGGGGTGCTGCGGTCGCTGGAGGACTGGTACGGGCGGTGGCGGGCGGCGGGGGGCGACCCGGCGGCCAGCGGACTGCAGGAGACGTACGCGGCGGGGTGCGCGACGCTCGGGCGGGTCGTGCGCGCGGAGCTCCCGGGGGAGCGGTCGCTCGTGGGGGAGGCGGTGGCCGTGGACGGCGACGGGAGGCTGGTCCTGGCCACGGAGGCGGGGATGCAGGAGCCGGTGGGGGCGGGGGACATCGTGCACCTGCGGCCGGCGTGAGCACGCCCGCCCGTGCGGCCCCCGTCGCACGGGAACCCGCAGGCTGCGGCCGCAGGCTCGTCGGGAGTGAGCTGGGGCACACCTGACGTAAAGTTGGGGCCGGTCGAACCTGACCGCAGCAGATCGGAAGGGCAGCAGGCGTGACCGTCGACGACACGGGCTCCGGCGCGGACGGGGACGGCCGGGTGGACCCCGAGCCCGGCCCGGGGTCCGCCGACTCCGGCGACTCCGGCGAGGACCCGCTCGCGCTGCGCCTCGAAGGGCTCATCCTGGGCGCCGAGCGCCGCTACACCCCCTTCCAGGCCGCCCGCAGCGCGGGCGTCTCCATGGAACTGGCCACCCGGTTCTGGCGGGCCATGGGCTTCGCCGACATCAACCAGGTCAAGGCGCTCACGGAGGCCGACGTCCTCGCCCTGCGGCGCCTGGCCGGCCTGGTGGAGGCGGGGCTGCTCAGCGAGGCCATGGCGGTGCAGGTGGCCCGGTCCACCGGGCAGACCACGGCCCGGTTGGCCGAGTGGCAGATCGACTCCTTCCTGGAGGGCCTGACCGAGCCTCCGGAGCCCGGGATGACGCGCACCGAGGTGACCTACCCCATCGTCGAGCTGCTCCTGCCCGAACTGCAGGAGTTCCTCGTCTACGTCTGGCGGCGCCAGCTCGCCGCCTCGGCCGGCCGGGTCGTCCAGGCCGGTGACGACGAGGAGATGGTGGACCGGCGTCTCGCGGTCGGCTTCGCGGACCTGGTCGGCTTCACCCGGCTGACCCGCCGGATGGAGGAGGAGGAACTCGGCGAGCTGGTCGAGGCCTTCGAGACCACTGCCGCCGACCTGGTGGCCGCACGCGGCGGACGGCTGATCAAGACCCTCGGCGACGAGGTGCTCTACGCCGCCGACGACGCCGGTACGGCGGCCGAGATCGCCCTGCGCCTCATCGAGACGATGGCGAACGACGAGACCATGCCGGAACTGCGCGTCGGCATAGCCTTCGGCACGGTGACCACCCGGATGGGCGATGTCTTCGGTACGACCGTCAACCTGGCCTCCCGGCTGACCTCGATAGCCCCCCGGGACGCCGTCCTCGTCGACGCCGCCTTCGCGGAGGAGCTGATCCGTACCCGGGACGCCCCGGCCTCGGAGGCAGCGGCGGCCGAGGAGGCCGCCGCGGCGGAGAAGGAGGGCGAGGAGCCGCCCGCGTACCGCTTCGCGCTCCAGCCGATGTGGCAGCGGCCGGTGCGCGGCCTCGGCGTGGTCGAGCCCTGGCTGCTCACGCGGCGGGGTGACGGCGGGGAGTCGTAGGGCGCCGCCGGAGCTGTCGGCCTCAGCAGTCAGCAGCGTCAGCCGTCAGCCGCAGCCGTCAGCCGCAGCCGTCAGCGGCAGCCGCAGCCGTCAGCCCGTCAGGCGCCAGCCGTCGGGCTTCTACCGTCGGCTGTCAGTCGCCGTCGAGCAGGTCCCGGTCCACGCACAGGCCGATGACCGGCACGCACAGGTCCGGGCTGCCGGGTTCCGGGGCGGGCGCGGGCGGCGTGCCGCGGGTCGGTGACGGGGCCGGCGTGGGGCGCGGCGCGGACGTACCGGACCGCGGTGGCTGCGGGGGCCGGGTTGGCTGTCCCGGCTGTGCCCGCTGTGGCGGCTGCGGAGTGAGGGGGGACCGGGCTCCCCGGCTCGGGTTCGGAGTGTCCGGGGCGGTCGTCGCGGAGGGGGGCACCGCCGACGGGCCGTTCGCGGAGGGCCCCGGCCCCGGGAGACCGCTCGGGCCGCCCATGGCCGAGGTCGCCGACGGACCCGCCCCGGGCGAACCGGCGGTGCTCGCCGCTGACGGTGTCGTCGTCCGGTCCGACGCGGCGCCCTGCGCCCCGCCCGCCTCTCCGCGTGGCCCGGCCTCGGCGCCGATCCCGCCCACGTCGCCGCCGGGCCCGGACACCAGGCGTACGAAGCTCAGGGTGCCGGCCGCCAGGGCGAGGCCGCCGACGGCGAGGAGCGCCTTGCGGGGGCGGGGCCTGCGGTGCCGGCCGCGGCGTCCCCACGGGTGCTGCGGATCCGCCGGTGTGCCGGTTGCACCGGTCGTACCGGTCGTGCCGGTCGTACCGGTTGTGCCGGTCGTCGTCATGATTCCTCCCCGGTGCGCACGCGCCCCCGCCGCGCCGTGGCGGAGCGAGGCTAGGCGCTCCCGCCTGCCGGGGTACGGCGGTCGGCGGGGATGTCACTCGAACGGGTGGGCGGCGCGAGGCGGCGGAGCGGGGTGGCACGCGGACGCGTCCGGCCTTCCGCCGCGCGGGCCCGCCTGCGATGATCGGGTGGTCGACTGTTAACACGCGTTAACCGGAGGGTGTCATGAGCGAGGAGCGGTTCGGAGAGTTCGTCCTGGTGCGGCGGCACGCGGACGGGCATGTCGCGGAGCTCGCGCTCGACCGGCCGAAGGCCATGAACGCCGTTTCCACCGCGATGGCCCGGTCCGTCGGGTCGGCGTGCGCGGCGCTGGGCGAGGACCGGGACGTACGGGTGGTGGTGCTGACCTCGACCCACGAGCGGGCGTTCTGTGTCGGGGCCGACCTGAAGGAGCGCAACTCCTTCTCCGACGCCGATCTGCTGCGGCAGCGGCCGGTGGCGCGGGCGGCGTACACCGCGGTGCTGGAGCTTCCGGTGCCGACGGTCGCGGCCGTGCACGGGTTCGCGCTGGGGGGCGGGTTCGAGCTGGCGCTGTCGTGCGACGTGATCGTGGCCGACTCCACGGCGGTGGTGGGGCTGCCCGAGGTGTCCGTCGGGGTGATTCCCGGCGGCGGCGGTACGCAGCTGCTGCCGAGGCGGGTGGGGGCGGCGCCCCCCGCCGAGCTGGTCTTCACGGCGCGGCGGGTGGAGGCCCGGGAAGCGCGTGAGCTGGGGCTCGTGGACCAGCTGGTCGACGAGGGGCGGGACCGGGCGGAGGCGCTGGACCTGGCGTCCCGGATGGCCGCGAACTCGCCCGTGGGGCTGCGGGCGGCCAAGCGCGCGCTGCGGCTCGGGCACGGGCTGGATCTGCGGGCCGGTCTGGAGGTCGAGGACGCGGCGTGGCGGGCGGTGGCGTTCTCGGGGGACCGGGCGGAGGGGGTGGCGGCGTTCAACGAGAAGCGGGCGCCGCGGTGGCCGGGGGAGTGAGGGCGCTCCGCGGCCGGGCGTCCGTGCCGGTGCCGTTGCCCGTATCGGTGCCGATGTCGGTGTCGGTGTCGGTATCCGTGTCGGTGTCGGTGTCGGCAGGGTGATCGTCCCCGTTCGCCCTGCTTGAGTCCCGTTCGGGCGTGAATCTCCCTAGCCTGGAGTGATGGGTGAGGACAGGCGGCTCGCGGCCGTCGTGGCGTTGGCGCAGGGCATGGCCGCCGCGCACAGCTCGCGTGACGCGTGGCGGGCGGCGGCCCTCGGCGCGTGCCTGGCGCTGGGCGGCAGCTTCGCCGCACTGTCGGTGTGGGAGCGCGAGCTGGGCCGCCTCCGGGTCCTGGTGAACGTCGGCCGGCTGGCCGAGGGCGAGGAGGAGTTCCCGGAGGACGAGTCCTACCCGGTGCACCAGTTCGCGGAGATCACCGAGTTCCTGCACGAGCGGTGGGCCGGCGGCGGTGAGCCCGACGCCTGGGTGGAGACGGCCGAGGGGCCCGCCGCCGGGCGTCCCGGATACGTCCATCAGCGCGTCGCCGCACTGCGCCGCCGGGGGCGCGGCTGCTGTGTGGTCGCGCCGATCGTGCTGCACGGCCGCGCCTGGGGCGAGCTGTACGTGGCCCGTCCGGTGGGGGAGCGGGTCTTCGGGCGGGCCGACGCCGACTTCGCCACCGTGCTGGCGTCGGTCGTCGCCGCCGGGATCGCGCAGACCGAGCGGCTTGAGGAGGTCCGGCGCCTCGCGTTCACCGACGCCCTCACGGGGCTGGCCAACCGCCGTGCCGTCGACTCCGCCCTGGACGAGGCCGTCGAGCGGCACCGCGAGGAGGACGTCGTCGTCAGTCTCGCCGTATGCGACCTGAACGGCCTCAAGCGAGTGAACGACACGCACGGGCACGCCGTCGGCGACCGGCTCCTGGAGCGTTTCGGGTCGGTGCTGTCGCTGTGCGGGGCGATGCTGCCGGGGGCGCTCGCGGCGCGGCTCGGCGGTGACGAGTTCTGCCTCCTGGCGGTCGGGCCGCCCGCCGACGAGGTGGTCAAGGCGGCCGAGGAGCTGTGCCGCCGGGCGGCCGAACTGGAGCTCGGTGACGGCGTGGCCTGCGGGGTCGCGTCCACGGAGGACCCCGTGGGGCCCGTTCGTTCCGCCCGCCGGCTGTTCCGGCTCGCCGACGCCGCCCAGTACCGCGCCAAGGCCGAACGGTCGGCCGGACCGGTCGTCGCCGGCCGCGAGGGACCCGACGACCCCGTCGTGCGGCTCGCGGACGAGCCGTCCCGGGAGGAGGACGGGGAGCGCAGGCGCTTCCGCGGGCGGCACTCACCGTAGGGCCGGCGCCGGTAAGGGGTGAAACGGGGGCCCGCTGGTGACGTACCTCCCTCGTGACATCATCGAATTCAGTGCGTACGCTCCTGAATATGGATATGCACAGTGTGGTGGTGGGGACCTCCGGGGTCACGGCGTCCGACGTCCTCGCCGTGGCGCGCGCCGGCGCCCGGGTCGAGCTCTCCGACGACGCGGTGGCCGCCCTGGCCGCGGCCCGCGGGATCGTGGACGCGCTGGCCGCCAAGCCGGACCCCGTGTACGGCGTGAGCACCGGTTTCGGCGCCCTGGCGACCCGGCACATCAGCCCGGACCTGCGGGCCCAGTTGCAGCGCAACATCGTCCGCTCGCACGCCGCAGGGATGGGGCCGCGGGTCGAGCGCGAGGTGGTCCGCGCGCTGATGTTCCTGCGGCTGAAGACCGTCTGCTCCGGGCGCACCGGCGTCCGCCCCGAGGTCGCGCAGACCATGGCGGACGTGCTGAACGCCGGGATCACCCCGGTCGTGCACGAGTACGGCTCCCTCGGCTGCTCCGGTGACCTCGCCCCGCTGTCGCACTGCGCGCTGACCCTCATGGGCGAGGGGGACGCGGAGGGCCCCGACGGCACCGTACGGCCGGCCGGCGAACTGCTCGCCGAGCACGGGATCACCCCCGTCGAGCTGCGCGAGAAGGAGGGCCTCGCCCTCCTCAACGGCACCGACGGCATGCTCGGCATGCTGGTCATGGCCCTCGCCGACCTCGACACCCTCTACAAGTCCGCAGACATCACCGCCGCGCTGACCATGGAGGCCCTGCTCGGCACCGACCGCGTACTCGCCCCCGAGCTGCACGCCATCCGCCCGCACCCCGGGCAGGCCGCCAGCGCCGCCAACATGCTCGCCGTACTCAAGGGCTCCGGCCTGACCGGGCACCACCAGGACGACGCCCCCCGCGTCCAGGACGCCTACTCGGTGCGCTGCGCCCCGCAGGTCGCCGGCGCCGGACGCGACACCATGGCCCACGCCGGCCTGGTCGCCGAGCGCGAGCTGGCGGCGGCCGTGGACAACCCGGTCGTCCTGCCTGGGGGTACCTCCCAGGCTTTCGGCACTGGGGGAGGGCGGGTGGAGTCGAACGGCAACTTCCACGGCGCCCCGGTCGCCTACGTCCTCGACTTCCTCGCCGTCGCCGTCGCGGACCTCGGCTCCATCGCCGAGCGGCGCACCGACCGGCTGCTGGACAAGAACCGCAGCCACGGCCTGCCGCCGTTCCTCGCCGACGACGCCGGCGTCGACTCCGGCCTCATGATCGCCCAGTACACGCAGGCCGCCCTGGTCAGCGAGTTGAAGCGGCTGGCCGTACCCGCCTCGGCGGACTCGATCCCGTCCTCCGCGATGCAGGAGGACCACGTGTCGATGGGCTGGTCGGCGGCGCGCAAGCTGCGCACGGCCGTCGACAACCTCACGCGCGTGATCGCCGTCGAGCTGTACGCCGCCACGCGCGCGCTCCAGCTCCGCGAGGGTCTCACCCCGGCCCCGGCCTCGCGGGCCGTCATCGACGCCGTACGGGCGGCCGGTGTCGAGGGTCCCGGGCCGGACCGCTACCTGGCGCCCGACCTCGCGGCGGCGGACGCGTTCGTGCGCGCCGGGCACCTGGTCGCGGCGGCGGAGACGGTCACCGGGCCGCTGCGCTAGCGGAACCGGCGCAGCACGCGGGGCCCCGTCGGGATGACTGACGGGGCCCTACCGCACTGCCTGGCACTGCCTGGCACTGCCTCTGAGCAGTCGACGTCCTCGCCAGGTCAAAAAACCCAAAAGAACGTCAAGGACTGTCAAAGGCCGAGACGTTCCCGGCGCACCGAATACCCGACGAAGCCGACCCCGAGACCGAGGCACAGCGCACCGCCGACGACGTACGGCGTGCTGTCGAAGCTTCCGGTGTCGGCCAGGCGGGTCGTGCCCTCACCGGTGACCGCCGTGTCCGTGGACGCGACTCTGGCCTGCTCGGTGACCTGCGGGGACGGGCTCGTGAACGCGGAATTGAGCACGGGTGTGTCGGGGGTCGCGTTCGCGGACGGGACGAACCACATGGCGCACAGCAGGCCGCCTGCGGCGGCGGCGGTCAGCAACGGGCGGCGAGCGGATGACACGGAATATCGATCCCCTTGTGGCGCTGGCGAATTGGCCGTGTGGGCAGATGTTAGTGAAAGTCGCGGGTCACAGGAAAGTCACGGGAGCGGCCGGCCTTACGCTCCGGGCATGAGCACTCCAGAGACATCACGATTTGTACGGATCCGTGTCGATCTCGTCCTCGAGGTCGACGACGAGGAGGCCGTCACCGGGGCCGCCCTCCAGTCGCTCACCGACGACGCCGACCTGTCCGACGCGGAACGGACCCACGCCGAGCGCGCTGTGACGGAGGACACCGCCGAGGCGCTGGCCCATCTCGTGGATCCGTTCGACCTGGTCAGCCAGGTGCCCGGAGTCGACCTCCAGCAGGCCTCCTGGAGCAGCGAGCTGATCGACTACGACCCCGATTCGCCCGAATGGGACCTCGGCGAGGAAGATGGCGACGAGAACGACCCGGAAGACGATGAGATGACGGTCGGCTGACGCAGTGTGGGGAAATACGTGACCCCGGGCGGCAACCACCGCCCGGGGTTTCGTCGTCTCACGGGGCGCGCCGACCGGCCCCCGCATCGCCCCTCTTCTTCGGTGAACGTGGTATGCCCCACACATGCGAGCGATGTGGAACGGGACGAACCGGTCGTAGCGTTGGAAGTTCTTGACGGGGAATCTCGGGGTTTCCGGAATCGGCAACGATGGAGAAACGTGTGATGACGGACGGTAAGCGGCGCAAGGGCCTGGTGGCCGCGTCCGCACTGCTCGGCGGTGTGCTGGTGCTCACGGCATGTTCCAGTAGCGACGCCGACACCTCCGGGGGTGGGGACGGCAAGACCTCGCAGGCCGAGGCCGACAAGGCGGCGGCCAAGAAGGCGTCCGAGGCCCAGATCAAGATCACGCCAAAGGACAACTCGGACAACGCCTCCATCAACAACTCCGCGGGCGTCACGGTGAGCAAGGGCACGCTCACCGAGGTGAAGATGACCGCCAACGACGGCACCGTGGTCAGCGGCGAGATATCCGCCGACAAGACCAGCTGGAAGCCCAGCGGCCAGCTGGAGCGGGCCACCACCTACAAGGTGACGGCGACCGCGACGGACTCGGAGGGCCGCGCCGCCCACGAGAACGCCTCGTTCACCACGGTCTCCCAGAAGAACAGCTTCATCGGCACCTTCACCCCGGACGACGGCACCACCGTCGGCGTCGGCATGCCCGTGTCGATCAACTTCGACAAGGAGATCACCGACAAGGCCGCCGTCCAGAAGGGCATCACGGTCAACACCACCAGCGGCCAGGAAGTCTCCTGCCACTGGTTCAGCACCCAGCGCATGGACTGCCGCCCCCAGGACTACTGGCAGGAGGGCGCGACCGTCACCCTCAAGCTGGCGCTCGACGGGGTCGAGGGCGCCGAGGGCGTCTACGGCGTCCAGCAGAAGTCGGTCACCTTCAAGATCGGCCGCAACCAGGTCTCGTACGTCGACGCGAAGACCAAGCAGATGAAGGTCACGCAGGACGGCAAGACCGTCAAGACCATCCCGATCTCCGCCGGCTCCCCCGAGAACAAGACCTACGAAGGTCAGATGGTGATCTCCGAGAAGTTCAAGGAGACCCGGATGAACGGCGCGACCGTCGGCTTCACCGACGACGACGGCGAGGGCGAGTACGACATCAAGGACGTGCCCCACGCCATGCGCCTGAGCACCTCCGGCACCTTCATCCACGGCAACTACTGGGGCAAGGGCATCTTCGGCAAGGCCAACACCAGCCACGGCTGCGTGGGCCTGGCCGACACCCAGGGCGCCGACGACCCGAACACGCCGGGCGCCTGGTTCTACGACAACTCCATCGTCGGTGACGTGGTCGTCGTCCAGAACACCGGCGACAAGACCATCGCCCCGGACAACGGCCTCAACGGCTGGAACATGGACTGGGCCCAGTGGAAGGCGGGTTCGGCGGTCTGACGCCGAACGCACCACGCCGCACGGCGACTTCGCACCGTCCGACGCCCGTCGCCCCGTACCGGGGTGGCGGGCGTCCGGCGTTCAACCCCCTTGACGCGTCGCGGAGTTCGCGCGAACACATCACGGAGTTCGCGCGAACACGTAACGCCGGGCGGCGGTCTCGTAACAGTTGGCAGGCGGTTTCCCGACCGTCCCCGCCGCCGCCGCTTCCGCCCTTGAGCGGTTGATCTCCCCTCGACATACTCCGAGTTCCGGGGGAGCACACGCGTGCGAGACCACCCCCGGCCGGGTGAACGGGGAATTCTCCCGGTACTTCCGCAAGGGGGAACGTTGCGCAGACAAGTGAAAAGGGCCCGCGCGGCCACGGTCGCCACGGCGGCCGCCGCGGCCCTCGCGGCGGGCATGACCAGCCCGGCCGCGGCGGACGGGGCACGGACGGCGGACGGGGACCGTACGGCGGCGCCCGCCCGCGCCGCGGCGGCGCCGGCCGGTGCCGCACAGGCCGCCGCCGGCACCGTCAGGAACCGCGTCACACTGATCACCGGCGACCGGGTCGCCGTCGACGCCAAGGGCCGCGTCGTCGGTCTGGAGCGGGCCGAGGGCCGCGAGCACATACCCGTCCAGATCCGCAGGGCCGGCGGGCACACCCTCGTCGTCCCGGCCGACGCCGCCCGCCTGGTCGCCACCGGCAGACTGGACCGGCGCCTCTTCGACATCACCGAACTGAACAAGGCGACGACCCGGAAGGCCCAGCGGAACGGCCTGAAGGTCATCGTCGGCTACCGGGGCGGCGCCAAGGCCACCAAGGCCGACGTCCGCGACGCGGGCACCCTCCGCCGCTCCCTGACCTCCCTGAACGCCGACGCCGTACAGACCCCGCACGAGGACGCGCCCGAGCTGTGGGACGCGGTCACCGACGGCGGGAAGACCGCCTCCGGCATCGCGCACGTCTGGCTCGACGGCGTCCGCAGGGCCAGCCTCGACCGGTCCGTCCCGCAGATCGGCACCCCCGAGGCATGGGCCGCCGGCTACGACGGCAAGGGCGTGAAGATCGCCGTACTGGACACCGGCGTCGACGCCACCCACCCCGACCTGAAGAACCAGGTCGTCGCGTCCAAGAACTTCTCCCTCTCGCCCGACGCCACCGACCGGCACGGCCACGGCACCCACGTCGCCTCCACCGCCGCCGGCACCGGCGCCGGCACCGGCGCGAAGGGGGGCGCCGCGTACAAGGGCGTGGCCCCCGGCGCCAAGCTGCTCAACGGCAAGGTGCTCGACGACGACGGCTTCGGTGACGACTCCGGCATCCTCGCCGGCATGGAGTGGGCGGCCGCGCAGGGCGCCGACGTCGTCAACCTCAGCCTCGGCGGCGGCGACACCCCGGAGATCGACCCGCTGGAAGCCGAGGTCAACCGGCTCTCCGAGGAGAAGGGCATCCTCTTCGCCATCGCCGCCGGCAACGACGGTGAACTCGGCGACCGCACCGTCGGCTCCCCGGGCAGCGCCGCCGCCGCACTGACCGTCGGCGCGGTCGACGACGGGGACGAGCTCGCCTCCTTCTCCAGCACCGGCCCCGGCCTCGACGGCGCGATCAAGCCCGACGTGACCGCCCCGGGCGTCGACATCACCGCCGCCTCCGCGAAGGACAGCGTCCTCGCCCGCGAGGAGGGCGAGAAGCCCGCCGGATACGTCACCATCTCCGGTACGTCGATGGCGACCCCGCACGTCGCGGGCGCCGCGGCCCTCCTCAAGCAGCAGCACCCCGACTGGACGTACGCCGAGCTGAAGGGCGCGCTGACGGGATCGGCGAAGGGCGGCGCGTACACGCCCTTCCAGCAGGGTTCGGGCCGCGTCCAGGTCGACCGAGCGATCGGGCAGACCGTGATCGCCGAGCCGGTGTCGGCCGCCTTCGGCACCCAGCAGTGGCCGCACACCGACGACAAGCCGGTCACCAAGCAGCTGACGTACCGCAACCTCGGCACCGAGGACGTCACGCTCAGGCTGACGTCGACCGCGACCGACCCCAGGGGCGAGGCGGCCCCCGCGGGCTTCTTCGAGCTGGGCGCCACCTCGGTCACCGTCCCGGCGGGCGGCAGGGCCTCCGTGGCCCTCACCGCCGACACCCGGCTCGGCGGCACCGTCGACGGCACCTACTCCGCGTACGTCACGGCGGACGGCGGCGGGCAGACCGTCCGCACCGCCGCCGCCGTACACCGCGAGGTGGAGACGCACGAGGTCACCCTGAAGGTCATCGGCCGCGACGGAAAACCGACCCCGAACTACGAGATCGACCTGGCCGGCACCTCCGGCCTCGGCAAGGACCTCTGGGTCACTCCGTACGAGGCCGACGGCACCGTCACCGTCCGCGTGCCCAAGGGCGGTTACATCCTCAACTCCGCGATCCGCGTGAGCGACGACCCGGGGACCTGGAAGGGCGCCGACTGGCTCGCCCAGCCGAAACTGGACGTCACCGGGAACACCACCGTCACCCTGGACGCGCGCACCGCGAAGCCGGTGAACATCACCGTCCCGGACAAGGCCGCGAAGCCCGAACTCGCCGCCGTCGACTTCACGGTGGAGACGGGCGACGGCCACTACGGCTTCGGCTGGTGGCTGGACACCTACGAGGGCCTGCGCACCAGGCACCTCGGCCCGCGGATCACCGACGGCTCGCTCAGCCAGCAGTGGGACGGCCACTGGAGCAAGAGCGCCACGGAGCAGTACGACCTGGTCGCCGGCGGCAGGACCGAACAGCTCGCCACCGGCCACACCCGGCACTACAAGGCGGGCGAGCTGGCCACCCTCAAGGCCGGCCTCGGCGCCTCCGCGAGCGGGAAGAAGGGCGCGGTCTCCGCGGTCGGCTGGCTGCCCGGCGGCTTCGGCGGCTCCTCGATCGGCATCGAGCAGCCCCTGCCCGGCATCCGCACCCTGCACCTGTCCACCGGGGGCGGCGTGACGTGGAACCTCGGCTTCGAGCAGTACGGCGGCCGGGACGCCGAGGGCTTCCCGACCGTCGAGGCCGGCTACACGCTCGGAACGCCCCAGCGCTACAAGGCGGGCAAGAGCTACACGGCGACCTTCAACACGGCCGTCTTCGGTCCGCGCCTCACCTCGGACGTCGGCCTCTACCGCGACGGCGACACCATCACCGGCGCCCTCCCGCTCTTCGCCGACGGCAAGGGTCACGCGGGCTCCTCGGCCTTCACCTCGGTCGCCACCACGCTCTACCGCAACGGCACCAAGGTCGGCTCCCACCAGGACCCGCTCTTCGGCGAGGACGGGTTCGAGGTCCCCTCCGGTGACGCCCGGTACCGGCTGACGACGTCGGTCAAGCGGTCCGCGGAGGTCGCCGCGGCCTCCAGCCGCATCGACGCGAGCTGGACGTTCCGCTCCGAGCAGACGGCCGAACTCACCAAGCTGCCCGCCTCCACCGCCCGCTTCGCAGCGGCCACCGGCCTGGACAGCAGGGTCACGGCAGGCAAGCGGGTCACCGTCCCGGTCACCGTCGAGGGCGCCGCCGCGGGCCGCAACCTCAAGTCCCTCACCGTGCACCTGTCCTACGACCACGGCAAGACCTGGAAGAAGGCCACGGTCAAGAAGGGCAAGGTCACCGTCAGGAACCCGGCGAAGGGGAAGTCCGTCTCCTTCCGTGCCACGATCACCGACAAGAAGCAGAACGAGTCGGTGATCACGATCTACGACGCGTACCACGGCAGGTAGGCCGCGCCACGCGAACGGCCTGGCCGGAGCCGACGGCCCCGGCCGGGCCGCTGTGCCGCCGCCGCGTGCGGCACCGCACCGCGTTTCCCTCGCCGACCTCCTGGGCGATCCCGCACGAGTCGCTGCCGCTCGACCCGGGCGTGCCGCAGGGGGAGACGGCCGGACAGTCCGTCTGGACCGCTCGACCGGACAGTTCGTCTGGACCGCTCGACCGGATCGCTCCACCGGATCGCGGGGCTCGCCGAGCGGCGTCGGATCACTCCGCGCATCGTGCCGCGGAGCTCACGGCGTGAGCGAGGCCGCCGCGTCCGTCCCCCAGCTCGCCAGCAGCCGCAGCGCCTCAGCCGACGGGGAGCCCGGCTCGGCGTGGTACGTGACGAAGGCCTGCTCGTCGTCGTCGACCAGGCGGAACGTCTCGAAGGACAGCGTCAGGTCACCGACCAGCGGGTGCCGCATCCGCTTGACGCCGTAGCTCTTCTCCTTGACGTCGTGCGTGGCCCACAGCCGCCGGAACTCCTCGCTCTTCACGGAGAGTTCGCCGACCAGCGCGGACAGCCGGGGGTCGTCCGGGTGCCGGCCCGCGTCCATGCGCAGGAAGCTGACCATGTCGGACGCCTTCTGGTCCCAGTCCACGAACAGGTCGCGGTAGTCCGGGTTCAGGAAGACCAGCCGCGCCCAGTTCCGCTCCTCGGCCGGCAGCTTGCCCCAGTCACCGAAGAGGGCCGCCGCCATCCGGTTCCAGGCGAGGATCTCCGAGCGCCGGCCCGACACGTACGCCGGCACGGTCTCGATCGAGTCCAGCAGCTGGAGCAGCGCCACCCGGACCGGCTGCTGCGCCCGCGCACCCGCCGACCGCCGGCGCTGCTGCTTCGGTTTCGCCAGATGCGTCAGGTGCGCCTGCTCGGCGTCGGTCAGCCGGAGCGCGCGGGCGATCGCGTCCAGGACCTCCGCCGAGACGTTCCGGCCGTTGCCCTGCTCCAGGCGTGTGTAGTACGCCACCGACACCCCGGCCAGCTGCGCCAGCTCCTCCCGGCGCAGCCCCGGCACGCGGCGGTGCCGCCCGAACGACGGCAGCCCCACGTCCTCCGGCTTCAGCCGGGCCCGCCGGGTGCGAAGGAACTCGCTCAGTTCGGCACGCCGGTCCAGCTGTCCATCCATACCCTCCAGTATCGCCGGTCGTATTCCCGGTCGTACGCCCCGGAGCCTGTCCCCGTCGGTGGTACGCACGCTGGTCGTAGGCAAAGCCGTGGTCTGGGTGGATGTCCGGATCGGAGGCAGGCTGGAGGCCATACCCACACCGCTGTCACGAGATTCCCGGAGAACCCTGCATGACCACTGTCGCCGCATACGCCGCGCCCGCCGCCAAGGCCCCGCTGGAGCGGACCACCATCGAGCGGCGCGAGGTGCGCGAGCACGACGTCCTGATCGACATCAAGTTCGCCGGCATCTGCCACTCGGACATCCACCAGGTACAGGAGGGCTGGGGCGAGGCCATCTTCCCGATGGTCCCCGGCCACGAGATCGCCGGCATCGTCTCCGAGGTCGGCCCCGGCGTCACCAAGTACGCCGTCGGCGACCGGGTGGGCGTCGGCTGCATGGTCGACTCCTGCGGAGAGTGCGACAACTGCGAGGCCGGCCAGGAGCAGTACTGCGCCAGCGGCAACATCGGCACCTACAACGCCGTGGGCAAGGACGGGGAGCCGACCTACGGCGGCTACTCCGAGAAGATCGTCGTCGACGAGAACTTCGTCCTCGGCATCCCCGAGGGCATCGCGCTGGACGAGGCCGCGCCCCTGCTGTGCGCCGGCATCACCACGTACTCCCCGCTCCGGCACTGGAACGCCGGCCCCGGCAAGAAGGTCGCCGTCGTCGGCATGGGCGGCCTCGGCCACATGGGCGTCAAGCTCGCGCACGCCATGGGCGCCGAGGTGACCGTGCTGTCGCAGTCGCTGCGCAAGAGGGACGACGGCCTGAAGCTGGGCGCCGACCACTACTACGCCACCAGCGACCCGGCCACCTTCGAGCAGCTGGCGGGCACCTTCGACCTGATCGTCTCGACGGTCTCGGCCCCGCTCGACTTCGGCGCCTACCTGGGCCTGCTGAAGACGGACGGCGCCCTGGTGAACGTCGGCGCCCCCGAGGAGCCGGTCTCCCTCAACCTGTTCACGCTGCTCGGCGGCCGCAAGACCCTCGCCGGGTCCATGATCGGCGGCATCCGGGAGACCCAGGAGATGCTGGACTTCTGCGCCGAGCACGGCATCGGCGCGGAGATCGAGCTGATCGCCGCGTCCGAGGTCAACAAGGCGTACGAGCGGGTCCTGGCGAGCGACGTGCGGTACCGCTTCGTGATCGACACGGCGACGATCTGAGCCGTCCCCTCGGCTGTCGCACGGTCGCGACGCCCCGGGCCCTACCGCCGTGGACACACAGGGCGGACGCCCGGACGGGCAGGCACCAGGAGACAGGAACCTGCCCGTCCGGGCGCCAGGACCCGGCGCTCCCGCCCCATGTCGATGCGAAGCTTGGTGACGGCTCCGGGCTCTGGCATCATGGCGGTCAAATGGAACCCTGTCCCGCTTGACGATACGGAACAGTGTCCCGTTTGATGATCCCGGGTGGCGGAGGAAACGACGTGGTGCAGGAGCAGGACGGCGACGAGGCCACGGCGCACGCGGCCCGGCCCCGGCGGGCGGACGCACGGCGCAACCAGAAGACCCTGCTGGACGCGGCCGCCGCGGTCTTCGTCGAGTCGGGCGTCGAGGCGCCGGTACGCGACATCGCGGCCCGGGCCGGCGTCGGAACGGCCACGATCTACCGCCACTTCCCGACGCGGGCGGACCTCATCATCGGCGTCTACCGGCACCAGGTGGAGTCCTGCGCCGAGGCCGGCCCGGCGCTCCTGGCGAGCAGTCCGACCCCGTACGCCGCACTGGGCGGGTGGATCGACCTCTTCGTCGACTTCCTGGTCACCAAGCACGGACTCGCCGCCGTCCTGCAGTCCGACAACGCCGGCTTCGAGACGCTGCACGCGTACTTCCTCGACCGCCTCGTGCCCGTGTGCACCCAGCTCCTCGACGCCGCGACCGCCTCCGGCGAGATCCGGTCCGACCTGTCCGCCTACGAGCTCATGCGCGGCGTCGGCAACCTCTGCATCGGCGCGGAGAACGATCCCCGCTACGACGCGCGCCGCCTGGTCGGGCTCCTCGTCGCGGGGCTGCGCCGGCCGGAATGACCCGGGGCCGCACGGCGCGACCTCGCGTCACCCCGCCCCGCAGCGGCTGCGGAGGAGTTCCACACCGTCGCCCTCGAGGTCGTCGCAGTACGTCGCGCGCCCGGTCATGGCCATCACCAGCGCCAGCGTGGGCCCGGACACGAGAGGCCCGGAGCCGGTCGTGAACGGGCCGTCGTCCGCGACGAGCCGCAGGCCGCCTATGCGTCCCTTGGCGACGACCACGAGGTCCGTGCCCCGGTAGTACTCGGCCACCTGCGTGACGACCTCGATCGGACGGTCGCGGCGGATGCCCAGCGGGCGCCGGATGTCCTCCCCGTGCACGATCGTCTCGCCCAGCATGGCGATGGCGGGCAGGGGAGGCTTGGTCGTGCTCGGGACGATGCGCCGGAAACGTTCGAGGGTTTCGCCCGGGGTCGCGCCGAGGTGCTCGGACAGCCGCATGGCCACCTGCTTGTCGAAGTCGAACCGGCAGCGGATCACACCCGCCAGCCAGCGCACGGTGGTGAGACTGGCGCCCGCGGTCAGGTGCGCCAGAACCTGCCGTACCGTCAAACCGGTGCACAACGACGGCACGGCCCACCGCTCGTCCGCCAGATCCGCGAGATCCGCCGCCAGCGCCGCTCGCTCGGTGTGGATCAAGGGCCAGACCTCAGTGGCGCGGTTCCGGTCTGTCGTCGGTTCCGGATCAGTCACGGGGATGGTCTCCTGTCGATGGCCGTGGTCCGCGTCGTCCCGGTCGGAACGGACGGGATGGACGGGATGGACGCCCGGCAGGGGCGCCCCCGGGCAAGACTCCCGCTCCGGAGCTAAGTCATCGCCCGTGCGTGATCTTTCCTCCGGCACCCGGAGTCTTCTCCCCGGCACCCGAGCCCGGAACGCACGCCCCACCGGGTTCGGGCGGCTCGGGCACGTACGGAATCGGCCGGGACCCTCGCGCGTTGGGGAGGGAGAGGGTGTGGACGCCGATGGTGTGCGAGCCGAGTAGCCCGAGTGACCGAGCTGACAGATATGGGAGGGCCGCAATGGCTACGCAGACGCAGAGGGCCGTACTGGCGGGCGGATGCTTCTGGGGGATGGAGGAGCTGATCCGCCGGCTCCCGGGGGTTACGGCGACCCGGGTCGGATACACCGGGGGTGACGTGCCGAACGCGACGTACCGGGACCACGGCACGCACGCGGAGGCCATCGAGATCCTCTTCGACCCCGAGGAGACCGACTTCCGCGCGATCCTGGAGTTCTTCTTCCAGATCCACGACCCGAGCACCAAGAACCGCCAGGGCAACGACATCGGCCTCAGCTACCGCTCGGCGATCTACTACGTGGACGACGAGCAGAAGCGGATCGCCGAGGACACGATCGCGGACGTGGACGCCTCCGGGCTGTGGCCGGGCAAGGTCGTCACCGAGGTGGAGCCGGTCGGCCCCTTCTGGGAGGCCGAGCCCGAGCACCAGGATTACCTGCAGCGCTACCCCGAGGGCTACACCTGCCACTTCCCGCGCCCGGGATGGCGGCTGCCCGCGCGCACCGAGGGCTGACCGCGAGACGGCCCGGCGGGATTCCGCCGGGCCGCCGGGCGGAGGGCCGGGCCGTCAGCGTGGCAGCGTCGCCGGGCTGCCGCCGTTCGCCTCGTACCCCGCCACGGCCAGGGCGCGGTAGACGGCGAACTCCGCCGCCGGGTCGGCGGACAGGGTCCAGGGCAGGGCGCCGACGTGACCGTCGATGAGTATCAGCTGGTTCATGGCCTCGGCCCAGCGCTCGCCGCGGACCAGGAAGAAGACCAGCAGGTGGCGGACGTGCGCCTGCATCGGGTCGTCGGGACGGGCCGAGTGGACCGCGTGCAGGGCGCCGTGCACCGCCTTGGTGACGACCTCGCTCTGGTAGAAGCCGCTGACCAGGTTGACCTCGGGCAGGTGCTCGAAGACCGCGAAGAGCGGCATCGCCGCGAGGAGGGAGCCCTGCGGGGCGCGGGCCGCCGCCGCCTCCGCGAAGGAGTACGCCAGGTCGCGGGAGCCGTGCCACTTCTCGCACCAGTAGTGCAGGGCCGCCAGGTGCGCGCCCATGTGGTTGGGGGCGCGGTCGAGGATCTTCAGCCAGAGCTGTTCGAAGTCCTCGCGCGGGTAGCCGAGACCGCGGGCCACCGAGAGCTCGACGATGTACGGGACCGGGTCACCGGGGGCGAGCAGCGCCGCCTCCGCGCAGGCCGCCTTCGCCTCCTCCATGATGATCCGGAAGTCGTCCGTGCCCGGCGTCGCCGTCCGCCACGCCTGCTGCACCAGGAACTCGGCGTGCACGGCCGCGCCGCCCGCGTCCTTGGGCGCCTCCGCCCGCCACACCCGCAGCCACTGCCCGCCCGGCGTTTCCCCGACGCCGCCGGGCCGCTGCGCCAGCTCCAGCGACGCGGCGCCCGCGAAGGCCTGCACGCGCTGCCAGCGCCGCTCGCCCGCCGCCTCCGTGCCGGCCAGGAGCTGCTGGGCTCCCCGGTAGTCCTGCGTGCGCTGCACCAGGTCGAGGACGTCGAGCAGGTCCTGGTCGGGGCCGGGCATGCGGATGTCCAGCTCCTCCTCGCGGGCGAAGCCGTAGTTCGCGGGGTCCGCCGCGTCCGGGTGGCCGGCGGGTACCAGGCCGACCGCGCTCCGTCGGCGCCGCAGAACGGGAAGCAGCACGAAGGCCAGCATGACCAGTGCTATCAGGACCCAGAGAATCTCCATGTCTCAAGCGAACCAGACGGCGCCGACAATTGGCCAACCTGTGCCGCGGTCCTGTGGAGAACGCGCGGAGTCGTCCGCGCCGCTACCCTCGGTGCTCATGAGCGACAGGCACATCAGTCAGCACTTCGAGACGCTCGCGATTCACGCGGGCAACACCGCCGACCCCCTGACGGGCGCGGTGGTCCCGCCGATCTACCAGGTGTCGACGTACAAGCAGGACGGCGTCGGCGGACTGCGCGGCGGTTACGAGTACAGCCGCAGCGCCAACCCGACCCGTACGGCCCTGGAGGAGAACCTCGCCGCCCTGGAGGGCGGCCGTCGCGGCCTCGCGTTCGCGTCCGGACTGGCGGCCGAGGACTGCCTGTTGCGTACGCTGCTGCGCCCCGGCGACCACGTGGTGATCCCGAACGACGCGTACGGCGGCACCTTCCGGCTCTTCGCCAAGGTCGCCACCCGGTGGGGCGTGGAGTGGTCCGTGGCCGACACCAGCGACCCCGCCGCCGTGCGGGCCGCGCTGACGCCGAAGACCAGGGCCGTGTGGGTGGAGACGCCCTCCAACCCGCTGCTCGGCATCACCGACATCGCCGCCGTCGCCCAGGTCGCCCGGGACGCCGGCGCCCGGCTCGTCGTCGACAACACCTTCGCCACGCCGTACCTCCAGCAGCCGCTGGCGCTCGGCGCCGACGTCGTCGTGCACTCCCTGACCAAGTACATGGGCGGTCACTCGGACGTCGTCGGCGGCGCGCTGATCGTGAACGACCAGGAGCTGGGGGAGGAGCTGGCGTTCCACCAGAACGCGATGGGCGCGGTCGCCGGGCCCTTCGACTCCTGGCTGGTGCTGCGCGGCACCAAGACGCTCGCCGTGCGCATGGACCGGCACAGCGAGAACGCCGGCAAGGTCGCCGAGATGCTCTCCCGGCACGCGCGCGTGACGGACGTGCTGTACCCGGGCCTCCCGGAGCACCCGGGGCACGAGGTCGCCGCCAAGCAGATGAAGGCCTTCGGCGGCATGGTGTCGTTCCGCGTCGCGGGCGGCGAGCAGGCGGCTGTCGAGGTCTGCAACCGCGCGAAGGTGTTCACGCTCGGTGAGTCCCTGGGCGGCGTCGAGTCGCTGATCGAGCATCCCGGCCGGATGACGCACGCCTCCGCCGCCGGTTCGGCCCTGGAGGTGCCCGCCGACCTGGTGCGTCTGTCGGTCGGCATCGAGAACGTCGACGACCTGCTCGCGGACCTCCAGCAGGCCCTGGGCCAGTAGGAAGGGCTCACCAGCCGTCCCAGCCCGTCACGGGTGGGGTCGTCTCCGACGGCGGCTCCACCCAGGGCTGGACGGTCACCGCCCACACCGTGAACGCCACCGCCGCGGCGCACAGCACCAGCCACATCAGGCGGCGGGCGGCGGTCCTGCGCCGCAGCATGCGACCGCCGCGGCGCACCGCGTCCGCGTACATCTCGGGCGGCACCCGGGGCGGCGACTGCTCCATGATCCGCCGTACGGCGGCCTCTCGCTGGGGGCGGTTCACCGGCGTCCCCCGGTGCGCCACGCGCGCGTGCCGGTCGTCGTGCCGGTCGTCGTGCCGGTCGTCGTGCCGGACGCCGTGCCCGTCATGGTGTCGCCGCCTTCGTCTTCGCCGTCTTCGCCGTCTTCGTCTTCGCGGCCGCCGGCGGGCCGGAGGGCCCCGAGGGCGGGTGCAGAAGGGTGGCCGTCGCCCGGTCGCAGATCGTCCGTACGCGTTCCACGGGCAGGCCCAGCAGGGCGGCGGCCTGCTCCTCGGCGACCCCCTCGTACAGCCTGAGCACCAGGATCAGGCGTTCCTGCGGGGCGAGCCCGCCCAAGGTGCCGGCGGGGCGCCGACGGGCCCGGCCGAGGCCGCCGCCGTACCGGTGCCAGGCCTCGCGGGCGAAGCGGGTGGCCAGGTACTGCCGGGCCCGGTCGTACGGGTCCTCCCCGTGCAGCCGGTCCCAGTACGCGTACGTGTGGGCGAGGGACAGGCCCAGCAGGCGTCGCGCGCGCGGGTTGTCGCCCGCCGGTTCGGCCGTGAGCAGGGTGGCGGCATGCAGCAGCCGGCCTGCCGCGCCCGCGACGAACGCCTCGAACTCCCGGTCCCGGCGGGCACTCTGGGACGCTTGCCGTTCTCGCACCGCGCCTCCCGACCGGACGGCGACGACCCCTGGGGTCTCATATCAGGCCAGGGGCGGCCCGCCGGTCAAGAGTGCGGTGCGAACCGCCCGGGAAAGCCGGTGGGAAGCGGCTCAGGAGGCCGACGGCGACTCCGGCCCCGCCGCGCCGGGCGGGGCCATACGGGCGGACAGGGCCCCGTTGAAGCGCGTGAGGAGCGTGCAGAACGCCTCGCGCTCCTCCGGTGCCCAGTCGTGGGTCAGTTCGGCCATGAGCTGACGCCGGGAGGAGCGGACCTCCTCCAGCCGCGACTCGCCGCGCGGGGAGAGCTGGAGCACGACCGCGCGGCCGTCCTCCGGGTGCGAGGTCCGCTTCACGAGCCCGGTGTCGACGAGCGGGGCCACCTGCCGGGTGACCGTCGAGGAATCGATGCCCATGCTCGCGGCGAGCGCCTTCACGCCCATCGGGCCCTCTTTGTCGAGGCGGTTGAGGAGCAGGTAGGCGGCGCGGTCCATGGAGTTGCGCACCTGCCCGACACCGCCGAGCCGGGTCTGTTCGGCACGACGGGCGAAGAGCGCCACCTCGTGCTGGAGCGTCTCGAGAAGACCGGTGTCACCGGCAGTCGTCATGTCCATCGACATTTCAGGTGCTGTGGGCATGGCCGGGGGCTCACTTCGTGGAGGGCTGCTGATTGGGGGACAGGGTACGCGGCCGGGCGGCGAGGCGTGCCGGCGCTGCGCAAAGCGGGCGGGTCTCGGAGGTTGGTCACAACGGCCCCCGGCGCCCGCGAACTGCGATGCTGGAGACATGAGCTACAGCACGGCCGCCCTTGTCGGACCCGTCACTCTCGACGACGTGCGCGGAGCCCAGAAGATGCTCTCGGGTGTGGCGCGGGTGACGGCGATGGAGGGCAGCAGGCACCTGTCCCAGCTGGTCGGCGCGCCGGTGCACCTCAAGTGCGAGAACCTCCAGCGGACGGGTTCGTTCAAGCTGCGCGGCGCCTACGTCCGTATCGCCGGGCTGCTGCCCGAGCAGCGGGCCGCCGGTGTGGTCGCGGCCAGCGCGGGCAACCACGCGCAGGGCGTGGCGCTGGCGTCGTCGCTGCTCGGGGTGCGTTCGACGGTGTTCATGCCGAAGGGCGCCCCGCTGCCCAAGATCAGCGCGACCCGCGACTACGGCGCGGAGGTGCGGCTGCACGGCCAGGTGGTCGACGAGACGCTGGCCGCGGCGCAGGAGTACGCGGAGCGGACCGGCGCGGTGTTCATCCACCCCTTCGACCACCCCGACATCATCGCGGGGCAGGGCACGGTCGGGCTCGAGATCCTGGAGCAGTGCCCCGAGGTGCGGACCGTCGTGGTCGGCATCGGCGGGGGAGGGCTGGTGGCCGGGATCGCGGTCGCGGTGAAGGCGCTGCGGCCGGACGTGCGCATCGTGGGCGTGCAGGCCGAGGGCGCTGCGGCGTACCCGCCCTCGCTGGCCGCGGGCCGCCCGGTGGCCGTGGAGAATCCGTCGACGATGGCCGACGGCATCAGGGTGGGACGGCCCGGTGACGTGCCGTTCGGGATCGTCGGCGACCTGGTGGACGAGGTCCGCACGGTCTCCGAGGACGAGCTGTCCACCGCGCTGCTGCTGTGCCTGGAGCGGGCCAAGCTGGTCGTCGAGCCGGCCGGGGCGAGCCCGGTGGCGGCACTGCTGAGCGAGCCCGGCGCCTTCGCGGGGCCGGTGGTGGCGGTGCTGTCCGGCGGCAACGTGGACCCGGTGCTGATGCAGGGCGTGCTGCGGCACGGCATGGCCGCGCAGGGCCGCTACCTGGCGGTCCGGCTGCGCCTGACGGACCGGCCCGGTGCCCTCGCCACACTGCTCGGGGTGCTGTCGGTGGTGGACGCCAACGTCCTCGACGTGAGCCACGTCCGGACCGATCCGCGGCTCGGGCTCACGGAGGCCGAGGTCGAGCTGCACCTGGAGACGAAGGGGCCGGAGCACTGTGCCGAGGTCGGCCGGGCGCTGCGGGAGGCGGGGTACCCCGTCATCGGCTGACCGCCGTCGGGCTCACCGTCGCAGGCTGACCGGCATCACCTGATCCGCCATCGCCACCACCATCGCCACCGCCACCGCGTCACTCGTTCGGGTAACCGCATTGTGGAACGCGATACATCGCGTTACTGTGTGTCGTAAATCGCTCGCTGAGCGGAGCGAAACGTACAAACCTAGGCTTTCCGAAGTATCCCCGAAGACGTGGAGACTCATATGCCAGGCGCCATCTATGCCGAAGGCCTGGTGAAGACCTTCGGTGACGTAAGGGCTCTGGACGGCGTCGACCTCGACGTTCCCGAGGGCACGGTCCTGGGCCTGCTCGGGCCGAACGGCGCGGGCAAGACCACCGCCGTCCGCTGCCTCACGACCCTGCTGCGCCCCGACAGCGGCAAAGCGGTCGTCGCGGGCATCGACGTGCTCGGGCAGCCCAATGAGGTGCGGCGGTCGATCGGCCTCTCCGGCCAGTTCGCCGCCGTCGACGAATACCTGACCGGCCGGGAGAACCTCCAGATGGTCGGCCAGCTCTACCAGATGAGGGCCAGGGCCGCGAAGGCCCGGGCCGGCGAGCTGCTCGAACAGTTCCACCTCGCGGACGCCGCCGACCGCCCGACGAAGACCTACTCGGGAGGCATGCGCCGCCGGCTCGACCTGGCGGCCGCCCTGGTCGTCTCCCCGCCCGTCATGTTCATGGACGAACCGACGACCGGCCTCGACCCGCGCAACCGGCAGGAGCTGTGGGAGGTCATCAAGCAGCTGGTCGCCGGCGGCACGACCCTGCTGCTGACCACGCAGTACCTGGAGGAGGCCGACCACCTCGCGCACGACATCGCGGTCGTCGACCACGGCCGCGTCATCGCCCGGGGCACCTCCGACCAGCTCAAGGCCCGCACCGGTGGAGAGCGCGTCGAGGTCGTGGTCCACGAACGCGACCACATGAGGGAGGCCGCCGAGGTGCTCGCCGGGTTCGGCAAGGGGCCGACCACCGTGGAGGAGCACACCCGCAAGCTGACCGTCCCCGTCACCGGCGGTGCGAAGCTGCTCGCCGAGGTCATCCGCGAACTCGACACCCGCGGCATCGAGATCGACGACATCGGCCTGCGCCGCCCCACTCTCGACGACGTCTTCCTCTCCCTCACCGGCCACATGGCCGAGGCCGAGGCCGAGGCGAACGGCCGGGCGGCGGGCGCCGGCCACCAGCAGGAGAAGGAGGAGGCCAAGTGAGCGCCGACACCGATGCCACGCGGGTCGCGGCGCCCGCCAACCCCGTGGGCCAGTCCCTCCGCGACTCCCTGGTCATCGCCCGCAGGAACCTGATCCGGATGACCAGGATTCCCGAGATGGTCCTGTTCGGGGTCATCCAGCCGGTGATGTTCGTGGTCCTCTTCACCTACGTCTTCGGCGGCTCGATGAAGATCGGGAACACCACCGACCCGGACGTCTACAAGGCCTTCCTGATGGCGGGCATCTTCGCGCAGACCGTCACGTTCGCCACCGCGGGATCGGCGGCCGGTATCGCCGACGACATGCAGAAGGGGCTCGTCGACCGCTTCCGTTCCCTGCCGATGGCCCGCGGTGCGGTGCTGACCGGCCGCACCGTCGCCGATCTCGCGCAGACGGCCATCACGCTGCTCGTCCTCGCGATCGTCGCGCTGATCGTGGGCTGGCGCACCGGCTCCGCGGAACCGACCAACACCGGGAAGATCCTGGCCGGCTTCGGCCTGCTGCTTCTCCTGGGATACGCCTTCACCTGGATCGGTGCGCTGATCGGCCTCTCCGTGCGCACCCCGGAGGCGGCGACCTCCGGCGGGATCATCTGGCTGTTCCCGGTGACGTTCGTCTCGAACGCCTTCGTGGACTCCAGCCAGATGACCCCGTGGCTCCGGCACATCGCCGAGTGGAACCCGTTCAGCGCCACGGTGCAGGCCTGCCGCGAGCTGTTCGGCAATCCGGGCGTCGTGCAGTCCGACGCCTGGCCCATGCAGCATCCCGTCTGGGCCTCGGTGATCTGGTCCGTCCTGATCATCGTGGTCTTCCGGACCCTGGCGGTGCGCAAGTACCGCTCGGCCGCCACATGACGACGCGGCCCCCGGCGTCACCGGGATTCACCGGGACGCCGGGGGCTCGTCGACAACAGGCGGCCGGGTGCACCACCGGCCGGGGGAGGGAGCCTGGTCAGCCGTTGTAGGGCTCGGCCTTGAGGATCTTCACGGAAGCCGGCTTGCCGTTGGGCAGCTCGTACTGCGCGTCCTCGCCGACCTTGTGGCCCATGACGCCCGAGCCCAGCGGCGACTGCGGAGAGTACGTCTCGATGTCCGAGCTCGCGTACTCGCGCGAGGCGAGCAGGAAGGTCAGCGTGTCGTCCTCGTCACCGTCGAAGGCGATCGTTACGACCATGCCGGGCGCCACCGCGCCGTCCGCGGCCGGAGCCTCACCGACCTTGGCACTCTCGAGCAGCTGGGTCAGCTGGCGCACGCGGAGCTCCTGCTTGCCCTGCTCCTCCTTCGCCGCGTGGTACCCGCCGTTCTCACGCAGGTCCCCCTCCTCACGGGCCGCGGCGATCTTGGCAGAGATCTCGGTGCGCGCAGGACCAGTAAGGTATTCAAGCTCCTCCTTGAGCTTGTTGTACGCCTCCTGGGTCAGCCAGGTGACGTTCTCGCTGGTCTGGGTCACGGGTGCTCCTCGTTGGTGCTGGGAATACAAATCAACGCCCTACCCAGAAGGATGTTCCTTCACGGAAGGGCGAAACCACGAGCCTAACAATTCAGGGGCCAAAGGGGGAGGACATAAGCCACCAGATTCATGTCCTCGCAGGTCAGCACGGACGTTTTCGCGCCGGCGGGGCTTCGCGAAGTCAGTCGGCGTGGCAGCCGAGCAGC
Organism: Streptomyces sp. NPDC037271; assembly: GCF_055603605.1. Lineage (NCBI taxonomy): Bacteria > Bacillati > Actinomycetota > Actinomycetes > Kitasatosporales > Streptomycetaceae > Streptomyces > Streptomyces sp. NPDC037271. Next base: position 496,304 of record NZ_JBVJVN010000001.1, read on the forward strand.
TCGGCCGTCGTACCCGGGGCCTTCGTGCGCAGGGTGACGACCTCGTCGATGCGCGTGGAGTCGCCGCCGAAGCGGAAGTCCGCCCGGCCCACCTCGTCGCCGTCCTCCGCCTGGGAGCGCACCGTGCAGTAGCCGACGGCACCGGCGTCCTTGCGGACCTCCAGGTGCACCTGCACCGAGTCCTCGGCGAGTTCGAACCCGATCAACTCGCCGCTGATCTTGTTCTGGCCGACGTAGTGGTAGCCGAACCAGCCGATCACCGCGAGCAGGACGGCGCCGAGCACGGCGCCGACGATCTTGAGCGTGCGGTCGGCCCGTTCGTCCGACGAGCGGCCGTACCGGCTCTCGGGCGTCTGCGTGCTCGCCGTACTCATGATCGTCCTCCCGGCAGGAGCCGCTCTTCCCGGGCTCCGGAATTATTCGCCCCCCGATTCGGTCACTATAGAAGCCTCCCACCCGTCACCCGACCGCCGCCCCTCGACGACGCCCCTGTGGGGCGGCACCTATTGGATTGCGCCGATGCACACAGGGCGCCGACCGACTTGAGGATTGAGTCTTGACTGACCAGCTGCGACTGATGGCCGTCCACGCACACCCCGACGACGAGTCGAGCAAGGGCGCGGCCACCATGGCGAAGTACGTGTCCGAGGGGGTGGACGTGCTGGTGGTGACCTGCACGGGCGGGGAACGCGGTTCCATCCTCAACCCGAAGCTCCAGGGTGACGCGTACATCGAGGAGAACATCCACGAGGTGCGCAAGAAGGAGATGGACGAGGCCCGGGAGATCCTGGGCGTCGGGCAGGAGTGGCTCGGCTTCGTCGACTCCGGCCTGCCCGAGGGCGACCCGCTGCCCCCGCTGCCGGAGGGCTGCTTCGCCCTGGAGGACGTCGACAAGGCGGCCGGCGAGCTGGTGCGGAAGATCCGCTCCTTCCGCCCCCAGGTGATCACCACCTACGACGAGAACGGCGGATACCCGCACCCCGACCACATCATGACCCACAAGATCACGATGGTGGCCTTCGAGGGCGCGGCCGACACCGAGAAGTACCCGGAGGCCGAGTACGGAACGGCGTACCAGCCGCTGAAGGTCTACTACAACCAGGGCTTCAACCGCCCCCGCACCGAGGCGCTGCACAACGCGCTGCTGGAGCGCGGCCTGGAGTCGCCCTACGAGGACTGGCTCAAGCGCTGGTCGGAGTTCGAGCGCAAGGAGCGCGTCCTCACCACGCACGTGCCCTGCGCCGACTTCTTCGAGATCCGCGACAAGGCGCTGATCGCCCACGCCACGCAGATCGACCCCGACGGCGGCTGGTTCCGCGTTCCGATGGACGTCCAGAAGGAGGTCTGGCCCACCGAGGAGTACGAGCTCGCCAAGTCCCTCGTGGACACCTCCCTCCCCGAGGACGACCTCTTCGCGGGCATCCGGGACAATGCCTGACATGAGTGCAAGCGCAAGCCTGGCAATGACGCACCTCGTCACTCTCGCCGAGCTCGACGAGGACAAGGTCACCCCCGGTGTCCTCGGGTTCATCGTCTTCGCGGTGATGGCCCTGGCGGTGTGGGGTCTGATGCGGTCCATGAGCCGGCACATGGGCAAGGTCGACTTCAAGGAGGCCCCGGAGCCGGAGGCGGAGGCCTCCGGCCGGGTCGAGCCGCAGAAGGGGTGACGCCGGGCCCCCGGCGGCGGACCGGAGGCGGGGGAGTGCGACCCGGTGCGGTCGCACGCCCCCACTCCCCGCCGTGCTCGGGCGGTGGCCCCGCCGGACCCCCACCGCCCGCCCGTGCCGCCCCGGGGTGTCCTACGTCGCCGTCACCGCCACCCCCATGACCTCCCGGGCCTGACGGTCCGGGACCATGCCCAGGCGCCAGGCCTGCCAGCCGGACTCCAGCTGGACGCCCCGTTCCAGGAGCAGCCGGTACGCCCGCACGTAGCCGTCCAGCTTGGCGTCCCGTGCCGGATGGGGGGCGCGGGACAGCTGGGCCAGTTCCTCCTGGGCCACCGCCGTACCGACCTCCACGCCCCCGGGGGCCGCGTACGGCAGCAGCGTGCAGCGCAGGAAACGGGCCCAGTCCTCGCCCCGCCGGTCGCCGTACGCCGCGAACAGCTCGGCCGCCTCGTCGCACAGCGTCAGCGCCTGCGGCGTACGGGCGTTGCCCCCGTCCACGACCGCCAGCTCCAGGCAGGTCCACGCCTCGCCGTGGCCGACGCCGATCCGCTGGAAGTCGGCGCGGGCGTCGACCAGGAGCTGCCGGGCGAAGCCGGAGTTCCGCAGCGAGCCCGTCTGGGCGGCACGCTGGTCGCGGGTGACCCGCGCAGAGTGGTGCCGGGCACAGGCCAGACCGTACGCGTCCCGCATCCGCGAGAACATCGTGCGGGAGCGTTCCAGCGCACGCACCGACTGGTCCAGGGCGCCCGTCTCCTCCAGCGCCTGGCCCAGGTAGTAGAAACTCCACGCCTTGCCGCGCGCGTCCTCGTTCTCCCGGTGCCGGGCCGCCGCCCGCCGCAGCTCCTCCACCGCCACGGACACGTCCCCGTCCACCAGCCGGGCCCGCGCCAGCTGGGTCAGCGCCCAGGCCTCGCCACGGGCGTCCTGGGTGCGGCCGTACAGCTCCAGGGCGGTGCGCAGGTCCGCCTCCGCACGCGGTACGTCGCCCATGCGCAGGTGCAGCTGGCCGAGCTGGAAGTGTGCCCACGCCTGGCCGTGCACCGACTCGCCCGCGCGGTGCAGCACCAGTGACTCGGTGAGCAGCTCCAGGGCCTCCGCCAGCCGGGCCCGGTCCCGCTGCACCGCCGCCAGCGCGTGCAGCGTCCACGCCCGGTCCGTGGCCAGCTCGGGCGGGGCCTGGAGGTCCAGCGCCTCCCGCAGCTTCGCCGCCGCCTCCGTCAGATTGCCCTGGTGGTGCAGCGTGATGCCCAGCGAGCACAGGGCACGGGCCGCCCCCGCGTCGTGGTGGGCCTCCATGTACAGGTCGACGACGGAGGTGAGCGTCGTGCGCGCCTTGTCCAGCTCGCCCAGCTGCCGGGCCGCGATACCGGTACGCCACTGCACGGACCGCACCAGCAGCCCCTGGTCCACGGACTGCGCCAGCTCGCTGATCTCACCCAGCCGGTACAGGTCGCCGCGCAGCAGGCAGTAGTCACACAGCGCGCCCAGCAGGTTCAGCACCGCGCCCTGGTCGACGCCCTCCGCGTGCCGGAGCGCCGCCGTGATGAAGCTGGACTCGTCGTCCAGCCAGCGCAGCGCCTCGTCCAGGGAGGTGAAGCCGTACTGCCCGAAGCGGTCCGAGCGGGTCGACATGTTGCCGTCGACCAGGCGCAGCACCGAGTCGGCCAGCTCGGCGTAGTTCGCGATCAGCCGTTCCTGCGCCGCCGTCCGCTCGCCCGGATCCTCCTCGTCGGCGAGCCGGGACCGGGCGAAGGCACGCACCACGTCGTGCAGCCGGTAGCGGCTGCCCCGGACGCGGTCGAGCAGGCCGGCCCGCGACAGGGCCGCCAGCTGCCGCGCCGCCTCGGTCTCGTCCGTGGCCAGCAGCGCGGCGGCGGCCGGGGCGCCCAGCGAGGTGCGGCCCGCGAGCGCCAGCCGGCGCAGCAGCCGCCGGGCCGGCTCCGGCTGGTCGGTGTAGCGCAGCCACAGCGCCCGTTCGACGGGGTCCACGGGCCCGTACGCGGCCAGGTCGGTGGCCAGGGCGCGCGGCGAGCGCGGGCCCAGCGACGACCCCGCGACGCGCAGCGCCAGCGGCAGCCCGCCGCACAGCTGCCGGATCCGGTCGGCGGACTCGGCGTCGTACGGCCCCGACGCGTCCTGTGCGGCGGCGCCGAGCAGTTCCTCCGCGCCCGCCGCGTCCAGCGCCTCGACCGGCAGGTCGTACACCCGCGCGGGAAGGTCGGCCGGCAGTTGCAGCGCTTTCCGCGCGGTGATCAGCACCAGGCTGTCCGACCGCTCCGGCACCAGCGCGCGCACCTGGTCGGCGTCCGCGGCGTCGTCCAGGACGACGGTGACCGGCACGTCGGCCAGGTGCTGGCGGTACAGCTCGCTGAGCCGCTTGACCTGCTGGTCCGCCGAGGACCGCTCGCGGAACAGCAACTGCTCGCGGGGCGCCCCGAGCCGGTTCAGCAGGTGCAGCAGGGCTTCCCGGGTACTCAGCGGAGCCTCGCCGCCCGACGCGGGGCCGCCCTCGCGCGCACCGGTACCGTCCCCGTGCGCACCGGCACCGTCCCCGCGCAGGTCGACCACGCACGCCCCGCGGAAGTAGTCCCGCAGCTCGTGGGCGGCCCGGACCGCGAGCGTCGTACGGCCGCTGCCGGGCGCCCCGTGCAGCACCACCACCGTCGGCTTCGTCTCCGTGCTCGCGCGGGCCGCCTGCACCCACTGCCGCAGCCGCGCCATCTCCTGACGCCGGCCCGCGAAGGTGCCCTCCGGCTCCGGGAGCTGCGCGAACGACTGCTCCAGCGCGCTGCGCCCCCGGGCCGCGGCACTCTTGTCGGCGCCCCGCAGCTTCGGCCCGGCCGCCGCCTTCTTCGGCCCGGTGGACGCGGCGAGCATCCGCTGCTGGTCCAGGAACGGCCGGATGCCGCGCACCTCCAGCGCCGTCAGCCACTGCAACCGCAACTGCTCGGGCCCGCCGGGCTGGCTCACGGCCCCGGCCCGGTGATGGGCGGCCGGCACATGGGAGCCGACCACCTTCACCACGGTCGCCGCGGCGCCGACGACCCCGACGGTCACTCCCGCGCCCACGGCGGTACCCGCGCCGGTGCCGAGCGCCATGTCGGCCACCACCGCGGCGACCGCCGCCACGGCCGCCACCAGCAGGGGAGTGCCGGCGCCCTCCCGGGCGTAGCGCTGCCGGAAGGTGAGCTGTCCGGCCGCCGCCTCGTCGAGGGCGCGGGTGTAGGCCTCGTACTCCTCGGCGGCCGTCCCGGCCATCGCGTCCAGCGACCCGCGCGCCCGGGACAGCAGCACGTTCCCGTCCGTGCGCCCGCCCGAACGCCGCACCTCCTCCTCCACGGCCCGCCTCAGTAACCGCTCGGCCTCCGACCGATGACTGTCCCGCATGTCGCGCCCCCTCCGGCGGCATCGGTGTCGCCCGGGTGTCCCCCCGACCTCGCTGGGACTCCCCCGGCCCTCCCCGGGTCCTTCCCCGGTTGTCCGCCGGTCAAGTGTCCTGCGACGGGGAGACCCTGGGGAGGGGTCGGCGGGCGCCACGACGGTGTGCCGTCCGGGGACGCGCGGGTACTGGGGCAGGATGGACACCATGCCGAACCGACTGGCGCACGAGACGTCCCCCTATCTCCTTCAGCACGCCGACAACCCCGTCGACTGGTGGCCCTGGTCGGACGAGGCCTTCGAGGAGGCGCGGCGGCGGGACGTGCCGGTGCTGCTCAGCGTCGGCTACAGCAGCTGCCACTGGTGCCACGTGATGGCGCACGAGTCGTTCGAGGACGGGCCCACGGCCGAGTTCCTGAACTCGCACTTCGTTAGCGTCAAGGTCGACCGCGAGGAGCGCCCCGACGTCGACGCCGTCTACATGGAGGCCGTGCAGGCGGCGACCGGGCAGGGCGGCTGGCCCATGACCGTGTTCCTGACGCCGGACGCGGAGCCCTTCTACTTCGGCACCTACTACCCGCCCGAGCCCCGGCACGGCATGCCGTCCTTCCGGCAGGTGCTCCAGGGCGTCCACCAGGCGTGGGCGGAGCGGCGGGACGAGGTCACCGAGGTCGCGGGGAAGATCGTGCGGGACCTCGCCGGGCGGGAGATCTCCTACGGCGACGCCCGGCCGCCCGGGGAGGCGGAGCTCGGACAGGCACTGCTCGGGCTCACCCGGGAGTACGACCCGCAGCGCGGCGGGTTCGGCGGGGCGCCGAAGTTCCCGCCGTCCATGGTGGTCGAGTTCCTGCTGCGCCACCACGCCCGCACCGGCGCCGACGGCGCGCTGGAGATGGCGCGCGACACCTGCGAGCGGATGGCGCGCGGCGGCATCTACGACCAGCTGGGCGGCGGCTTCGCCCGCTACTCCGTCGACCGCGAGTGGGTCGTGCCGCACTTCGAGAAGATGCTCTACGACAACGCCCTGCTGTGCCGCGTCTACGCCCACCTGTGGCGTTCCACCGGCTCGGACCTCGCCCGCCGGGTCGCGCTGGAGACCGCCGACTTCATGGTGCGCGAACTGCGCACCGCCGAGGGCGGCTTCGCCTCCGCGCTGGACGCGGACAGCGACGACGGCATGGGGAAGCACGTCGAGGGCGCCTACTACGTGTGGACGCCCGCGCAGCTCACCGAGGTCCTCGGCGCCGACGACGCCGCACTCGCCGCCCGGTACTTCGGGGTGACCGAGGAGGGCACCTTCGAGCACGGCTCCTCCGTGCTGCAACTCCCGCAGCAGGAGGGCGTGTTCGACGCCGAGCGGATCGCCTCGGTCAGGAGGCGGCTGCTGGCCGCCCGCGACGGCCGTCCCGCCCCGGGCCGGGACGACAAGGTGGTCGCCGCCTGGAACGGGCTCGCGATCGCCGCGCTCGCCGAGACGGGCGCCTACTTCGAGCGCCCCGACCTGGTGGAGGCCGCCGTCGCCGCCGCCGACCTGCTCGTGCGGCTGCACCTCGACGAGCAGGCCCGGCTCTGCCGCACCAGCAAGGACGGCCGGGCGGGGGCCCACGCCGGGGTGCTGGAGGACTACGCCGACGTGGCGGAGGGCTTCCTCGCGCTCGCGTCGGTCACCGGGGAGGGTGTCTGGCTGGACTTCGCCGGGCTGCTCCTCGACCACGTCCTCACCCGCTTCACCGACGACTCCGGTTCCCTCTACGACACCGCGGCCGACGCCGAGCAGCTGATCCGCCGCCCGCAGGACCCCACCGACAACGCCACCCCGTCCGGCTGGACCGCCGCCGCGAGCGCCCTGCTGTCCTACGCCGCCCACACCGGTTCCGCGCCGCACCGCACCGCCGCCGAACACGCCCTCGGCGTGGTGAAGGCGCTCGGCCCGCGGGTCCCGCGTTTCGTCGGCTGGGGGCTGGCCGCCGCCGAGGCGCTGCTCGACGGGCCGCGCGAAGTCGCCGTCGTCGGGCCCGCGCCGGATGACAGCGCCACGCAGGGCCTGCACCGTACGGCACTCCTGGGGACGGCGCCCGGTGCGGTCGTCGCCGTCGGCGCCGAGGGGAGCGACGAGTTCCCCCTGCTCGCCGGCCGGCCGCTGATGGACGCGGCACCGGCCGCGTACGTCTGCCGGAACTTCACCTGTGACGCGCCGACCACCGACCCGGAACGTCTGCGTACCGCGCTGCGTACCACCTGAACAGCCGGAACGGCAGAACCGCACGTATTCGGAACGTAACCGGCAGGCGACTGATCAGACCCGGTCCTCGTAGTGAGGAAACATGCCCTTCACTCAAACACCTTATGAGTTTCACAGGTTACCCCTAGTCTCTTCACCGTGACTCGGCGGAGCGGGCGCCCCGTCCGGGTGCTCCGCCGCGTCAGGGGGAGTTCGGAGATCTGGGGGGATCTTTCTTGCTTACGTCCGTCTTCATCGCTGCCGTTTCACTGGCGCTCTTCTGGATGGCGGCGTTCACGCTGTGGTGGCAGATGCACGCCTGGCGCACGCCGGAAGTACTCGCCTCCACCCGGTTCAGCCCGCCCGACGGCGACGAGCACGTCTCGTTCTCGCTGCTCGTGCCCGCGCGGCACGAGCAGGCCGTGCTCGACCACACCATCCAGCGGCTGCTGACCTCGTCCCACACCGACTTCGAGATCATCGTGATCGTCGGACACGACGACCCGGAGACCACCGCCGTCGCCGAGAAGGCCGCCGGCGCCGATCCGCGGGTGCGGGTCGTCGTCGACACCCACGAGAAGAAGAACAAGCCGAGGGCGATGAACACGGCGCTGCCGCACTGCCGCGGTGACGTCGTCGGGGTCTTCGACGCCGAGGACCAGGTCCATCCCGAACTGCTCGCCCACGTCGACCACGCCTTCCGCACCACCGGCGCCGACGTCGTGCAGGGCGGCGTCCAGCTGATCAACTTCCACTCCAGCTGGTACAGCCTGCGCAACTGCCTGGAGTACTTCTTCTGGTTCCGCTCCCGGCTGCACCTGCACGCGCAGAAGGGGTTCATCCCGCTCGGCGGCAACACCGTCTTCGTGCGCACCGACGTGCTGCGGGCGGCCGGCGGCTGGGACCCGGACTGCCTGGCGGAGGACTGCGACCTCGGCGTCCGGCTCTCCAGCACCGGCAAGAAGGTCGTCGTCGCCTACGACTCCGACATGGTCACCCGGGAGGAGACGCCCGGCACGCTGGTGTCCCTGCTCAAGCAGCGCACCCGCTGGAACCAGGGCTTCCTCCAGGTGTACCGGAAGAAGGACTGGACCCAGCTGCCCACCTTCAGCCAGCGGCTGCTGGCCCGCTACACCCTGATGACGCCCTTCCTGCAGGCCTTCACCGGTGTGATCATCCCGCTCAACGCGGCCGTCGCGCTCTTCCTGGACGTGCCCGTCGGCATCGCCTTCGTCACCTTCCTGCCGGCCGTCACCGCCCTGGTCACCTTCGTCTTCGAGGTCGTCGGCCTGCACGACTTCGGCAAGCAGTACGGCCTGCGGATCCGCTTCACGCACTACCTGAAGCTGATCGTCGGCGGCCCCTTCTACCAGGTCCTCCTCGCCGGGGCCGCCGTCCGCGCCGTATGGCGTGAGCAGCGCGGCCGCAACGACTGGGAGCTGACCAGCCACGTGGGCGCCCACCTCGCACCCGCGGACCGAGAGGACGTTCCCGCGTGACCTCCACCCTCCCCGCGGCGGCCGGCACCACGGTCCCCGCGCAGCGGCAGCCTGCCCACGACACCGGCCCGGCCACCGGCACGAAGGCGCCACCGGGCCGCCTGCGCTCCTCGCGCCCCGACCTCCTGCTGTGCGGCACGCTGCTCGTGGCGATCATGCTCGTCCAGGGCTGGAACATCTCCGCCTACCCGACCCTCAGCGACGACGAGGGCACCTACCTCGCCCAGGCCTGGGCCGTCCAGCAGGGCGAGGGCCTCGCCCACTACACCTACTGGTACGACCACCCGCCGCTCGGCTGGATCCAGATAGCCGTGCTGACCTGGATACCCGCGCTGGTCAGCCCCGAGTCGATGACCGTCGGCGCCATGCGCGGCGTGATGCTGACCGTCAGCGCCGTCTCCGCCGTCCTCGTCTACGTCATCGCCCGCCGGCTGTCCCTGCCACGCTGGGCGGCCGGACTCGCCATGGCCCTCTTCGGGCTCTCCCCGCTGTCGGTGGTGCTCCAGCGGGAGATCTTCCTCGACAACCTCGCGGTGATGTGGACCCTGCTGGCGTTCGCGCTCGCCGCCTCCCCGAGCCGCCACCTGTGGCACCACTTCGGCGCGGGCATCGCCGCCGCCACGGCCGTGCTCACCAAGGAGACGATGCTCGTCGTCCTGCCCGCCGTGCTGGTCACCATGTGGCGGCACAGCCACAAGGACACCCGCAAGTTCGCGGTGACCGGCGCCGTCACGGCCTGCGCGCTGATCGGCTTCTCCTACCCCCTGTTCGCCCTGCTCAAGGGCGAACTGCTGCCGGGCGGCGGGCACGTCTCGCTGTGGGAGGGCATCGAGTACCAGCTGACCCGGCCCGGCTCCGGCTTCATCCTCGACGAGGGCTCCGGCTCGTGGGGCGTCCTCCAGTCCTGGCTGTACTACGACCGGGTCCTGCCGCTCGGCGGCCTCGCCGGGGCGCTGCTCCTGCTGGCCACCTGGCGCTGGTCGGTCACCGCGCGGTCCCTGGCCGGACCGGCCCTGACGGTGGCGATCCTCGCCACCCTCGCCCTGCGCCCGAGCGGCTACCTGCCCGCGATGTACGTCATCCAGGCCCTGCCCTTCCTCGCCCTGGTGCTGGCCGGCGGCGCCGCGAGCGTCGCCCACGCCGTGCTGCGCAGATGGCGCACGGAGGCCGAGCAACGGGGGATCACCCTCGCCCGGTACGCGCTCGCCGGCGTCCTGGTGCTCGCCGCGGGCGCCTACGTCGTGCCCCGCTGGTACGACGGCGACCGCACCGCCGTCACCGCCGACGCCAACGCCCCCTACGAGGCCGCCGCCGACTGGCTGGCGAGCGAGGTGCCGAACCCGCAGGACACCCGCGTCCTCGTCGACGACGCGCTCTGGCTGGACCTGGTGCACGCCGGGTACGAACCCGGGCTCGGGGTCATCTGGTTCTACAAGGCGGATCTCGACCCGGCGGTGACGAAGACGATGCCGGGCGGCTGGCGCGACATCGACTACGTGGTCGCCTCCCCGACGGTGCGGCGCGACGCGGTCGACCTGCCCAACGTCAAGGCGGCCATGAACCACTCGGCTCCGGTAGCCGTCTTCGGCACCGGTGCGGACCGTATCGAGATCCGCCGCGTCCAGCCTTCCGGAGCCGCCCGATGAGCCACGAGTCGACCGTCCCCGACGAGCTGGGACATCCGGCCGTACGCGCCTCGGAGGTGCCCGAGCCGGGTGCCGTCACCATCGTCGTACCGACCTTCAACGAGTCGGGGAACGTACGGCGGCTGCTGCGGCTGATCACCGAGTCCGTGCCGGCCCGGCTGCCCTGCGAGGTCGTCTTCGTGGACGACTCCACCGACGACACCCCGGACGTCATCCGCGCGGCGGCGCCGGACTGCCCCTTCCCGGTCACCGTCCTGCACCGCGAGGAGCCGGCCGGCGGGCTGGGCGGCGCGGTCGTCGAGGGCATGAAGGCGGCCGGTTCGGACTGGATCGTCGTCATGGACGGCGACTGCCAGCACCCGCCGTCCCTCGTGCCGGAGCTGGTGGCGACCGGCGAGCGGGCGAACGCCGGACTCGTCGTCGCCTCCCGCTACATCAAGGGCGGCAGCCGCGCCGGGCTCGCGGGCAGCTACCGGATCGCCGTCTCCCGCGCGGCGACCTGGCTCACCAAGGCGCTCTTCCCGCGCCGCCTGCACGGCATCAGCGACCCGATGAGCGGCTTCTTCGCCATCCGCCGCAGCGAGGTCACCGCCGACGTGCTCAAGCCGCTGGGCTACAAGATCCTCCTGGAACTCGCCGTCCGCGGCCGCCCGCAGACGGTCACCGAGGTGCCGTTCGTCTTCGAGGAGCGCTTCGCCGGGGAGTCCAAGTCGACGGCGCGGGAGGGGCTGCGCTTCCTGCGCCACCTGGCCGGGCTGCGCACCGCCTCGCCGCTGGCCCGCATGGTCGTGTTCGGGCTGATCGGGCTGAGCGGCTTCGTGCCGAACCTGGCCGCGCTGTGGGCGCTGACCGAGGCGGGCGTGCACTACCTGCCCGCCGAGATCGCCGCCAACCAGTTCGGTGTGGCCTGGAACTTCCTGCTGCTGGAGCGGCTGCTCTTCCGCGACCGGCGCAGGCACCGGCACTGGGCCGACCGGACCCTCAGGTTCGTGCTGATCGCCAACGCCGACCTGGTGCTGCGCATCCCGCTGATCGCCCTGCTCGTCGGGGAGTTCGGGCTGGCCGTGCTGCCGGCCACCGCCCTGGCCCTCGTCATCACCTTCGTCCTGCGCTTCGCCGGGACCGAAGCGCTCGTGTACCTCCCGCGCCGCCGCAAGGCCGGCACAGCAAGGAGTGAGGCATGAGAAGAAGAACCCGAAGGAGAACCTCCGCCCTCCTGGCGGTGTCCGCCCTCACCGGCGGGCTCCTCCTCACCGCACCGCAGCCCGCGTCGGCCGCCAACCTCGTCAAGAACCCCGGCTTCGAGACCGCCGGCACCGGCGGCATGCCGTACTGCTGGGAGAAGTCCGGCTGGGGCGACAACGACTTCAGCTACGAGACCGTCGCCGACGCCCACTCCGGCGACCGGGCCATGAAGGTCGAGCTGACCCGCCGGACCGACGGCGACCGCAAGGCCCTGATCACCGAGTCCGCCGAGTGCGCGCCGGTGGTGACGGCGGGCAGGCAGTACGACCTGTCGCTCTGGTACAAGACCACCACCCCGGACGCCTCCCTCACCCTCTTCCGGCACGACGCCACCGCGGGCTGGCAGTACTGGACCGACCTGAAGACCCTGGACCTGGCCGCCGACTGGACCGAGGCGAGCGTCCGCACCCCCGAGGTCCCGGCCGGCACCGACCGCATCAGCTGGGGCGTCTCCGTCTACGGCACCGGCTCGGCGACCACCGACGACTACACGATGGAGCAGGTCGCCGACCCGGTCCCGGAGCCCGGGTGCACGGGCACCGCCGAGGAGTGCGCCAACGGGCGCTGGGACGTGCTGCCCACGCGGAACCCGGTCCGCTCCATGCACTCCGTCGTGCTCCACAACGGCAAGGTGCTGCTGATCGCGGGCTCCGGCAACGACCCGGAGATGTTCGAGGCGGGCACCTTCACCTCGGCCGTGTACGACCCGCAGACCGGCGACTACAGGACGATCCCGACGCCGAAGGACATGTTCTGCGCCGGGCACGTCCAGCTCAAGGACGGCCGCGTCCTCGTCATGAGCGGCAACCTGGGCTACCCCTCGGCGGACGGCACGATCGGCTACCAGGGCTACAAGGACTCGTACGTCTTCGACCCGGAGACCGAGACCTACCTCAAGACCAACGACATGAACGACGGCCACTGGTACCCGTCGGCGACGATCCTCGGCAACGGCGACGTCATCTCCTTCGGCGGCCTGCGCGAGGACTCCACCGGCTCGGTGACGGCCGAGCTGTGGTCCGACGAGCAGCAGAAGTGGCTGCCGACCTGGCAGGTCAACCAGACCTGGTCGTACTGGGGCCTGTACCCGTCGATGATCCTCATGCAGGACGGCCGGCTCTTCTACTCCGGCAGCCACGTCTTCGGCGACAACATCCCCGGCACCGGCTCGGCGATCTACGACTACGGGGCCAACACGATCACCGAGGTCCCCGGCCTCCAGCGCAAGGACGAGCGGGACCAGTCGATGAGCGTCCTGCTGCCCCCGGCGCAGGACCAGAAGGTGCTGACCGTCGGCGGCGGCAACATCGACTCCAACCCGGACGCCAACCGCCTCACCGACATCATCGACCTCAAGCAGCCCGACCCGGCGTACGTCGCCGGGCCGCCGCTCCCGCAGGGCACCGTCGACCTGGGCGACGGCCCGGTCCCGCAGACCGGCGACCAGGGCAAGATGTACGTCTCCACCGTCCTGCTGCCCGACGGCACGGTGCTGGAGACCGGCGGCGCGCTGCACAACCGGGCCGACCCGGTGTTCGAGACGTCGATCTTCGACCCGGAGACGGAGACCTTCGACCCGGTCGCCACCGACCCGGAGGCCCGCGGCTACCACTCCTCGGCGTTCCTGCTCCCCGACGGCCGGGTGATGACGACCGGCGACAACCCGGGCAACGGCTCCTGGAACCACGACGTGTCCGTCTACACCCCGCCCTACCTCTTCAAGGGCGAGCGTCCGGCGATCACCTCGGTCATCGACACCGAGTGGAACTACGGCGACACCCAGCGGATCACCGTGGACCGGCCCATCGCCAAGGCCGAGCTGATCCGCCCGGCCGCGGTCACCCACTCCTCCGACCCGAACCAGCGGTTCGTCGACCTGCCGCTGTCCGTCGACGGGAACAACGTCGACCTCAACGTCACCAGCAACCCCAATCTGGCCCCGCCCGGCTGGTACATGCTCTTCGCGGTCGACGCGGGCGGCGTGCCCTCGGTGGCGAAGTGGGTGCACCTGGACGGTCCGCGGGCGCTCAGCACCAAGGACGCCTCCGCGCACGTCCACTCCTTCGCCGACGCCCCCCAGGGCAAGGTGGCGGCGGCCGCCGAGAAGCGGGCCGCGCAGCCGGTCGGCCCCACCGTCTCCGGCTGCGACCGGCACTACGGCTCCGCCAACGTCTGTGTGCCGACCGCCTTCCCCGCCGAGGTGAAGGCGACGACGGCGGAGCGCTGCACCTGGCTGGAGGAGCACGACTACGGCCGGCTGAAGGTCAACGGCAAGGACGACCCGCTGCGCCTGGACGCGAACGGGGACGGCACCGCCTGCGGGAAGGGGGACGTCAGGCGCCGCTGAGGATCAGCCCGCCCAGCGTGAGCTGAGCACCCCACTGCAGGGCGACGGCCCCGTACCCGACCGGCCTCCACCGGGTACGGGGCCACGCGAGCGCCAGCACGCCCAGGAGGGCCGCCGCCCAGAAGCAGGCCCACAGCGCCTCGCCCGGCACGGTCGAGCACCGCTCGCCGTACGTCAGACACCGGCCGCCGCGTTCGGAGGCGAACACGGCCAGCCACGCGAGGACGACGGTCGGCAGCAGCAGGACGAGCCCGGCCACGGAGCACCCGGTCACGATGCGGGCGGTGGGCAGCGGCGGGACGGGCGCGGGCGGAGTGGTCATGCCGTCCATCACACCGCGTCGGCCGCCCCGTGTGATCGGTCCGCGTACTCGATCCGCGTGCTCAGCCGCCCTGAGTACTCGCGCGCACCGCCGCCTCCACGATGGCCTCCAGTTGCTCGTGGTGCGCGCCCTTCCAGTACGCCCGCCCGCACGCGCGGCACTGCGCGAACACGTCGTACGACCGTTCGGTCCCGCCCTTGAGCTGGTCCGCGACTTCCTCCTTGGTGGCCTGCTTCAGCAGCCCGTTGCAGGCGGTGCACCTGGTCCAGGGGCGCAGCTCGGGCCGGAACCGGTCCAGGACCTCGCGGAGCTGGTCGTCGGGGCGGTTGCTGTAGACGTAGGCGCCGGCCCACAGTTCGCGGCGGCGCAGCAGCCCGCGGTCGCGGCTGAGCATGACCCGTTTCTCGTCGGCCGACAGCGCGGCGAGCGCCGGGTCGCCGAGGTCCGTCGACTCGTACGCCGTGTCCACGCCGAGCAGCCGCAGCCGTCGGGCGAGGGTGCCGAGATGCACGTCGAGCAGGAAGCGCAGGGGCGCGCCCGGAACCCGCTGCGGGCGTTCGACGGCCCGGACGCTGACCGACTCGCCGCCGCTGGGAACGTGTCCGCGCGGCACTTCGCGGCCGTCCACGAGGAGCGTGCCCACCTCGGTCAGCGGGACGCCGAGGGACTCGACGACGTGGCCGAGCGTGGAGACGCCGTCGGTGGTGGCGCGGGCGGCGCCGGTGGGGCGGGCCCGCGGGACGAACAGGTGCAGTTCGGGGGCGAATTCGACGCGGATCTCGGGACCGTTCACCGGGTCAGGATGCCATGGGGCAGGGGGGCGGCCTCAGCCTTTCCGGGGAGTCGGCGTCCGTGCTCCAGGACGTCCGGGGCGCGTGCGGCCAGGTCGGCCGGATCCTTCTCGTGGTGGTGCTCGGCCCGGTACCGCCGGGCCGCGGGAGCGGTCGGCGGGGGAGCGGGGGAGCGGGGAAGCGGGGGCGTGCGGCCGTCATGGGGGTCGTTGCCGCGGATGGGCTGCCCGCGGGGCGCGGGCTCTACCGTCCGCGGCCCGCCCCGCGCGGGCGCGGCCGGCCGCGACGCGCCCGCACGGGGCGCCCGCACGGGGCGCACCGGGCCTTCGACGGCGCGTCTAGTAGGCGACCAGCGAGATTCCCACGTAGTGCGCGATGAAGGCCGCCAGCGTGAAGGAGTGGAAGACCTCGTGGAAGCCGAACCAGCGCGGTGACGGGTTGGGCCGCTTGAGGCCGTAGATCACGCCGCCCGCGCTGTAGAGCAGTCCGCCGACGATCACCAGGACGAGGACGGCGATGCCGCCGGCCCGCATGAACTCGGGGAGGTAGAAGACGGCCGCCCAGCCCATGGCGAGGTAGCACGGCGTGTACAGCCAGCGCGGGGCCCCGACCCAGAAGACGCGGAAGAGGATGCCCGCGGCGGCGGCGGCCCAGATGCCCCACAGCAGCCACTGGCCCTTGGCCTCCGGCAGCAGGAGCATCGTGAGCGGGGTGTAGGTGCCCGCGATGATCAGGAAGATGTTGGCGTGGTCGAGGCGGCGCAGTACGCCGTCCATCCGCGGGCTCCAGTCGCCCCGGTGGTAGAGCGCGCTGACGCCGAAGAGCAGACAGGCCGTGAGGACGTAGATCCCGCAGGCGATGCGTGCTTCGGTCGACTCGGCGAGGGCGGTGAGGACCAGACCCGCGACGAGGACGGCCGGGAACATGCCGAGATGCAGCCAGCCGCGCAGCTTCGGCTTGACCGGATGCGGCAGGGAGAGCGCTACGGGACCGCGGCCGGCGGCCGGCGTGTCCCTGGGCGCGTCGGAAGCGGACGCAGTCATGGGCGCATCGTACCTACGGGACCGTAAGTTACGCATCAGTACGGACGTTCGTGGTCGCTGAGTGGTCATCGTCTCACGGGGTACCCGGCCGCGCACCCCCGAAAAACTCCGGCGCGGGCACGTGGCGATCCTCACTCCGCTCAGGTGTGACGCCCTCTGGACAGATGGGCGCTCTCGTCGGATGATCAAATGAGTGCGGTCGACACCGGATGAGCGCCCAAGAGGTCATCGTCACGCATCCGGGTCGCAGCCCCCACGGGGCCTCCCAACCAAAAACCCTCATTTAGGAGCAATCGTGGCGCGCGACATCGCTGCTCCCCCCGTCCCCACCGACCACCAGGAGCTGATCTCGTGGGTGAACGAGATCGCCGAACTGACCCAGCCGGACGAAGTGGTCTGGTGTGACGGATCCGAGGCCGAGTACGAGCGCCTGTGCGGGGAGCTCGTCGACAAGGGCACCTTCCGCAAGCTCGACCCGATCAAGCGCCCCAACTCGTACTACGCGGCCTCCGACCCCTCCGACGTCGCGCGCGTCGAGGACCGGACCTTCATCTGCTCCGCGAAGGAGGAGGACGCCGGCCCGACCAACCACTGGAAGGACCCCGCCGAGATGCGGGAGATCTTCACGGGTGAGAAGGGCGAAGGGGGCCTGTTCCGCGGCTCCATGCGCGGCCGGACCATGTACGTCGTGCCCTTCTGCATGGGCCCCCTCGGCTCCCCGCTGTCCGCGCTGGGCGTCGAGATCACCGACTCCGCGTACGTCGCCGTCTCCATGCGCACCATGACCCGCATGGGACAGCCGGTCCTGGACGAGCTCGGCGACGAGGGCTTCTTCGTCAAGGCCGTGCACACCCTCGGCGCTCCCCTGGAGGAGGGCCAGGAGGACGTCCCGTGGCCGTGCAACTCCACCAAGTACATCTCGCACTTCCCCGAGGACCGCGAGATCTGGTCCTACGGCTCCGGCTACGGCGGCAACGCCCTGCTCGGCAAGAAGTGCTACGCCCTGCGCATCGCCTCCGTCATGGCCCGCGACGAGGGCTGGCTCGCCGAGCACATGCTCGTGCTGAAGCTGACCCCGCCCACCGGCGAGCCCAAGTACGTCGCCGCCGCCTTCCCGTCGGCCTGCGGCAAGACCAACCTCGCCATGCTGGAGCCCACGATCTCCGGCTGGACCGTGGAGACCATCGGCGACGACATCGCCTGGATGCGCTTCGGCGAGGACGGCCGCCTGTACGCCATCAACCCCGAGGCCGGCTTCTTCGGCGTCGCGCCCGGCACCGGTGAGCACACCAACGCCAACGCGATGAAGACCCTGTGGGGCAACTCCGTCTTCACCAACGTCGCCCTCACCGACGACGGCGACGTGTGGTGGGAGGGCATGACGGAGGAGACCCCGGCCCACCTCACGGACTGGAAGGGCAACGACTGGACGCCCGAGTCCGGGACCCCGGCCGCCCACCCCAACGCCCGCTTCACCACCCCCGCCGCCCAGTGCCCGATCATCGCGCCGGAGTGGGAGGACCCCAAGGGCGTGCCGATCTCGGCGATCCTCTTCGGTGGGCGCCGCGCCACCGCCGTACCGCTGGTCACCGAGTCCTTCGACTGGAACCACGGCGTCTTCCTCGGCGCCAACGTGGCCTCCGAGAAGACCGCCGCCGCCGAGGGCAAGGTCGGCGAGCTGCGCCGCGACCCGTTCGCCATGCTGCCGTTCTGCGGCTACAACATGGGCGACTACATGGGGCACTGGATCGACGTGGCCAAGGACAAGGACCAGTCCAAGCTGCCCAAGATCTACTACGTCAACTGGTTCCGCAAGGACGACGAGGGCAGGTTCGTCTGGCCGGGCTTCGGCGAGAACGGCCGCGTCCTGAAGTGGATCGTGGAGCGCCTGGAGGGCA
Organism: Streptomyces sp. NPDC037271; assembly: GCF_055603605.1. Classification (NCBI taxonomy): domain Bacteria; kingdom Bacillati; phylum Actinomycetota; class Actinomycetes; order Kitasatosporales; family Streptomycetaceae; genus Streptomyces; species Streptomyces sp. NPDC037271. Next base: position 514,361 of record NZ_JBVJVN010000001.1, read on the forward strand.
AGGCGGACGGCGTCGAGACCCCGATCGGTGTCCTGCCGACCAAGGAGTCCCTGGACACCGACGGCCTCGACCTCGCCGACGCCGACCTGGACTTCCTGCTCAGCGTCGACAAGGAGGTGTGGCGCGAGGAGGCGGCGCTCGTCCCCGAGCACCTGAACACCTTCGGCGACCACACACCCGCCGAGCTGTGGGACCAGTACCGGGCCCTGGTGCAGCGCCTGGGCTGACGTCCCCCGCAGTCTCCGCGGCCGGTCCGACTAGCCCTGACCCGCGAAGTCGTCACGAAGGCCGGCCGCGAGGGGGTCTCCCTCCGCTCCAGTAGCTCGTAGTACCCCGGAGCGCGGGGGAGGTCCCGCTCGGGCCGGGTCGCCGCACAACGGCGTGCGGAGGACCCGGCCCTTCGACGTACCCGGACTTCGGCGTGCCCGGGCCCTCGGTGTATCCGGCCTTCGGTGTGCCCGGGCCCTCGGTGTATCCGGCCTTCGGTGTGTTCGGCCTTCGGTGTGTCCGGACTTTCGGTGTGTCCGGCCTTCGGCGGGTCCGGACTTCGGCGTGCCCGGCCCTCGGCGTGTCCGGACTCGCCCGGCGCCGGTCAGCCCGAGCGGTCCTCCAGGTACCGCGTGTGGGACTCCTGCCGCCGGGCCTCGGTCTCCCGCAGCTGCTGCGCCAGCCGCTCCGCCTCCGCGTGCAGCAACTCCAGCTGACGCACCAGGTGCTGCTCCGGAGGCATCTGCCCCGGCGTCAGCCGCGTCCACCAGCGGGTGCGGACGTAGGCGTCGACGGCTTCCGGCACGTCCTGCCGTACCGCTCGCGACAGTATGTGGACGGCCTCCGGGTCCTGGGCGAGGATCTCGGTCGCCCACCCGGGATCCAGCAACGCGGCCAGCAGCTCCGTCAGTTCGTCGAGCCGGCCCCGCGCGGTGGGCGGCAGATCGACGTCCGCGAGATAGTCCCGCAGCCGTTCGAAGTCCGCCCGCACCTCGTCCAGCTGCGCGGACGGGTCGGGGAACTCGGGCGGCGCGGGCCGCTCGGGCGGGGCGATCAGCGCGCCGGCCCCGTACAGCCCCACCACCACGACCGGCCAGTACGGGCCCGCCACGCCCGTGAACGTCAGCACCAGCCCCGCCAGCCCGCCCGCGCCCCCGGCCAGGTTCTTGCGGGACTCCAGATACGCCATCGCCCTACTGGTAGCCACGGATCTCCTCGAACGCCCCGTCGAGCGAGCCCTGCCCGTCGAACAGCCGGCCGCCGGTCAGCTCGGCGATGTGCTCCAGCTCCGCGCGGTCGGAGTCACCGAACAGGATGGGGAAGACGGGGGTGTTCCTGCGGTCGCCGGACAGCCCCCGGTAGAAGGAGTCGAAGTCGCCCGCCTCGGCGCCGGCCGTGTTCTCGCCGTCCGTCATCAGCACGATCGAGGTGAACGTGTCCTCACCGGTGCCGAGGTGGTCGTAGGCCTTCTCCAGGGACGTGTAGATCGCCGTGTCGCCCTCGGCCCGCAGTGCCGCGGTGTCCCGGCGGATCGCCTCCAGCCCCTGCTCCGGGGCGTCCGGCTCGACGACATGGGTGCGCACGCTCTTCACCGCCGACCCGAACGGCATCAGGGTGACCTCCTCCCGGTCGCGGAAGTCCCCGGTGAGCCGGGTCAGCGCCTGCTTCAGCCGGCTGAGGCGCTCGCCCTCCATCGAGCCGGAGGTGTCGAGGACGTACACAGTCCGCGAGGGGCGGCGCAGTTCGTTCTCGTAGGCGTCGAGCAGGCCGTCGGCGACCGAGAGGTCGCCGGGGAAGGGCAGCTCGCGCCGCCTGCTCGTGTCGAGGCCGGCCGCCGGCGGCACGGAGGCGACGACCGGCCGGCGGAACGTACGGTCGGTGATCAGCCGCTGCACACCGTCCGTGCGCAGCGCCTCGGCCACCCGGCGCACGTCGTCGCGGGTCTCCTGGTCCGTGGCGGCGAGCGACGACAGCGGGTAGTCGGCGGTGACGACACCGTCCTTCGGGCGGATCACCGTCAGGTCCTTGAACCCCTTCAGGACGGATTCGTAGTTGAGGAGCGCGTCGATGTCACCGCGGCGGGAGTAGGCGCCGGCCAGCCAGCCCGACGAGCCCGAGGTCAGCTTCTGCCCCTGGAAGAACTCCTTCAGCCGCGGGCGCGCCTTCGTCACGTCGGCGTCGGTGAGCGCGGACTGGGCTCCGGAGAGCGCCGAGGCGACCGAGACCAGCGTGGCGAAACCGGAGTTGGAACGGGCCGGGTCGGTCATGCCGTAGCTGAGCTCCCCCTCCCGCACGGCCCGGTCGACCTGGGACCAGGTGACGTCCTCCGGCTTCCAGCCCAGCCGCCGCACGGTGGCCGGCTTGACGCCGATGGCGACCGGGCTGGACATCACGGGTGTCTCCGAGACGACCTTCTCCGCCGCCTCCGGGCGCAGCCGCAGATAGTCGTTGGAGGACAGCCACACCGCGTCGTACCTGCCGTCCGCCTTCCCCGTGGCCAGCATGTCCACGGCGTCGAGGGTGCCGATCCAGGTCGGCCGGACGGTGACGCCCGTGTCCTTCCCGACCTGCTCCAGCACCGCCGTCATGTCGCTGAGTTCGCTGGAGGCCAGGACCCGCAGGGTGCCCGGCTCGGCGGAGTGCGGGTCCTTCTCCTTCTCCTTCTCCGGTGCGGCGGTGCACGCGCCCAGCAGGGCCGCGGTGGCGGCGAGCAGCGCGGCCAGGGACCGTCGTCTCATCCGAGCCCCCCTTCCAGCGCGCCCTGCGACCGGCTGCGCTCCAAGTAACTGCTTGCGTGCTGGAGTTCGGAGGTCAGGTTCTCCACCGTCACCGCCATCGCCTCGGTCGCCCGCACCTTGTAGGTGTCGATGGTGTCGAGGGTGCGGTAGATCTGCTGGAACGCGGTCCGCAGGGTCTCCGCCCCGACCGCCGGGTCGGCGGCGATGCGCTGGATCTCCCCGCTCTGCGTCGCCAGCATCTCCGCGTTGCCCCGGATCAGCTCCTCGGTGGTGCCGCGCAGCGCGTTGACCTGCTCGACCACCTTCTTCTGGTGGTCCAGCGCGGACGCCAGCATCACGGAGATCCGCAGCGCCGACACCGTGGTGGTGGCCGCCCGGTCCACGCCCTTGATCAGCTCGTCGTTGTTGCGGCGTACGACGTCCATGGCGAGGTAGCCCTGCGCGCCAACCGCGAGCTGGGTGAGCAGGTCCTGGTGCTTCTGCCGGACGGGGAAGAGGACGTCGGCGCGGAGCGAGTCGGCCTGCGCGGGGTCGGCCGCCTCGACGCCGGCGATGTGCTGCCCGACGGCCGTGTCCAGGGCCTCCGTCAGGACGACGTACTCCTGGAGCTTGCCCATGGTCTCCCACAGCCGGACCCGCTCCGTCTGCAACGCCGCGTTGTCGCGGCGCAGTTCGTCCTGTCCGCCCCGCAGGGAGCCCACGATCTGGTTCAGGGTGCCCTGCGCGGAGGCGTACGTGGCGACGTGGTCGCGCAGCTTGTTGCCGCCCGGCAGCCGGGAGAGGAACGTGCGGCCCTTGTTCGCGGGCAGGTCGCGCGGGTCCAGGTCCTCGACCACGCGCCGCAGTTCCACGAGCGACCCGGCGACCTTGGACTGGGCGTCGCCGCCCTTGTCGGGCAGGCTGCGGACCGTGCGTTCCAGCATGCGGTTGGACTGCGCGGTGGCGGTACGCATCTCGCCGGCGCCCAGTGCGGTGATCTCACCGACCTTGCCCGCGAACTCGGGGGAGCGGGCGTCCAGGGCGGCCAGCCCCTCGACGTACGCGGCGGCCTTGGCCGCCATGCCGGCGCGCACGCCGTCGTCGACGGGCACGAGCCCGCCGGCCTTCTCCCGCGGCACGGGCGTGACGGCCTCGGGCGGTGTGAGGACGAAGTCGCCGTCTGCGCTGCTGTTCATCGGTTGCTGTTCCCCCCTTATCCGCGCGCCCGTCGCGCCAGTTCGCGCAGCACCGCGGAGGTGGGCACGGGCGCCTGGCGGACGCCGGTCAGTCGCTGCTTGAGGTAGGCGGTGCGGCCCACGGCGGCCGCCGCGAACTCGGCCACGTCGCCCTGCGGGCGGAAGCCGTGCCGCACGGCCAGCTTGCGCAACGTCGGGTCGTCGCCGAGGAGCTCGGCGAGCCCCCGGCCGTTCTCGGTGAGCGGGACGACGGTGTGGTCGCTGTTGACCGTGGTGTCCGGGTAGAGGACGACGAGGTCGTCCGCGTTCTGCTGCTCGTCGAGGAGCGTGGCCACCTGGGACTCGTAGACGAGGACGAGTGGGTTGCCGGCGCCGCTGACGAAGTCCCGGAACGCGGCGTCCGTGCCGGTCTGCTGGGCGCCCTGGACGCTGACCAGCTTGCGCAGCAGGGGAGCGGCGCGCTCGACGTCGGCGTCGCTCGCGACCACCTTGCCGCCGCCTGCGACGTAGGAGGCGGCGGCGAGGTACAGCGCGCCGGAGTTCGAGCTCTCCGGGTCGGTGCTGGAGATGTAGAGGGTGCCGGTCAGCTCCCCGTACTTCCCGGCCCCCTCGAGCTGCTGCCAGGTGCGGTCGCGCCCGGCCGCGTCGAGGTAGGCCTCCATCTTCAGCGTGCCCGGGTTCTCCTCGTCGAGCTCGGCCAGCCCGTTCGCGGCCAGCACCTCGGCGGCCCCGCGGCGGGACACGACGACGAGGGGCGAGTAGAACGGGCGCGGGAGCATCCCCCGGACCTTGTACTTCTCGGCCAGTTCGACGGCGGGCGCCCGGCTGGACGGGAAGGCGAGGTCGTACCCCTCGAGGTCCAGCCCTTCCATGGCCCAGGACCCGGAGGTCTCGGCCTCGACGGTGTAGCCCTTGGCGGCGAGGGCCTCCACCACGTCCGGATCGGCGAAGAACTCGGCCTTCTCCGATCCGATCACCATGCGCACGGTCTTCGTTGCCGTGCCCGTCTCCTCGCTGTCCCGGCCCGCGACGACGGCGGCCACCACGCCACCGATCAGCAGCACCGCGAGGACGATTCCCATAATTCGTCTCACCCCCGGAGCATCCCCGCGGAACCCAACGTTCCCCGGCGGCCCGGGTGAACGGACGGTGTCCGGGTCATACCGGTATGTAACAGGAGCCAGCCACTCCGCCCTCCGGCCAGCGGCTCCGCGGCTCGGATCAGCAGGCGCTCCACGCCCGGTCGGCGAACCTCTTGAAGGCGTCCTCGGCGCCGTCCCCGGCGATCCCGTCGATCGAGTAGTCGTGGTTCCGCCGTGCTGGTTCACGGGGCGTCCTGCGACGTCCCTCTGTCGGTACCGCTCCGGGGGCGGCCGGTCGCCGGAGCGCAAGCGCGCGGGGCAAGCGGTACACGCCTCGCATCGGGGTGCCGGCCGGGCGCGTTCAGCCGGCGGCGTTGCCGCGGATGAACGTCGACACCGCGTCGGACACGAGTGAGTCCGTCACCTCGGGTTCGAGGCCGCCGCCGGCGATCAGGTTCGCGAGGCCTTGGGCCCACGAGTACAGCAGCAGCCCGTAACGCTCGGGGTTACCCGGGGCGAGCGCGCCCTCGGCCACGCCGTCGCCGATCAGGTCGTACACCACCGCCAGGGCTTCGGCCGCCGCCGGCAGCCGCGCCTTGTCCCCGTACGGCTTCGCGGAGAACATCAGGTCCAGCAGCACGGGCCTGCTGTTCGCGAAGGTGATGAACCCGGCTATCACCGCCCGCAGCCGCTCGCCGAAATCCGGACCGGCACCGTCGCGTGCAGCTTTCAACTGCGCGCCCAGGCGGCCGAAACCCCGCTCCGCCAACGCGGCCAGCAACGCCTGACGGTCGGCGAAGTGGGCGCGCGGCGCCGCGTGACTGACCCCGACGACCCGCGCCAGCTCCCGCAGCGACAGCTGCTCCGTCCCGGACCTCTCGACGTTGCGCTCGGCCGCGTCGAGCAGCGCGGCGCGCAGGTTGCCGTGGTGGTACGGGCGGGCTTCGTTGGGCACAGGCAGATATTACCCGCATCTTGTCGTTGCCAAGTTTCTTGACAGTGTCTAGATTGGCGCCATGAGCGAATCCCACGCCACTCACCTTCCTGATCTCTCCGGCGGAACGGTGATCGTCACCGGTGCGAGCGGCGGCCTCGGGCGCGAGACCGCGCGAGCGTTCGCCGCCGCCGGGGCCCGCGTCGTGCTCGCGGTGCGCCATGTCGACAAAGGGCGAGCCGTCGCCGCGGAGCTGTCCGGACGGACCGAGGTCCGCGCGCTCGATCTCGCCGACCTCGCTTCCATCCGGCGCTTCGCCGATGACTGGCAGGGCGAAATCTCCTTGCTGGTCAACAACGCCGCCACCATCTACCCGCCTGAGCTGACCCGCACCAAGGACGGGTTCGAGGCGCAGTTCGGCGTCAACCACCTCGGTCACTTCGCCCTGACGCAGCTCCTGCGTGAGCACCTCACCGGTCGCGTCGTCTCGATCTCGTCCGTCGCCCAGGCGGCCCGTCTCGACCTCGACGACCCGAACTGGGAGCGCAGGAGCTACCACGCTTCCCGCGCCTACAACGAGTCGAAGCTCGCCGTCATGCTGTTCACCTTCGAACTGCAGCGACGGCTCACGGCGGCGGGCTCGGAGGTCCTCGCCACCGCCGCGCACCCGGGCTGGGCGGCGACCGGCGCCCTGTCGGGCGCGCGCGGCTTCGCGCATACGCTGATGCGGCTGAGCACTCCCCTGTTCGCGTCGTCGGCGGCGGCCGGCGCGCGGCCGACCCTGTACGCCGCCACGGCCGACATCCCCGGCGGTACCTATGTGGGGCCCGGTGTCCTGCAGATGTACGGCGCGCCCAAACCGGTGCAGGCCCCGAAAGCGGCCCGCGACCCCGAGCTGGCGCGCCGTCTCTGGGAGGTCTCCGAGCAGCTCACCAAGGTGTCGGTGCGCGACTGAGGTCTCACCGCCCCGACGGGTCGTGCGGCTCGACGAGGCCGTAGCGGTGTCGCGGGCGCACCGCGTGCACCCGGCTCCGTGTCCGTCCTGGAGATCCGGACCTCACCGGCCGGGTCGGTGCGCGACGGCGCCGACGGGGTGCTGCGCGGCTCGGCGGCCGGGCTGACGACGACCGGCGCGAGCTCGTTCAGCGTGCAGGACTTCGGCCTCACCCGCCCGAACACCGAGTTCGGCTCGGTCCTGGGCGGCTGACGCCCCGCGACGCGGACTGAGGGACGACTACCGCGGGCCGCGGCCCGCGGTAGTCGTCCCTGCAACGCTCTCCGGCTCAGGGCGGCGCCCGGTGGAAACGGACGCCACTGACACCGCGCCCCGGCCCGGGACAACGCCGCCGTCCGACGGCCCCTCCCTCACCTCGCACCACACGGTCTTGTGGCTGGGCCCCTGCGTCACGCCCCACCTCACCGTCAGCGCGTCCAGCAGCGCGAGCCCACGCCCCGACTCCTCCTCGACACCCACCGCCGCCCGCAGGACGGGCAGCGCACGCGGGTCGGGATCGGTGACCTCCAGGCGCGTAGGCCCGCCGCCGTCGCACCACACCCGGACGGTGACGGGAATGCCCTCGCCGAGGTGCTGGATCACGTTCGTGACCAGCTCGCTGGCGCAGAGCTGGACGTCGGCGCCGTAGTCGCGCAGGGCACGGCGTACGGCGGACAGCTCGGCCGGTGCCGCGAGCAGCTCCAGGGTGGTGACCGGTCGCATCACACGGCCCCCTTGCGGAGGGCGGCGGTCAGGGCCTGGGCGGTGAGGAGGTTGCAGTTGCCGAGCGCGATCAGCGGCCGGGTGGGGCAGCGGGCCGCGAAGGTCGGCAGGTCGACGCCGAGGGACGGCAGGGTGATGCCGTGCGAGGCGAGCGCCGCCCGCAACTCCTCGGCGCAGGCGTCGGCTTCGGTGGGGCTGTGCATGGGGGGTGGAGCTGCTCGTCTCTGAGTGCGTATGAGTGTGTTCTGGCGTGTGTGAGTGAGTGGGTGTGGTCCGTGGGCTGCGCTTTGTTGCGTCTGGGGGAACGGGAGTCCGTGTGTCGAATGGGTGACCTTTGACTGGTCTGCTCGTTGGGTGTGGTGAGCGGGTTTTCAGGGTGTGGCGCTTGAACGGGGGTGCATGGTGGGTGGTCTGCGGAAGCTTGCGGCGCCGTTCGTCGCGCGGGGCCCGTCGGGGGTTGCGGTCCGCACCCGGCTCAAGCAGCTCACGGTCGCGGATGTGGAGGTGCTGCGGCGGGTGGGCGCGCATCTGGGGACGCTGGCCTCGGGTGATCTGAAGGCGCGTTGCCGGGACGGCCTGGGGCATGATGCCGAGGGGTGGGCGGTGCGCAAGCGGGAGCTGACCCCGCAGTCGTCGGCCCGGTGGGCAGGCTCGATCACGAAAGCCACACACGATCAGTGGGCGTTGGCCCGCCGCTGTCAGCGTGCCCACCTGCAGTCCCTGGAGGCAGGGGTGCGGGCCGTGCGGCAGCGGTTGTCGCTGCCGGTCGGTTCGAAGGGTTCGGAGAAGGCCCCGGGTGGTTACCGCAGTCGGCGGGAGTGGCATGCCAAGGCCCGCCGCCTGCACGTACTGGAGACCCGGCTGGAGCACGCGCGTGCGGACTGGGCGGCCGGGACCGTGCACGTCGTCCGGGGCGGCAAGCACCTGGCCCACACCCGGCACCACCTGCCCGCCGCCCGGCTCACCGAGGCCCAGTGGCGTGAACGCTGGGAAGCGGCACGCTGGTTCCTGCAGGCGGACGGGGAGAGCGGGAAACGGTTCGGCAACGAGACGATCCGGGTCAGCCCGGACGGTGAAGTCAGCATCCGACTCCCCGCCCCGCTCGAAGGGCTGGCCAATGCTCCGCACGGCCGGTACGTCCTCACCGGCCGCATCCGGTTCGCGCACCGCGGGCAGGAATGGGCCGACCGCGTGACAGCCAACCGGGCCGTCGCCTACCGCATCCACCACGACACGACACGCGGACGCTGGTATGTAACGGCGTCCTGGCAACAGCCCGTCACCCGCACACTCCCCCTGGCCGCTGCACTGGCCGACGGTGTGATCGGCGTCGACATGAACGCCGACCACCTCGCCGCCTGGCGCCTGGACACCCACGGCAACCCGGTAGGCAGCCCCCGGCGCTTCTCCTACGACCTCACCGGACCAGCCGAACACCGTGACGCGCAGGTCCGCCACGCCCTGACCCGGCTCCTGCACTGGGCCCGGGCCTGCGGCGTGACAGCGATCGCCGTCGAGGACCTCGACTTCACCGCCGAGACGACCCGCGAGAAACACGGCGGCAGGAAACGGTTCAGGCAGCTGATCTCCGGCATGCCCACCGGCCGCCTCCGCGCCCGCCTGACCTCCATGGCCGACCAGATCGGGATCACGGTCATCGCCGTCGACCCCGCCTATACCTCGAAGTGGGGCGCCCAGCACTGGCAGAAACCCCTCACCAGCCATACCCGTAAGACGACCCGGCACGATGCCGCGAGCATCGCGATCGGGCGACGCGCCCAGGGCTATCCGGTCAGGCGTCGGACGGCACCGCCCCGCACCCACCAGAGCGATGGATGCGGGCATCGGACCGTCCAGGCCCCACCAGAGGCTTCTGGGCGTGAGGGACCCCGCCCCCGTGTTCCCGGACCACGGACACGATCCGTGAAACCGGACACGGAGCGAAAGCGGGCGACCAGGACACCCAAAACCGTTCGGGATGTCCGCAGTGTGCAGGAATGGGTCCAGCACTCACTCCTGCACACTGAATAGGAACGGTGTGTGGCGCCCGGTCCGCGCGTCGCTGCGGGTGCACGCGGACCGGGGCCGTTCGAGGGGAGCCCGGGTGGGCTCAGTGGGACGCGAGGGTGGGCGGCTGCAGGGCCGCGGTGTGCGCGTCCATCCGTTCGGCGGCGAGGATCGCGGCCGACGTGTCGGCGCGGGAGGCGGCGACGACCAGGGCGCGGCCGGCGCGCGAGTGCGCCCGCCGGTGCAGGGCCGCCGCGTTCGGCGTGCGGCCCTTCGCGGTCGCCGACGCGCGGGCCGGCGTACGTCCTCCCCGCAGGCGGGTCACCTGCTCGGCGAGCCGCTCGGCCGCGGCGTCCAGATCGGCCGAGGGTGCCGTCGCGCGCAGCTCGTCGGTGACGGTGAGCAGTGCGGCGAGGTGGCCCGCGAGCTGGATGTCCAGCTCTTCCTCACGGGAGCGGTGGGGGAAGTCGTGGGGGGTGCCGGCCATCGTGCTGTGGACCGACTTGGCACGGATCGGTTCGTACATGGATGGCCTCCTGGGTGCTAACAGGAATCCATCCTAGCTTAGATTCTGTCTAAAGTTGATTCGTTGACGAAAGGGCAGGTCTCAGGGCTGCCCGTAACCGTCCAGGAACCGGCCGATACGGCCCACCGCGTCCCGCAGATCGGTGACCGAGGGGAGCGTGACGACCCGGAAGTGGTCGGGTTCGGGCCAGTTGAAGCCGGTGCCCTGGACGACCATGATCTTCTCGCGGCGCAGCAGGTCCAGGACCATCCGCCGGTCGTCCTTGATCTTGAAGACGTCGGGGTCCAGGCGCGGGAAGAGGTACAGCGCCCCCTTCGGCTTCACGCAGCTCACGCCCGGGATCTGGGTCAGCAGCTCGTACGCCGCGTCCCGCTGCTCGCGCAGCCGGCCGCCGGGGAGGACCAGGTCGTTGATCGTCTGGCGTCCGCTGAGCGCCGCGACCACTCCGTGCTGGCCCGGCATGTTGGCGCACAGGCGCATGTTCGCCAGGGTCGTCAGGCCCTCGATGTAGGAGTCGGCGTGGGCGCGCGGCCCCGAGATCGACATCCAGCCCACCCGGTAGCCGGCCACCCGGTACGCCTTCGACATGCCGTTGAAGGTGAGGGTGAGCAGGTCGGGCGCGACGGAGGCGGTGGGGACGTGCCGGGCGTCGTCGTAGAGGATCTTGTCGTAGATCTCGTCCGAGCAGACCAGCAGGTTGTGCCGTCGGGCGATGTCGGTGAGGCCCTTGACGACCGCCTCGTCGTAGACCGCGCCGGTCGGGTTGTTCGGGTTGATGACGACGATCGCCTTGGTGCGGTCGGTGACCTTGCGCTCCACGTCGGCGAGGTCCGGCATCCAGTCGGACTGCTCGTCGCAGCGGTAGTGCACCGCCGTACCGCCGGAGAGCGCGACGGCCGCCGTCCACAGGGGGTAGTCGGGCGCGGGGACGAGCACCTCGTCGCCGTCGTCCAGCAGGCCCTGCATCGCCATCACGATCAGCTCGGACACGCCGTTGCCGATATACACGTGCTCGACGTCGGTCTCGATGCCGAGGGTCTGGTTGTGCATGACCACGGCGCGGCGGGCGGCCAGCAGGCCCTTCGCGTCGCCGTAGCCGTGCGCCGTCGAGGCGTTGCGGAGGATGTCCTCCAGGATCTCGGGCGGACACTCGAAGCCGAACGCCGCCGGGTTGCCGGTGTTCAGCTTGAGGATCCGGTGACCGGCCGCTTCCAGCCGCATCGCCTCCTCGAGCACCGGGCCCCGGATCTCGTAACAGACGTTGGCGAGCTTGGTCGACTGGATCACCTGCATGCCTGGGAGCTTACGGCCCGGTATCGCCCCGCGGGCCGTGTCGTCCGCCACGTGGAACGCGTCGCTCCGGATGAGTGGGTGCGCGCGTCGGCCCGGGCGCCCCTCGTGTTCCCCGGTGCGCGGCCCTGTCGGGGCCGTCTCCGTAGCCGTCTCCGTAGTCGTCTCCGTGCGCCGACGGAGTGAACGGCGTGCCGGACGGTGCGGATCCGGCCGACGGGCCGTCGTCCGCGCCCTCGGGCGGTGTCTCCACCACCTCCACACCGGCCCTCCCCACGGCGCCCCCCGCCGCCTCCACGGGGACGGGCGACCCTGGTCCGGGAGGCGTCGGCGACCGGCCGGGCCGCGGGGCGGGCCGGAAACGTCCCAGGTGGGCGTGGGTGCGGCGGTCGTCCGGGCCCGAGAGGGCGGTGCCGCGCACGGTGTCCGCGGCGGGCCGTCCGGGCGCTTGTGTCCGGCGCCGGCGGCCCGCGCCCCCACGGCGGCGCCGGTCGTCGCAAACGGACCTTGCCCCCTCGCCGTCCGCATGATGACAATGCGCATGACAATCCCAGGGCGGCCGGAGGGTTTCCGGCCGCCCGACGTCGCAAGAGGGGACCCCCATGAGAAAACCTCTCGTCGTCGCGCTCTGCGCCCTGGCCCTGGCCGGGGCGGGCGCGGCACCCGCGGTCGCCGCCGCGCCCGCCCCCACGGGCGCGGACACGACCACGGACGCGGGCCCGGCCACGTTGACGGACGCCGTCAACGACGTGGTCGGTACCGCGGCGGACACCCTGTCCGGCCTCACCGCGCCCAGGGCCGGCGCGGTCAACTTCGCCGGCACCGTCTCGCTCAGCAACTGCTCCGGTTCCGTCGTCCGCATGCCCGACTCGGCGGCCGACGACCCGGCGCTGGTGCTCACCAACGGGCACTGCCTGGAGAGCGGCTTCCCGGCGCCCGGCCAGGTCCTCGTCGACCGGGCGTCCAGCCGCACCTTCGGGCTGCTGAACGCCTCCGGGACCAGGGTCGCCACCCTGCGCGCCGACCGGCTCGTGTACGCGACCATGACCGACACGGACGCGGCGGTCTACCGGCTCCGCACGACGTACGCGCAGATCAGGAGCTCCTACGGGATCGACGCGCTGACGCTGAGCGGGACCCGGCCGACGGCCGGCACGGCCATCAGCGTGGTCTCCGGCTACTGGAAGCGGATATACAACTGCTCCGTCGACGGGTTCGCGTACCGCATGAAGGAGGGCGACTGGACCTGGAAGGACTCGGTCCGTTACACCTCCGCCTGCAACACCATCGGCGGCACCTCCGGCTCACCGGTCGTCGACAGCGCCACCGGCGCGGTGGTCGCCGTCAACAACACCGGCAACGAGAGCGGCGAGCGCTGCACGGTCAACAACCCGTGCGAGGTCGACGAGAACGGCCGGGTCACCGTCCGCCAGGGCATCAACTACGCCCAGCAGACCTACCTGTTCCCCGCCTGCTTCGGCGTGGACAACAGGCTCGACCTCGGGGCGAGCGGCTGCGCCGTGCCCAAGCCGTAACGGGACGGGCCCGCCCGGACCGTTACGGCCTGGGCGGGCCGGGGCGGTCGGTCAGCGGGGCGTCCTGCGGACCGACCGCCCCGCCAGTACGTCCGTCCGCCGTCCGTCCTCCATCACGAAACGCCCGTCGACCAGCACGTACGGGATGCCCGTCGGCAGCCGCCGCGGTTCCTCGTACGTGCTGCCCGCGGCGACCGTCGCCGGGTCGAAGAGCACCAGGTCGGCCCGGTACCCCTCGCGGACCAGCCCCCGGTCCGGCAGCCGCAGCCGGGCCGCCGGGCGCGAGGTGAGGTGGGCGACGCACTCCTCCAGCGACAGCACGCCCAGCTCGCGCACGTAGTGGCCCAGGTAGTGCGGGAAGGTGCCGTAGGCGCGCGGGTGCGGCTTGCTGCCCTGGAGGATGCCGTCCGAGCCGCCGGTGTGGACGCGGTGCCGCATGATCGCGCGGACGTTCTCCTCGTGGCCGACGTGCTGGAGGATGGTCGGCGCCAGCCGGTCGGTCAGCAGGAGGCGGCGGGCGACCGTCCACGGGGTCTCGCCGCGCAGCCGCGCCGACTCCAGGACCGTACGGCCGACGTACTCGGCGAGGGCCGGCTCGGTCACGCCGGAGATCTCGATCGTCTCCCACTCCACGGGCACGCCGTGGCAGCCGTCGGAGCCGGTCTCCTCCATGTGGTGCCGGATGCGTTCGGCCGTGTCGTCGTCCGCGAGCCGCCTGAGGATCCGCTCGGGGCCGCCCTCGCTCGCCCAGCTCGGCAGCAGCGCCACGAGGGTGGTGCAGCCGGGGGTGTAGGGGTAGGTGTCGAGGGTGATGTCGGCGCCGGCCGCCAGCGCGCCGTCGAGGAGCGTCAGCAGCTCGGGCGCCCGGCCCTTGTTGACGCCGAAGTTCATGGTGGCGTGCGCCAGGTGCAGCGGGCAGTCCGCCTCCCGGGTCAGCTCGATCATCTCCTCGTACGCGCGCAGCGCCCCGGCCCCGTACGAGCGGTGGTGCGGGCAGTAGTAGCCGCCGTACGACGCCACCACCCGGCACAGCTCGGTCAGCTCGGCGTCCTTCGCGTACATGCCCGGCGTGTACGTCAGCCCGGACGACATGCCGACCGCGCCCTGCTCCATGCCCTCGGCGACCAGCCGCCGCATGTGCTCCAGCTCGGCGTCGGTCGCCTCCCGGTCGTCCCAGCCGACCGCGAGGGCGCGCACCGTGCCCTGCGGTATCAGGTAGGCGGCGTTGACCGCGATGCCCGCGTCGAGCCGGTCCAGGTACTCGCCGACCGACCGCCAGTCGAAGTCGATGTCGTCGCCGGGGCCGTTCCACCCGGCGATGGCGCGGCGCACCTCGCCGAGGGTGCGGTCGTCGACCGGCGCGTACGACAGCCCGTCCTGGCCGACGACCTCCAGGGTGACGCCCTGCGCGGCCTTGGCGCTGTGGTCGGGGTCCCGCAGCAGCGCCAGGTCGCTGTGGGCGTGCATGTCGACGAAGCCGGGGGCCAGGACCAGGCCCTCGGCGTCCAGCTCGCGGCGCGCCTCGGGGCGCTGGCAGCCGGCGGCCGCCGCCTCCTTGACGATCGAGACGATCCGGCCGCCGTCGACCACGACGTCGGCCCGGTACGAGTCGGCGCCGGAGCCGTCGACGACGTCCGCGTCCCTGATGACCAGCTCTTCCATGCCCAGCTTCTCCCGGCTTCTCTAGAAGAACGTGCGGATGTAGTCGACGACCGTCCCGTCCGCCTCGGCGACCGGGATGAGCTGCCACTTGTCGAAGGACGTGCAGGGGTGGGACAGGCCCGTGCCGAGCCAGTCGCCCACCTCCAGGTCGGCCTCTGCGGTCGTGCGCAGCCAGGCGTGCTGGTCGGACAGGCCGGTCACCTCGATGCCGGTGGCGGGGCGCTCGGCGCCGTCGCGGCGGACGACCTGGGCGAAGGGCAGGTGGAGGTCGTAGGCCGCGTCCCGCTTGCCCGCGTTGGTGAAGGCCTGCTCGGGGGAGGGGCGGGAGATGACCTGGCTCCACAGGCGGAAGGCGGGCTCCAGGGCGCCCTCCTCGGGGACCCGGTTGAAGGGGGTCAGCTCGCGGTAGTGGCCGTCGTCGTGGGAGACGTAGGCGCCCGAGCGCAGCAGCTTCAGCACCGGCAGGGACAGGGCGGGGACCTCGGCGAACACGTCGGCGACCGCGTCGAACCAGGCGCTGCCGCCCGCGCTCACCACGATCTCCTCCAGCCCGTCGAACCGTCCGGCCTCGTCGAAGCCGGCGGCGAGCGCCACCAGCCGCCGCAGCCAGGCGTGCACCTTCCCGGTGTCGGCGTCCGGTACCTCGCCCTCGTACCCGGCGACCCCGGCCAGCCGCAGCGTCCGCGTGCCGGCCACCGCGTCGGCGACCGCCGCGCACTCCGCCTCGGTGCGCACGCCGGTGCGCGCGCCGTCACCGGCGGCCAGCTCGACCACGACGTCCACCGGGCGGGCGGCGCCGGCCTCCGTCAGCGCCGCGTCCATCAGCCCGACCCCGCGCACGGAGTCGACGTAGCAGACGAAGCGGAAGTCCGGGTCGGCGTCCAGCTCCGAGGCGATCCAGCGCAGGGCGGCGGCGTCGACCAGCTCGTTGGCCAGGAAGACCCGCTGGACGCCGAAGGCCCGCGCCACCCGCACCTGGTGCGGCACGGCGAGGGTGATGCCCCAGGCGCCGTGCTCGATCTGGCGGTGGAAGAGCTGCGGGGCCATGGAGGTCTTGCCGTGCGGCGCGAAGGCGAGGCCGTGCCGGGCGGAGTACGTCTCCATCAGCTTCAGGTTGTGCTCCAGGCGCTCGGCGGACAGGGCCAGCACGGGAGTGGTGAAACCGCCGGTGAAGAGGTTGCGGCGCTGTCCGGCCAGCTCGGCGACGGTCAGGCCGTACGCGTCCGGCGGGAGGCCCTTGAAGCGGTGGTCGACGTGCTCCTCGGCCAGCTTGGCGAGGGCTTCGCGGCCGTGTGAGGGGCCGGGGTCGAGGGCCATGGAGCCTCCCTGATCTGATGCGTCGCAGGTGCGTTGCAACACCTGCAACGACCGTTGCGTATATCGCTTACTGCTGTCTAACATCTCGGCGAACGCGGGGTCAACGGAGCCGCCGCCCGCGAGACGCCACCAGGAGTCAGGACCATCGTGACCGCCGACGGACCCCGCAGCACCACCCCCGACGCCGTGGACGTCGTCGCGCTCGGCGAGTCCATGGTCACCTTCCTCCCCTCCGTGCCCGGCCGCCTCGCCGACGTCCCCTCCTTCGACCGGGCCATCGGCGGCGCCGAGTCCAACGTGGCCTGCGTGCTCGCCGCCGCCGGGCACACCGCCCGCTGGATCAGCCGGGTCGGCGCCGACGGCTTCGGCGACCACCTCGTCGAGGCGATCGGCGCCTACGGCGTGGACGTCTCCGCCGTGCGCCGCGACCCCGGCCGCCCCACCGGCGTGTACTTCCGCACCGCCGGCGACCGGGCCACCGACGCGCACGAGGTGGCGTACTACCGGGCGGGCTCCGCCGCCTCCGCGATGTCGGTGCGGAACATGGACCTCGACGCGATCCGCTCCGGACGCGTCCTCCACCTCTCCGGCATCACCCCCGCGCTCTCCGCCGACTGCCACGCCCTGCTGCGCGAACTCACCGCCCGACGCCCCGGCCGGCCCCTCGTCTCCTTCGACGTCAACCACCGCCCCGGCCTCTGGCGCGGGGACACCGACGGCTCCCGCGTCCTCCTGGAACTCGCGCGCGGCGCCGACGTCGTCTTCGTCGGCGAGGACGAGGCCTGGGGGCTCGGCGGCCCCGAAGCCGTCCGCGCCGCCCTGCCCGAGCCCGGGCTGCTCGTCGTCAAACAGGGCGCGACCGGCGCCACCGCCTTCCACCGGACCGCCGGCGCCGACGGCACCCAGGCCACCCACGTCACCTCCGTCCCCGCCCTCACCGTCGACGTCGTCGCCGCCGTCGGCGCGGGCGACGCCTTCGCCGCCGGGTTCCTCTCCGCCACCCTGCGCGGACTGCCCGTGCGCGAGCGCCTGCGCCACGGCCACCTGATGGCCGCCGCCGCCCTCACCGTCCCCGGCGACCTCGCCACACCCCCGGCACGCGACCACGCCGACCGCCTGGCCGCCCTCGACGACGAGGCGTGGGGGAGACTGCGACTCGGCCCCGGCTGGACACAGGCCGAAGCGAGGGCCGAGGAGGAGGTACGCACACCATGAGCCAGACCGTCGACCGCGCGCTGAGCATCCTGCCGCTGCTCGCCGAGGGCCCCGCCGACCTGGGCCGGGTCGCCGACCGCCTCGGCGTCCACAAGTCCACGGCGCTGCGCCTCCTGCGCACCCTCCACGAACACGGCTTCGTCTACCGCCAGTCCGACCAGCGCTACCGCCTCGGCGCCCGCCTCATCGCCCTCGCCCAGGAGGCGATGGAGAACCTCGACGTCCGCGAGATCGCCCACCCCCACCTCGTACGCCTCAACGAGCAGTGCGGACACACCGTCCACCTCGCCGTCCACGAGGAGAACGAGGTGCTCTACATCGACAAGGTGGAGAGCCGCTACCCCGTCCGCATGTACTCGCGGATCGGCAAGCCGGTCGCCATCACCGTCGCGGCGGTGGCGAAGCTGCTGCTCGCCGACCTCCCCGAGAACGAGCGCCGAGCCGTCGTCGAGAAACTCGACTACCCCATGTACACGGCCCGTTCGACACCGAACGCCGAAGGCTTCCTCGCGGAGCTGGCCAAGGTGCGCGAACAGGGCTGGGCCACCGACCTCGGCGGCCACGAGGAGTCCATCAACTGCGTCGCCGCGCCCATCCGGGGCGCCGACGGCCGGGTGACGGCCGCGATGTCGGTCTCCGCGCCGAACGTCGTCGTCACCGCCGACGAACTCCTCACCCTGCTCCCGCTGGTGCGCCGTACGGCGGACGCCATCAGCGGCGAGTACTCCGGCAGGACCCCCGTGCAGCACCCCGAGCGCCACCCCGAGAAGGACACGGTATGACCGACAAGACCGCCCTCACCCCCGCGACCCACACCACCCCGCCGGCGAAGTTCTCCCACGGCGTCAGGAAGGGCAACATCCTCCAGGTCGCCGGCCAGGTCGGCTTCCTCCCCCACGAGGAGGGCAAGGCCCCCACCCCGGCCGGCCCGACCCTGCGCGAGCAGACCCTCCAGACCCTCGCCAACGTCAAGGCGATCCTCGAAGAGGGCGGCGCCTCCTGGGACGACGTGATGATGATCCGCGTCTACCTCACGGACGTGGACCACTTCGCCGAGATGAACGAGATCTACAACGCCTACTTCGAGGAGCAGGGCCTCACCCAGCCGCCCGCCGCGCGCACGACCGTCTACGTCGGTCTGCCCGCCGGACTCCTCATCGAGATCGACGCGCTGGCCGTCCTCGGCTGACCCGCTCCCCGATCCTCCTGCCTGCCTTCCCTCTGCCTGTCGCACGGCACGGTGCCCCTCACCCCCGGGGCGCCGTGCCGCGCCCCGCCCTGCCCGAAAGCTTTATGTGTTTACCCAGAGGACCCCCGTATGCCCCCTGTATCGCTCCAGCTCGCGGCCTCGGAGACCCCGCCCCACACCGGCGGCCTGCTCCACCTGATCGACGGCACGGCGGGCCTGCTGACCGTCGCCGCGATCGGCATCGCGCTCCTGCTCTTCCTGATCATCAAGGTGCGGCTGCAGCCGTTCGTCGCGCTGCTCGCCGTCTCCATAGCCGTCGGCCTGCTCGCCGGCCTGTCGGTCACCGAACTCTTCGGCACCGTCCAGAAGTCCGACGCCGTCTCCACCATCGAGTCCGGCATGGGCGGCATCCTCGGCCACGTCGCCATCATCATCGGCCTGGGCACCATGCTCGGCGCCATCCTCGAGGTCAGCGGCGGCGCCCAGGTGCTGGCCACCCGGCTGCTCGGCCTGTTCGGCGAGAAGCGCGCCCCCCTCGCCATGGGCCTGACCGGCCTGATCTTCGGCGTCCCGGTCTTCTTCGACGTGGGCATCTTCGTCCTCGCGCCCATCGTCTACGCCGCCGCCAAGCGCTCCGGCAAGTCGGTCCTGCTCTACTGCCTGCCGCTGCTCGCCGGCCTGTCGATGACCCACGCCTTCCTGCCGCCGCACCCCGGCCCGGTGGCCGCCGCCGGACTGCTGAAGGTGGACCTCGGCTGGGTGATCCTCATGGGCATCGTCTGCGGCATCCCGGCCGTGCTCGCCGCCTGGGCGTTCTCCGCCTGGATCGGCCGCCGCATCTTCGTGCCCGTACCGCAGGACATGGTCGAGGCGGCCGAGGAGGCCAAGCAGGCCGTCATCGACGAGCAGTCCAAGGCCGGCGTCGCCCCGCACGAGAGCCCGGTCGCGCTCGGCACCGTCCTCGGCATCATCGGCACCCCGCTGGTCCTCATCCTCGCCGCGACCTTCTCCTCCATCGCCCTGGACGAGTCCACCCTCCGCTCGGTGATCGAGTTCTTCGGCAACCCGTTCGTGGCCCTGACCATCGCCCTGTTCCTCGCCTACTACCTGCTCGGCATCCGGCGCGGCTGGTCCCGCAAGTCCCTGGAGACCGTGTCGACGGCCTCGCTGAAGCCGGTCGGCAACATCCTGCTGGTGGTCGGCGCGGGCGGTGTCTTCGGCGCCGTCCTCAAGGCCAGCGGAGTCGCCCAGGCCCTCTCCGACACCTTCAACGACGTCGGCCTGCCGGTCATCGTCCTCTCCTACCTGATCTCCCTGGTGCTGCGGGTCGCGCAGGGCTCGGCGACGGTGGCCATCGTGACGACGGCGGGCATCGTGGCACCGCTGCTCGCCGAGGGCGACCACTCCCAGGCGTTCGTCGCCCTGGTCATCATGGCCATCTCGGCGGGCTCCATCTTCGCCTCGCACGTCAACGACGGCGGCTTCTGGATGGTCGCCAAGTACTTCGGCATCAGCGAACGGGACACGCTCAAGACGTGGACCGTGCTGGAGAGCGTCCTGTCGGTCGCGGGGTTCGTGGTGGCGGCGTTGCTGAGCCTGTTCGTGTAGGCGTCTGATAACGAAGTCGGGGCTGGCTGTGTCCGGCACAGGATCGTCGACCATACTGCCCGCTGTGGAGCAGCGCAGAGGATCGACCAGCCAGCCCCTGGAAGGCGCCGGATTCGACCCGGCATTCATCCCCGGGCTCAGCTCGCCCGTGTCCGCCGAACCGGAGGACGTGAGACCGGCGAAGGCGCGGACGGCGGCGGACACCGAGTCCGACGACGTCCCCGACGCGGAGGAAGCCGCCGGCGCGGAGCCGTCCGCCGAGCAGCCCGCGGACGAGGCTGCCGAGGCGTCCGCCGAGCCGTCCGCCGAGACGGCCGCCGAGTCGTCCGGGGAACCGGACGAGGAGGAGGCCCCCGCCGGCCCCGTCTTCGAGGCCTCCGACCGCCGGGCGAAGATCGTCGCCGACCGCAGGGGCGTACGTCTCGCCCTCGACGACCAGAGCTGCGAGTTCCGCTGGGACGAGGTCGGGGCCGTCGAGACGGAGACGGGCCGCTTCGGCAAGCGGTTCACCGTCACCGTGCACACGCCCGACCGCCGCTGGTACCCGATCGAGATCGAGGCGACGTCCAGGAGCCGGTTCAAGGAGTGGGAAGCCGCCCTGGACGAGGTCCTGGACGCCTACTTCGACGACGGCGAGGCGGAGGCCGACGAGCACCCGGAGGCGGACGCCGACGCGGCGGACGACGCGGCGGACGATGTGAAGGCCGAAGCCGAGCCCGACGGGAAGCCGGAGACGGACGGAAAGCCGGAGTCCGACGGGAAGCCGGAGCCGGAGCCGGAGCCGGAGCCGGACGGGAGGCCGGACGTGAGCTCCGACGCGAAGGCAGACGCCGGTCGCAAGGAGTAGGCACGATCGGGTGAAGATCCGCGCGCGCCCTCTTGTCCCATCGGCGGCCATGGGCTTGGTTGACCCGCATGGCGGACACCACGGGCAACACCAGAGACACAGGCGGGCCGGGCGCGGTCGATTCGGTTCCCCGTAAGTCCAGTTGGCGGTACATCGGACCCGGCATCGTCGTCGCGGCGACCGGGGTCGGTGCCGGCGACCTCGTGGCCACTCTCATCGCGGGCAGCAACTTCGGTTACACGCTGCTGTGGGCGGCGATCATCGGCTGCCTGGTGAAGATCTCCCTCGCCGAGGCGTGCGGCCGGTGGCATCTGTCCACCGGCCGCACGCTGTTCGACGGCTGGGCGAGCCTCGGCCGCTGGACGACGTGGTTCTTCGCGGTCTACGCGGTGATCTGGGGCTTCGTCTACGGCGCGGCGGCGATGTCGTCCAGCGCCCTGCCGCTGCAGGCCCTCTTCCCGGACGTGATGGGCCTCGAATGGTGGGGCATCGCGTCCGGGCTGGTGGGCCTGGTCTTCGTCTGGTTCAACAAGTACGACGTCTTCGAGAAGGTCATGACGGTCCTGGTGGGCGTCATGTTCGTCGTGACCGTCTACCTGGCGATCCGCGTCACCCCCAACCTCGGCGACGCGTTCGCCGGCCTCCTCCCGGTGATCCCGGACGAGAAGGACTCGGTCCTCAACACCCTCGGCCTGATCGGTGGCGTGGGCGGCACCATCACGCTGGCCGCGTACGGCTACTGGGTCAACGCGAAGGGCTGGACCAACACCGGCTGGATGAGGGTCATGCGCGTCGACAACCGCGTCGCCTACGCCACGACCGGCGTCTTCGTCATCGCCATGCTCCTCGTCGGCGCCGAACTGCTGCACTCGGCGAACATCGCGATCGCGAGCGGCGACAAGGGCATGATCCAGCTCGGCGACATCCTGGAGGACGAGTACGGCACGGCGACCGGCAAGCTCTTCCTGATCGGCTTCTTCGCCACCTCCTTCACCTCCCTGATCGGCGTCTGGCACGGCGTGAGCCTGATGTTCGCCGACTTCCTGGCCCGGCGGCGGGGCGAACAGGAGGCGCGGGCGACCGAGCTGGCGTCGGGCCGCCGCGAACGCTCCTGGTCCTTCCGCGCCTACCTGCTCTGGCTCACCTTCCCGCCCATGATCCTGCTCTTCCAGGACGAGCCCTTCCGCCTGATCATCATCTACGGCGTCCTGGGCGCCGCCTTCATGCCCTTCCTCGCCCTCACCCTGATCTGGCTCCTCAACTCCTCCCGCACACCGCGCGAGTGGCGCAACGGCTGGCTGAGCAACGGCATGCTGGCCGTGGCGGGCCTGCTGTTCCTGGTGCTGTGCGTGAAGCAGATCTGGGACCAGAACTGGGCGGAGTTCTTCTAGACCGGCCGGACCGGTCCGCTACCGCAGCTTCTCCCACTCCGGGCTGAGCGCGATCTCCCGCAGCCGGCCGACGGTCAGCGCGGGAGCCTCGCGGGTGGGCTCGGCATGCGCGGCGTCGTTGTTGAACGCGCTGACCACCACGCGGAAGCCGTCCTCACCGGCCCGCAGGGTGTCGACGGTCCACATGACCACCCCCGCGACGCGGTCGTCGCCGGGGCCCTGCCGTACGGTGACGCGGGTGCCGTCGGCAAGGGTCTCGGCGGAGCCGTAGAGCTGGTCGGCGACGTCGTTCATGCCGTGCTGCACGTTGATCTGGACGAGGCTGCCGCCGCGGCCGTCGTCGACGACGACGTAGCTGAACTCGCCGCCCTGGCCGCCCTGCTTGACCACCTTCAGGTTCTCGGGGAGCAGCCCGGCGAGCGTCTCGCCGATGTCCTTGCCGGAGACGTCCGGCGGCGCCTGCACCGGCGCGCCGGCGGACCCGGACGCCTCCGGGTCGGCCGGAACGGCGTCCACCACCCGGCGCCACACGTCGGCCGTGACGACCTCCTTCAACTCCTCGGTGGACAACGGCGGGTCCTGCCGCGACACCGGTGCGCCCTTCTGGGCGGGGGAGTTCCACTCGCTCAGGCTGACGTGCTGCCCCTCGCTCGTGACCAGGTCGGCGGACCAGAGCTTGGTGTCGACGCGCCGGTCGGGATACTCGTAGCCCTGGAACAGCCTGAGCAGCGAGCCGTCGGGCAGCCGGGTGGAGCTGCACGCGTCGTACGGGGTGAACGTCTCGTCCGGGCACTCCGTCAGCTCCCGGACCCGCTCGCTTCCGGGCTCGACCCGGTCGAGGCCCATGCTGATGGCGGCCGCGCCCTCCCCGTCGTCGTACACGAGGGACGCGTGCGGTCCCGGCGCGTCGCCCGAGCCCCGGGCGTCCTCCGCGCTGAACTTCCCCTCCGGGAGCAGTTCCTTGAGCGACGTCAGGAGCGCGTCGCCGGAGACGGGGGACGGGGCCGGGGCGGACGGGGATGCCGACGCGGACGGACCGGCGGTGGTCTGGGAGGCCACGGTGCGACGGTCGGGGCCGGTGGAGTCGTCCTGCGGCAGGAGCAGCGCCCCGCCCACTCCGGCCAGGGCGACGCCGGCGACCCCGCCGAGCACGCCGGCCCGGCGCCGCGTGAGCGCCCGGCGCCCTCGGGTCCGCCCACCGGCGACGAGGGCCGTACCGTCGGCCTGGAAGTCACCGCCGGTGTCGCGCAGGGCGGCGGTGAGCCGTTCCTCGAAGGGGTCCTGGTGCTGGTTCTCGGGCATGGCGAACCACCCTTTCCGCGTGGTGAGCGCTGTGAGAGAGCCGAAGTGTGTGTACGACGAGAGGCGGGTGTCGGAACCGGCGCCGGGATCCGGCGCGGGGATCCGGCGCCGGGTCCGGCGTCAGGGGCTGGGCCGGCGTCAGGGTCTGGCGTACTCCGAGAGATCCTCGCCCAGCAGCTCGCGGAGCTTGCCGAGCGCCCGTGAGCACCGCGTCCGTACGGCCGCCGAGCTGACGTTCAGCACGTCGGCGGTCTGCTCGACCGAGCGGTCCTCCCAGTACCGCAGGACGATGACGGCCCGGTCCTTGGCGGGCAGCCGGGCGAGCGCGGCCAGCAGGGTCAGCCGCAGCGGCGCGTCCCCGTCGCCGGCGCCCGGCAGGTCGGGGAAGAGGTCCGTCGCCCGTTCCCGGCTGCTGCGCCGCCGCTGATGGGCGAGGAAGGCCCGGGTGAGCACGGTCTGCGCGTACGCGGCGGGGTTCTCCACCCGGGACACCCGCCCCCACCGCACGTACAGCCGCCCGAAGGTCTCCTGCACGAGATCCTCGGCCAGGTGCGTGTCCCCGGCGGTGAGCAGACACGCCGACCGGTACAGGTGGCCGGCCCGCGCCGCCGCGAACTCGGCGTACTCGTCCGCTCGTCCCTGCCTCATGTACGCGTTCCCCCGTGCTCACCGTCGCCCTGTACTGCCTTCACCTCATCGATGCGGTGGGCCCCCGTAAATGTTTCAGGTGATTTCGGCGTGCGTCACCCTGGCGGCAGCCGGCGTCCCTCGTCGTACGCGGTACGGGTGAATGCGCCCTTTGTTCAGTTCGTGGCAGGTGACGGGTCTTCTACGTTCTGTGCGTGGACCCCAGGACCGGAATTAGGGCCCTGCGGGCGGGAACCGGTGGAAGGCGCGCCTGATGGCGGGGATGGGGAGCGCGGTGGTGCGGATGATGTCTCTCGGGCCGTCCCTCGGTTGCTGCGCGATGGCGGTCTCGCTGGTGCTCCGCACGTGGTGGACGAGCGGACGGGTGCGGACGCGGCTGATGCTGTTGGGGGGTTCGGCGGCGGCCGGCGGTTTGTACCGGGTGGTGGCCGAAGTGCTCGACGCCCACCCACCGGATCCGGGGCGGGACGAGCAGTCGCTGCTGGGAACGGTGGTGGTCGCCGGAGCGGTACTGGCGGTCGGCCTGGGGACGGCCGGGCTGGTGGTCGCGGCCGATGCCGGTACCGGCCGGCCCGTGCTGCTGCGGCGGGTGCTCGACGGGTTCGTCGCGGCCGGGGCCCTGTTCATGACGGGATGGGTGCTGCTGAGCGGGACCGGTGGCGGCTGGCGGCCGGGGGAGGGGATGGTGGTGTTCCTGTGGGCCGCCGAGCTGGTGTTCCTCAGCTTCCTGCTGGCCCTGTGCCGTCTCGTGCGCAGTGACCGGAGAGCGGCCCTGTGGGCGGGGATCGCCGGACTGTCCCTCATGCTGACCGGCGACACCCTGCAGCTGTGGACCGTCGACCCGCACGAATCGGGGATGGCGTCCTGGCAGGTGGTCGACGGGTGCAAGACCGCGGGGCTCCTGGTGATCGCCACCGGCCCGTGGCTGCCCGGCGGGGCGAGCGTCCTGGGCATGGCCCGGCCGAATCTGCGGTGGGGGATGGAGGGTGCGGCGGCTTTCGTTCCCCTGACGGTCTGCACGGTGATGGCGCTGGGTCATGTGCTGGCTCCCACTGCCCATGATCCGGTGCCGCTGCTGGTCGGCGGGACGGTGCTGCTGGGCCTCTGGGTGCGCCAGAGATTCCTGCCGAGCGAGAACCTGGGAAGGGGCGACTGAGCCTCGTGCGGCTGTTCCCCCCGCCGCCGTCGCGGTAGGGGGAACAGCAGCCGCAGGGTCCGGCCGGGCAGGCCGGGCAGGCTGGGCAGGCTGGGCAGGCCGGTCCGGGTTGGGCAGGCCGGTCCGGGCCGGAGCTACGGGAGCGCGTGCACGTGCGCTCCCACCGAGTTCGACCAGGCGTTGCCCGCCGTCGCGTCCCAGTTCGTGGACCAGGTCATCGCGCCCCGCAGGTCGGGGTACGTCCTCGACGGCTTGAAGGAGCCGCAGTTCGTGCCCTTGGTCAGGCAGTCCAGGGCGTTGTTGACCACGGACGGCGCAACGTAGCCGCCGCCCGCCGCACGGGTGGAGGCGGGCAGTCCCAGGCCGACCTGGGACGGGTCGAGGCCGTTCTCCAGCTGGATGCAGGCCAGGGCGGTGAGGAAGTCGACCGTGCCCTGCGCGTACACCTTGCCGTCGCAGCCCAGCATCGTGCCGCTGTTGTAGTACTGCATGTTGACGACCGTGAGGATGTCCTTCACGTTCAGCGCCGTGCGGAAGTACGAGCCCGACGTCGACTGCATGTCGATGGTCTGCGGCGCCATCGTCAGGATCATGTCCGGGCCCGCCTTCGCGGACAGGGCGCGCAGGGCCTGCGTCATGTAGGTCGGGTTGAGACCGTTCTCCAGGTCGATGTCGACGCCGTCGAAGCCGTACTCCTGCATGACCGCGTACACGGAGTTCGCGAAGTTCGTCGCGGAGGCCGAGTCGTTCACCGAGACGGTGCCCTTCTCGCCGCCCACCGAGATGATGACCTTCTTCCCGGCCGTCTGCTTGGCCCGGACGTCCGCCTTGAACTGGTCGACCGTGTAGCCGTCGAGCCCGGCCGTGTCGAGGTTGAAGGTGACGGCGCCGGGCGTGCTCGTCGCGTCCGCGAAGGAGACGGCGATGATGTCGTACTGGGCGGAGACGTCCGAGATCCTCTGGACGGCCGCCCCGTTGTCGAAGTTCTGCCAGTAGCCGGTCACGGCGTGCTTGGGCAGGTCGCCGCCCCCGCCGTCGCCCCGTTCCGCCGTACGGGCCGTCACCGCCGCCGACTTGGCCGACTCGCCGGCCGCGTTCGTCGCCGTGACCTGGAAGGAGTACGACGTGGCGGCCGCGAGGCCGGTCACCGTCGCCGACGTGCCGGTCACCGCCGTCACCTTCGTACCGTCGCGGTAGACGTTGTAGCCGGTCGCGCCCGGCACCGCGTTCCAGGCCAGCGAGGCCGAGGAGGACGTCGTACCGGAGACGCCCAGGCCGGCCGGGGCGGCCGGGACGGTGGGTTCGGGTCCGCCGCCGTCGCCGCCGCCTCCGTCCGGGCCGAAGACGGACAGGTCGTCGGCGTAGTAGGCCGACTGCCCGTACCAGCCGTGCGTGTAGACCGTCACCGAGGTCGTCGACGAGCCGGTGGTGAAGCTCGTCGACAGCTGCTTCCAGGAGGCCGAGTCGGGGGTCCAGGTCGACACGTCCGTCGTCCCCGTGCCCGTCACGCCGAGGTAGGAGTACCCGCCCTGCACCCAGGCGCTCAGCGTGTACGTCGAGTCGGGCTTCACCGCGACCGTCTGGGCGCACCGGGCGTTGTCCTGCCCGCTCGGTGTCGCCTTGAGCGCGGCGGAGCCGGTGCGTGCCGGGGAGGAGACGGCCGTGCCGCTGTTCGCGGAGCAGGTCCAGTTGCTCAGGCCGGCCTCGAAGCCGGCGTTCTTCGCGTTGTTGACGTCGGCTGCGGAGGCCTGGCCCACGGCCGTGACCGAGAGGGCGAGCGCGGCGGTGACGGCTCCCGCCCAGAACTTCGTCCGTCTGGCGAGCGGTCTGCGGACGGGCTGCTCCATGGGGGCCTCCGGTGGGGGAGTGGGGGTGGGGGCTTTGACGTACAAGGTGGTCCAGACCAATTGAGGGTGTCAAGGGGTAGGTCCGAACCAAGTTCGCCGCCGGGGCCGGGACTTGACGCGTCGCGAACCGGCCCCGGAGTCGCCCGGCCCCCGGCGGGGAAATGCTCAACCTGCCCCGGTTTGACGCACCTTGTGCAACACAAGTTGTTCCAGAGCTACAGAAACGCTGTTCTCCGGTCACAGACGCGTGGATACAGTGCTCAGGTAGTCACGCAGTGAAGTCATCCGGGTGTGCCGGGGTAACGCCGGCGCGTCGACGGGCATGGGGAGACGGGGAGCCGCGCGTGCCAACTGCCATTGCCGTGACCAGTGCCGACATGGCACTGCCGCCGCACGACGAACGGACGCTGCCCGCGGCCGTGCTCGAGGACGTCGACCGGCGTCCACTGGAGCACGCGCTGGCCGAGCTGCAGACCCTGGTCGACCAGCACGGGCACGTGATCGTGGTGTGCTCGCAGGCCGTACCGGCGAGCGTGGAACGGCGACTGCACACCGTCCGCGCCCTCCTGGAGACCGACCGGATCGCGGTGTTCCGGCCGCCCCTGCCCCCGCTCGGCATCGCCGTGCTGGCCCGCCAGTTGCGGCAGCTCGCCTCCTGCGACCTCAGCCCCGGCGTCCTCGCCTCGGCCGGCCGGCTCCTCACCCACTACATCCACTCCGGCGCGCTGCTCGGCTCCGTCGCCCGGCTCGACCGGGTCTCCGTCGGCCTGAAGTCGCACGCCAGGTCCTGGATGCCGGGCAGCCAGTTCGGCGTCATGGCGCACCCCGTGCCGCAACTGGTGCGGATCGGCCCCGAAGCCGCCCTCGACGGACCCGAGTTCGGCACCAGCCTGCTGGTCGCCAAGGGCCAGCTTCCGTCCGACTGGGTCACCGGCACCCTCGCCCCGTCCTGGCACGTACAGGGACTGCGCGAGACGCCGCTGCCCGCCGAGTCCTCCGGCTGGTGGGGGACCGGGCGCCTGACCGAGTTCTGCGCCTACCTGCCCGACCTGTCGGTCCTCTACCAGCTGGTCACCTCGGTGCGGCGCAGCGCCTGCCACTGGTGCGGCATCGACGTCATCGGCGACCGCTGCGTGTTCTGCTCCGCGACACCGCCGGTGTACGACGCCCGCGACGACGCGGCCCTCGGCCACCGCCCTGACACCGCGCTCGGCCGGCGCCGCGACGCGGCTCTCGGCCACCGCCGGGACGCCGCCCTCGGCCGGCGCCGTGAGAGACGCGCCCTCACCGGGTAGGTCCGTACCGCGCTCCGCCCGCCCCGCCATCCGACCCGGTTCGACCGATCCCCCAACGAGGTTGCACGGTTCATGAACTCCCGTCAGCGCCGCGGCGTCATCCTCCTGATCCTGTCCGTCCTCTGCGCCCTCGGCGCGTTCGCCGGCGTGCTGGCCGTCGTCAACGACGTGAAGTCCAAGGTCGGTCCCGAGGTCACCGCGTACCGGCTCAAAACCGACGTACAGCCCTACACGCCGCTGGGCGAGGGGAAGTTCGAGAAGATCAGGATGCCCGAACGCTGGCTGTCGGAGAACGCCGTCACCGACCTCGGCCAGGTCCGCGGCAAGATCGCGGTGACGACGCTGAAGGCGGGCTCGCTGCTGCAGAGCGACATGATCGTCGACCAGCCCGCCCTGCAGCCGGGGCAGCAGGAGGTCGCCATCATGATCGACGCGGCGACCGGCGTCGCCGGCAAGATTACGCCGGGCTCCTCCGTCAACGTGTACGCCACCTTCGAGGGGGCGCGGGAGGGCGACCCCGCCCAGTCCAAGATCATCGTGACCAACGCCAAGGTCATCGACGTCGGCGAGCTCACCCCGTTGAAGCCCGACGAGAAGAGCCGCGACCGGGAACCCGCCGACGGCGTCCCCATCACCTTCGCACTGTCCACCATCGACGCCCAGCGCATCACCTACGCCGAGTCGTTCGCCCAGCGGGTCCGGCTCGCGCTGGTGGCGCCCGGCAGCGGCACCACGGTCCCGGACAAGGACCGGACGTACGAACTCGCGAAGGACAAGTGAGAGCCCGTATGCCCACGAGGATCCTCCCGGCAGTCGGCGACGCGGACGCCGTACGGTCCATCACGACCCTGCTCAGCCAGCTCCCGGACGCCGAACCGGTCGCCCCGGTGACCGACTCCACCCAGCTCGTGGACACCCTCGCCCGCCTCGCCGCCGAGTCGGTCGACGAACTGCCCGAGGTCGTCGTCGTCCACGAGCGCATCGGCCCCGTTCCCGCCCTGGAGCTGATCCGCGAGGTCGCCCTCCGCTTCCCCGCCGTCGGTGTCATCCTCGTCACCTCCGACCCCGGCCCCGGCCTCTTCCAGGCCGCCATGGACTACGGCGCCCGCGGCCTCGTCGCCCTGCCGCTCGGCTACGAGGAACTCGCCAGCCGCGTCCAGGCGGTGGCCCAGTGGTCGGTGGGCGTACGCCGGCACCTCGGCAGCGGCGTCGACGTGTTCACCGGCTCCGGCGGCACCGTCGTCACGGTCAGCGGTGCGAAGGGCGGGGTGGGGACCTCCCTGACCGCCATCCAGCTGGCCCTCGCCGCCCAGGCGTCGGGCCGGCCGACGGCCCTGGTCGACATGGACCTCCAGACCGGCGACGTCGCCTCCTACCTGGACGTCCAGTTCCGGCGCTCCGTGGCCGACCTAGCCACCATCACGGACATCTCCCCCCGCGTCCTGGCCGACGCCGTCTTCCGCCACGACACAGGCCTCGCCCTGCTGCTCGCCCCCGGCGAGGGCGAACGCGGCGAGGAGGTCACCGACCGCGCCGCCCGCCAGATCGTCAGCGCCCTGCGCTCCCGCTACGAGGTCGTCGTCCTCGACTGCGGCGCCCAGCTCGGCGGCGCCGGCGCAGCGGCCGTGGAGATGGCGGACACGGCGCTGCTGGTGACCACCCCGGACGTGGTCGCCGTGCGGGGTGCCAAGCGGGCGGTGCGGATGTGGGACCGGCTGCAGATCCGCAAGGCCGAGGAGACGACCGTGGTCGTCAACCGGCACACCCGGGGCACGGAGATCCAGCCCTCGCTGATCCGGAAGATCACCGGTACGGAGGTCGCCCGGACCGCCGTCCCCGCCAACTTCAAGGAACTCCAGGCCGCCGTGGACGCCGGCCGCGTCCACGAACTGGACAGCAGGAGCACCGTGAAGCAGGCCCTGTGGGCCCTCGCCGGTGAACTGGGGCTGGTCAGGGCCGCCGACGCGGACCACCGCAAGGGCGGCGGCCGGTTCCGCGGCGACCGGGGGTCGGTGAGCTTCCGGCGCCGGAAGGACGGTGCGGGATGAGCGGGTTACGCGGGCCGGAGGCGGGACGGTGGCAGCGGTGCCGCCGGGACGACGGCCAGGTCACCGTCGAGTTCCTCGGCATGCTGCCGACGATCATCGTCACGCTGGTGGTGCTGTGGCAGCTCGTGCTCGTGGGATACACGTACACGCTCGCGGGTAATGCTGCGGACGAGGCGGTACGGGCGGCGACGGCGGCCGACCGGGGGGCGCGGCAGGGAGCCTGCCAGGAGGCGGGCCGGGACAAGCTGCCGGGCGCGTGGGAAGGGGGCGCCGGGGTGAACTGCGGCACGGCGGGCGGCTATGTCACGGCCGACGTGGAGATCGACGTCCCCATCCTCTTCCCGGGCACCATCAGCTTCCCGTTCACCGTGCGCGGGCACGCGGGAGCCGTCGAGGAGGAGGACGACTGAGATGCCGTACTCCTCGCGTGGCAGGGACAGGGACAGGGACAGGGACAGGGGCAGGGGCAGGGGCGGAGGCGGAGGCGGGGGCGGGGTTCGAGCCCGGGTCCGAGCCCGGGTCCGAGCTCGGGTCCGAGCCCGGGCCCTGGTCGGGGACCGCGGCCAGGTGGCCATCGAGTACCTCGGCTTCCTCCCGATCCTGATCATCGTCGGCATGGCCGCCGTACAGCTCGGCCTGATCGCGTACACCGCCCAACAGGCCGGTACCGCGGCCCGCGCGGGCGCCCGCAGTGCCTCGCTCCAGGAGAGCGCCCAGGAGGCGTGCGCGGCGGCGGTCAGCGGCTGGCTGGCCGACGGCACCGACTGCCCCCCGGCGTACGGCGGCGACGAGGTGACGGTCACCGCCACCGTCGGCATCCCGTCGATCGTCCCCGGCTGGGACTTCGGGGACGCCACCAAGACCGCCACCATGCCGCTGGACCACCCGGCGGACGAGTGACCCCCGTGAACGAGGACCAAGGAGCACCGGACGCATGAGCCTGCGCGCACGCATCCACGCCCCCGAGGAGCACGGCAGCCGGGGCGAGGACGGACACCTGGTCGCCTCCTACCGGGCCAAGCTCCTGGAGGAGATCGACCTCGCCGAGATGAGCTCGCTGGCGATGGCCGAGCGGCGGGCCCGCCTCGAGCGGGTCCTCGGGCACATCATCAGCCGCGAGGGCCCGGTCCTGTCGACGGTCGAGCGCTCGCAGCTGATCCGCCGGGTCGTGGACGAGGCCCTCGGCCTCGGCATCCTGGAGCCGCTGCTCGAGGACGCGTCCATCACGGAGATCATGGTGAACGGCCCGGACGCGATCTTCGTGGAACGCGGCGGCCGGGTCGAACAGCTCCCCCTCCGCTTCGCCTCCCACGACCAGCTGATGCAGACCATCGAACGCATCGTCTCGACGGTCAACCGCCGCGTGGACGAGTCGAACCCGATGGTCGACGCCCGCCTCCCCTCCGGCGAGCGCGTCAACGTCATCATCCCGCCGCTGTCGCTGACCGGCGCCACCCTCACCATCCGGCGCTTCCCGCGCTCCTTCACCCTCCAGGAACTGATCGGTCTCGGCTCACTCGACGAGCACATGCTGTACCTGCTGGCCGGCCTGGTGCAGGCCCGCTTCAACATCATCGTCTCCGGCGCCACGGGCACCGGCAAGACCACCCTCCTCAACTCCCTCTCCGGCCTGATCCCCGAGTCCGAACGCATCATCACCATCGAGGACTCGGCGGAGCTCCAGCTCCAGCAGGCGCACGTCATCCGCCTGGAGTCCCGCCCGCCGAACGTCGAGGGCCAGGGCCGCGTCACCATCCGCGACCTGGTCCGCAACTCCCTCCGCATGCGCCCCGACCGCATCGTCGTCGGCGAGGTCCGCGGCGGTGAGTCCCTGGACATGCTCCAGGCCATGTCCACCGGCCACGACGGCTCCCTGGCCACCGTCCACGCCAACAGCGCCGAGGACGCCCTGATGCGGCTCCAGACCCTGGCCTCCATGTCGGACGTCGAAATCCCCTTCGTCGCCCTGCACGACCAGATCAACAGCTCCGTCGACGTCATCGTCCAGCTCACCCGCTTCGCCGACGGCGCCCGCCGCATCACCGAGATCGCCCTGCTGGCCAGTCACGGCGGCGAGCCGTACCGCCTGGCCACGGTCGCCCGCTTCAACGCCCGGCCGATGACGTCCGACGGCCGCGTCCCGGGCGCCTTCGAGTACTACCCCCTCCCGCGCCGCACCGCCGAACGCCTCTACATGGCGAGCCAGCCCATCCCGCAGGCCTTCGGCGTGGCCCACACCGCAGACCAACTCGCCACCCGAGAAGCCAGGTAGGACCCGCCCGATGGAAGCCAGGTAGGACCCGCCCGATGGAAGCCAGGTAGGAACCGCCCGATGGAAGCCAGGTAGGAACCGCCCGATGGAAACCAGGTAGGAACGGCCCGATGGAACTGGAAACGCTCGTCACGCTCACCACCGGCGTCACCCTGCTGACCTGCGCCCTCGCGGTCATGGGCCTGCACTCCTACGCCGCCGGCAAGGCCCAGCGGGCGGCCCTCGTCGACCGCCTCTCCGCGGCCGGCCGGCTCTCTCCCACCGGCCGCCCGCGCCGCTTCCGCACCTTGGACCGCCGCCTGCGCCGTACGAATCTCGGCCGGAAACTGGAAGCGCGCCTGGCGGCGACCGGCCTGGACGTGACCCCCGGCGAGTTCCTCGTCTACATGCTCGCGGTGGTCGCGGCACTGGGGCTGATCGGCCAGGCGGCCCTGGCCCCGTTCTTCGGCCCGATCGCCGCGCTGCTGGGCGTAGCGGCGGCGGTGCGGTTCCTCAACTGGCAGCGCCAGAAACGCATCGAGAAGTTCATCAACCAGCTCCCCGAGATCGCCCGGATCATCGCCAACGCCACCCAGGCCGGCCTCGCCCTGCGCACCGCCATCGGCATGGCGGCGGAGGAGATGGAGGCCCCGGCCGGCGAGGAACTCGGCAAGGTGGCCGACCAGCTGGCCATCGGCGCCTCGATGGACGAGGCCCTCGGCGAACTCGCCGACCGCCTCCCCTCCCGCGAGTTGGTCGTCCTGGTCACCACCCTCGTCCTGTCCAACCGCGCCGGCGGGCAGGTGGTCAGCGCCCTGCGCAACCTCACCGAAACGCTGGAGGAGCGCAAGGAGACCCGACGCGAGGTCCGCACCCAGCTCGCCCAGGTCAGCATGACGTCGTACGCGGTACCCGTACTCGGCGTCGGCTCGTTGTTCCTGATGAACGGGGTGAAGGACGGCGCCCTGGAACGCATGACGGGCTCCCCGGCCGGCCAGGCGGCGGTGATCATCGCCTTCGCGCTCTACGCCGTCGGCTTCGTCCTCATCCGCCGCATGTCCCGCATCGACGTCTGAGAGGAGGCCTTCGGCATGGGACTGGGACTACTCCTCGCACTGCTCATGGCCCTGAGCGTCTGGGGCATCTTCGCCGGCATCCGCATGTACCGGGCCGACGCCCGACTCCCCGACGACCTCGCCCTCGCCCTGGAGGTCGGCTCCACCCGCACCGGAGCCGTCGACTCCCTCATCGACCGCATGGGCATGCGGTACGCCCCCGCCGTGCTGCGCGTGATGGGCCCGGCCCTGGTGGCCAAGTACCGCCGCCGAATCGACCTGGCCGGCAACCCCGGCGGCCTGACCATAGACCGCTACGCCGCCCGCCGCGCCGTCTACGGCTTCCTGGGCGCGGTCGGCTTCCTGGTCTTCCTTCTGCGCGGCCAGTACATGGTGGCCCTGCTCCTGCTGGCCTTCGGAGCGTTCTGGACGGAGGTCGGCATCTGGTCGGCGATCCGCATCCGCAAGGACGTCATCGAGCGCACGCTCCCCGACTTCCTGGACGTCCTGGCGGTCGTGGTCAGCGCGGGCCTCGGCTTCCGCCAGGCCCTGGACCGCGTGGCGATGCGCTACGAGGGCCCGTGGGCCGACGAACTCCGCATCACCCTCCGCCAGATGGACCTCGGCATGAGCCGCCGGGACGCCTTCGCGGAGCTGCGCCGCCGCAACGACTCCGAACAGGTGGCGATGTTCGTGACGGCACTCCAGCAGGGCGAGGAACTGGGCGCACCCATCGTCGACACCCTGGTCTCCCTGGCCAAGGACATGCGCCGCACCGACGCCCAGAACGCCCGCCGCAAGGCGGCCCGCGCCGTCCCCAAGGCCACGATGATGATCACGACCTTCATGGTCCCGGCCACGATGATCCTCCTCGGCGCCGGGCTGATCCTGGGTTCGGGGACGGACTTCGGGACCATCACGGGGGAGTAGGGGGAGAACGGGATGATGCCGAACGCGCGACCGGGAGCAGGGGAGGGCGCACATCAGAAGAGTGCGAGTGCACACGGACCGTTGACGTCAACAAGTAGAAACCTACAGCCCAGTCGGGCTACTTTCACGCATTACCTTTCGCACTTGCAATCCGCTGTGAGACAGTCGGTGTCTGGTACTCCCGACAGGTCGAGGTCCCAACTGAACGCAGGAGGGGTGGAGATGGCGAACCGCATCGCGTCCGGCGTGACCAGCCGGCAGCCCGCCACCCACCGCCGCGTCGACGAGACCTCGATGGACCGACTCACGGCACACCACGTCGTCCATCCTGGAGGGGAACACCATGAGCAACTGGCTGCACACCACCATCGCGTACCTGCGCTCTCGCACCACCCGGCACGACAAGGGGCAGACGGCGGTGGAGTACCTGGGGATCATCGCGGTGGTGGTGGCGATCGTGCTGGCGATTACCGGGACGGACATCGGCCAGACGATTTTCGATGCGATCACAGCGAAGATCGCCGAGGTCACCGGCATCTGATGCCTCTGCGTGTGAACGGCGACGCAGGGCAGGCTTTCCCCATCTACATCACGGTGGTGGGGGGTCTGCTCCTTCTCGCGTTCGCCTACTTCGCAGTTGGCCAGGCCGCAGTGACTCGCGGTGAGGCACAGACGGCGGCGGACGCAGCCGCACTCGCGGCTGCCCTGGAGACCAGGGACCAACTGGCGGACCAGTGGCTGGAGAACGTGCTGGAGCCGGAATCCTGGCAGGACATCTTCGACGGAGAAGCGCCGGTTACCAATGGGTGCTGGCGCGCCCAGGAATTGGCGGCTCGTAACGACGCGAGCGCGGATTGCGAACAGGACGGGTTCTTGGGCTACACCGTCGTCGCGGAGACCAATGAGGCCGTCGGGGACACCATCATTCCGGGAACGGAGGACCAGAAGGTAACGGAATCGGCCACTGCCGTCATCGAAGCTCGCTGCACGTTCGAACTTCCTGCTGAGGACGCCGGTGGAGATGTGCTGCCCGGGCTTTCGTGCAAGGGCGAGGAGTGGGACCTGAGCCCGGACGATCTCAATGATCTACCGAAGGCCGAGGACTTGTTCGACGTCCACCTCGCCGACGGATAAGCGAACGACGAGTGACGAAGGAAAACACGACATGAGCATTCGGTTCACGACGACGGCCCGCAGGGGGACGTTGGCACTGGCCGTTCTAACCAGCCTGACCGTCGGTGCTGTCGGCTGCGGTGGTGGCGGCGACGACGAGAAACCGAAGGCTTCGGCGTCCGCTTCAGCTGCGAAGGAGGACGGGTCCGGACCGAGCGCTCAGGAAGGCGAGGCGAAGGAGCCGATGGCTGAGCTGCGAGGGTCCAATGGCCTACTTATGCAGATCATCTCTGCTGAGCGGGATTCGGGTGGCTTCGTGACTGTGAACGGTGAGCTGAAGAACGACGGTGACAAGAGTGTCGCGATCCCCTCCGCGCTGAGCGGGAACGAGACGGAAATCATCCGAAACGGCAGGTCGCTCGGCGGTGCGACACTTGTCGATTCCAAAAGCAAGAAGCGCTATTACGTGCTGCGTGACACCGAAGGTCGTCCGTTGACGACTGCAGGTTTCTCAACGATCAAGGCTGGTGACCGCCTGGCCGTGTTCATGCAGTTCCCCTCCCCGCCCACCAGCACCACCGAGGTGACGTTCCAACTGCCGACCTTCACCAGCGCGACCATCTCCATCTCCGGGTGAGGCCCACCATGACCCCAACCCCACGCCTCACCCTGGCCCTCACCACCGCCACCCTCATGCTCGCCACGACCCTCTACGGCACCGCCACGGCCCACGCCGACGACGACCCCAACGACCCGCCAGGAACCGAACCCTCCGCCTCCGCCCCCGTAGAGGTGGACCCCAACGACCCGGACCTGAAGATCCCGGACGGTGCCACGCTCGCCCAGGCCAAGGTGCTGGACATCAAGTCGGTCGTGGAGGAGCAGAGCGGTGACGAACGCCGCGAGGACACCAACACCAGCGTGACGCTCGCGCTCCAGGCCGAGGTGCTGTTCGGCAAGAACAGCGCCAAGCTGGGCGCCGAGTCGAAGTCCCGCATCACGGGCATCGCCGAGGAGATCAAGGCCC
This sequence comes from Streptomyces sp. NPDC037271, assembly GCF_055603605.1. Lineage (NCBI taxonomy): Bacteria > Bacillati > Actinomycetota > Actinomycetes > Kitasatosporales > Streptomycetaceae > Streptomyces > Streptomyces sp. NPDC037271. Next base: position 551,254 of record NZ_JBVJVN010000001.1, read on the forward strand.
AGAACGCCACCAGGGTCCGAGTCTTCGGCTTCACCGACAACCTCGGTTCCTCCGCCCACGGCGACGCACTCTCCAAGCAGCGTGCCAACGCCGTGCACGACGTCCTGGCCCAGGCACTGAACGACGCCGACATCACCTACGAGGTCCGCGGCTACGGCGAGGACTACCCCATCGCCGACAACTCGACGGAGGCCGGCCGCAAGAAGAACCGCAGGGTCGAGGTCTCCTTCCCGCGCTCGGAGGCCTGACCGGCCGATGGCGGAGCAAGGGGATCACGTGGAGGAGAGGAAACCGCGGCTCTCACTGCCGGGCCGCGGGCGAGGCATGGCCCTCGCGGTGCTGACGGTACTGACGGTGGCAGCCTGCGGCGGCCCGGACGAGCCGGACGCGGCGCCGGCCTCGCCCCCGGACCGGCCCACGGCGTCCCGGTCGGCTCCACAATCGGCCTCCGCAGAGCCCGGACCTTCCGTATCGGCGGCGGACGGGCATGACGCCGACGCCTGCACCGACGGCAACTGCGAGATCGCGGTGACCAAGCCCGTGACGATCCACTTCCAGGGCCCGGGCGGCCCTGCGACGCTGTCCGTGACCGAGGTCGGCCCGAACAAGATCGAGTACTCGGTGAAGTCGGGCAACGGCCAGTCCAAGGGCGGGGCGAGCGGTCCGGGTCAGGGCTGCGTCATGACCCTCCGCGAGAACGGCAGCGGCACCTCCTGCGGCGCACTGAGCCACACCCGCCCGAGCCCTCAACCCGACACCGTCGTGATGCAGGCGACGACCACTGAGCACGGCTCGGTGCTCCTCCGCCTGATCTCCTGATATCCGAGGCCGTCCCGGAAACCCTTCGAGACATTGAGCTCTTCCACGTGGCCACTGATCGGGTGATGACCTGAGCCGGAGCACGTCAGGGTCTGTCCGGCGGATCTTGTCAGCGAGCACGGGGCGGTGCCGTGAGTGCAGCGGGGATGTGGTCTGTCCTCATGCGCAGGCGGCGTGGGAACCGGCAAGGTCCGCCAGCCAGGCCCTAGCGGAGGACCTGCTCGATGTGGTGGTCGAGGACGCGTTCGGCGGCTTCCGGGGTCCGGTAGCCGAGGGCGATGTCCACGCCGAGGCTGGTGGCGAGGGACCAGCAGATGTCGGCGTCGGTACGTTCCTCGCCGTGCCGCTCATGGCCCCGTTCCTCCCGGGCCGCCGTGATGAGGGCGGCGGTGAGGGTGAGCAGCTCGTCGTCGCCCGGCGCCAGCACCTTGGCCATCGTCGGATCGGAGACCGCCCGGCCCGCGGCCGCCAGCGCGAAGCGCATCAGCCGCGTGCTCTCCTCGGCCGGGCTGATCAGGGCGTGCAGGCAGGCGCGGAGGACGGCCTCCGGGCTGCTCGTGTCAGCGGCGGTGACCGCGTTCTCGATGGTGGCGTTCACGGCTCGTACGGCCCGGTCGAGGGCGTCGCGGATCAGGGTCTGCATCGAGGAGTAGTAGTGCTGGACCTGGCCCATGGAGACGCCCGCCTCCTCGGCCACCTTGCGCAGCGACACCTGCTCGATGCCGCCGCGCACGGCCAGTGACCAGACGGCCTCGACGAGGCGCGTCCTGCGCGCTTCGTGATCCACGATCTTCGGCACGACGCCGCCTTCCTCGTCATCTTCACCATGCGATCGCATTGCAAAACCGAGTGCCACCGGTTTACAGTGCAAGTGCATGGTAAACGTTGATCAGACCCAGGAAGGTCCCATGAAATACGGCCTCTACCAGGCCCTCGGCATGGCGTTGCTCGTCATCGGAGCCCAGGGTGCAATCCGCCAGCTCGTCGACCACGGCAATGCCGGTCTGCTGGGCTGGCTACCGGGAGGCTTCGCCGCGAGCATCACCGTGTACGCACTGACCGTGGTGATCGGCGCGGTCATCGCGGGGCGGGCTCACGATGCTCGCAAGGCGGTTGACGACTGACTCGGCGCAGGGTTTTTCAGACGCCGTCGTAAGAAAATGAACGTCTGTCCAGCTGATCATGGGCGAAGCCAGAGTCGGATCGAGGCGACGGTGACGGTGCCGTGGAAGGCGTAGGCGCGTTTGTCGTATCTGGTGGCCACGGCTCTCGAGTTCTTGAGGCCATTGATCGTCCGCTCCACTTCGTTCCTCCTCTTGCAGGTCGTCTTGTCGAAGCCGGTGGGGCGGCCGCCCCTGCTGCCCCGGCTCTGGCGGTGAGCGCGCTGAATCTTCGGCTCGGGGATGGTGTGCTTGATCTGGCGTCGCCGCAGGTAGCGGCGGTTGCGGCGGCACGAGTACGCCTTGTCGCCGCCGACATGGCCGGAGCGGGTGCGGGGGCGGCCACTATCGAGTCGACTGACCCGGATACGGTCCATGACGGGGATGAACTGTGGGGCGTCTCCCCGCTGACCGGGGGTGATCAGCAGGGCCAGTGGGCGCCGTCCGCCCTCCCCGGGAGCGTCCGAGTCCCTCGTCGGGGCGGTGCTGCCGAGGCGTGCGTGTCTTTTCCCGGAACCCGCGGAGATCTCCGGCGCGCTCCGGCGGCGTGCCGGCGGGCCCGGCAGGAGGCCGAGTCCACGCTGACCATCGACCAGTCGATGCGGCCTTCTGCGTCGACGTCAGCCAGGACGGCGGCGAAGATTCTGTCCCGGGTGCCGTCCGCCGACCAGCGTCTGTGACGTTCGTGCACGGTCTTCCATTTGCCGAAACGTGCAGGCGGATCCGCCCCGGCGGGCGCTGCCGAGCGTCACAGCGCCGGATACGCCCTAGCCGGACACGGGTGTCAGCCGCTCTTCCGCCCACTCGGCGAAGGTGGTGACCGGGATGCCCAGCTCCCGGGCGAACTCGGGCCGGGCGGGCTGGAGGACCGTGTTGTTCCACTCGTGTCCGGCTCCCCACGTCGGCATGCCCGCGTCGAGGGCCTCTTCCAGGCTCATGGAGGGCGCGGTCACGGGCACGCCCCAGGCGGCGGACAAGGTCTGCGCGACCTGCTCCATCGTGCGCAGGTCACCGGCCAGTTCCAGTTCCACCTGGTGGAACCGGTCAGGGTCTCGAAGGGCGTGCGCCGCAGCCGTGCCGATGTCCCGCACGGCCACCAGGGCCAGTTCGGTCTCCGGCTTCAGCACCGTCAGCAGTCCGCCGCGCGGCCCCTTGGGTGCCAGCAGGGGCAGGTTCTCCATGAAGAAGGCGGGCTTGATCACCGTCCAGCGGGCAAAGCCCGCACCCCGCACCGCCTCCATGATCGCCTGCTTGGTGTGGAAGTAGTCCGCCATCGCCGCCCAGCGGCCCTCGGCCCAGCCGGCGGCCCGGGTGTGCTCACCGACTCCACTGGTCGAGGACTGCACGAACTGCCGTACTCCCTCGGCCTTCGCCGCGTCCACCAGGTTGGTGGCCTGGACGAGCTCGCCCGCGAAGTCCACGCTGGTCTCGGTCATGGGCGGCGCCTGCACCGAGAACACCGCGCGGACTCCCTCGACCGCTGGGCCGAGGGAGTCCCGGTCGGAGAGATCCGCCCGCACCAGCTCGGCGCCCAGCGCCTCGATCGCTTGGGCGGACTTCGACCGCGGATCGCGTACGAGTGCACGTACGGGCACCTCGGCGGCCAGGAGTGCGCGGGCCGTGGCCCCGCCTTGCCGGCCGGTGGCTCCGATGACCAGGACGGCATCGCTGTTGATGGGCATGGTTGCTGCTCCTCACGGAACGGAGAACAAAAACGGCGGGGCCCGCCGTTTCGCCTGCCGCTAAGATATGGCGGGGCCCGCCGTTTAGCAATGGGGAGATCATGACCGGTCAGCGCTCGGACGCCCGACGCAACTACCAGCGCATCCTCGACGTCGCCGAAGCCGAGGTCGCCGCGCACGGCGCCGAGGCATCCCTGGAGCAGATCGCCCGCACAGCAGGCGTCGGTTCAGCGACCGTGCGCCGTCACTTCCCCACCCGCCGTGCCCTGCTCGAAGCCGTCTTCCAGGAGCGCATCGAGGGCCTGTGCGAGCGCGCCCACCGGCTAAGTGAGAGCGAGGACGGCCGCACTGCCCTCCTGGAGTGGCTCCACGCCCTCGTCCTCTACGCCGTCTCAGCCCGCGGGTTCGCCAACACCCTCAGCTACGAGCCCCCCGCCGAGGAACCCTCCCCGCACTCCTGCGGCAGCAGAATCGCGACGGCCGGAACTCCCCTGCTCCAGCGGGCCGTTCGCGACAAGGCGGTTGCACCGCACGTCACTTTTCACGACCTGCTGACCCTCGCCGTCGGCATCGCCCTGGCCACCGAGCACCACAAGGACCCAGAGACCCAGGCCGACCGCCTCTTCCGCCTCGCTGTGGAAGGACTCAGCCCTGAGCACGGCATCGCTGAGGTATCCGAGAACTCAGGATCTTCGGTACTGGTTCCAGAAAGTCTGCCGAACGGGCGGTTGTGACGGATGGGATGCCTGATCGGTGACAACCAACGTGCCCCGACCGGTCCTCTCCGCCGGCTCATCCGGCGTCACCGTGACAACTCCTGAGCTTCGGCTCACGGGCCGGCTTCCCGCGAGCACGAAGCTCCCGTGCCGTTGATGGAGGTGTTCTCCGTCTCAAACCCGCCGGCCGAGCCGCCTGTCGTAATCGCCGCAGCCGTCCTCACCCTGGAGCGTCAGCGCTGAAAGCGCTCATTCGCAGGGAAATGCCCTTCACGGGCCGGCGGTAGCCCCGATCGTCCCGCTCTCCCCCGCCCTCGGCACGGGTACCGTGCCATCGCTCACCAGGTCCGCGACTGCGTCGGCGTGTTCCCTGATCAGGTAGTCCATGGCGTGTTCGGTCGACGACTGGTACTCGAGCTGCTCGCTGTAGAAGCGGAGCCGTTCCTGAGCGTCCTCGAGTCCAGCGCACCTCACTGCCGAGCGCGAACGCGCTGACCCGGCCTCGCCCGTTCTTCCCGTGCCCCCCGACACCGGTCGGGACGATGCGCACATCGATGTTGTGCCGTTCCGACTGTTCGATCAGGTGGAGGAGCTGCCGCCGGGTTACTTCGGCTCCGCCGTAGGGCATGCGCAGCGCGGCTTCGTGGACGTAGGCGACGTAGTCCGGCCACGACCGCCACTCTTGCCCCGACCCGCACTCCCCACCCGGCCGTCGCCCCCGCCCCCGAGCGGCTGCGTTCGAGGCCGAAGGCCCCTTCGTCGCCCACGACGCGCGTCACCTCTTCGAGGCCCGGTAAGCCGCGCCACCAGCCTCGGGCTTTCGCGCGCCCTGCAGGCAACTACGCCGCCGCGCCGGCCTCCGACCCCGCGGCCGGACCTTGTCTCCGAGTGGGAGACCCGGCGGTAACGGCCGGCCCACTCGCGAGAGTTCGTTGAACTCTTGAATATCTGCTCACCGGTCACCGAAAATGCAGTCGAAGCTCGTCCCTCGAAACGCTGATGGAGAGGAACCGCAGCAGATGAAGAGTCGGTCCAGATTAGCCCTGGGTGCCCTGGCGGCCGTCGCGCTGACCACCGCGCTTTCGGGAACACCCGCGTTCGCCACCGACGAGGTCAACTGCGGCACCGGCGACGACTACGTCGCGGTGACGTACCTGCAGAACGGCGCGGAGCACACCCGGTGCTGGGACAACCCCGGTAGCGTCCCCCTCAACCTGGAGAACGTCACCTCCTTCTACTCGGGCGCCAACGAGGTGGTCGTCTTCTGGACGACGGGCTCGGGGTGGGAGGTCAACCTGCTCGAGCCCCACACGTCGGCTCCCTTCACCGGCGCTGACGCCTACCGCGTCTTCGGCTTTCAGATCAGGTAATCGAGGGACGGATCAGTGATGGCCGGTGGTCGGTCCCCTGGAGCGGGCCGACCGCCGGGCCAGTCGATCGGCCGACGTCCCGCCCGTCTCCACGACCGAGGCCGGCCCGAACGAGATCGCATGCGCGGTGAAGTACGCCAACGGCCGGTCCAAGGGCGGCGCGAAGCGGACCGGGCCAGGGCTGCGTCACCGTCCTCACGTGCGCCGGTCACGCGATCATCCCTCGGTGTGCTGCCCCGGCCGCTCCAGGGCGAGTTCGGCGGGGAGGCCCGTATCGGCTTCGCGGTGACGGGACGCGCGGGTACCGGCGGCAGGGGCCGCGAGGACGGCCGTGGCGACGAACACCAGGACCACGACCATCGCCGGACGCAGTCCGTAGTGATCGCCCAGGAAGCCGAGCATGGGCGGCCCCACCAGGAACGCGATGTAGCCGATCGTCGCCACGAGGCTGACCCGGGCGGTCTCGTCGGGCCCCGAGTCGCCCGCCGCCGACAGGGCCACCGGAAAGCCCAGGGACGCGCCCAGTCCCCAGAACAGGACGGCGGCCGCGGCCACGGCGGCGTTGTCGGAGAAGATGACCAGGCACAGACCGATGGCCCCGGAGACCGCGCTCGCCCGCACGACGGTCGCCCGGCTGTAGCGGTTGAGGAAGAAGGTGCCGCCGAAGCGTCCCAGGGTCATCGCGGCGGCGAACCCCACGAAGACGAGCGAGCCGACGGCGGCGTCCAGACCGTGGCCGTCGACCATGAGCAGCGGCAGCCAGTCGTTGGCGGCGCCCTCGGCGAGAGCCATGGCCAGGACGATGGCCCCGATCATCAGGAGCCGCCGGTCCTTCCACACCTGCGAGCCCGCGGGCCGCGTGGAGTCCGCAGCGGGCGCCGCGGCACGGACCCCGGTCCCGGCGGGCACGGCACCGATGGCGTACCCGAAGATCGCGGCCGTCACCGCGGCCACCGCCAGGAGGTGCCAGTGGGCGGGGAACGCCGCAGCGGTGGCCGCCATGCCGGCCAGGCCGCCGATGACGGTGCCCAGGCTGAAGCACCCGTGCAGCGTGGGCAGAACCGCCGTGCCGGTGATCCGCTCCACGTCGGCACCGTCCACGTTGATCGCCACCTCGCCCGACCCGACCCCCAGGCCGAACAGGCACAGCCCCGCGGTGACCAGGGGCGCGGAGCCGAGGGCGCTGCCCGCGCCCACGACGACCACGCTCGCGATGACGAACAGTGTGCCGAGCGCCGTCACGGGTCGGGTCCCGAACCGCGACACGAAACGGCCGGAACAGAGGATGCCGGCCATCGAGCCGACGGACAGACCGAACAGCACCAGCCCCATCTGCCCCGTGGACACGCCCAGACGGTCACGGACGTCCGGGGTGCGCGTGATCCATGAGGACATGGCGATGCCGTTGAGGAAGAAAAAGAGGTACAGCGCCCGGCGGCGTCGGCGTACAGCACGGTCTGTCAAGGAAGGGCTCCGCCGGTGATGGAGACAATGAGGGACAGGCGGGCGACGAACCCGCGTCACCCACCGAGTATGAACAAATGTACACATCGGTTCGGCGACCGAGAAGACAAGGCGGACAACGGCGATGACAGGCAGCACTCGTGGCCCCAACGACCCCCGGCGCCGCGAACGCATCCTCGACGCCGCGCTCGACGTCATCGCGGAGCACGGCGCGATCAAGGTGACCTACCGCAAGATCGCGGAGGCGGCGGGCGTGCCGCTCGGGTCACTCACCTACTACTTCGACGACATGCAGCACCTGTTGACCGACGCCTTCACCCGGCTCGCGGAGACCGTCTCCACACGCTACGGCGCCCTTCTGGAGGCCGCGCGGACCCGCCGGGAGGCCGAGGAGGCGGTCGTCGAGATCATCTGCGGCAAGGTCTGGGGGACCGACCGCAACCTCCTGCTCAGCTACGAGCTCTACGCCTTCGCCACCCGCAATCCCGAGGTGCGCGCCGTCATGCGCTCCTGGATGCGGGCCAGCCGGTCCTCCCTGGCCAGGCACTTCGACCCGCTCACCGCACGGGCCCTGGACGCGCTGGTCGAGGGATTCTCCATCCACAACTCCGTCGACCCGCGGCCCACCGACCGCGAGGAGGTCGCCGCCGTCGTCCGTGCCGTCGTCGACAGGCACCACTGAACAGGTCCGACCGGGCCGCCCTCAGGGGCCCGTGATTTTCGGTTGCCTCCCCGCCGTCGCTGGCCTACGGTCCCGATCATGCTGCCTCCAGTGGAAACGGATGAAGAGTGGGACGCGGTCGTCTCCGACGAGACGGTGATGCGCCCCGGTGCGGAGGACATCTGTGCGCGCCTGGGTCTCGCCGATGTACCGCTGACTCGTTTTCCGGACGGGTCCCAGCCGGTCTACGCGGTGGGTGACGAGCACGTTCTCAAGCTGTTCCCAGGAGCCGCCGCGCAGGACGGCATCGCGGAAGGCCGTGTCCTCAGCTACATCCAGGGGCTGTTGCCGGTACCGACACCACAGGTACGTGATTTCGGCCCGTACGAAAACGGTTGGCAGTACGTCCTGATGTCCCGGCTCCGCGGCGAGAACCTGGCCCATGACTGGGACCGCGTGCCGCTGAGTCACCGTGAGCGGCTCGTCACCGAGGTCGGTGAAGCCCTGGCGGTACTGCACGCCCTTGATCCCGATCCCCTTGGGGACGTCCTCGGCCCCGGAGACTGGGGCGCCTTCCTGGACCGCCAGTGTGCCGGTGCGGTGGAACAGCAGCGTGGCCACGGACTGCCGGCCGCCTGGCTGGAGCAGATCCCGGACTTCCTGGCCTCGGTCTCGCTGCCGCGCGACCCGCACCGTTGCCTGCTGCACACCGAGGTCATGCAGCAGCACTTCCTGGTCGATCCCGATGGGTGGCGGCTGACCGGGCTCTTCGACTTCGAACCGGCGATGATCGGTGACCGTGCGTATGACTTCGTGGGCGTCGGCCTCTTCGTCACCCGGGGTGAACCGGACCTGCTCGCCCGTCTCACCAAGGCGTACGGTCACACCTTCGAGCCGTCCGAACTGCTCGCGTACACGTTGCTGCACGTGTACAGCAACCTCCCTTGGTACATGCGGGAGCTGCGTTTGCCTGCCGAGAAAACGCTGCCCGCGCTCGCGGAGACATGGTTCGGCACGCTGTGACGCACGCCCGTCACCGCGCAGACCAGCAGCGCGCGTCGCGTGTACGGTCCGGAACCGACTGAGGCGACGCCCTAACCTTCCACTACCTTCATCCGCGCCCCCACCCGCACCCCCCACCCGGCCATCGCCCCGGCCTCGGCCTCCAGCACATGCCGGGCACGCGGGCGGGGCAGCCCCAGCCGGCCCGGCCGCATGGTGCGGACGGCGATGACGGTGAGCCGGCGGTCGAGGTAGGCCACGTCGATGGGCATCCGCATCCGGAAGGTGTGCACGCTGTTGGCAGGCGACAGGAGAATGGCCCCGTCGACGAAGGACCGCCCCAGCAGTCCCTTGGTGCGCGCGCGGTAGGAACCGGCGATCTCCAGCGGAATACGGACACTCCCGCCGCCGGTCTCTTCTTCCACGACCAACACCCCTGCCCCGTCCCGCCGGCGCCGTGCCATGTCGATGCCCCTCCCGCAGCCCAGTCCGTCCTACCGAACGTATCTGCCCCCGAGCAGGCCCGGCGTATACGGCGGGAGGGAAGGATGCGACCCGGTGTCGCTCCCTCCCGCTGGTGAGCGTCGCTTCGCGCTCCGGCGACGCCTCGGCGTACATCAAAGCCGTGGCACTGCTGATCCACGCGCGAGCGGACATGGAGCGAGCCCGGTCGGGACAGCCGCGACCGGAGCAGGAACTCGATCCGGCTCCCGGGGACGAACAGGCATGAGCCGTCGAGCCACTTCACCATGGCGGCACGACGGGAAAGGCGTTGCCCTGCCGCTCCGTCAAAGGTAGGAAGACCCCATGACCGCACTCGGCGCCGTGTTCCGTCCTCAGCTCGCCCCAGAACGACTCCGTGCCGTCGCACGCGTCGCGGAGGAGGCGGGGCTGGAGGAGTTGTGGCTGTGGGAGGACTGCTTCCTCGAGGGAGGGATCTCCACGGCCGCCGCCGCCCTCGCCTGGACCGAACGGCTCCGGGTCGGGATCGGGCTGCTGCCCGTGCCGTTGCGGAACGTCGCCGTCACCGCCATGGAGGCCGCCACCCTGCACCGGATGTTCCCCGGCCGCGCCGTCCTCGGCGTCGGGCACGGCGTACAGGACTGGATGGGGCAGGTCGGGGCGCGGGCCGAGTCGCCCGTCACCCTGCTGCGGGAGTACCTGCTCGCCCTGCGGGCCCTGTTGCGCGGGGAGCGGGTGACGACCGAGGGGCGGTACGTCCGGCTCGACGACGTCGCCCTCGACTGGCCGCCCCCGCCGGGGGCCGAGGTGCTCGCCGGGGTCACCGGACCCCGTTCGCTGCGGCTCGCCGGGGAGGCCGCCGACGGGACCATCCTCACCGCGGCCAACCCGCCCGACGCGGTGCGGCAGGCCCGTCGGCTCATCGACGAGGGGCGGGCGGCGGCCGGGCGGACGGAGCCGCACAAAGTGGTCGCGTATCTCCTCACGGCCACCGGACCCGGCGCCGCCGAACGGCTGCGGGCCGAACAGCGGGCCGAAGGACTCGGCTCGGTGGCGGACCTGGGGGTCGCCGGGGACGCGGATGCCGTCGCCAAGGCCGTCCGGCGGCTGGCCGAGGCCGGCGCCGACACCGTCGTCCTCCAGCCGACGGGTGACGAGCCGGACCCCGAGGGGTTCGTGCGGTTCACCGCCGAGCAGGTCCGGCCCCTGGTCGGCTGAGCCCCGCCGCCGGCCGTCGACACCGCACCCCACCCCCGTAACCCTCGTACGCATCGATCGGATCGCACGTCCATGACGCCCGCACCCTCCCGCTCCTTCGACGACCTCGTCGCCGAGGGAGCCTCCGTCCCCACCGAGGGGTGGGACTTCTCCTGGTTCGAGGGGCGGGCCACCGAGGCCCGGCCCTCCTGGGGGTATGCGCGGTCCATGGCCATGCGGCTGACCGGAGCCACCGCAGTACTGGAGGTGCAGACCGGGGGAGGGGAGGTCCTGGACCAGGCCCTCGAAGCCGCCGCCCCGCACCGGCCCCCGCTCGTCGTCGCCACCGAGGGCTGGCAGCCCAACGTCGCCAAGGCCACCGCACTGCTCCGCCCGCGCGGCGTCCCCGTGGTCGCCTCGCCCGACGACGCGCCCCTCCCCTTCGCGGACGGAGCCTTCGACCTGGTCGTGAGCCGGCATCCCGTCGAGCCGCACTGGGCCGAGATCAGCCGCGTGCTCGCGCCCGGCGGCACGTACTTCGCCCAGCACGTCGGCCCCGGCAGCGTCTTCGAGCTCATCGAGTACTTCCTCGGGCCCCAGCCGGAGGAGAGCCGGAACCACCGCCACCCCGACCGTGAGCGCGCCGACGCGGAGGCCGCCGGTCTGGAGGTCGTCGACCTGCGGGCGGAACGGCTGCGAATGGAGTTCCACGACATCGGCGCCGTCGTCCACTTCCTGCGCAAGGTGGTGTGGATGGTCCCCGGCTTCACCGTCGAGGGGTACCGGGACCGGCTGCGCGACCTGCACGACCGCATCGAGGCCGAAGGCCCCTTCATCGCCCACAGCACGCGCCACCTCTTCGACGCCCGCACACCACACCGCTAGGGCCTGCCCGGCCGACGACGCGGGCACGTCCGCCACATGGGCGACAGACGCGCCCGTTCGGGCAGACTTGGCCAAGAACTGCCGTTCGGGCAGTCGAGCACCGGCCGCGGCCCACATGATCCCCGGCGCCTTCGGCGTGAGGTGACGTCAGGAGGGGAGTGGTGCGGTCCGCGGCTCCATGGGGATCGGGCGCGGCGGATCTTCGGGGCGTGTGCGACGTACCTTCGCACATATCCGCGCGTCCGGAGAGAGGGTGCGGAATCACCCTTCGATCCCCACAGGGATTCCACATCGTTATTCATCATTGCCCTCCTGGGGTCGATAGCGCCCTGCCCGATCACATAGGTTCTGGCCCAGGTAATTCGCGTGAGCAAAGCTGCGCGTGTGGCACCGCGCAGTGGAGGGGGCTGCGCGGTGCCCGGTCAAGCGGGCGCTCGCCGGTGGGTTCACCCGGTGGGGGGAAGCGGGGGCGGTTCGCCGGGCGGGTTCCGGCGCGCACCGAGCCCGCTCCGCATCCGTTCCCGATCCGCTCCGCGCGTCCCTCCGGCCTCACCGGACGCCCTGCTCAACCATGGGTTCGCTGCGTTCTGGCCATGATTCAGGGCGGAATGAGTGCCTCCGCAGCCATCCGGGCGTCGCCGGGCGACTTCGGAGAGTAGTTGTGGCACGCCGATGCACGCAGCATCACTTACAAAGGGTTATGGTGGAAACCCCCCCTCGGGCCGGTCCGTCTCCCCCCCACGGACCGGCCCGTTTTTTCTGCCTCCCCCGGCACCCGCTCCCTCCATCCCCGGCCCGCCCCTGCTCCTGCGCTCCCTCCGGGTCCCCACGCCTCCACCCTCCCGGCTCCGCTCCTCGTCGCCCCCCCGTGCGACCCACCCTCCGGGCGCGGCCCACTGCTCCCCCTGCGCGGCCCACTCCTCCCTCCCCGGTGTCACCTCGCGCCGCAGTCTCCTGGCGGGACGCCCGTAACAAGGAGTTCACCGGTGCGCCGTCCTGTGCCGTGGCATGGCGGCGCTTGTTCGAGGGCATAAACCAAGCAGGTCGACGCCCGAACCACGGGTGTCGGATCTCAGCGGACGGCCCGGAGCCGTCCGCCCGGGAGGCCCTTTGCACCAGCCCCACCGTGCGGTCGCGGCACGGAAGACGCGGCGGAGGGCCGGTTCACGGCCCGCGCCAGTGCAGGGCGGCCGTCGACCGGTCGGCTCGTTCCCGCCCTCCCGGACCAGCGTCCACTCCGTCGCTCCCCGACCTCTTCCGAGGGGGTACGTCCTTCCGTGGTGACCAGCACAAAGCGCCACAAGCCCGATAGGCGCACCTACGTTCTCGACACCAGCGTCCTGCTGGCCGACCCGAACGCTCTGAACCGCTTCGACGAGCACGAAGTCGTGCTCCCGATCGTCGTGGTCACGGAGCTGGAGGCCAAGCGGCACCATCCCGAACTCGGCTACTTCGCACGGCAGGCCCTGCGCCTGCTCGACGAGTTCCGGGTGCGGCACGGTCGCCTCGACGCCCCCATTCCGATCGGGGATCTCGGCGGCACCGTCCGTGTCGAGCTCAACCACTCGGACCCCAGCGTGCTGCCCACCGGCTACCGCCTGGGGGACAACGACTCCCGCATCCTCGCCGTCGCCCGCAACCTGCAGGCGGAGGGGTACGACGTCACCGTCGTCTCCAAGGACCTCCCGCTCAGGATCAAGGCGTCCTCCGTCGGCCTGCTCGCCGAGGAGTACCGGGCCGAGCTCGCCATCACGGACGCCTCCGGCTGGACCGGCATGTCCGAACTGGCCCTGCCCGGCGAGCAGGTGGACATCCTGTTCGAGGAGGGACGCGTATACGTCCCCGAGGCCGCCGAACTGCCGGTGCACACCGGCCTGACCATCCAGTCGGAGCGCGGCAAGGCCCTCGGCCGGGTCACGCCCGACGGCAGCGTCCGCCTCGTGCGCGGCGACCGGGAGGCGTTCGGCATCAAGGGCCGCAGCGCCGAGCAGCGGATCGCGCTCGACCTGCTCCTCGACCCGGACGTCGGGATCGTGTCGATGGGCGGCCGGGCCGGCACCGGAAAGTCGGCGCTGGCGCTGTGCGCGGGGCTCGAGGCCGTGCTGGAGCGCAGGCAGCACCAGAAGGTGATGGTCTTCCGCCCGCTGTACGCCGTGGGCGGGCAGGAACTCGGCTATCTGCCCGGCTCCGAGGCCGAGAAGATGAGCCCCTGGGCACAGGCCGTCTTCGACACGCTGTCGGCGGTCACCAGCCGGGAGGTCATCGAGGAGGTCACCGCTCGCGGCATGCTGGAGGTCCTCCCGCTCACCCACATCCGCGGCCGCTCGCTGCACGACGCGTTCGTGATCGTGGACGAGGCCCAGTCGCTGGAGCGGAACGTCCTGCTGACCGTGCTGTCCCGGATCGGGGCCAACTCACGGGTCGTACTCACCCATGACGTGGCACAGCGGGACAATCTGCGGGTGGGGCGGTACGACGGAGTCGTCGCCGTCATCGAGAAGCTGAAGGGGCATCCGCTCTTCGCGCACGTCACCCTGACGCGCTCCGAGAGGTCCCAGATCGCGGCACTCGTGACCGAAATGCTGGAGGACGGCCACATCTGACACTTCCGCGAACTCCGACCCGTCAAGGGCCGGTTACCGGGAAGTCGGCGCCGTTCGGAAAGGCCGAGAGCCTAGCCGGGCGGCGCCTTCGCGTGTGGGGATTTCCGGAAATCCCCTGGCGCAAACGGGATGTGAGCTTTCACACGCGGCACAGAATTGCCTCACCCCGGCGGGTTACGGCAGAGTCTCCTTCCTGTCAGGCCCCGCATACGACACAGCTGTACCCCCAGCGGTACGGCGCCACAGAAGCACCAGACTCAACTCCATAGCAGCGTCGTATGCCGCCCGAGCACCACGCGGCGCTCCCCCGCAGGGGAGTTGCCCACCGGGTCCGTGCCTCCCGTGACCCGTAGTTGGGGAGGCCAGCGCCAGGGGCACGATTGCGTCCGCGAGGGTCACCGAAGCGGGCGATGCTGGAAGGAAACCGTGTGAGCCGGATCTCGGTCCGGGGATTCGCAGTGGCCTCGGCCACGGCGGTCACCGCAGTCGGAAGCGTCGTCGGCGTTGCCTCGGGCAGCACCGCGCAGAGCAACGACGCGGAGGCGACAGCAGCCGGTACGACGCTGCTTGCGGACATCCCCATGGGCGAGCAGGCGCAGGTGCAGACCGCGTCCCTGACGCAGCAGGCCGACGTACAGGCCATCGCCGCGGACGCGAGCGCCAGGAAGGACGCCGAGGAGGCGGCCCGCAAGGCTGCCGCCCAGACCGCCGTGGCCAAGCAGGAGAAGGCCAAGAAGGCGGCCCAGGCAGCCCAGAAGCGCGAGGCGGACAAGGAAGCGGCCAGCCGCGACGCCAAGCGCGAGTCCACCAGCTTCGCCGTCCAGAGCTCCTACAGCATCAGCCAGATCCAGTCGATGGCCCGTTCGATGGTGCCCAGCGGCCAGTGGCAGTGCTTCAGCAACATCGTCGACCACGAGTCCGACTGGAACTACAAGGCGGTCAACCCGTCCTCCGGCGCCTACGGTCTCTTCCAGGCGCTGCCGGCCGGCAAGTACGCCTCCGCGGGCGCCGACTGGCGGACCAACCCGGCCACCCAGATCAAGTGGGGTCTCAACTACATGGACAGCCGCTACGGCAGCCCGTGTGACGCCTGGACCTTCTGGCAGGCCAACCACTGGTACTGAGCCCGCCCGGCGCGGTCCACCGCCCAGGCCCACCGCTCAACCTCGCGCAGCCCCTCACCGTCCTACGGTGAGGGGCTTTCGCGCTCCCGCCATGTACGGTCGGAGCGAAAACGACTCCAGGGGGGAGTGGTGGGGAGAGACGGGGGAAGAGGACGGATCATGTCTCGAGTGCCAGGGTGGCTCGGTCGGCTCGGCGCCGGACTGACGCGGATGAGTGAGCGGCTGGACCAGCGCCGCGAAGAGGCCCGGCAGGAGGGCTCCGACGACGGACCGGTACCGGCCGCCGACCACGTGCCGCCCTCACCGTCGCCGTCGCTGTCACCGGAGGACACGCATCCGGAGCCCGGCTCCGCGTCGCAACAGCTCGTGCTCCAGTCCCGGCCCGACCCGGCGCAGGCCGTGCCCTGGGGCGTACGGGTCGCCGCGGAGGCCGGGTGGCGGCTGCTGGTCCTCGCCGGCACCGTGTGGGTGCTGATGCGGGTCATCAGCGCCGTGCAACTGGTGGTGCTGGCGTTCGTGATCGCGCTGCTGATCACGGCGCTGCTCCAGCCGACCGTGGCGTGGCTGCGCCGGCACGGGGTGCCCCGGGGGCCGGCCACCGCCCTGACCGCGATCCTCGGGTTCGTGGTGATGGGGCTGATCGGCTGGTTCGTCACCTGGCAGGTCATGGAGAACATCGACAACCTCTCCGACCAGGTCCAGGACGGCATCGACGAGCTGCGCAACGGGCTGCTGAACAGCCCGTTCCACGTCACCGACAAGCAGATCAACGAGATCGCCAAGAACCTGCGCGAGGCGGTCGGCGCCAACACCGACCAGATAACGTCCGCCGGCCTCGAGGGCGTCACGGTCGTCGTCGAGGCGCTCACGGGCCTCCTGCTGGCCGCCTTCTCGACGCTCTTCCTGCTCTACGACGGCAAGCGCATCTGGCGCTGGACGCTGAAGCTGGTGCCGGCGGCGGCCCGGCCGGCCGTGGCCGGTGCCGGCCCGCGGGCGTGGCGGACGCTGACGGCGTACGTGCGCGGCACGGTGATAGTGGCGCTGATCGACGCCATCTTCATCGGCCTCGGCATCTACTTCCTGGACGTGCCGATGGCCGTCCCGCTGGCCGTGTTCATCTTCCTGTTCGCCTTCATCCCGCTCGTCGGCGCGGTGATGTCGGGCGCGCTCGCGGTCGTCGTGGCGCTGGTGACGCAGGGCATGTTCGCCGCGGTCATGACGCTCGTCGTGGTGCTGGTGGTGCAGCAGATCGAGGGCCACATCCTGCAGCCCTTCATCCTCGGGCGCGCGGTACGGGTCCACCCGCTGGCGGTGGTGCTGTCGGTGACCGCCGGCGGCATGGTGGCCGGCATCGGCGGCGCGGTGGTCGCCGTACCGCTGGTGGCGGTGACCAACACCGTCGTGGGCTATCTGCGGGCGTACTCCCGTGAGGCCGCCGTGCGGCAGGCGCCGAAGCCGCGCGGGGCGACGTCCACGGACGCCTCCCCGGCGGCGTCGGCGACCTCGGCGACCTCGGAGACCTCGGCGACCTCGAAGACGGACCCCCCGTCGGCGTCTCCCGGGACCGAGCCGCCGTCGGGCAGCTCCCCGGCGTAGCGGCACGCACGACGGCGACGGGCCCCGCCCACCCTGAGGGTGAGCGGGGCCCGTCGCCGTGTTCCGCGCCGCGGGACTACTGGGCGGCCAGGACCGCCTCGGCGTCCAGCGTGACGCCGACGGCCTCGACCACGGCGGCGATCTTGAACGCCTCCTGGATCGTCTCGCGGTCCACACCGGCCTTGCGGAGCACCTGCTCGTGCGAGTCCAGGCACATGCCGCAGCCGTTGATGGCGGACACCGCGAAGGACCACAGCTCGAAGTCGACCTTGTCGACGCCCGGGTTGCCGATGACGTTCATCCGCAGACCGGCGCGCAGGGTGCCGTACTCGTGGTCCGACAGCAGGTGCCGGGTGCGGTAGAAGACGTTGTTCATCGCCATGACGGCGGCGGCCGACTTGGCGGCCGAGTACGCCTCGGGCGTGAGGTTCGCCTTCGCCTCCGGCTCCAGCTCGCGCAGCACGATCGGGGAACGCGAGGCGATGGCGGTCGCCAGCACGGTGCCCCACAGCTGCTGCGCCGGGAGGTCGGAGTTGCCGATGACCGAGCCCAGGTTGAGCTTCAGGTCCTTGGCGTAGTCCGGTACGGCGGACTTCAGGGAGTCGAGCGACATCTCAGATCACTCCCCGGCCAGCAGCGCGACCGGGTCCAGGGTCTCGTCGCCCTTGCTCCAGTTGCACGGGCAGAGCTCGTCGGTCTGCAGGGCGTCGAGGACCCGCAGGACCTCCTTCGGGTTCCGGCCGACCGAGCCGGCGGTCACCATGGTGAACTGGATCTCGTTGTTCTGGTCCACGATGAACACGGCGCGCTTGGCGAAGCCGTCCTCGCCCTCGATGCCGAGGTCGCGCATCAGCTCGTGCTTGGAGTCCGCCATCATCGGGAACGGCAGGTCGGTCAGGTCCGGGTGGTCCTTGCGCCAGGCGTGGTGCACGAACTCGGAGTCGCCGGAGAAGCCGAGCACCTGGGCGTCACGGTCGGCGAACTCGTCGTTCAGCTTGCCGAAGGCGGCGATCTCGGTCGGGCACACGAAGGTGAAGTCCTTGGGCCAGGCGAAAACGACCTTCCACTTGCCCTCGTAGGTCTTGTGGTCGATCGTCCCGAACTCCTTGCCCTTCTCCAGCGAGACGCAGGCGGTCAGTTCGAACTCGGGGAACTTGTCACCGACAGTGAGCACGCGCTCTCCAATAAATGCAGCGAAGAAACACCCGTTTTGCGAGTGTTTCCCATGGGTTGGACGCTGTTGATGTTGGCACAAGGCACATTGATTAGTGAAATAGCTACACTCGGTCGAGTTGATCGGAGGTGGTTATGAGTGGCGGCTAAGAAGAGGCAGCCAAGCCTCGCCCAGCTGAGGGCTTTCGCCGCGGTCGCCGAGCATCTGCACTTCCGCGACGCCGCCGCCGCGATCGGCATGAGCCAGCCCGCGCTCTCGGGCGCGGTCTCCGCGCTGGAGGAGGCGCTGGGGGTCACCCTGCTGGAGCGTACGACGCGCAAGGTACTGCTCTCGCCCGCCGGTGAACGGCTCGCGGTCCGGGCGAAGGCGGTACTGGCGGAGGTCGGCGCGCTGCTGGAGGAGGCGGCGGCGGTACGGGCGCCGTTCACCGGCGCGCTGCGGCTCGGGGTCATCCCCACGGTGGCGCCGTATCTGCTGCCGACGGTGCTGCGCCTGGTCCACGACCGCTATCCGGACCTGGACCTCCAGGTCCACGAGGAGCAGACGGCGAGCCTGCTGGACGGTCTCACGACCGGCCGCCTCGACCTGCTCCTGCTGGCGGTGCCGCTCGGCGTCCCCGGTGTCACGGAGCTCCCCCTCTTCGACGAGGACTTCGTGCTCGTCACCCCGCTCGACCACCGGCTCGGCGGCCGGGAGGGCATCGAGCGCTCGGCGCTGCGCGAACTGAAGCTGCTGCTGCTCGACGAGGGGCACTGCCTGCGCGACCAGGCGCTCGACATCTGCCGGGAGGCGGGGCGCGCGGGAGTCCCCGCGACGACGTCGGCCGCCGGCCTGTCGACGCTGGTGCAGCTGGTCGCGGGCGGCCTCGGGGTGACGCTGCTGCCGCGCACCGCGGTCCGCGTGGAGACGTCCCGCTCCAGCCAGCTCCTCACCGGCTCCTTCGCCGACCCGGCCCCCACCCGCCGGGTCGCCCTCGCCATGCGCACGGGTGCGGCGCGTGCCGCGGAGTACGAGGAACTGGCGGCGGCCCTGCGGGAGGCGATGGGGGACCTGCCGGTCCGGACGGTCCACGACTGAGCGGAGGCGGGTCGGCCACCGGGCGGAGGCGGGTCGACCACCCGAGCGGAGGCGTCGGCCACCTGAGCGGAGGCGGGTTGACTACCTGAGCGGAGGCGGTTCGACCACCCGAGCGGACGCGGGTCGATCACCGCGCCCGGCCGGGCCCGCCCCGGCCGGGGCGGGCGACCGGCCGCCCCGGAGGGCGGCGGTCCCCCGCCCTGGCCGGGCGGCCGGCACCACGCACCGGCGGAGTCACTCCGTGCGCAGGCCCTCCGGCCGCATCAGCCGCAGCAGCGGCGGCAGACTCAAGAGGGTCACCACCAGGACGACCGCGGCGCCGATGCCCGTCATGGCGAGGACGCCGGCCCAGTCGACGCCGACCGGGGTGGACGTCATCTTCAGGAGCACCGTGCCCAGCGTCAGGCCCACCACCACGGCCAGCAGCAGGCCCAGCGCGATGGGGACAGCGGTCTGCCACAGCACCGACATGCTCAGTGTGCGGCGCCGGGTGCCGAAGGCGACCAGGGCCGACAGCAGCTTCTTCCGCTCGCGCAGCTGCTCCAGCTGCGAGACCAGCAGACTCGCGCCGATCAGCGCCAGCACACACGCCGCCCCGACGAACAGACCGGTGCGGATGGCGTCGAACCG
Source organism: Streptomyces sp. NPDC037271 (assembly GCF_055603605.1). Lineage (NCBI taxonomy): Bacteria > Bacillati > Actinomycetota > Actinomycetes > Kitasatosporales > Streptomycetaceae > Streptomyces > Streptomyces sp. NPDC037271. The sequence continues at coordinate 570,876 of NZ_JBVJVN010000001.1, forward strand.
GCCGGTCCGCTCCGTCGCCGACCACGTCATGGTGTCCGTCAGCGGATGGAGGGCCGCCGCGGTGTTGCGTACCCGGTCGTGCACGTCCGCCACCGAGTCGTCCAGCTTGAGGTAGGCGTGTCCGGTCAGGCCGGGCGCGAGCGTGGCCGGCATCGCCTTCGGCGTGATCAGGAAGCCGCCCCGGTCGATCCCGGCCAGCAGGCGCTGAAGCGGCTTCGCCGCCTTGACGCCCTGCGGCACCGTCCAGGGGATCTCCCGGCCCTTCGGGCCGCCCTCGTAGGTCGGGTCCAGGTACAGCTTCCGGCCCGGCGCGGCCAGCTTCGTCATGTCCTCCCCGGTGTCCCACTCGGCACCGTGGACGGCGAACACGTCCCCGTCCTCACAGGAGGTCAGGCGGGCGATCTCCCGCAGCGACGCGCAGTCGCCCACGGTCATCATCGTGCCGTGGTCCGGGGTCCGGGGGCGGTCGCCGAGGTAGCCCTCGGAGTAGCCGTAGACCGCCGTCACGCCCTCGGTGTCCCGGAACTCGTCGGCCGCCTGCGCCGCCGGCACCTCGCTCGGCAGGACCGCCTCCATCTGAGCCCACGACACGTCCTGCCCGGTGGTCTTGGTGTAGTCGTCGTCCACGCCGGCGAAGAGCATCTGCAGCGCGATCGCCCCGGCGACGGCCACGGCGATGCCGTTGACCATGCGGGCCGCCGTGCCGCTGCTCATCTGCAGCCGGCGCACGGCCAACTGCCAGGCCACGCCGCCGGAACCGAGCCGGGCGACGACGGTCTCCACGATCCACGGCAGCAGCGCGGTCACGCCGACCAGGAGCAGCACGACACCGCCGGTCACCAGGTACTGGTTGAAGTCGCCGTTCTCGCGCCCGTTGCCGACCATCGGGTAGAGCATGGCCAGTCCGGCCAGCGGCAGCAGCAGCCGCCACCACAGCCGGCGCCTGGCCGGGCGGCCCGCGCGGACCACGCCGAGCGGTTCGATGACCACCCCGCGCAGCGCGAACAGCGTCACCAGCACCGCCGCCGCCGGCACCGCCACCGCGACCAGCAGGGCCAGCAGCGGCGAGGGGTTGAGATAGCTCGGGAACACGCTGATGCGGTACACCTCGGCCGTGCCCGCGAGCTGACGCCCGACCAGGAAGAACCCGGTGCCGAAGACCAGCCCGAGGATCGCGCCCGCCATCGCCTCGCCGGCGGCGACGCGCCGGGTCATGCGGCCGTCGGCGCCCACCAGGCGCAGTGCCGCGAGCCTCCGGTCCCGCCGCTCGCCGCCGAACCGTACGGCGGCGGCGATGAAGACCGCGACCGGTGTCAGCAGCACCACGAAGACGACGAGGACCAGCAGGAGCAGCACCGGGTCGGACTGCTCCTCCCCCGGGTCCGGGTCGCCGAACCGGTCGATACGCTCGATCCGGCCGGGATCGATGTGCTGCTCGAGCCCTTCCGCACCCCGGTAGAAGGCGAGTTCGGCCGAGCCGATCAGCCCGCTCTCCCCGATCGTGCCGACGATCCGGTCCGACAGCCGTTCACGCAGCAGCGCGCCGGAGTCCGACTCCAGCAGCTCCCTCAGCGCGGGGGAGACCACCATCTCGCCCACCGCCGGGAACTCGTCCACCCCCGGCGGCAGCGGTGCCCGCGGCCCGTCGGGATCCAGCGCCCGGCCCCGGACGTCGTCGTCGCGGAAGTTCGCGTCGAGCCTGGCGACCACGAGCGTGTCGTTCGCCTTCGGTATCTGCTCGGAGCTGAAGGTGATGTCGGAGCGCGCCGCCTCCCGGTCGTGCCGGACTTCGAGCGCGTTCGGGACCGCCGTCGTCAGCAGGAGCAGCGCCACGCCGAGCCCGACGCCGACGGCCGTCAGCACGGCCCGGGTCCACCCCTCGCGCCCGCCGGTGAAGGCGAAGCGGACGCCCATGGCCAGGTCCCGGCTCCACTGCCGCACGCTCATACGGCGCGCTCCATGTCCCGGGACTTGCCGTCCCGTACGACGATCTCCCGGTCGGAGTAGGCGGCCACCCGCGCCTCGTGCGTGACGAGGACGACGGCGGCGTTGGTGGTGCGGGCGGCGTCCGTGAGGAGTTCCATCACGCGTTCGCCGTTGAGGGAGTCCAGGGCGCCGGTCGGCTCGTCGGCGAAGAGCACGCGGGGGCTGGTGACCAGCGACCGCGCCACCGCGACCCGCTGCCCCTGGCCGCCGGAGACCTCGCCGGGCCGCTTCTTCCTCAGGTCGTCGACCTCGAGGCGCTGCATCCAGGTCAGCGCGGTCCGCTCGGCCTCCTTGCGGGGGGTGCCGTTCAGACGCAGCGGAAGGGCGACGTTCTCCACGCACGTCAGCTCCGGCACGAGCTGCCCGAACTGGAACACGAACCCGAAGTCCGAGCGGCGCAGCGCACTGCGCTGGGCGTCGCTCATGCCGGACAGCTCCCGCCCGTCGTACGTGATCGTCCCCGAGTCGGGCGGCACGATGCCGGCGAGGCAGTGCAGCAGCGTCGACTTGCCGGACCCGGAGGGGCCCATCACGGCGACGACCTCGCCGGGGTGGATGGAGAACTCCGCGCCGTCCAGGGCGAGGGTGGGGCCGTAGGCCTTGCGCAGCTGCTCGGCCGAGAGCAGCGAACCTGCGGGCGGAGTCATCGGGTTACCGCCTCACGGAGCTTGTCGAGGCGCGCGGCGGTCAGTTCCAGCCAGCGCAGGTCGGCCTCGAGATGGAACAGGGCGTGGTCGCAGATCAGCTGGTCGGCGAGGTCGCCCTTGCGCTTGCGGTCGGTGAGGATGCGCATGCTGCGCAGGTGCTCCGAGCGCTGCGTGTCGAGGATGTCGGCGGCGTCGCGGTGGGTGAGCAGCGCGAGGACGACCTTGGTGTACAGCGTCGACTGGAGGTACGGCTCGGGCTTCTCGGGCGTGGCGAGCCACTGCTGTACGTCGGTGATCCCCGCGTCGGTGATCGCGTACCGCTTGCGCTCGGGACCGCCGCCCGCCTCGATGCCGTCGACGACGACGAGGCCGTTCTTCAGCAGGCGGGACATCGTCGAGTAGACCTGGCCGTAGTGCAGCGGCCGGTCGTGACCGAACTTCTCGTCGAAGGCACGCTTCAGGTCGTAACCGTGGCGTGGCCCGGACTCCAGGAGCCCCAGGAGGGTGTGACCGATGGACATGCCGATCACTCTACACACGGTGTATACGCGCTATGTATACGTCGTGTGCAGAGACGGTGGCGGCGCGTACGGGAGTGCAGGTCGGGGCCGATTGTCACCGTTGTGCCACGGCGGACGCCGCGCCTGGGGGAGGTGAGGTGAGGCGCGGCGGCCCGGCCTGCCGGGCATCCGTCGCTTTCGTCACGAGGGGGGCGTGGGAGGCGGACCCGTCCCCGCGCCCGTCCCCGTCCCCGCGCCCGTCCCCGCGCCCGTCCCCGCGCCCGTCCCGGGACCCGCGCCCGTCCCGGGACCCGCGCCCGTCCCGGGACCCGGTCCCGGGCTCCGGCCCCGGGACGGGCGGCCCCGGCGGGGCAGTGGGCCGGTGTCCGAGGGCAGCCGGCCCGCCTCCGAGAGTGCCCTGCGGAGCAGGAACTCGATCTGGGCGTTCGCCGAGCGCAGCTCGTCGCCCGCCCAGCGGGCCAGCGCCTCGTACACCTGGGGGTCCAGCCGCAGCAGCACCTGCTTGCGCTGCTGCGGCGGCCGGCGTTTCGGGGCAGGGTCCCCGGCCGGGAGGCCGCCGGGCGGCCGGGCCTCGGACGGGGAGCCCTCGGGTGAGGTCGTCACTGGTAGAGCGTCCCCGTGTTCAGGACCGGCTGGGCGGCGCGGTCCCCGCAGAGCACGACCATCAGGTTGGACACCATCGCCGCCTTGCGCTCGTCGTCCATCTCCACGATCCCCTGCTCGCTGATCCGGGCGAGCGCCGCCTCGACCATGCCGACGGCGCCGTCCACGATCTGCCGCCGCGCCGCGACCACCGCGCCGGCCTGCTGCCGCTGGAGCATCGCGGAGGCGATCTCCGGCGCGTACGCGAGGTGCGTGAAGCGGGACTCGATGATCTGCACGCCGGCCGCCTCCACGCGCGCGTGCAGCTCGACGGCGAGCTTCTCGGTGATCTCCTCGGCGTTGCCGCGCAGCGAGAGGCCGTCCTCGTCGTGGGCGTCGTAGGGGTACTCGATGGCGATGTGCCGCACGGCCGCCTCGGTCTGGGTGGAGACGAACTCGATGTAGTCGTCCACCTCGAAGGTGGCCTGTGCGGTGTCCTCCACCCGCCACACCACGACGGCGGCCAGCTCGATCGGGTTGCCGTAGGCGTCGTTCACCTTCAGGACGGCCGTCTCGTGGTTGCGCACCCGCGTGGAGATCTTGGTGCGCGAGGTGAGCGGGTTCACCCAGCGCAGCCCGTCCTGCCGGATCGTCCCCCGGTACCGCCCGAAGAGCTGCACCACCCGGGCCTCGCCCGGCGCCACCATGTTCAGCCCGGACATCGCGAGGAAGGCGGCCAGGGCGATCACGACGCCCGGGATGATCAACGCCGCCTTGCCTCCCGACGAGTCGACCGCCGTGGCGGCGGCGAGCAGGCCGACGCCGGCGATCAGCCCGATCAGTCCCAGCAGCAGCGCCAGGCCGCCGCCGATGCTGTGCGCCTGTATCTCGCGCACCCGTGGTGCCGGCATCTCGGGCACATCCGCCGTGACCTGCGAGGTGTCGTGTGCGTCGTGCGCGTCGTGTGCGGACATGAGGGGTCCCCCGTTCTCGCGGGGCGCGCTCGCGCACGCCCCGGCGACTATCTTCGGTCTAGCTAAGTGATATCACTTTACCTCGTGATGGCAACCCTTGACCCCTCTCGTACGTCGGTTCCTTGGGAGCGGGTGCTGATTCTCACGTCCGTAGAAGGCCGGATCCGCAGCCGTTTGCCACATCTCCCGGTGTTAGCTTTCTGAGCTGATATGAGCGGTGAACCTGTGTGACGCGTGAGCACACGTGAACGAAGCGGAGCGGATCGGACCCATGGGACGAGCGGAAGAGAGAAAAGCGCGACAGCGCGGTGGCCGCCGCGCGGCGCCGAAACGCCGCCGTCCGTCGGGCGCGGGCGGGAAGAGCGGCATACGCAGGCTGTTCACCTGGAAGAAGGTCCTCGGCACCTTCTTCGGCCTCTGCCTGCTCGGCATGGGCGCCTTCATCGTCCTGTACATGGTGATCGAGATCCCCGAGGGGAATCCCGAGGCGGAGCTGCAGAGCAACGTCTACAAGTACAGCGACGGCAGCATCATGGCCCGCACGGGCGAGCGCAACCGTGAGATCGTCGACCTGGCCAAGGTGCCCAAGGAGGTCCAGCGCACCTTCGTCGCCGCCGAGAACAAGACCTTCTACAAGGACTCCGGCGTCGACCTCAAGGGCACCGCGCGCGGTGTCCTCAACACGCTCTCCGGCAAGGGCGCGCAGGGCGGTTCGACGATCACCCAGCAGTACGTCAAGAACTACTACCTGTCCCAGGAGCAGACGGTCACGCGCAAGCTGAAGGAACTGGTCATCTCCCTGAAGCTGGACCGGGAGAAGCCCAAGGACTACATCCTCGCCGGCTACATCAACACCAGCTACTACGGCCGTGGCGCCTACGGCATCCAGGCCGCCGCGCAGGCCTACTACCGCGTCGACGCCGAGGAGCTGACGGTCGAGCAGGGCGCGTACCTCGCCGCGCTGCTCCAGGCGCCGAACCAGTACGACTGGGCGATCGCCAGCGAGACCGGCAAGAAGCTCGTCCAGGAGCGCTGGAACTACGTCCTCGACAACATGGTCGAGGAGGACTGGCTGAGCAGCTCCGACCGCCAGAACATGACGTTCCCGGAGCCCAAGGAGCCCAAGGCCGCCGCCGGGATGGAGGGGCAGACCGGGTACCTGGTGGAGGCCGCCAACTACTCGCTCAAGAAGCAGCTCGTCGCCCAGGGCGCCGCCGAGGACATGGAGCAGGCCAAGGCCCTGGTGGACCTCGGCGGCTACACCGTCACGCTCAACGTCGACAAGAAGAAGCAGGCCGAGCTGGAGAAGGCGGTCAAGACCAAGCTCACCAGCAAGCTCGACCCCGCCAAGCGCGCGGTCGACGCCGACGTCCAGGCCGGTGCCGTCTCCGTGGACCCGAAGACGGGCGCGGTCCTGGCGATGTACGGCGGCGTGGACTACGTGAAGCACTACACGAACAACGCCACCCGCGACGACTACCAGCCCGCCTCCACCTTCAAGCCGGTGATCCTCGCCGCGGCCGTGGACCAGGACGCCGAGACGCAGGACGGCGTGCCGATCACGGCCAACACGATCTACGACGGTACGAGCGAGCGCCCCGTGATGGACGGCGACCGCGAGGTCGGCTTCGCGCCCCCCAACGAGGACGACGTCGACTACGACGACATCACCGTCCAGGACGCGATGAACAAGTCCGTCAACTCCGTCTTCGCGCAGATGGGCATCGACGTCGGCATGTCCGAGGTCATGAAGGTCGCCGGCGACCTCGGCATGGACACCGAGGGCGTGCAGGCCGTGCCCGCCCAGACCCTGGGCAGTATGGGCGCCAGCCCGCTGGAGATGGCCGGCGTCTACGCCACCCTCGACAACCACGGCAAGAAGGTCACCCCGGCCATCGTGAAGTCGGTGGAGCACAAGGACCGCACGGTCGAGATGCCCGACCCGATCGGCGAGCAGGTCATCAGCCGCGAGGCCGCCGACACGGTGACCTCGGTGCTCACCGGCGTGGTCGACGACGGTACGGCCAAGAAGTCCGTGCGGGAGAACCCGCTGCGCGACGGCCAGCAGGTCGCCGGCAAGACGGGTACGTCCGACAACAACAAGTCGGCCTGGTTCACCGGCTTCACCCCCGAACTGGTCACCTCGGTCGGCCTGTTCGGTGAGGACGACAAGGCGCCGCACCCGCAGGTCCCGATGTACAAGGCGGGCGGCGTCGACTACCGCGTCAACGGTGGTGGCTTCCCCGCGGAGATCTGGGCGGCGTACACCTTCGGCGTCATGGACGGGACCAGCAAGTTCGACCTGGAGACCAAGCAGGGCAACGCGGTGAAGCCCAGCAAGTCGCCGACGGGCTCCGAGTCGCCGACCCAGTCGCCGACGCAGGAGGAGACGACCGAGGCGCCGCCGTCCAGGGAGCCGACGACCGAGGCGCCGCCGTCCAGGGAGCCGACGACCGAGGCGCCGCCGTCGGGCAGCCCGTCGTCCGAACCGCCGCCGTCGGGCAGCCCGTCGTCCGAACCGCCGACGAGCGGGGAGCCGACGCAATCGGAGGACCCGCTCTTCCCCGGCGCGGACTGGTAGAAGCAGCAGCCGCGGGAACACGACGGAGGGGCGCCCGGAGGTCCGGGCGCCCCTCTCGCGTGCACGGGCCTTAGCCCCGGTTCAGCTCGAACCAGACCACCTTGCCGGTGCTCAGCCGCGTCGCGCCCCAGCGCCGGGCCAGCCGGTTCACCAGGTACAGCCCGCGCCCGCCCTCGTCCGTGGCGCGTGCCTGCCGCAGCCGGGGCAGCTGCGGCACGTCGTCGCCGACCTCGCAGCGCAGCACGTCCGTGCGCAGCAGCCGCAGCGTGACCGGCTTCGAGGCGTACCGCACGGCGTTGGTCACGACCTCGCTGACCAGCAGCTCCACGGAGTCCGTGAGGTCCTCCATGCCCCAGCGGGCCAGCGCGCGCCGGGCCAGGCGCCTGGCCCGGCCGGGAGCCGCGTCCTCGGGCTCCAGGAACCAGTACGCCACGTCGCTGGGCGCGATGCCGTCGAAGCGGGCGGCGAGCAGCGCGATGTCGTCGTCCCGGTCGCCCGGCCCGAGCATGTCCAGCACCTCGTCGCACAGGGCTTCCAGGGGCGGCGGATGGTCGGGCCCGGTGAGCTGCGCGGTCGCGGCGAGGCGCTCCCGCAGCTGCTCTATGCCGGTCCACACGTCCCGCAGGCGGGACTCGACCAGCCCGTCCGTGTAGAGGAGCAGGGTCGCGCCGGCGGGGGCGTCCAGCTCCACGGCCTCGAAGTCCACGCCGCCCACGCCGATCGGGGCGCCGGCGGGCACACGCAGCACCTCGGCGTGGCCGCCCAGGTGCAGCAGCACGGGCGGCGGGTGTCCGGCGTTGGCGACGGTGATGCGGTGCGCGACCGGGTCGTACACGGCGTACAGGCAGGTCGCCATGCGGTCGGTGCCCAGGCGCTGGGCCTGTTCGTCGAGGTGGTGCAGCACCTCCTGCGGCGGCAGGTCGAGCCCGGCCAGGGTCTGCGCGGTGGTCCGCAGCTGGCCCATGATGGCCGCCGACGTCATCGAGTGCCCCATGACGTCCCCGACGACCAGCGCGACCCGGCTGCCGGGCAGCGGGATGGCGTCGTACCAGTCGCCGCCGACCCGCGCCGTCTCCGCGGCCGGGAGGTAACGGGAGGCCAGCCGCACGCCGGTGCAGCGCGGCAGGGTCTCCGGGAGCATCGTGCGCTGCAGCTCGTCGGCGATGTACGCCTCCCGCCCGTACAGCACCGCCTTGTCGATGCCGAGCGCGCTGTGCGTGGCGAGCTGGGCGGCGACCAGCAGGTCGTCGGCGTCGAAGGCGACGCGCTCGGGGCCGCGCAGGAACAGGGCGGCCCCGATCACCCGGCGCCGGCCGCGCAGCGGCGCGAGGATCGCCCGCCGGCCGTCGGGCACGGCGAAGTCCCCGTCGTCACCGAGCAGCTCCGGAAGGGCGGCCCGGGCGGCGGGGGTGTCCGCGAAGACCGGGCGCACCCCGCGCAGCACCTCGGCGAGCGCGCTGCCCGGCCGCACCTCGCACAGCTCGGAGCCGACCGTCTCCAGCTCGGAGGGCTCCGGCTGGACCGCGGGCGTGAACCCGCCCTCGGTGTCCCGCTCGACCGGAATCCGGTCGGTCCGGCGCAACCGCAGCACCAGGGGGCCCGTGGGCCGCTCGTCACCGACGGGCAGCGGCTCCCGCAGATAGACGAGGATGGCGTCCGCGAACGTCGGCACGGTGGCCCGGCACAGCCCCATCACGATCTCGTCGAGGTCCATGCCCCGGGCGATCCGCCGGGTCGCGGCTCCCACGAACCGCAGCCGGTCCCCGTCCCGCCGCATGGGCGTGGGCCGGCCGGGCGTGGTGGGCTGCCCGGTCCGGCGGTCCGGTTCGAGCGGCGCGGCGCGGCGCTCCGGCCCCGCGGGTGCCCCGGTGCCGGGAACCGCTCCGGCTCCGGTCTGCGCGCCGCCGGGCTGGACCGGTACGCCTTCGGGCGTGGGCCGCGGGCGGTGCGTACCGGGCTCGGTGGCCTGCTCGGCACCCGGCTGGGCGTGCTCGAAGGCGGCGGGGGAGTCCGCGCCGGCGGCCGGCGGTGTCTCTCCGGCGCGCCCCTGTGCGGGTAACGCGGCACCGAGGGCGCGCGGCTGCACGGGGGTAGGCAGGAGCGCCCCGCGGGGATCCGTGGGGTCGCCGCCCGTCGGGGGGCGGTCGAAGGAGGTCGGGTGCTCCGTCACGCGTGTCGAATCCGTCCGTCCGGGACTGCCCGCGGCGCGTGCAGTTCGTCCCGCAGAAATCCCGATACCCGGAATACGTGCCCCGGGAACGGGATTCCCGCGTGGTCAGAGGCTGTTCCTGTGTCACCGGCGGACCGTCTGCGGCCCGTGTCCGGGTTGCCGTCGTACCCCTCGCTCACGTCCTGCCGCCCCTCGGTGACGATCGGTCAAGCACAGCGCACGCTCCGCCGGTTGCTGCCGCACTTCCTTGCGGAGGACGATCCTACGTTTCCTGCCCGGGGGCGTATCAAGGGTCTCATGAGGACGCGTGCGCGGGCGTGCGGTCCCAGTCCCCCGGCAGTGAAGGTACCGCCCAGGACGGATCGGGGCGCCAGTGTTCCCAGCCGTCCGCGAACGGGGAGCCCCAGGCACGGATCTCCGCCACCGCCGCGCGCCCCGCCGCGCGCACCCGCCCGGCGAGCCGGGCGTCCATCAGCCGGTCCCGCTGGGCCTGCGCGAACTCGTCCTCGTCCCGCCAGTGCCAGGTGCGGTCCGGGTGGACGGAGATGTCGAGGAAGTGGTCCTCGGAGTCGACGCCGCCCTCCCAGCGGGTCAGCGGCTCCTCCAGGTTCACGTACCAGTTCTTGAACCGCCAGCCCGGGTCCCAGAACAGCCACACCGACCAGGGCTCGCCGGGCCGTGCCAGCTTCAGCACGCCCGTGCCGAACCACCGGTCGCGCTGCACCGCGCGCGGTTTGGTGTAGCGCGACGCCAGCGGTTCCAGGTGTACGGGCGTGCCGTCGGCGAGCACCGGCTTCACGCACTCGGTGCCGGGCGCCAGCCACACGGCGAGCAGGCCGGCGTCGTCCCGTACGACGGTGACGGGGCGTGCGATGTGGGGGCGGGGGCCGCCGTTCTCCCGGTACCGCCACAGGATGTGGCTGCCGGGCGCCCAGTACCTCGCCGGGGCCTTCGGGCCGCCGGTCGTCGCCTCCGCTTCCGTCGCGGCGCTCACCGCTTCACCGTCTGTCATGGACAGATATTAGGTGCCCGGGCCACGTGACGCGCCGGTGATCGCGACGAACGCCCGTGACGGGCGCCCGCCTCCACGACGGCCGCCCGCGTCCACGACGGCCGTCCGGTCACGGGCGGGTCATCCGCAGCACGTCCAGTGCCTCGTCCAGCTGCTCGTACGTGAGGTCGCCGCGCTCGACGTACCCGCCGTCCAGCACGACCTGACGGATCGTCCTCCGCTCGGCCAGCGCCTTCTTGGCGACCTTGGCGGCCTCCTCGTACCCGAGGTACTTGTTGAGCGGTGTGACCACGGACGGCGACGACTCGGCGTACTCGCGGGCCCGGTCCCGGTGGGCGACGATGCCGTCGACGGTGCGGTCGGCGAGCAGCCGCGAGACGTTCGCGAGCAGCCGCACCGACTCCAGTACGTTCTTGGCGATGACCGGCAGCATGACGTTGAGCTCGAAGTTGCCGGCCGCTCCGGCGGCGGCGACCGTCGCGTCGTTGCCGGTGACCTGGGCGGCGACCATGAGCACCGCTTCGGGGATCACCGGGTTGACCTTGCCGGGCATGATGGACGACCCGGGCTGGAGGTCGGGCAGGGAGATCTCCGCGAGCCCGGTCCGCGGCCCGGACGCCATCCACCGCAGGTCGTTCGCGATCTTCGTCAGGCCGACGCCGATGGTCCGCAGCTGCCCGCTGGTCTCCACGATGCCGTCCCGGGCGCCCTGCGCCTCGAAGTGGTCGCGCGCCTCGGTCAGCGGCAGCCCGGTGGCGCGGGCCACCTCCTCGATGACGGCGGCGGAGAAGCCTGGCGGGGTGTTGATCCCGGTGCCGACGGCGGTGCCGCCCAGCGGCAGCTCGGCCAGGCGCGGGAGGGACGCCTCCAGCCGCTCGACGCCGTACCGCACCTGGGCCGCGTACCCGCCGAACTCCTGCCCGAGGGTGACCGGCGTGGCGTCCATGAGGTGCGTACGCCCGGACTTCACCACGTCGGCGAACTCCTCCGCCTTGCGCTCCAGGGCGCCGGCGAGGTGGTCGAGGGCCGGGATCAGGTCACGGGTGACGGCGGCGGTGGCGGCGATGTGGATCGACGACGGGAAGACGTCGTTGGACGACTGGGAGGCGTTGACGTGGTCGTTGGGGTGCACGTCCCTGCCGAGCCGCTCGGTGGCGAGGGTGGCGATGACCTCGTTGGTGTTCATGTTGGACGAGGTCCCCGACCCCGTCTGGAACACGTCCACGGGGAAGTGCGCGTCCCACTCACCCTCGGCGACCTCGTCCGCCGCCTCCTGGATCGCGGCGGCGACGTCCTCGTCCAGGACCCCCAGCCCGGCGTTGACCTTGGCCGCCGCGCCCTTGATCCGGGCGAGCGCCTCGATGTGCGCGCGCTCGATGCGCTGCCCGGAGACGGGGAAGTTCTCCACCGCCCGCTGGGTCTGGGCCCGCCACTTGGCGTGGGCGGGCACCCGCACCTCGCCCATGGAGTCGTGCTCGGTGCGGTACTCGGTCCTGTCCTGCTCGTCGGTCATCGACGATCACCTCCACGTCTCACAGCGTCCGCGACGCGACCACTGTTCCCCGTGGAGGCGAACCGTCACCACCGCTGTCAGGCGAGTCCGGGACCCCGTACCGGGATGGACGTGAACGTCGGCGCCGGCGCCGGGTCCTGGAAGAAGTCGTTGCCCTTGTCGTCGACCACGACGAACGCCGGGAAGTCCTCGACCTCGATCTTCCAGACCGCCTCCATGCCGAGCTCCTCGTACTCGACGACCTCGACCTTCTTGATGCAGTCCTGCGCGAGCCGCGCCGCCGGTCCGCCGATGGAGCCGAGGTAGAAGCCGCCGTGCGCGTCGCACGCGTCGGTGACCTGCTTGCTGCGGTTGCCCTTGGCCAGCATCACCTTGGAGCCGCCCGCCGCCTGGAACTGCTCCACGTAGGAGTCCATGCGCCCGGCCGTCGTCGGGCCGAAGGACCCGGACGCGTATCCCTCGGGCGTCTTCGCCGGACCCGCGTAGTACACCGGGTGGTCCTTCAGGTACTGCGGCATCTCCTCGCCCGCGTCCAGCCGCTCCTTGATCTTGGCGTGCGCGATGTCGCGGGCCACGACCAGCGGGCCGGTGAGGGACAGCCGGGTCTTGACCGGGTGCTTCGTCAGCTCGGCCAGGATGTCGTCCATCGGCTGGTTGAGGTCGATCTTGACGACGTCACCCTCCGACTCCAGCTGCTCGTCCGTCGTCTCCGGCAGGAACCGCGCCGGGTCGGTCTCCAGCTGCTCCAGGAAGACGCCCTCCGCGGTGATCTTCGCGACCGCCTGCCGGTCCGCCGAGCAGGACACGGCGATGGCGACCGGGCAGGACGCCCCGTGCCGCGGCAGGCGCACCACGCGCACGTCGTGGCAGAAGTACTTGCCGCCGAACTGCGCGCCGATGCCGATCTTCTGCGTCAGCTCGAAGACCTTCTCCTCCAGGTCCTGGTCCCGGAAGCCGTGCCCGAGCGGCGAACCCTCGGCCGGGATCTCGTCCAGGTAGTGCGCGGAGGCGTACTTGGCGGTCTTCAGCGCGTACTCGGCGGACGTGCCGCCGACCACGATCGCCAGGTGGTACGGCGGGCAGGCGGCCGTACCGAGCGAGCGGATCTTCTCCTCCAGGAACTTCATCATGGAGGCCTCGTTCAGGACGGCCTTCGTCTCCTGGTAGAGGAACGACTTGTTGGCCGACCCGCCGCCCTTCGCCATGAAGAGGAACTTGTAGGCGCCGCCGTCGGTCGCGTACAGCTCGATCTGGGCCGGGAGGTTGGAGCCGGTGTTCTTCTCCTCCCACATGGTGAGCGGAGCCATCTGCGAGTAGCGCAGGTTCAGGTTCTTGTAGGCGTCGTAGATGCCCCGGCTCAGGGCCTCCTCGTCGCCGCCCGCCGTCAGCACGTTCTGCCCGCGCTTGCCCATGACGATCGCCGTGCCGGTGTCCTGGCACATGGGCAGGACGCCCGCCGCCGCGATGTTCGCGTTCTTCAGCAGGTCCAGCGCCACGAACTTGTCGTTGCCGGACGCCTCGGGGTCGTCGATGATGCGGCGCAGCTGCGCGAGGTGGGCCGGGCGGAGGTAGTGCTGGATGTCGTGGATGGCCTCCTCGGCCAGCTTGCGCAGCGCCTCGGGCTCCACCTTGAGGAAGGTCCGCCCGTCGGCCTCGAAGGTGGAGACACCCTCGGAGGTCACCAGCCGGTACGGAGTGGTGTCCTCTCCCTGGGGGAGCAGATCGGTGTACGCGAACTCAGGCATCTCGCCCATTCCTCACTCGGCATGACGCGCGGCTGGATTCCTCAGCAACGACGGCTGGCCTCCATCGGCAGCGTCCACCAGCGTAAAACCTGCCGTCGGCGGCGGGCTTGTGAGGTAAGGCTCAGTAGCCGCGACAGGAGTGGTGCGCGGCCCGGACGGGGTTGCGACAAGGTTGTCCACAGGGCTGGTCGCGATCTATCGCGTTTCGGTACGCTGCTGCCGTGGACCTTCAGAAGCACGCCCGACCGCAGGACGCGGCCCCGCGCGGCACCGCACCGCGCGTCTCCGAGATGCGCGCATCGGACGCCGACCGCGACCGCATCACCGACATGCTGCGCGACGCCCTCGCCGAAGGGAGGCTCACCGCAGACGAGCACGCCGAGCGCGTCGAGGGCGTGCTGGCCGCCAGGACGGTCGGTGAGCTGGACGTCTTCGTGCGGGACCTGCCCGCCGCGCACGCCGGGCGCGACACGGCCGCCGCCCCGGTCCCCGACCGCCCCACCGCCGGCGCCGTCCCGGCGGACCCCGACGAGAACGTGGTGGCGGTCTTCAGCAGCGCCGTCCGCAAGGGCCGCTGGCGGGCGAGCCGCCGCATCCACGCGTACGCGGTCTTCGGCAGCGTCGAGATAGACCTCAGCGAGGCGGTCTTCGCGCACCAGCAGGTCGTGGTCAAGGCGTTCGCCGTCTTCGGCAGCGTCGAGGTGCGCGTCCCGGAGAACGTGTCGCTGCGCGGCGCGGGCGGCGGGGTGCTCGGCAGCTTCGAGGTCCACGCCCTCGACTCGGCCGAGTCCGAGGCCCCCGTCATCTACGTGGACGGCTGGGCCGTGCTGGGCAGCGTCGAGGCGCGCCCCAAGCGCGGCAGGATCGTCGCGGACCTCCTGGACCGGGTGCACCGGAAGGTGGAGAAGGGTTTGCGCAAGCACGTGTAGCGCGGCGCCCGGCGGCGGTTGGAAACCCAGTGCATAGGCGCGCGTACAACGGGTAAGCCTTGACGCATCGTCTCTCGCTCGCGAAGCCGTCGTCAGGAGTAGACCGTGCTGCAACCGCCGCATTCGTCCCTGCAGGTAGCCGCCGTTCCGGCCCAGCGGGTGCCCGTGCGGGACAGGGACCAAGACGCTCCCTGGCACACCGAGGCGGTGTGCCGGCGCGACGAGGCCGGACTGTTCTTCGCACCCTCCAAGGAACCGACCGCCGCCCGGCTCTCCCGCGAGGAGGCGGCCAAGCGCGTCTGCGCGCGCTGCCCGGTCATGGTCGAGTGCCGCGAGCACGCCCTCCTGCAGCCCGAGCCCTACGGCGTCTGGGGCGGCCTCACCGCCGCCGAACGCCGCGTGGTCCTGGCCCGCCGCCGGCGCCGCGACGTCGAACTGAAGAAGAAGTCGGCCCGCACGACGGCGGGACGCATAGCCGCGGCCGGTTAGCACCCAGGCACGCGAAAGGGCACCCTCTCCGCACAGAGGGTGCCCTTTTCGCTCCGCAGGGGCTCACGCGGGCCGCAGGGGCTCATGCGCGCCACAGAGGCTCATGCGCGCCACAGAGGCTCACGCGGGCCGCAGGGGCTCATGCGCGCCACAGCAAGGGTGCGGGGCGCCGGCACCGTGCGGCTGTGCCGCGTGGTGCGGGGCGCCTGCGAGGTGGGGGCTTGCCTCCCCTCGCGGGCGCGGGTCGTCCGTGGCCGGTCGCGCCCGCCGACGGGGTCACTTCGCCCGGTCGAAGTCCACCGCGCTGTAGGCCCGCAGCTTGCTCAGCCGGTGCTCGGAGTCGATGCGCCGCACCGTGCCCGACTTGGACCGCATCACGATCGAGTCGGTCGTCGCCGTCTCGGACCGGTACCGCACCCCCCGCAGCAGCTCACCGTCGGTGATGCCGGTCGCGACGAAGAAGACGTTGTCCCCGGAGACCAGGTCGTCGGTGGTCAGCACGCGGTCCAGGTCGTGCCCGGCGTCGATCGCGCGCTGCCGCTCCCCGTCGTCCTTGGGCCACAGCTTGCCCTGGATGGTCCCGCCCAGGCACTTCACGGCACAGGCCGAGATGATGCCCTCCGGGGTGCCGCCGACGCCGAGCAGCAGGTCGATGCCGGTGCCCTCGCGCAGCGCCAGGATGGAGCCGGCCACGTCGCCGTCGGAGATCAGCTTGATGCGGGCGCCGGTCTCCCGGACCTCCTTGATGAGGCCCTTGTGCCGTGGCCGGTCGAGGATGACGACGGTGACGTCCTCGGGGGTGCGCCGCTTGGCCTTGGCGATCCGGCGGATGTTCACGGACACGGGGGCGTTGATGTCGACGAAGTCGGCGGCCTCCGGCCCGGTGACCAGCTTGTCCATGTAGAAGACCGCGGACGGGTCGAACATGGAGCCGCGCTCGGCGGCGGCCAGTACCGCGATCGCGTTGGTCATGCCGTTGGCGGTCAGCGTGGTGCCGTCGATCGGGTCGACGGCGATGTCGACCTCGGCCCCGGTCCCGTCGCCGACCCGCTCCCCGTTGAAGAGCATCGGGGCTTCGTCCTTCTCACCCTCGCCGATGACGACGACGCCGTTCATCGAGACGGTGTGGACGAGGGTCCGCATGGCGCGCACCGCGGCACCGTCGGCGCCGTTCTTGTCACCGCGCCCGACCCAGCGGCCGGCGGCCATCGCCGCGGCCTCGGTGACCCGCACGAGTTCCATGGCGAGGTTGCGGTCGGGAGCCTCTGAGGGGACGTCCAGCTCGGACGGCAGATGATGCTCGGTCATCGGAACGCACCTTTCTGATACGACGACGGCCGGATGAGGGTGTGCCCCGACTCTATCGCCAGTCCGACAGAATGAGCAGGGGACCCCACGTATGAGCACATCGGGGACCTGCGACGATAGGGGGCGTGGCAGGTACGAACGGCAAGCAGAAGACCGCCCGGGACATGGTCCTCTCCCTGGGCGTCATCGTCCTCGCTGGACTGGTCATGTGGCTTTTCATCCCGCACGACGACGACGGCGAGCCCGACCTCAAGCGGGTCGACTACTCGGTCGAACTGATCACCGCGCGCCGGGCCGCGCCGTATCCGGTGGCCGCGCCCGAGGGGCTGTCCAAGGACTGGAAGCCGACCCTGGTCCGCTACCGGGGTGACCAGTTCGACGCCTGGCACCTGGGCTTCCGCGCGCCCGACGGGGAGTACGTGGCGGTCGAGCAGTCCACGGAGAAGCCGTCCGCCTTCATCGAGGAGGCCAGCCAGGGCGCGCAGCGGACCGGGACGACCGAGGAGATCGGCGGCCGGACGTGGACCCGGTACACGGGCGGCCGGTACGACGCGCTCGTACTGCACGACACCGACGGCGTGAAGGGCGCGACGACGGTCGTGGCGGGCACGGGTTCGTTCGAGCAGCTGAACAAGATGGTGGCGGCGCTGAAGCTGGCGTGAGCCATCGCCGTAAACCCCCCGCTGTACCCCGCGCACGACGAAGCCCCCGGCACGCACCGGGGGCTTCGTCGTGCGCGCGGGGCGGCCGGGCCCCGGACTCCGCCGGGGCCGCCGCTCTCAGACCGTGGTGACGACCTGGTCGTACGCGAGGCGCGGCGAGCGCGGGAACCAGGCGTCCGGGCCCGGGCGGCCGATGTTGACGACCATCAGCGGGGTGTGGTCGTCGTCCAGGAACTCCTTGCGGACGCCCTCGAAGTCGAGGCCGGTCATCGGGCCGGCGGCCAGACCGGCGGCGCGGACGCCGACGATGAAGTAGGCGGCCTGCATGGCGGCGTTCAGGGCGGCGGCGCCCTCACGCACCGGGCGCTCGCTGAAGAAGGCGTCCTTGGCCTGCGGGAAGTGCGGGAAGAGCTGCGGCAGCTCCTCGTGGAACTCGTTGTCCGCCGAGAGGATCGCGACCAGCGGGGCGGCGGCCGTCTTGGGCTGGTTGCCCTCGGCCATGAGTCCGACGAGGCGCTCGCGGGCCTCGGGGGAGCGGACCAGCGTGATGCGCAGCGGCGACTGGTTGAAGGCGGTCGGGCCGTACTTGACCAGGTCGTAGATCGCCTGCACCTGCTCGTCGGTCACCGGCTCGTCGGTGAAGGTGTTCGCGGTGCGGGCCTCGCGGAACAGCAGGTCCTGGGCGGCGGGGTCAAGAACGAGAGACATACGTGATCTTCCTCGGGGGTGCGTCGGCTCCGCCTGGATCGGCGCGGAGCCGTTGACGGGTACGACGCTACGCCAAGGAAGTTCAACCTTCAACCAAAAGTGAGAGGGCGGTGATCCGCTTCACACGGCGGGCGGGGTGGCGGGGGTGGGTGGTGCCGTGACGCCCCGCGTGTCGGGCGGGTGGTGTGGGGGGGAGTGGAGAAACCGCGGGCTGGGCAGTGGCGCGGATCACACGCGCCGGGCGATCACTTCCGCCGCGCGCAGCGGTCGTACAAGGCAGTACTGCACCGCCCACCGCCCCGGACAGATGGGACCGCATCGACATGACCGCCTCCGTGAAGGGCCCCGCCTCCTACTTCCCGTCGATCGAGAAGAAGTACGGCCGTCCGGTCGCGGAGTGGAAGGAGCTGATCCGCTCCTCGCCGCTCACCAGGCACATGGAGCTCGTCTCCTGGCTCAAGACCGAGCACGGGCTGGGCCACGGACACGCCAACGCGCTCGTCGCACACACCCTCGCCGAGGACAGTGCCAAGCAGGACAGCACCAAGTAGGCCGGGGCCCCGCCCGGGCCGAGGAGGTCGTGCCCGGCCCGAACGCCGAGGGTTTCGCGGTCTTCGCCGTCCTGTGCGGCGTGCCCGTCATGGGCTTCGCGCGGGCGGCTACGCGTCCCCGTCGCCGTCCTCCGCCCCGGCCTCCTCGGCCAGCGCCGCGTCGAGGCGGGCCCGGGCGCCGTCCAGCCGGCGCCGGCACACCTTCGCCAGCTCCTCGCCCCGCTCCCACAGGGCGAGCGACTCCTCCAGCGTCGTACCGCCGGCCTCCAGCCGCCGTACGACCTCGATCAGCTCGTCCCGCGCCTGCTCGTACCCGAGCGCCTCGGACATGGCCGTCGGCTGCTCCACCTCGCTGGTCATCCACCCACCCTATGCGTCGACTCGTACGGAGAAATCACCCTCGGAGACCCGTGCCCGCAGCGTCTCGCCCGGCTCCACCTCGCCCGGGTCACGGACGGCGTGGCCGTCGGCCCGCTGGAGCACCGCGTACCCGCGCTTCAGGGTCGCGGCGGGGGAGAGGGCCACCACGCGCGCGTGCGTGTGCGTCAGCTCCGAGTCGGCCCGGTCCAGGTGGTGCCGCAGCGAACGGCGGCCCCGGTCCAGCAGCGCCGCCACCTGCTCGGTCCGCTCGTCGATCATCCGGTGCGGATCCTGTATCGACGGCCGGGCCAGGGCATGGGCCAGCCCCCGCTCCTCGCGGTCCACGTACGCCGCCACGCACCGCCGCGCGCGGTCCCGCAGCTGGCGCACCCGCTCGTACTCCTCGCCGACGTCCGGCACGAGCTTCTTCGCGGCGTCGGTCGGCGTGGAGGCGCGCAGGTCGGCGACATGGTCGAGGAGTGGATTGTCCGGCTCGTGCCCGATCGCCGAGACGACCGGCGTCCGGCACGCGGCGACCGCCCGCACCAGCTGCTCGTCGGAGAACGGCAGCAGGTCCTCCACGCTGCCACCGCCCCGTGCGACGACGATCACGTCCACGTCGTCCCTCGCGTCCAGCTCCTTCACCGCCTGCACCACCTGCGGCACCGCGTGCACGCCCTGCACGGGCACGTTGCGCACCTCGAAGCGGACGGCGGGCCAGCGGTGCCGGGCGTTCTCCAGGACGTCCCGCTCGGCGGCCGACACCCGCCCGCACACCAGGCCGATCAGCTGCGGCAGGAACGGCAGCGGCTTCTTCCGCTCCGGCGCGAACAGCCCCTCGCGCGCGAGTGCCTTCTTCAGCTGCTCCAGACGCGCGAGCAGCTCCCCGACGCCCACCGGTTTGATCTCGGCCGCTCGCAGCGACAGCTGCCCGCGCGGCGCGTACCACTCCGGCTTGGCGTGGACGACCACCCGCGCGCCCTCGCCGACCACGTCCGCCACCGCGTCGAACACCTGCCGGTAGCAGGTCACGCTCACGGAGATGTCGTACGACGGGTCGCGCAACGTCAGGAACACGACGCCCGCGCCCGGCCGCCGGGACAGCTGCGTGATCTGCCCCTCGACCCACACCGCGCCGAGCCGGTCGATCCAGCCCCCGATCAGCCGTGACACCTCGCCCACGGGCAGCGGACTTTCGGGAGACGAGTTGGCAGCCATGCGGTCGAGCGTAACGGCCGGGTGTGACAACCCGCCCCGGTCCGCGTCGCCCGCTCCCGGGCCACGTCCGGCAGGTCCGGCCGGCTCACACTCCCGCCGCTCTCCTCCCGCGCGCCTGCACCGCCAGGACCACCAGCCCCACCGCCAGCCAGACCGCCCCGACCAGCTGCGCGGTCCGTGACGCCTCCACGATCACCGCGACGGTGATCGCCGCACCGAGCACCGGGATCAGCGCATGCCGCCACCAGCTGACCGGGCCCGAGCCGCGCCGCCGCACCACGAACCAGCCCACCACGCTCGCGTGGAGCATCGTGAACGCGGTCAGCGCGCCGACGTCGACCACCGACACCAGATGGTCGAGACCGTCGTCCCGCCGCGCCGCCCACACCGCCGCCACCATTGTGATCACGGCCGCGACCAGCAGCGCCACGCGCGGCACCCCGGAGTCCGTCCGCGACAGCGCCTTCGGCAGCCGCCGGTCGCGGCCCATCGCGAACAGCAGCCGCCCGGCCGCCGCCTGCCCGGCCAGCGCCGCGAACGCCGCGCCGATCGCCTTGCTCACCGCCACCAGATCGTGCAGCCACGTCCCCACGGACGCGTCCACCGCGTCGTAGAACGCCGCCCCCTGCCGTTCCGGCTCCGCCGCCAGCCGCGCCGACGACACCGGCTCCAGCAGTGCCACCAGGTACGTCTGGGCGATGAACAGCACGCCCGCCAGCGCCAGGCAGAACAGCAGCGCCCGCGCCACCTTCGCCGAACCCCCGGTCACCTCCTCCGCGAACGTCGCGATCGCGTCGAAGCCCAGGTACGACAGCACCGCCACCGACACCGCGCCGACCACCGCCGACAGCGCGAACGCCCCCTGCGTGCCGTCCCCGGACAGCGGCGACAGCCAGCCCCGCTCGGCCCCGTCGCGCGCGAGGACCACGATCGCCGCCACCACGAACACCAGCAGGACCACGATCTCCATGGCGAGCACCAGGAAGCCCACCCGGGCCGCCGCACGCACCCCCCACAGGTTCAGCAGGGTCGTGGCGACCACCGCGATCGCCGTCCACACCCACCGCGACACCTCGGGGACCAGCGCCTCCATCGCGATGCCGGAGAACAGGTACGCGACCGCCGGAATGAGGACGTAGTCCAGCATCGCCATCCAGCCGGCGACGAAACCGGCCCCGTTGCCGAGCCCCACGCGCGCGTACGCGAACACCGACCCCGCCTGGGGCACCACCCGCACCATCTGGGCGTAGCTGAACGCGGTGAACGCCATCGCGACCGTGGCGATCAGGTACACCAGCGCCACCGCACCGTGCGACTTGGCGTCCAGCGTGCCGAACACGCCGACCGGCGCCATGGGCGCGATGAACAGCAGCCCGTAGACGACCAGGTCCCTGAAGCCCAGGCTGCGCTTCAGCCGGTGTTCCTGCTGTTCCTTCTGTTCCTGCTGTTCCTGCTGTTCCTGCTGTTTCAGGTGTTTCGGGTGTTCGCCACCGGCCCCCTGGGCCGCCGTACCGCCTTCGGACATCGTGCCTCCGCCAGGGCCTCGGACTGTGCCTCGGAACGTCCCCGTCGACGTCCCCGTCGACGTCCCCGCCAGTCTCCCCGGCACCGCGGCACCCACGCGATCTCCGACCCGCCGAACGCACCCTTACGATGGGTGCCATGACTGCTTCGCCCGGCCGCCGTGTCCTGCTCGCCGCCCCCCGTGGCTACTGCGCGGGTGTGGACCGCGCCGTGATCGCCGTCGAGAAAGCCCTGGAGCAGTACGGGGCTCCCGTCTACGTCCGGCACGAGATCGTCCACAACAAGTACGTCGTCCAGACCCTGGAGAAGAAGGGCGCCATCTTCGTCGAGCAGACGGAAGAGGTCCCGCCGGGGAACATCGTCATGTTCTCCGCGCACGGCGTGGCCCCCGTCGTCCACGAGGAGGCCGAGCGTGGGAAGCTCGCCACCATCGACGCCACCTGCCCGCTCGTCACCAAGGTGCACAAGGAAGCCGTCCGCTTCGCGAACGACGACTACGACATCCTCCTGATCGGCCACGAGGGCCACGAGGAGGTCATCGGGACCTCCGGCGAGGCCCCCGACCACATCCAGCTCGTCGACGGCCCCGAGGACGTCGCCAAGGTCGAGGTCCGCGACCCGTCGAAGGTCGTCTGGCTCTCCCAGACCACCCTCTCCGTCGACGAGACCATGGAGACCGTCGACGCGCTGAAGGACAAGTTCCCGCAGCTCATCTCCCCGCCGAGCGACGACATCTGCTACGCCACGCAGAACCGCCAGCTCGCCGTGAAGCAGATGGGCGCCGAGGCCGACCTGGTGATCGTCGTCGGCTCCCGCAACTCCTCCAACTCCAAGCGCCTCGTCGAGGTCGCCAAGCAGGCCGGCGCCCGCGACGCGTACCTCGTGGACTTCGCCGACGAGATCGACGAGGCCTGGCTGGAGGGCGTCACCACGGTCGGTGTCACCTCCGGCGCCTCCGTCCCGGACATCCTGGTCGAGCAGGTCCTGGAGTGGCTGTCGCAGCGCGGCTTCGAGGACGTGGAGATCGTCAAGGCCGCCGAGGAGTCGATCATCTTCTCGCTGCCCAAGGAGCTCCGCCGCGACCTGCGCGACGAGGCGGCGTCCCTGGTGGCGGAGCGGGGCGGCTCCGGTACGGCCGGGGCGTGACCGTCAGTCGTCCGTCGTAACGTGGTGCCATGCAGATCTTCGGCGTGGACATCGGCGGATCCGGGATCAAGGGCGCCCCTGTGGACCTCGACAGGGGCGACCTGGCCCAGGAGCGCTGCAAGGTACTGACCCCGCACCCCGCGACCCCCGACGGCGTGGCCGACGGGGTGAAGCAGGTCGTCGAGCACTTCGGCTGGAGGGGACCGGTCGGGCTCACCTTCCCCGGCGTGGTCACGGGCGGCGCCACGGTCCGCACCGCGGCCAACGTCGACAAGAGCTGGGTCGACACGGACGCGCGCGCCCTGTTCGGTGAGCGGCTGGGCGGCCTCGACGTGACGGTGGTCAACGACGCGGACGCGGCGGGCGTCGCCGAGATGCGCTTCGGCGCCGGCCGCGACCGCAAGGGCACGGTCATCCTGCTCACCTTCGGCACCGGCATCGGCAGCGCCGTCTTCACCGACGGCGTCCTCGTCCCCAACAGCGAGCTGGGCCACCTGGAGCTGGACGGACACGACGCGGAGAAGCGCGCCTCCAGCAAGGTCAAGGACGACCACGACCTGTCCTGGGAGGACTGGGCCCACCGCGTGCAGCGCTACCTCGCCCATGTCGAGATGCTGTTCTCACCCGACCTGTTCGTCATCGGCGGCGGGGTCAGCCGCAAGGCGCACAAGTTCCTGCACCACATCGAGGGCATCCAGGCGGAGATCGTCCCCGCGCAGCTCCAGAACAACGCGGGGATCGTCGGGGCGGCGATGCGAGCGGCGGAGGCAGCCGGCCGGCCCGCCGCGGGCTGAACCGGCCGCCACACCGTGAGCCGGCCCGGCGGCGTTCACACCGTGAGCCGGTCCGGCGGCGTTCACACCGTGGGCCGGTCCGGCGGTCGGAGCCGGTGGGGGGCCGGGCCGCGGTGGGCGGCTCAGGGCCCTCACACCGGCGGCCGGCACCGGGCCCTCACACCGGCGGCCGGTTCCGGACGGCGTCGGCCCGGTCGCGCACCAGCCGGATCCTCCGGACGATCACGGTCGATCCCGCGACCAGGGTCCCCCCGTACAGCCAGCCCGCCTCGGTGGCCAGGGCGGTCACCAGCCCCATCAGCCACCCTCCCGGCCCCTTGCCGCCCTCGGCGACGGCCACCAGGCCCACGGCGAAGGCGATCGGCACGACGACGGGGGCGGTCAGCAGGTCGCCCTTGCGCACCCAGAGCGCGGTGAGCAGGCACACCGGCAGGAACAGCACGCCGTACACCGTCGGGGACGCGCCGAACAGCAGCTGGTCGAGAAGGCCGAGCACGAGCATCACCGCCGCGCAGAGCAGGCCGCTGCCCAGCCCGGTCAACCGGGGGTTGGGCAGCCCACACATCCCACTGACCGCACGCATTCCCCGCATTTCCCGCAGGGCGCGCACGGCGTGCAGGGCGCGCAGCACCAGAGGCCCGGGGCGGGCCGGCCGTACGGTGGCCGGCCGCCGCGCCCCGCCGCCCGCAGCCGGCCCGGCGGATCGCCCCACCGGCTTCCCGACCGGCTTTCCGACCGGCTTCCCGACGGGCCGCCCGGCCGCGGCACCGCCCGCTCCCCGCCCCTGCGGGGGCAGCGGCGCCCGGCCCCGATGCGGTCCGTACTGCGCAGGTCGCGTCCTGTATTGCTCCACTGGACCAACTTAGGTCGGTTTATGTGCCGAATAGCCCGACAGACACGCCGTCGGGCACGGCTTGGCCAAGCGTTCGACACCGCGCGGGGCAGGCACCGGACACCCCGTAGACTGGTGGATCGGCCCCCTGCCCGGCCCGCCCCACCTCCTCCGCATCCTCACGTACGGGAAGTCGCAACGTGTCGCTCACGATCGGAATCGTCGGTCTGCCCAATGTCGGCAAGTCGACCCTGTTCAACGCCCTGACCAAGAACGACGTGCTGGCGGCCAACTACCCGTTCGCCACGATCGAGCCCAACGTCGGCGTCGTGGGCGTCCCGGACCCCCGTCTGACGAAGCTGGCCGAGATCTTCTCCTCGGAGAAGGTCCTCCCGGCGACGGTCGACTTCGTCGACATCGCGGGCATCGTGCGCGGCGCGAGCGAGGGCGAGGGCCTGGGCAACAAGTTCCTCGCCAACATCCGCGAGTCCGACGCGATCTGCCAGGTCATCCGTGCCTTCAAGGACGAGAACGTCGTCCACGTCGACGGCAAGGTCTCGCCCAAGGACGACATCGAGACGATCAACACCGAGCTGATCCTCGCCGACCTCCAGACCATCGAGAAGGTCCTGCCCCGCCTCCAGAAGGAGTCGCGGATCAAGAAGGACATCGCACCCAAGGTCAAGGTGGTCGAGGAGGCCAAGGAGATCCTGGAGAAGGGCGACACGCTCTTCGCCCACGGCATCCTCCAGGGCAGCGAGCGCGCCGAGCTCCTCCACGACCTCCACCTCCTCACCACCAAGCCCTTCCTCTACGTCTTCAACGTCGACGAGGACGAGCTGACCGACGAGGACTTCAAGAACGAGCAGCGCGCCCTGGTCGCCCCCGCCGAGGCGATCTTCCTCAACGCCAAGCTGGAGGCGGACCTCGCCGAGCTGGACGAGGACGAGGCCCTGGAGCTCCTCCAGTCCGTCGGCCAGGAGGAGCCCGGCCTCGCCACCCTCGCCCACGTCGGCTTCCGCACCCTCGGCCTGCAGACCTACCTGACGGCCGGCCCCAAGGAATCCCGCGCCTGGACCATCAAGAAGGGCGCCACCGCCCCCGAGGCCGCCGGTGTCATCCACACCGACTTCCAGAAGGGCTTCATCAAGGCCGAGGTCATCTCCTTCGACGACCTGGTCGCGACCGGCTCGGTCGCCGAGGCCCGTGCCAAGGGCAAGGCGCGCATGGAGGGCAAGGACTACGTGATGCAGGACGGGGACGTGGTGGAGTTCCGCTTCAACGTCTGACGCTATGTCAATACCTGTGCCCGATCCTCCTGTTGGCGGGTCGGGCACAGCTGTGTGTCCGCAGTGAGTCCCCGATCCCGCGATGCGGTGACAGCGTTTGGCCGGGCGGCGTGGCAGCGACGCGGTCTCAGACCTTGACGACCTCCACGGAAGGGCCGCACAGGAGTGTCAGATCCTCGGGGTCGGAGGTGAGGACGGTGACCGGCTGGGGCGCGTTGCGGGCGATGGCGGCGAGAGCGGCATCGATGGCGTACTTGTGGCCGGGAAGGTGATGGGTGCGAAGGAGGACGGCGGCCCGGTCGGTGATCTCCTTGGTGACGTCGTGGACGTCGACGCGGGAGAGGACCCACTTGATGCGGGCCGGGTGAATGCGCTCGTAGTCGGCCTCGAGCGTGGTCATGGCACTGGTGGCGACTCGGACGCCCTCCTCCGACGCCGCCTGGACCAGGGCCACCACGGTGCGGTCCTTGCGGTAGAGCTTCGAGAGTCCTTCGCTGTCGAGCAGGAGGGTGCCGGGCATCAGGCGGCGGCCCCGCCGGCCTGCCGGTGGTCGTGGCGCAGCAGCGCCCGGGCGGCCTCGACCTCCTCGCGGGTGAGAGCTTCGTTGTCGGTCTCGAAGTCGGCGACGATCTCCCGCAGCTTGTCCATGGCGACCCTCTGTTCGAGAGCCTCGGCGACGTAGGCGGAGAAACCGCCGGGCCCGACATGGGCGCGTACGGCCTCGGCGAGATCCTCGGGCAGGCTGATCGAATACTTCCTACTACCGCTCATGGTGCCGATCCTACCGGTGGTCGTAAATCTGGGGGTGTGAATGACTGCCCCGAGGTTCGGTTGATCAGCAGGGAGCTGCGAATGCCCGTCGAGGCCCCGTGTGGGCGGTGGAAAGATGCGGGGAGGGCCAGAGAAGGGCGGGGAGCGTGGGGCGGAGCGAGCGGGACACGGTCGTGAGGGGAGCGCGACTGTATGAGGCGGCGCAGGCAGTGGTCGGTGACCACGGAAGGGCGGTGGAGGCGGTACGGGCGGCACTGAAGCCGATCCATGACGCGGCGGTGAAGCGGGAGCTCGACGCCATTCCCGTCGCCCGGCTGCAGGACGTCACCGAAGGGCGGCTGCGGTTGGGGAGCGTCGAGAAGAGCGGACTGCGCACCCTGGGCAGTGTTCTCGAAGCGGGCCCCTACCGGTTGCGGCAGATTCCCGGTGTCGGGCAGCGCACCGTCGACCAGATGCTCGCCGCCGCCCGCAGGCTCTCCGAGGCTGTGCACGAGACCGTGGCCGTCCACATCGACGTGGACCGGCCGGAACCGCGCACCACCGCGCTCGTCATGGCCCTGCACGTCCTGGTGGAGGCCGGCCCGGACGCCCGGCGTGCGGTCGACAAGGCCACGGCCCTGGCGGAACGTCTCGGTCCGTTGCTGGCCGACGCGAGGCCCGCCGCTGGAAGGGTCCGGATGCTTCTGGCCGGCCGGGAGAAGAAGGCTCGCGCGTGGGCGGCGGTAGCCGAGACCCGGTCGCTGGTGGACGAGGCGGAGCAGGCCGGTCTGCCGGAGCTGCTCGCCCAGGCGTCGGTGGACCTGCTCCGGGGGCTCTCGTCCGACGTCGCGGCCTGGGTGGACTTCGAACTCCGCTCCGCCGAGTACTACAGCCTGCTCGCCGAGATCTCCGGGCGGCTGCCGGACGCGGCTGCCGCAGAGGGCTTCCTGCCGGACGA
Source organism: Streptomyces sp. NPDC037271 (assembly GCF_055603605.1). Classification (NCBI taxonomy): domain Bacteria; kingdom Bacillati; phylum Actinomycetota; class Actinomycetes; order Kitasatosporales; family Streptomycetaceae; genus Streptomyces; species Streptomyces sp. NPDC037271. The sequence continues at coordinate 598,125 of NZ_JBVJVN010000001.1, forward strand.
GATTGCGGAGCGGGTACGGACCCAGCACCTCGACGACACGCACCGGCGGGTCTCCCTGCGCGGCTACCAGGCGTTCGGCGCACGGTTCGCGCTGGCGCAGCGCAAGGTGATACTCGGCGACGAGATGGGCCTCGGGAAGACCATCCAGGCGATCGCCGTCCTCGCCCACCTGGCCGCCGAGGGGCAGAGTCACTTCATGGTGGTCTGCCCGGCGAGCGTCCTCGTGAACTGGACACGGGAGATCGAGGCCCGCAGCGCCCTGCGAGTCGTGGTGCTCCACGGTCCCGACCGGCACTACGCGTTCGCCGACTGGAAGGGGCGGGGCGGCGTCGGGGTGACCACGTTCGACGCGCTGCGCGGCTTTCCCACACCGGGCGGCGGGGAGGTCGGGCTACTGGTGGTCGACGAAGCGCACTCCGTGAAGAACCCGAAGGCCAAGCGGTCCCAAGCGGTCGGCCTGTGGGCGGAGCGTTGCGAGCGCGCCCTTTTCATGACCGGAACCCCGATGGAGAACAGGGTCGTGGAGTTCCGCAACTTGGTCCAGATGCTCGACGGCGACGTCGCGGACTCCCTGGGCGAACGGGATGCGTTGGCCGGATCGGTTGCCTTCCGCAAGGCTGTGGCCCCGGTCTACCTGCGGCGCAACCAGGAGGACGTGCTGACGGAACTCCCGAGCCTTCAGCAGACCGACGAGTGGGAGGAGCTGAGCGCTTCGGACGAGGAGGCCTACCGCGAAGCCGTGCGCGCGGGCAACTTCATGGCCATGCGCAGGGCCGCTTACATGCGCCCCGAGAAGTCGGCCAAGCTGGACCGGCTCCGGGAGATCGTTCAGGAGGCCGGCGAGAACGGGCAGAAGACGGTGGTCTTCTCCAACTTCAGGGACGTACTGGATGTGGTGAAGGAGGCTCTCGCGGTCAGAACCGCCAGGGCCACTCCGGTGTTCGGTCCGCTGACCGGCGGCGTCCCGGCCCAGCGCCGCCAGGAGATCGTCGACGACTTCGCCGGTGTCCAGGGCCCGGCGGTGCTCCTGGGGCAGATCCAGGCAGCGGGCGTCGGCCTCAACATGCAGGCCGCCTCCGTCGTCGTCATCTGCGAACCCCAGATCAAGCCGACCATCGAGCATCAGGCGGTGGCCCGGGCCCACCGTATGGGCCAGGTCAGGCCGGTTCGCGTGCACCGTCTCCTCGCCACCGGAGGTGTCGACGAACGCATGGTGAAGATGCTGGAGACCAAGACGCGCCTGTTCGATGCCTATGCCCGCCGCAGCGCCGTGGCCGAAGCCACGCCGGACGCGGTCGACGTGTCGGACACCGAGCTGGCACGTCGGATCGTCGAGGAGGAACAGGCTCGTCTGGGCATGACGGACGAGAGGCCCACGTCATCCGAGTAAGGGTGTCCTCCGGTCCGCGGCCAGTCCGCAGGACATCCGTATCGCGGCAACCGCTGAGCGGCATCGAGCCACGGTCCTGCACTACGACGGCGACTTCGACCTGATTGCTTCGGCGAGCGGTCTGCACGCCGAGTGGGTCGTGGAGCCGGGGACCGCCGACTGAGCCGGAACGCGTTGTGCTGTCCGCAGTAGTCCGCAGAACCTGAAGCGGCTGCCCGACGACCGGCTGCCCGCGGCGACGCCACCTACGGCCCCGGTGATCTGCTGACCGCCTGGCCGCTGTGAGGGGCGGATGTCAGCTGAGGGACGGGAGTCGGTGAGGCCTCGGTCGCTTGCAGGCGCTGGTGGGCGGCGTCGGCGGTCCTCAGCCTCCTCGATGCACCGATCACGCCTCGGGAGCGGCAGTCGAAAGCGGTACGGCGACGGCGTCCAGAGCGGCTCGGCCCGAGGTGTCCACCAGGTCGGGGAGCAGGGCGATGCAGTGGTCCAGGCCGTCGGTCCAGCCGACGTACGCCGCGTAGTCCGCGACGTGGACGACGCTGCGCAGGCCCGCTGCGAGGGCGAGGGGGGTGATGTCGTCGGGGGTGAGGGGGCCGTAGCCGGTGAGGAGTGCGGTGGCCAGGGCGGCGAAGGGCGGGGCATGGGTGGGGCCGCAGAGGCGGGCCATTTCGGCCAGCTCTCCTATGAGCCAGCCGGTGTCGAAGGCCGCCGGGCCGTGGGAGAGGGTCTCGCCGGTGAGGAGGACGGCGTGGGCCGGTGCGGGGGACGGGATGATCAGGCCGACCGAGGGCTCGCCGTGCAGGAGTGTCCACGGGTGGGCCGGGGTGGGGGTGGCGAGGACGTCGCACCAGGCCGAGAGTTCGCGCAGGCGGGCCGGACCGAGGACGGCGGTCAGGCGGTGGTGGGCGTGGTCGTCGGCCGAGTGCAGCCAGCGTGCCAGGCGGGTGACGGGTGGGGGGACGGGGGCCGGGTCGATGAGGACGGGCCCCTGGGCGTGGAGGGAGCGCAGGGCACGGCCCGTACTCGCCATGGCCGGGGTGAGGGTGTCGCGGTGGGCGGGGCCCGCGGGGTCGGCTGTCGGGGGCCAGATCAGGTGGCCGAGGGACGAGCCGCCGGCGACCCGGTACTCGTACGCGCCGTCTTCCGCGAGCTCGGCGGCCGCCAGTCCGGTGCCGGCCGGGAGCGCGGGGAGTGCGCGGGCGGGGATGCCGTCCTGGAGGACCTCGCGGCGCCAGAGGTGGCTGTCGCCGGACCGGTAGACGCGGGTGTGGAGGCGGCCCGTGCGCATGTCGCGGACGGGGGGACCGAGCGCGGAGTGGTTCATGCCGATGCCGCTTCCGTCCGCAGCGCCGTGTGCCTGGCCTGGAGCTGTTCGACGACCGCCGGCATGGGGGGCGGCACGCGGGCGTCGTCGCGGCCCGTGGTGATGCTGCGGCCGGGGACCGGGGGGACGACCACGACGTTCTTCTGTGCGGAAAGGGTGGCGAGGTGCGTGCGGACCGTCTCGCTCCGGTCGGCGCCCGGGGGGAGGCAGGGGGCGACCGCGACCGGGGCTTGAAGGCACTGCAGGGCGAGGAGGACGGGGGTGTCGGCCATGCCGGTGGCGTACCGGCTGATGAAGTTCACGGTGGCGGGGTAGACCAGGACGGCGTCGGCCCACTGCGCGAGCTCGACGTGGAGCGCCCCGGCCCCGGCGTCCGTGTCCGGCGGCCACTCGTCGACGAGGGTCTCGCGGCCGCCGAGGGCGGTGAGCGCCTGGCGGGCGACGAAGCGCTCGGCGCTGCGGGTGACGACGGTGCGCAGGTCGAGCCGGGGGTACGTCATGCGCAGCCAGCTGACCCAGGTGGGCAGTTGCCAGGCGTGCAGTGCGCCGGTGCCCACCAGGAGCAGGCGTTCGAAGGTCAGGGCCGGGGCGGGGGCGGCGAAGGGGTTCGCGGCCTGGGGCGTGCCGGATGACGGGGAGCTGGTCACTGTGGGGTCTCTCCGGAGGTGAGGACGGTGGCGTCGCCGACCACGACGCGGGACGTGGGGCCGGGGCCGAGGAAGGCGCGCGCGGCGGCCGTCACCTCGGCCGGGGTGACGGTGCGCAGCCGCCGGGCGTAGTCCTCCGCCCAGTCGAGGGGGATGCCCCAGCAGCACAGCGTCGAGAAGAACTGGGTGAGGGCGGCGGGCGAGGCGCGCAGGGCGGCGATCATGCCGAGCGAGTAGCGGCGGGCGTCCTCGACCTCGGACGGCTCCGGTGGGCGGTTCGCCATCCCGGTCCACTCGGCGCGCAGTTCGGACAGCACCGTGTCGGTGGCGGCGGTCGCGCACGCGCCTTCGAGGAGGACGCTGTGCGTGCCGAGCATCTGGTCGAAGTACGACACCACATGGCACGACAGGCCGAGGCGCTCACGGATCCGTCCCATCAGGCGGGAGGAGAAGTATCCGGCGAAGACGGCGTTGGCCAGGGCCAGGGCCGGGTAGCGGTCGTCCTCCCAGGGCACGCTGGGGAAGGACATCAGGAAGTGCGACTGGAGCGCGCGGGGGCGGTGGACGACGACCTGGTGGTCGCGCGGGGCGGGCAGCGGCCCGGCGGCGGGGGAAGGCGCTGCGGGGGGCCGGGCGTCGATGCCGGCGAACGCGGCTTCGGCCAGGTCCAGTGCGTGGTCCGGGGGCAGGTCCGCGACCACGACGAGATGGGCGCCGGACAGGCGCAGCATGGACCGCCTCGCCGTTTCGACGTCGGCGGCGGTGAGAGCGGTGATGTCGTCCGGCCCGGGCAGTCCGGCGAAGCAGCCGAGGGGACCGAACCGGCTGGTCCACAGCGCCTCACGGGCGGCGGTGGCGGGGTTGGACGCCTGCATGGGGGCGCGCCGCGCCAGCCGGGTGCGGGCCAGTGCCACCCGATCGGCGGGGACGGCCCGCGGAGTGAAGGGGAGGGTGAACTCCCGCAGGAGGTCCGCGAGGCCGGCCGGGTCGACGTGGGCGGTGGTGATGAACCACTCCGCCGTCCGGGCGGACCGCAGTTCGTGGTCGGTGCCGCGCAGCACCGCGTCGGCCAGCAGTTCCGCGAGCGCCGACTCCCGTGGTGTGCCCGGGGTGTACGGCTGCTGCAGCTGGACTTCCGCGGTCGCCGCGTGGGGGTCCTGGACGGCGACGGCACGCAGGCCGCAGTCCAGTGCACGCCAGGCGGCGGCGGGCAGGCTGATCCGGTCGTCGGAGCCGAGCGGGGGCAGCGGGCGCGGTGCGGCGGCGGACGCCAGCTCGGCGGCGCCGCGGTAGCGGGCGTGGCCGGGCAGCGGTGTGCGGAGGCTGCTCATGCGGGGTCGCCTTGTGGTGGAGGGCCGACGGTGAGGGCGGCGGGGTCCTGGCAGACCAGCCGGCCGGCCGCGGCGGCGGCCTCTGCGGGGTCCACCTGTGCCAGCAGGGCCGGGACCTCGGCGACGAGGTCGGGCCGGTCGTGCAGCAGGGTGAACGCGCCCAGGGCGCGGGCCTGCCGGAGAGGTTCGGCATGACGGCGGGCCCAGCCCAGGCGCAGCAGGCGGACGGCCCGGGCGAGCCGGTCGGGGCGCGGGCCGTCCGCCGCCAGGGAGGTCAGCTCCCGCTGGACGAAGGCGGCCAGATGCCGGGGGTCCTGGCCGTCGTGGTGGAGCGTCACGACGAGGGAGTCCGGGTCGAGCGCGTCGAAGGGGGCGAAGAAGCCGCACTGCGCCTTCACCGAGGTCACGGGCAGCCGGTGGGCTCCGGCGGCTGCGGCGAGGCCGCCGGGGGAGTCGCCGGTGAGCATTCCGGCGAGCACCACATGGGCGGCGTAGCCGAGGGGGTCGGTACGGAAGGACGGCAGCCGGAAGCCGAGGGCGGTGGCGTGAGCCGTGGTCCGGGCGTCCGTGACGCGGCGCAGGCGGGTGGAGCCGGGCGGCGGCTCGGGCAGTGCGGGCGCCACCGCGGCGGGCCGCGCGGGCAGGGCGCCGAAGTGCCGCGTCACCAAGCGGGTGACGTGCTCCTCGGGGAGGTCCGCGACGACGGTGAGTACGGCGTTGGAGGGGGTGTAGTACGCGTCGAAGAAGGCGGCGCAGTCCTCGACCGTCGCCCGCTCCAGGTCCTCGAAGACGCCGTATCCGTTGTGCGCGTTGGAGAACTTCCGGTACATCGCCCCGGGCAGCTCGGTCCACGGGAAGCCGCCGAAGGGCCGGTCCAGGACATTGCGCCGGACCTCTTCCTTGACGACCGCGAGCTGGGTGCTCAGATTCCGCTCCGTGAATTTCGGCGCGGCCATGCGGTCCGATTCCAGGAACAGCATTCTTTCCAATGCTGATTCTGGTGCGCTCTGGTAATACTCGGTGTAATCCTGCCGGGTTGACGCATTGGCCGTCCCACCGGATCCCTGAACAACCGAGAAATGTTGTGAAGGGGCGATGCTGGCGCTGCCCTGGAACATGAGGTGCTCGAAGAGGTGTGCGAATCCGCTGCGGCCTTCCGGCTCGGAGCGGAAGCCCACTCCGTAGTGCACGCTGACGCTCGCGAGGCCTTTCGGGCCGTACCGGCCGTGGACGGTGCGAAGGCCGTTGGGCAGCACGGACCGGGAGGGAGACAGGTCGGTCATCTACTGCCTTCCGCGCGGGCACTCCGGGCCGGGATCCGACTGTCCCCGGCCCGGAGGCGCTGGTCGGTCGCCTGGATCAGCAGCCGAAGATGGCGCTGACGGTGATCGCGCAGCCCTGCGAGGAGGTGACGGTGCTCGTGATGGCCGGCGCCTCCGAAGCGTCGGCGGCGGCGACCTCCTCGGTGCTGGCGTAGGCGGAGTAACCCTCGAAGAGCTCAACGGCGTCCATGGAATTCACCTTTCTCTGAGGAAATATGGATGAATATCGCACGGAGGTCAGCTTTCTGCCCCGCACGCGATGTAATGCTTACATATTCCAGGGGGGCGTTCAATGGGGAAAAGGAAGATCTGGGGAATCAATATTCCGATGCAATGCGGAGGGGTCGATTCCTGATTCGGTCAGCCGAGTGAGCACATACGTGTGCGCACGTGAGAGGTCGCCGTCCGCCATCGCGTCCACGACTCCCTCGGCGATCGCGAGGCTGCGGTGCTGGCCGAAGCTGCCGCCCGACCGGCCCGGCCGGGCGTCGTCCGGCTCCCACGCCAGGGACAGACCGGGCGCCAGGGCGCGGGCGAAGGCCGAGGTCTCCGGGCCGACGTCCGCCGCGGACACGGCCCCTACGACGGCGGGTACGGCGTGCCAGGCCGCCGCGCCCAGATAGACCACCATCCCGTCGCGGCGGGGCAGCAGCTTCCGGCTGGAGGTGATCTTGGACCGGTAGGGGACCTCGAGCCCCTCCAGCACGCCGAGCACCGCGCTCCAGACCCGCACGGCCGCGCCGGGGTCGGTCAGATGGATGTACAGCCGCACCAGCGGACCGGGACCGCAGCTGCCCCGGGAGCCGTCCACCAGGAAGAAGCCCGGGGACAGCCGGGGCCGCGCGGTCGGTAACCGCAGGACGTGGTACCCGTCCCCGGACACGCCGCCCACAAGCTCCGGCGGTGCCGCGTCCGGCAGCCGCACCCGTACGCCTCCGACCGTGGCCACCGGGCCGCCGGGGCCTGGGCCCCGTTCGGCGGGGCCGTCGAGCAGGCGTGCGGCCACCGGTGTGGTCGCATGCGGCACGGCTTGGGCCAGGGGCACCTCCAGCGCCGGATCGCGGCGCAGGATCCCGGGCTTGTCGCCGAAGGCGTGCCCGGCGTGGAAGACCTCGTACAGCGCGGTGCCCAGACGCTGGCACAGGCGGCGCGGACGGTCCGCCGTCACATCGCGGTCGCCCAGACGCACACCCGCACCGCCCGGCGACAGGGAGACCGCGCTCAGCACGTGCGAGACGGCGGGATCGAGCGCGCCCTGCCGGGTGTTCTCCGCGACGGTCATCTCAACCCTCCAGACCTATGGTCCTGGCGAACTTCTCCGGCTGGAGCAGCGCCGTCCGGCCGATGCCCGAGGCGGCCCGGCTCATCGTGTCCAGGCTGGGCTGCTGCTCGGCGGAGGCGATCATGCGGTCGATCAGATGCCAGCCGGCGAAGCCGGTGGCGCGGGCCGCCACTTCGGCCGCGTCGCCGCCGGACAGGCCGGCCGCCTCCCGGTATCCGGCCCAGAAGGAGGTGTTACGGCCCCGCAGCCGCGTCAGTTCGCTCACACCCCGCTCGACGATGTCCTGGTGCGAGAGCTGCGCACGCTCCGCCGAGCCCTCGGGGATGCCGAGCACCGCCCGGTACAGCCACTCCCCGGCGAAACTGCCCACGTCCCGGGCCGGGTCGGCGAGCCGGAACTCCTCCCAGTCGCACACGTACAGGTCTCCCTCGTGCCAGAGCAGCTGGTCGAGCCGCAGGTCGCAGTGCGCGGGCGCCTGCGCCGCGGCACGCTCCCGCGCCCGCAGCCCCGTCAGCGCGGACCGCAGCTCGCCGTCGTTCTGCAGGAGCCGCCAGGCGTCGAGCATGGCCCCGCTCGACAGCACGTACGTGGACAGCGGGATGGCCTCCAGGAACGCCAGCGGCGGCAGCATCGGCGGTGAGGTGTCCAGCGGGCGCGGCGCCAGGGCCACCGCCTGCCCGCCCACCGCGTGCAGCGCGCCGATCGCACGGCCCGTCCGGTACGCCATCTCCTCCGGGAACGCGTCGTCCTCGGCCAGTGCGTTGCCCGTCCGGGAGCCGCGCAGCCAGGCGAAGGCGATCAGCAGCTCGGGTTCGTCGAAGCCCAGCAGCCGCGGTGTACGCAGCTCCGGAACCGGGTGGGCGGCTGTGAACTCCTCGAAGTCGCGCATACGGGCGAACCGTTGCCGCGCGTCCGGCTTCAGCGCGTCCACCTGCTTGACGAAGACGTCCACACCGGTGTCCGTCGTCCCCGTCACGCTCTGGTTGCTGCCCAGCGGCGCCGTCGTGTCCGAGCCTGCCAGACCGCCCAGTCCGAGCCGGTCCAGCAGCACGTGCACGGTCGCCGACGAGCCGAGCCCGGTGGCCGGCGCCGAAGCCCACGCCACGCTGTTCACCGTCATAACGGCGTTCCCCCCTCGAAGTCATTCGGTCGGACGAACTCGTTGAGCAAGAAGGCCGTGGAGCAAGAAGGCCGTGGAGCAAGAAGGCCGTAGCGCAAGAAGGCCGTAGCGCAAGAAGGCCGTGGATCAGGAAGGCCGTGGAGCAGGGCGGTCGCAGAGCGACGTGCCCGGTGGGCTCACCGGCCCCGCATGGTCCTGCGCGCCGTCACCCCCACCCACCAGGCCATCCCCGCCCCGACGACCAGGGGCCACAGCAGCCCCGCGGCACCCGGCTCCGCTCCGCGCACCGGACCGTCCACGATCGCCAGGCAGCCCAGCGCCACCAGCGGTCCCCGCGCCTGCCACAGCAGCGCCGCCAGTGGCCCCGTGTCGCCCAGCGGCGTCATCGAACCGATCATCAGATGCACCGGTACGACGCCCCGGTAGGCGCTCACCAGCGCGGCACCGACCAGCGCGGGCACCAGCGCGGGCAGCACCAGCAGCCGGTCCGACCACAGGCCGGCCCCGGCGGCCGCCGCCGCGCCCAGGGCGAACAGCACCAGCAGCCCCGCCGCGGGCACCACCCCGTGCCACAGCGCCAGCACCCGGGCGGGCCAGGGCAGATGCGCCGAGCGCCGGACGTCGTCCGTCTCCAGGCGGGCCGGTTCCGCCAGTTGCGCCGCGGCCAGATACCCGGCCGGCAGCGCCATCAGCGGCACCGCGGCCGGTGTGTCGTCCAGGCACAGCAGCGCCACGGCCGCAGCGGCCCAGATCGCTGCCCACACCGGCCGCCCCGGTGCGCGCAGCAGCGCGGTCGCATCCCGCCACGGGACGAGCAGCCACCCCCGTCGCGGGAACGGCAGACGCATGGCGGAGCGCACGGTGCGCGAGCGAGTGGCTCGTACGGCCGCTCGTGCCTGCCGCAGGTCCAGGGAGTACAGGGACGCCTGCACCCGCAGCGCGGTGCCCGCCTGGGTGCGCAGCACCCGGGCCGGGATGCGTGCTGCCGCGTCGGCTCCCGCCCGGCCCGCGGCAGCCAGCAGCAGGGCCGACACGGCGACCCCGGCCCACCCGGCTGCCGCGGGGGCCCCGCCCGCCACCGCCACCAGCGGCAGCGCGGCCCAGCCCCACGGCCCCGACCAGGGCACGACCCGTTCCCCGGCCCATGAGCCGCCCGCCAGTGAGACGGCGGCGAGCAGCCAGAGGACCGCCACCACCGCCCACGCCGTCCGCCGGATCCAGGTCCTGCGCCGCAGCCCGGTGTCGCTGTGCAGCTGGACCAGGGTGGCCAGGGCGGTCCCGGCGAAGCCGGCCGTCGCGCCCGTCATCGCCCCCCCGGCGGTCGCGGCCCACCAGGCGCCCGCCCCGAGGGCGTGCAGCAGGAACCCGGCCACCGCGCCGACCGCGGTCGCGATCGCCGTGGTCGTCACCGACGCCACGACGAAACGGGGCAGCAGCAGGGCGCGGCGCAGCACGGGCTGCGGCAGCAGCCACGACAGCGCTGCCCGCTCCAGCAGCACCGGCCCCTGCCACATGGCCCGCCCGGCCAGCATCAGCACCACGGTGGCCAGCACGGCGGGCAGGGTCGTCGGCAGCGCCGACAGCACGCGCTCGGCCACCGGTCCCCGCAGCCGGCCGTCCGCGCCGGCCTGCGCTGCGGCGACCAGCAGGGGGACGCCCCAGATGCCGACGAGCAGCGCCGTGCAGTACAGCGTGTAGGCGATGCTCTTGCGCCGCTCCTCACGCCGCCCCGCCCGGACCATCCGGAGCCGGGCCAGGACCGCGCCGGTGTGCTGGGCGGCGTCGGCCTCGTCCACGGTGCGCACCGGACGCGTCATCAGCTCAGCCACCGGACACACCCGCGACCAGCAGGCCTTCGCCGGACACGGTGTACTCGGCGTCGGCCACGGCGTCCGCCAGCTCCCGGTTGTGGGTGGCCAGGAGCACCGCTGTCCCCCGCTCCTTCGCGGACCGCAGCCGTCCGGCCAGCCGGGCCCGAGCGTCCGCGTCGAGTCGCTGCTCGGGCTCGTCGAGCAGGAGCAGTTCGGCGGGCCGGACGAAGGCGTGCGCCAGCGCCATCAACTGGTTCTGCCCGGAGGACAGCTGGTGTGGCAGCGCGTCGGCGCGCTCGGTCAGATGGTGCTCGGCCAGCACCTCGTCCACCGCGTCCTCCGCCCCGTCGCCCAGGCCGTGGGCCAGGGCGACGAGCATCAGATGCTCACGGACGCTCAGGTCCGGATAGCCCACCCCGCTGTCCAGGACGGCGGCGACGGTGGCCCGTACGGCCCAGTCGTCCTCGGAGACGGCCGTGCCGCGCAGAGTGACGCTGCCCGACTCCGGGAGCTCCTGCCCGGCGGCGAGCCGCAGCAGAGTGGACTTCCCCGAGCCGTTCTCACCGAGCAGGACGACGCACTCACCCGCGCCGACGGCCAGGCTCACCCCGTTGAGGACGGCCCGGCCGCTGTACCCGTGCCGTACGTCCGCCAGTTCCAGCAGGGCGCTCATTACGCCGCGTCCGCCGCCTCGTAGACCGACACATGACGCTGGCTGCCGGGACCGTAGGGCTCCTTCGACCAGCCCGCGTACCGCTCGACGAGCCGCAGACCCGCGCACCGGGCCATGGCGTCGATCTCGGCGGGCCAGGCGTAGCGCAGCGCGGTGTGGGCGGTGCGGGTCGGGCCGTCGGCGAGCAGGGCGAAGATCAGGACGATGAGCTGCTGCGACTGGACCACGTGGCTGCTCTCCAGCATCACCGTGCCCGGACCGAGGAAGCGGGTCGTGGTCTTCTCGCCCTCCTGCCGGTGGTACGGGGTGGGCTCGAAGGCCTCCAGGACCACCCGCCCGCCGGGGGCGAGATGCTCCCGCATCGCGCGCAGGCAGTCGATCTGCTTGTCCTGCTCGGGCAGCGAGAAGAACGTGTTGAGCGCCATCAGGACGACATCGTGCCGCCGGCCCGTGGTGGCCGTGAGGAAGTCACCCTCGATGGCCTTCACGGCACGGGCGGAGTCCCGCACGGCGAGGTCGGCGAGCATACGGGCCGAGGAGTCGATGCCGTACACGTCCACCCCGCGACCGGCCAGCGGTACGGCGAGCCGTCCGTTCCCCACACCCAGCTCCAGCACGGACCCCCCGGGCGGGCAGAGCGTCGAGACGAACTCCACGGTCTCGGCCGTGCCGGAGAGCGCGTCCGGGTACATCTGGTCGTAGATGTCCGCGAGAAGATCGTCGTAAGCGTTGGTCCCCATGTGGGTGACGCTAGACATGCCCGAGCAGGTAGATCAAGAACGCATGATCAGCATGACCAGAAACCAGTCCTCTCGCAGGAGAGCGGGATTACTCGCGTTCGAGCAGTTGTCCAGCGATCTTTGAGCGCTGCGTGCTGCTTTGGCACACGGCCGAAAAACTGCCCTCGGGAACAGCGGCTCGTACGGCAGGTCACCGTCGTCGGGTATGAGGGGCGGTGGCGGGCTGGGCCGGTGTGGCGGTCACACGGCCTCAGACCTTGACGATCTCCACGGAAGGGCCGCACAGGAGTGTCGGATCCCCGGGGTCGGACGTGAGGGCGGTGACCGGCCGCGGTGGTCACTCGGAGGTCCGGCGGAGTACGAGGGTGATGAAGCCGAAGCTGTCGCGGTAGCCGTGCAGCCATTGCGAGCGGTGGGTGGTGGCGACTTCGAGGGCCTCGGCGCTGTCGGGGTGCTCGGGGTGGTCCAGCGCCCACGTCGCCACGGATCCGGTCCAGCACCACTCGAAGTCGTCGAGTTCCTGACGTGTGCTGATGTGCCCGAAGACAGGGGTCCAGCCGTGGGCGACGACGCGGTCCACGGTGGTCGCCAGGTCCTCGTACTCGCCCAGTATCTCGCGGGCCGCGGTGCTGGGCTCGCGCTCCCAGTAGGCGTCGCCGACCAGGACGCGGCCGCCGGGGGCGAGGTGCCGGCGGGCGGCGTCGAGGGTGGGCAGGAGACCGCCGAAGGCATGGGCGGCACCGACGCTGAGCACCGCGTCGAAGGGCTGGGGGGACGCGAACTCGGCGGCGTCCTGGTGGTGCAGTACGAGTCGTCCGCCGACTCCCAGGCCGGTCGCCTCCTTCCTGGCCCTGGCCAGGGCCGGAGCCGAGGTGTCGACGCCCTCGGCGGTCACGTCCGGGTGCGTGGCCAGAGTCCGCAGGAGCCAGGCCGCCTCACCGCAGCCGAGGTCGAGTACGCGTTCACCGCCCCGGTCCACGGTTCGACGGAGCAGCCGGCGCACCGACTCGTCGTCAAGAGGGCTGTTGACGGAGTGATCGGCGCGTGTCAGCCGAGAGATCAGATCGCGGTCCATGGCGTGCAGCCTGACAGCGTCGGACACGCTTCGCCTCTGCTTTACCGCGCCGTTGACCAGACCCGCGCGTGCCGGACCCGCAGACGCACGAGGGCTTCGGACGGTCGCGTCCGTCGGCATGGCCATTGGCTGCCACTGAGAATCTTGGACGGGCAACCGGCTTGTAGGGCAGGGTGGTTGGCGATTGCGGAGCTACGAGTCGTGAGGGAGTCGGCATGGACAAGGTGTGGCTGATCACCGGTGCGAGCAGCGGATTCGGGCGGGCGATCGCCGAGGCGGCCCTGGCCGAGGGTGACGTGGTCGTCGGTGCGGCACGGCGCCCCGAGGCGCTCGCCGGTCTCGTGGACGCCCACCCCGGCCGGATGGAGGCGCTGCGCCTCGACGTCGCCGACACGGCCGCCGCGGAGGCCGCCGTGCGGGACGTGGTGGCGCGGCACGGCAGGGTCGACGTACTCGTCAACAACGCGGGCCGCACGCACGTCGGCGCCTTCGAGGAGACGGGCGAGGACGAGCTGCGCGCCCTGTTCGACGTGCACGTCTTCGGGCCGGCCGCGCTGACGCGGGCGGTGCTGCCGCACATGCGGGAACGTCGCTCGGGTGCGATCGTGCAGATGAGCAGCATGGGCGGGCAGCTGTCCTTCGCGGGTTTCTCTGCCTACAGCGGCACGAAGTTCGCGCTGGAGGGCATGTCCGAGGGGCTCGCGGACGAGGTGCGGGAGTTCGGCATCAAGGTGCTCATCGTCGAGCCGGGGGCCTTCCGCACCGGCCTGTTCGGGGCCGGCAACGCCGGGATGAGCGCGGACAGCGGCGTGTACGCCAAGGTGAGCGAGACCCGCGGGCTGGTCTCCGGCGGCGACGGCAACCAGCCCGGCGACCCCGCCAAGGCGGCGGCGCTCGTTCTCGCCGCACTGGCGGCCGAGCGCACCCCGCTGCGCCTGCCGCTCGGCGATGACGGTGTCAGCGCGGTACTCGGCCACCTCGACCAAGTCCGCGAGGACGTCGAGGCGTGGGAGAAGCGCACCCGGGCCACTGCCTTCGGGGACTGAGCGGCGGCACACCGACGACTGAGCGGCGGCACGCCGGCGGCTGGCCGGTGCGACCGACCGGCGACCGACCGGCGACCGGCCGGCGGCTGACCGACGGCTGACCGACGGTTGGCCGGCGGGTCTGGAGCGAGGCCCGCGGGCGGGTCGCTCAGTCGGCACAGGGGCCCGCACATCCGTGCAGGGCCCTTGTGCAAATCCTCTGGAAGCCTCAATCTTTCGACTGACGCACAAAAGTCGCCCTGGATTGACATGCTCATGATCCATTGGCGTGGCCGAGGGCGGCCTGCTCGGCGTGCACGAACCCCACCACGCACCACCGACTGAGGAGGACCCCTCACATGGCAGTGCTGCGTCAGCACACTCACCGCACCACCCGGCGAAGACTGGCCGCCGTCAGCGCCGCGGCCACCGCGGCCCTCGCCGCGGGCCTCGTGTCCGCGCTCCCCGCGGGCGCCGCCCCGGCCGCCGCGGAGGGCCACGTCCAGTACCTGGACGCGGCGAACGCGGTCGCCGGCAGCTACATCGTGACCCTGAAGGCGGACGAGGCGAAGGCCGGTTCCTCCGAGGGCCGCGCGGTCGCCGAGCGCCACGGCGCCGACATCGAGCGCACGTACACCAAGGCCCTCAACGGCTACGCGGTCGAGGCCTCCGAGACCGAGGCGAAACGACTCGCCGCCGACCCGGCCGTCGCCTCCGTCGTCCAGGACCGCACCTTCCACGTCACGGGCACCCAGCCCAACCCGCCCTCCTGGGGCCTGGACCGCATCGACCAGCGGAACCGCCCGCTGGACAACTCGTACACGTACCCGGACAGCGCCGGGCAGGGCGTGACGACGTACGTCATCGACACCGGCGTCCGCATCACCCACAACGACTTCGGCGGCCGCGCCTCCTACGGCTACGACGCCATCGACGACGACAACACCGCCCAGGACGGCCACGGCCACGGCACCCACGTCGCCGGCACCGTCGCGGGCAGCGCGTACGGCGTCGCCAAGCAGGCCAAGGTCGTCGGCGTCCGAGTCCTCGACAACTCCGGTTCCGGCACCACCGCGCAGGTCGTCGCCGGTATCGACTGGGTCGCCCGCAACGCCGTCAAGCCGGCCGTCGCCAACATGTCGCTGGGCGGCGGCGCCGACAGCGCCCTGGACGCCGCCGTCCGGGGCGCCATCGCCTCCGGCGTCACCTTCGCCGTCGCGGCCGGCAACGAGTCCACCAACGCCTCCACCAAGTCCCCGGCCCGGGTGACGGAGGCGATCACGGTCGGCGCCACCACGTCGAGCGACGCCCGCGCGAGCTACTCCAACTACGGCTCGGTACTGGACCTGTTCGCGCCCGGCTCGTCCATCACCTCGGCCTGGAGCACCGGCGACTCGGCCACCAACACCATCTCCGGTACGTCCATGGCGAGCCCGCACGTCGCCGGCGCCGCCGCGCTCTACCTGGCCGACAACCCCTCGGCCACCCCCGCCCAGGTCGCGTCCGCGCTGACGTCCGCCGCCACGGGCGGCGTCGTCTCGAACCCGGGCAGCGGTTCGCCGAACCGGCTGCTGAACGTCGGCGACGGCGGCACCACGCCCCCGCCGGGCGACCGCTTCGAGAACACCGGCGACTACACCATCCGGGACAACGCGACCGTCGAGTCCCCGGTGACCGTCTCCGGCGTGTCGGGCAACGCGCCGTCCTCCCTGGCCGTCGAGGTGGGCATCGTCCACAGCTACATCGGGGACCTCCAGGTCCAGCTGGTCGCCCCGGACGGCACGGCGTACACGCTGAAGTCGTACGGCACCGGCGGCAGCGCGAACGACATCGACACCACGTACACCGTGAACGCCTCCTCGGAGACCGCGAACGGCACGTGGAAGCTGCGGGTCAGCGACAACGCCTCATGGGACTCGGGGCGGATCGACGCCTGGGCCCTGCAGTTCTGAGGTTCCGGCAGAGCCCGTGAGCTCGGTGTCCAGCAGGTAGGTGTCTCCTCGCCCTCGCGGAAGGAACCCGGGTCGGTGACCCGGCCCGCCGCGGGGGCGAGGTATGTCGCGCGGCTGTGTCCGCCGTATCCGCTGCCGTGTCTACGCCCAGCTGATCAACCGCTTCGGCTGTTCGAGGATCGCGGCGACGTCGGCGAGGGCCTTGGAGCCGAGTTCGCCGTCGACGAGACGGTGGTCGAAGCTGAGGGCGAGGGTGGTCACCTGGCGCGGCTTGACCTTGCCCTTGTGGACCCAGGGCTGGAGTCTGATCGCGCCGATCGCGAGGATCGCGGACTCGCCGGGGTTGAGGATCGGTGTGCCGGTGTCGACGCCGAAGACGCCGACGTTGGTGATGGTCACCGTGCCGCCCCGCATGGCGGCCGGGGAGGTCTTGCCCTCCCGGGCCGTCGAGACCAGCTCGCCCAGGGACTCGGCCAGCTGCGGCAGTGTCCTGGTGTGGGCGTCCTTGATGTTCGGGACGATCAGGCCGCGCGGGGTCGCGGCGGCGATGCCCAGGTTGACGTAGTGCTTGACCACGATCTCCTGCGCCGCCTCGTCCCAGGAGGCGTTGATGTCCGGGTGGCGCTTGACGGCGACCAGCAGGGCCTTGGCGATCAGCAGGAGCGGGTTCACCCGCAGGCCGGTGAACTCCTTGTCCTGCTTCAGCTCCTCGACCAGCCTCATGGTGCGCGTCACGTCGACCGTCACGAACTCGGTGACGTGCGGTGCCGTGAACGCCGAACCGACCATCGCCGCCGCCGTCGCCCTGCGCACGCCCTTGACCGGGACACGCGTCTCACGCGCCGTGTCGTACGCCGTGTGGCGTGTGGTGTCGGGTGTCGTGTCGCGCGTCGTGTCGGGTGCCGTGCCGGGTGTCGTCTCAGATGCCGTGTGGTGCGGCACCGCCGCCGCGTGCACGTCCTCGCGCGTGATGACGCCGTCCGGGCCGGTCGGGGTGACCGTGGCCAGGTCGACGCCGAGGTCCTTGGCCAGCTTGCGCACCGGGGGCTTCGCCAGCGGGCGTGCGCCGCCGGCCGGGTCGTGGCCGTTCGGCCCGGGAGGCGCGTCCGCGCCCTTGCGGGGGCGGCGGCGGGTCGCGGAGGCGGAGACCCCGTACCCGACCAGGACCGGCCGGCGGCCTTCCGGCTGCCTCTCCGCCGGCTCGCCGGCCGCTGCGTGGCCGGCCGCCGTGCCGCCGTCGGCGACCGCGATGATCGAGGTGCCCACGTCGACGGTGGTGCCCTCGGGGAAGTGGAGCTCGCGGACCACGCCGTCGTAGGGGATGGGGAGCTCGACGGCGGCCTTCGCCGTCTCGACCTCGCACACCACCTGCCCGTCGGTGACGGTGTCACCGGGCTGGACGTACCACTTGAGGATCTCGGCCTCGGTGAGTCCCTCGCCCACGTCGGGCATCCTGAACTCGCGTACGGACCCTTCGGTCATCGTCGTCACGACCCTCTCCTCAGTACGCCAGCGAGCGGTCGACGGCATCCAGCACCCGGTCCAGGTCGGGCAGGTACTCCTCCTCCAGACGCGCCGGCGGATACGGCGCGTGATAGCCGCCGACCCTCAGCACCGGGGCCTCCAGGTGGTAGAAGCAGCGTTCCGTGATCCGGGCCGCGATCTCCGCGCCCGAGCCCAGGAACACCGGCGCCTCGTGGACCACGACCAGCCGGCGGGTCTTCTCCACCGACGCCTGGACCGTGTCGAAGTCGACCGGGGAGATCGACCGCAGGTCCACCACCTCCAGCGAGCGGCCCTCCTCGGCCGCCGCGTCGGCGACCTCCTGGCACAGCTTCACCATCGGGCCGTACGCGGCCAGCGTCAGGTCGGAGCCCTCGCGGACCACCCGCGCGGTGTGCAGCGGGCCCGGGATGGCCTCGGCGTCGACCTCGCCCTTGTCCCAGTACCGCCGCTTCGGCTCGAAGTAGATCACCGGGTCGTCGCTCTGGATGGCCTGCTGCATCATCCAGTACGCGTCCGCCGGATTCGACGGCGAGACCACCTTCAGGCCCGCCACGTGCGCGAACAGCGCCTCCGGGGACTCGGAGTGGTGCTCGACCGCGCCGATCCCGCCGCCGTAGGGGATACGGATGACGACCGGCATCTTGACCTTGCCCAGCGAACGGGCGTGCATCTTCGCCAGCTGCGTGACGATCTGGTCGTAGGCCGGGAAGACGAACCCGTCGAACTGGATCTCCACCACCGGCCGGTAGCCGCGCAGGGCCAGACCGATGGCGGTGCCCACGATGCCGGACTCGGCCAGCGGCGTGTCGATGACCCGGTCCTCGCCGAAGTCCTTCTGCAGACCGTCGGTCACCCGGAAGACACCACCGAGCTTGCCGACGTCCTCACCCATGATCAGGACCTTGGGGTCCGACTCCAGCGCCCGGCGCAGCGACTCGTTGATCGCCTTGGCCAGCGCCATCTTCTTACCGGTCACGGATTCCGCAGCCATCTCAGACCCCCTCGGCCTCAGCGAACGACGCCTGGTAGGCGGCGAACCGGGCACGCTCCTCGTCGACGAGCGCGTGCCCGTCCGCGTACACGTTCTCGAAGACGGCGAACCGGTCCGGGTCCGGCATCGAGCGGACCGCCGCGCGCAGGCCGGCGGTCACGGCGTCGCACGCGCGGTCCACCGACCTCAGGAAGACGTCGTCCGCCAGTCCCGAGCCGGTGAGGTGGTCCCGGAGGCGGCTGATCGGGTCCTTCTCGGCCCACTCCCGCACCTCCGCCTCGTGCCGGTAGCGGGAGGGGTCGTCCGAGGTGGTGTGGGCGCCCATGCGGTACGTGTACGCCTCGATCAGCGCCGGGCCCTCACCGCGCCGCGCCCGCTCCAGCGCCCAGCGGGTCACCGCGAGACAGGCCAGGACGTCGTTGCCGTCGACGCGCACGCCCGGGAAGCCGAAACCCTGGGCACGCTGGTGGAGCGGCACGCGGGTCTGCTTCTCGTTGGACTCGGAGATCGCCCACTGGTTGTTCTGGCAGAAGAACACCACCGGCGCGTTGTAGACGGCGGCGAAGTTGAACGCCTCGCTCACGTCGCCCTGGCTCGTCGCGCCGTCACCGAAGTACACCATCACGGCGGAGTCCGCGCCGTCCTTGGCCACGCCCATCGCGTAGCCGGTGGCGTGCAGCGCCTGCGACCCGATGACCAGGGTGTAGAGGTGGAAGTCGTGGTCGGCCGGGTCCCAGCCGCCGTTGTTCACGCCGCGGAACATCGCCAGCAGCCTCAGCGGGTCGAGGGAGCGGCAGAGGGCGACGCCGTGCTCCCGGTAGCTGGGGAAGACGTGGTCGCCGTCGGCCAGGGCGTGTGCCGAGCCGACCTGGGCGGCCTCCTGGCCGAGCAGCGAGGGCCACAGGCCCAGCTCGCCCTGGCGCTGCAACGTCACGCCCTCCGCGTCCACGCGGCGGGCCCGGACCAGGTCCCGGTACAGGCCGCGCAGGCCGTCCGGGGTGACATCGGCGACGTAGGGGTCCCAGACCGGGTCGGTCACCCGGGTGCCCTCGGGCGTCAGCAACTGGACCAGCTCGGTTGTCATGCGGTTTCTCCGGTTTCCGGTCGGTTCCGGTTCAGTCGATGCCACGGCACAGGTGCGGTTCCTCGCGGGCGTCGTCGGGGTCCCCGGCGAGTCCCAGGACGGGCGCGACGGCGGGGCGGACCCGGGTGGGTGCCGCCGTGCGCGGCCGGGCCGGGGACGGCAGGGGCAGGGCACGGCCCAGGGCGTCGTCGTACACGGCGCCGAAGGGCTCCAGCCAGGGCGATGCCGTGCCGAGCAGGGCGTGCACGCCGTCGTCGCCGAGCGTCGTGCGTACGGCGCTCAGGACGTGCCCGCGTCCGGTCGGCCGCAGATCCACCCGGAAGACGCCGAACTCCAGGCCCAGCCGGCGCACCGCGGTGGACGCCTCGCCGGCGACCGCCGCCCAGGCCGGCCCGGTCAGCTCGGCCGTGCGCACCGGTCCGTCCGGCGGGACGGAGGCGACGAGGACGACCTGGGGCCGTCCGGCGGCGAACACCCCCACCGCGGCCAGCGTTCCGCGTACCGGCTCCGGCTCCGGCGTGGCCTCCACCAGGAAGCCCTCCGCGGCCAGCGCGGCCCGGCAGGCGCCGGGGTCCTGCACCCGGCGCACCACGTCGGGCCGGTTGCCGGGCAGGCCCAGGGCCTCCGCGGTCACCGCGGCCGCCTCCTGCACCTCGGGGCGCAGACCGAGGACGACGTCGAACCGCCGACCCCGGTCCGTCTGCTCGCGGGCCCAGGCGGCGCACAGGTCGGGGCGGGTGACGTCGAGTCCGGAGGAGAGGTCGGCGAGTTGCGTCGTCGCGCGGTCGCGGGTGGCGAGCCGGGACGCCTGGTCCACGACGTGGGTGGCGATGCCGCAGGCCCAGGCCTCCAGCAGGGCGGAGACGGCGGCGGTGCCGCCCGGCCCGTCGGAGGTGCCGGAGGCTCCCAGGAGGAGGGCGACGGGCGTGTCGGGGGCGGTGGTCGCCGGGGCCGAGGCCGGTCGGGTGCGCTGTTCGAACATCTGGCTGCCTCCCAGGGTGTGTTCGTGCGGCGGCGGTTCCTGTGGGTTGCGGTTCCGGCTGGAGTGGGCTCGGGGCGTGCGGGGGTGGGGCGGGGCCGGGTGGGTCGGGGTGCGGTCGAGGCGTGCGGGGTGCGGCGCGGGTGCCGTGTGGTGCGGGTGCCGTGTGGTGGCGGTACGGGCGTGACGCGCGGTGCGGGTGGTGAGGGCGCGCCTTCCCGGGGCCGGGCGGTGGGGTGCCCGGTCGGCACGGCCGGAGAGGCCGGGCTGGGGAGAGCGCGACGTGTCTGCGGGGTGCGCCCGAAGGGGCTCGGTGGCGCGGCAAGCGGGAAGCGAGAAGCGGCAAGCGGGAAGCGAGGTCGCGGTTCGTGCGTAGCGAGGTTGCGGGTCACGGGAAGCGAGGTCGCGGGTCGCGGGAAGCGAGTCGCCCGAAGTGAGGCGCGGCGTCGCGGAGTCCGTGGCGGGCGGCGCCGGGCGCTGCCCGGACGTGGCGCCCCGCCCTGCGCGGACGTGGTGCCCCGCAGTGCCGGACGCCGTCCGACGGCCGGCCGGGATGCGGTTTCCGGCGCGCGGGGGGCGGAGGGAGCGGGGGAGCGGCGCGGATCGCGGGGAAGAGGGGGTGCGTCCGGGCGGGCGGTCGGGGGGTCCGCCCGCCCGGACGCCGGTGTCAGGACGTCTTCTGCTCGTCCGCGGCCTGCGGGCGGCCACCGAAGCCGAGCAGGCCCACCGCCACGTTCACGGCGATCCACACGAACAGCACCAGGAAGCCGCGCTGGATCGACTCGGTGAACGCGGTGGCCGCGTCCACGCCGTCCGCGGTGAGCTCCGCCAGGCGCGAGCCGACGACCGTGGCCGTCACGGCGAGGGCGAGCGCGCCGCCGATCTCGGTGGACGCGTTGAGCACCGCGGACGTGGTGCCCGCGTCCTGCTCCGTCGCGTCCCGCGTGCCCACGACGGGCGCCGTCATCAGGCACAGGACCAGCCCGACGCCGAGCAGGGCGGTGACGGGCAGGAGCAGCGACCAGTACGTCGTCTCGGTCGGCGCGTTGACCATCAGGACCAGCACGCCGGCCAGCAGCACGTTGCCCAGGATGTACGGGACCCGGGGGCCGTACTTGGCGATCAGTACCGGGACGGCGCCGGAGACGCCGAGCATGGCGAGGCAGGTCGGGATGTAGGCGAGGCCGACCTCCAGGGGGCTGTAGCCCAGGACCTCCTGCATGTACTGGGGCAGCATGAAGAAGGACGGCAGCATCAGGCCGGCCGAGATCAGCTGGGCGAGCGTGCCCGAGGTGACGGACTTGCGGCGCAGCAGCGGCAGCGGCAGCAGCGGCGCCTTGGCCGTGCCCTCCACCCGTACGAACACGGTGAGCAGCACGGCCGCCGCGCCCAGCGACACGAGGGCCACCGAGTCGCTCCAGCCGTCGTGGCCCGCGCGGACGATGCCGTAGACGAGGGCCAGCAGGCCCAGGGTGCCGGTCACCGCTCCCACGACGTCCGCCGGCGGCCGGGGTCCGGCCGGGGCGCTGCGCGGGATCCAGAGGAAGCAGGCGATCAGCAGGGCCGCTCCGATCGGGATGTTGATCAGGAACGCCAGTCGCCAGTCCACGTCGGTGATCGCCCCGCCCAGGAGGGTGCCGAGGCTGGCGCCCACGCCCATCACGGTGCCCCAGACGCCGAGCGCCTTGGCCCGCTCCTTGGGCTCCGGGTAGGTGGTGACGAGGATGGACAGGGCGGCGGGGGACAGCGCGGCGGCGCCCACGCCCTGCAGCCCGCGCCCGGTCAGCAGCATGCCGCCGCTCTCCGCGACGGCCGCCAGCAGCGAGCCGGCCGTGAACAGCAGCAGGCCGGCCACCAGGACGGAGCGCCGGGCGAACACGTCGGTGAGCCGGCCGCCGAGCAGCATCAGCCCGCCGAACAGCACCACGTAGATGTTCATGACCCACTGCAGGCCGGAGGTGCTCAGACCGAGGTCCGCGCGCAGCTCCGGCAGCATCACGTTGGCGATCGTGGAGTCCAGGACGCAGATCAGCTGGGCGGTGGCCACCAGGAAGAGGACCAGGCCGCGCCTGACGGCCGGGCCCGGGCTCGCGCCGGTGTCCGGGGCAGGCCCGGGGACGGTGGACACGGGCGCGGGTTCGGTGCGCTGCGTGTCGTACGCGTCGATGCTCATGACGGTGTGTTCCTCCCGGCTCAGGCGGCTTCGCTGATGCGTTCGTAGATGGCGGACATACTGCGGTCGGCGAGCAGCCTGCCGACCGGGACCCGGCTGCCGGTCTGCTGCTCGACGGCGGCGACGAGGCGGACCATGTGCATCGAGTCCCAGCTGACGACGCGGTCGAAGTCGGCGTCGAGGTCGTCGAAACCGAGTGGCAGGTCGAGTTCGTCGCGGACGAGGTGGATGAATTCCTCTTTGGTCATCGGTGGGCCCCTTCCAGGGCGCAGTCGAGGCTGATGTGCGAGGGCACGGCGGGAAGGTCCCGCAGGCCGTGCCGGAAGCGGACTTCGTCGTCCGCGACGGAGAGGGTGGTGAAGCCCAGGGAGGGCCAGAACCCACGGACGTTCCGGTTCTTCCCGGTCGGCCGGTAGGCGGCGGTGACCTGCGTGGCGCCCGTCGCCCGGGCATGGGCGAGCAGCGCGGCGGCGGCGGCCTGCTCGATGCCCCGGGCGAACACCCGGCAGGACAGCAGCATGTTGTCGACGCGGAGCGTGTCGCCGTCGCGCCGGGCGAGGACCGCGCCGACGACGCCGTTGTCGCCGAAGACGTCGGCCGAGCGGATCACCAGGACCAGGTGGGCGGGGTCGGTGAGCCGCTCGGTGACGTCGGCGGCCCGCAGCCGGACCGTGGTCAGGTTGAACTGGTTGGTGCGCAGGGACAGCTGGGCGATCCGGTCCGCGTCGCCGGGGACGGCCTCCGCGAGGGCGACCCGCACCCCCAGCCGGCTCAGGTACTCCTCCTGCGAGCCGGCGCTCTCCAGCAGGTCGGCACGGACCGACTCGGTGCGGTACCGGGCCGCGCGGGCCCGGTCCTCCGCGGTGAGCCGTGCGGTGTCGAACCAGCCGTCGGCGAGCAGCTTCTCGACGTGCAGCGCCGGTTCGTCGTCCAGCCGGACCACGGCGACCTGCGGCAGCCCGGCGGTGACGAGCCCGCACTCGAAGGGCGAGTCGTCGACGAACACGAGACTGTCCACGCCCACGTTGAGCCGGCGGGCGATGTCCTCGAGATTGGCGTCC
This sequence comes from Streptomyces sp. NPDC037271, assembly GCF_055603605.1. NCBI lineage: Bacteria > Bacillati > Actinomycetota > Actinomycetes > Kitasatosporales > Streptomycetaceae > Streptomyces > Streptomyces sp. NPDC037271. The sequence goes on from NZ_JBVJVN010000001.1 coordinate 621,611, forward strand.
TTGGGCCGCCAGTTGGCGTTGATCCGGGCGAAGTCGTCCTCCCGCAGCACCATGTCGGGGTGCTCGCGGACGACCCGGACGAGGTCGTCGTGGTCGTTCTTGCTGCTGACGGCGAGGAGGACGCCCTGCGACCCCAGCTGCCGCACCAGACGCTGGAAGGTGCCGAACGCCTCGCCGCGGAAGGTGGTCGCCGCGGCGATCCCGTCCGGGCCGTCGTCGCCGAGGACGCCGTCCCACAGGGTGTTGTCGGCGTCGACGACGAGCACCTTCTTGGTCCGGCCGCGCAGCATCCGGGACAGGTGGGCGACCTCGCGGGCGTACCGGGCCAGCAGGTCGTCGCCGAGGGCGGCCTTCGCGTACGCCGCCATGCGGGCGTCGTTGAGCGGGGTCCCGGCGGCGACGAGCGGGTCGAGGTCGACGACGTGGACGCGCGGGTCGGCCAGCGACAGCCGCAGCAGGCCGCTGTTGAAGTCCCGCCAGGCCAGCCCCGCCCGGGCCCGCGACTCCTGGTCGACGAGCTGGTGGGTGACCGTGCGCGGCAGCGGCACCGTGTTGAGGACCAGGTCCGCCGAGGAGTGCGCGGTGAAGGTGCCGGCCAGCCGCTCGATCTCGGCGAGCTTGCGCCGCACCGCCCGCTCGAGGTCCTCCGCCTGCCAGGGCGAACCCAGCTCGTCCAGCAGGACCTGCGGGTCGAGCACGCACAGGGCGAGATCGACGTCGGCGGCGTACAACGGGCTGCCGGTGTCCCGCAGATCGCGCTGGTAGGCGTCGAAGTCGCTCGGCCGGGTCTCGGTCAGCACGCCGTGCCGGCCGAACTCGGCGGCCAGCGGGTCGCCCAGGCCGCCCAGGGTGGAGTGCCCGGTGACGGCGATCACCGCGGTCTCCGTCTCCGGCCAGGCCGCCAGGACCTGGGCGCGGTCCAGCTGGGCGAGGACCGAGCCCGCCCGCCGCAGGTCCGTCTCCGCGCCGGTGCCGGCCAGCTCCGCGAGCAGGGGCGCGATCCGCGGGTAACGGGCGGCGAGCTGTCCTTCCCGGCGCAGCGTGCGCAGCGCCGCCAGCGGGGACGGACGGGTTTCGGGTGGGGCCGGGCTGGATACCGTGGTCAATGCTCTCTCCTCACTTCGCCGCGTTCGGTGGGGTACCGGTGCGCGGCACCGATCGCACGGTCACCCCGCCCGTGGCCCAGGCTGGCCGTCGCCGCTTGAGCCCCGCTCGTACGGGCCTGCACCCGCCCGCCGCAGCACGTGCGGTCCTCCGGCGGGGCGCATGCGTTTTTCACGCTTCGGGCAGGTGGGGTTTCACAGCGGGCCGGTGATCCTCGCACTGCCGCCCGACCCCCGTGGTGGACGACCATGAAGTCATCAATGCGGCCCGGTGAGTGGGGGAGGCGTCCGACATGGACATCAAGATCCTGGGTTCTTTCGAGGCGACGGAGAACGGGGTCGCGCTGCTGCCGACCGCGGGAAAGCCGCGTCAGGTACTGGCACTGCTGGCACTCCAGGCCGGCCAGGTGGTTCCCGTGGCCAGCCTGATGGAGGAGCTGTGGGGAACCGAGCCACCGCGCAGCGCCCAGACGACGCTGCAGACGTACATCCTGCAGCTGCGCAAGCGGCTCGCGGCCGCCCTGCCCGCGGACGGGCCGCGCAGTGCCAAGGACGTGCTGACCACCCGGTACGGCGGTTACCTGCTGGACATCACGCCCGAGGAGACGGACGTCCACGCCTTCGAGCGGATGACCGCGGCGGGGCGGCGGGCGATGGACCTCGGGGACCGGGCGACCGCGTCGCGGCTGCTGCGCTCGGCGCTCGCGGTGTGGCGCGGCCGGGCACTGGTCGACGTGTACACCGGGATGCGGCTGAGCGTGGAGGTCACCCGCCTGGAGGAGAACCGGCTGATGGCCGTCGAGGCGCGGGTCGAGGCCGACCTGTCCCTGGGCCGGCACCAGGCGCTGCTGAGCGAACTGGCGGTGCTCACCGCGCGGCATCCGATGCACGAGAACCTGCGCGCGCAGTACATGATCGCCCTCTACCGGTCCGGTCAGCAGTGGCGGGCGCTGGAGGCCTTCACCGCACTGCGCGAGTGCCTGGTCGAGGAGCTGGGGGTGACGCCGTCGCCGCGGCTCCAGGAACTGCAGCGGGCGATCCTCGTCTCCGACCCCGAGCTGGACCGCTTCACCGTCCGCAGCGACCTCACCGTGTGAGCCTCCGCCCGCACCCGCACCCCCACGACGTCCGACCCACCCCCATGCCGAAACAGGAGTCCGTCATGCTCTCGTCCCTGAAGGCCCTCAACATGCTGCTGATGTTCCTGCTGGAACTCGCGGTGTACGCCGCGGCCTCGTTGTGGGGATTCACCGCCAGCGACAAATGGCCGGTCAAGCTGGCCCTGGGGATCGGCGCGCCGGTCGCGCTGATCGCGGTGTGGGCGCTGTTCGGCTCCCCCAAGGCGCCGTACCCGCTGCACGGGGGCGGGCGGGTCGCCCTGGAGGTGCTGTGGTTCGGCGCCGGTGCCGCCGCCCTGGCCGCCTCGGGGAGGCCGGGCTGGGCGGCGGGCTTCGCGGGTCTCTACCTGGTCAACGCGACGCTCCGGCTCCTGTGGAACCAGTGACGCCCGTTCACCACCGGGGCGTCTCCAGGAACTCCAGGACGGCGACGGTCCACATGAAGCCCACGCCGACCCCCATCGTGACCAGCAGGTCGCCGGGCCGGGGACCGCGGGTCTCGGCGACGTGGTTGATGCCGATGAGCTGGTCGCCGGCGCCCATGTGCCCGAGGTCGCGGCCCCAGTCGTACACGGTGGTGTCCGGGTCGACGCCGAGCACGGAGTGGAACGAGAACTCCACGATGGTCTCGGCGATGTTGGAGTGCACGAAGAACCGGGCGTCCGGCAGCTTCGCGTCGGCGTCGTCGAGCGCCTCCCGCAGGACCTGGGAGGCGTTCTCCGTCATCCGCTGGATGACCCGGTCGTAGCCGCCCTCCTCCCGGAGCAGGTAGTCGCTCTTGCGGCTGCGCAGGTCGACCGGCCCGCCGTCGTGGAAGGGGCCGTCGGTCCAGCCGGTCGTCCCGCGGTAGATGGGCTCCAGCGAGGAGTCGGAGCAGCTGGCGGTGGAGCGCAGCCGGGCGAACCCGCCCCGGTTGGACAGGACCATCGCGCCGGCCCCGTCGCCGTACACCGACTGGCTGTCGCTTGCCCAGCGGTCGAAGTACGGCATGCGGAAGGCGTCGCCGGTGGTCACCAGCGCGGCCTGCGGGGTGCCGCGCGCGGCGAGGTGGGAGGCGGCGAGTTCCACGGCGGCCAGGCCCCCGTTGGAGCCCTGGCGGACCTCGACGGTCAGGCCGGTGCCGCCGACCGCCTCGCTCTGCACGTAGTTGACCGGGGTCCAGAAGTCCTGGCCCTGGTGGCCGACGCAGGCGTGCAGCACCATCCCGTAGCGGTCGGCGGGCAGCCCGGCCCGGGTCACCGCCTGCCGGCCGGCGGCCGCGGCCATCACCGGGGCCGGCTCGTCCGGGCCGGCCACGCGCACCGCGCGGATGCCGTTGGCCCGGGCCTCCTCGGCGTCGTAGCGGCCCGCGGCGACCGCCTCGTCGGCGGTCTCCACCCGCTCGGGCAGGTGGGCGCCGAGTCCGGCGACGTACACGTTGTCCCAACGCATCGTGCTCTCCTCTTCCTACGCCACCTGGGGCGTGGAGTCGTGCCGGCAGGTTCCGATCTGCCGGACCAGCTGGTCGGTGAGGGCGGGGAAGCGGTCGTTCAGGAAGTAGAAGTGGCCGCCGGGGAAGAACTTCTGGGCGAAGCGGGAGGAGGTCTCCCGCCGCCACAGGTGCATGGCCGCCGGGGGAGCCCAGGCGTCCTGCGTGCCGCCGAACACGCTCAGCGGTGATCTCATCGGCGAACGGGTCGCGGCCGGACGGTAGTTGTCGACCGCGGTCAGGTCGGCGCGCACGGTGCGCAGGAACCGGTCGACGAAGTCGGCGGACTCGGTGACCCGTTCCGGCATCCCGCCCAGGCCGAGCAGGACCCGCAGCAGGGCGTCGTCGTCGAGGGTGCTGAGCGGGACGGCGCCGGGGCGTTCGAAGTGCGGGGCGACGCGCCCCGACACGCCCGTCCACACCGGGGCACTGCCCAGGCCTTCCAGGGACCGTGCCGTCTCCAGCGCCACGACCGCGCCCATGCTGTGCCCGAACAGGGCGAGCGGGGTGCCGTCGACCCAGGGCAGGACGTCCGCGACGGCGGTGGCGACCACCTCCGTCATGTCGTCCAGGGCCGGCTGCCCGGCCCGCCGGCCCCGGCCGGGCAGGTCGAGCAGCAGCAGGTCCCAGTCGTCCGGCAGGCACTGGACCAGCGGCCGGTAGACGGCCGCCGAACCGCCCGCGTGGTGGAAGCCGACCAGCCGGACGGCGGGCGCGTCGACCGGACGCGGACGGTGGAAGGCTCGGGTGCGGCTGTTCATCGGTCCCCTCCGGTGGCGGCGCTCACCTGGTCGCCCAGGTACGCCAGCAGGTCACCGACCGGCATCTCCACCGGGCAGTCGAGCGTGGGCAGTTCCACCCCGTAGCGCTGCTCGACGCTCTTGGTGAGCAGCATCGCGGTGAAGGAGTCGCCGCCGACCTCGCAGAACGGTGTCTCGGCGGGCAGCAGGCCGTCCGCCTTGAGGACGGCGGCCAGTTCGGTGGCGAGGTAGGCGCTGATCTCCGCCGGATCGCGGGGCACCGGCCGGGGGCCCGGCGCCGCCGCGGTCTCCACGGCCGCGGCGCCCTCGTCCGCCCGGGACGGCTCGGTCTCCTCGACCCAGAACCGCTTGCGCTGGAACGGGTAGGTGGGCGCCTCGGTGAACCGGGCGCCGGGCGCGGCCAGCAGCTCCAGACGCAGGTCGGCGCCCGAGTGGAAGAGCGCGGCCAGGGCGGCGGCCAGCAGCCGGGGAGCGGCCTCCGGGTCGTCCGCGACCAGCGGCAGCGTCTCCCCGGCGGCCGTCAGATAGGCCACCGGTCCGTGCGCCGTCTCCCGGGCCGGCGCCGCGGACGTCCGCACGCCCAGCGCGGCCAGGACACCGCCGAGCCGGGCCGCGGGGCCCGCGGAACCCGTGGCCGTGGCGGCCAGCCGGGGGTAGGCGCCGGCCAGTACGGCGAGCGCCCGCTCCAGCACCTCGTCGGACCCGGGGCAGGAGCTGAACGTGACCCGGTCGACGGCCGGGACGGTGGCGCCGCGCCGCACGCCGGTGAGGGCAGCGGCCAGTTCCCGGGCGCCGGTGCCCACGACGGCGAGCCGGTGCCCGAAGTGGACCCGTCCGGCGCGCAGGGTGTGGCACAGCGCGGCCACCCCGGCCGCGTCCCGTCCGGCGAGCGCGGTACGCACCCGGTCGGTCAGTTCGGCGAGCGCCGCCGGGTCCTTCGCGGACAGCGTCAGCAGCTCCGGGTGGCCCGGCTCGGGCGCCGGCCCGCCGGCCGCCCGCGGGGCGGGCGCCGCGAGCACGGCGTGCGCGTTCGTGCCGGACAGCCCGAACGCGCTGACGCCGGCCACGCGCGCACCGTCCCGCGCGGGCCACGGCACCGGCCCGCGGGGCACCGCCACCCCGATCTGCTCCCAGGGGATGAGGGAGTTCAGCCGGCCGTCGCCCTGCTGCACGCTCGCCGGGACGCGCTCCTCGCCCAGCAGGACGACCAGCTTCAGCAGCCCGGCGATACCGGCCGCGGCCTCCAGGTGCCCGATGCGGGACTTCACGCTGCCGAGCACGACCGGCTCCCCACGCGTCCCGCTCCCGGTGCCGACCACCGCGTCCAGGGCACCGACCTCGATCGGGTCGCCGAGCGCGGTGCCGGTGCCGTGCGCCTCGACGTAGCCGACGGCGGACGGCTCGGTGCGGGCGTCGGCGAGGGCCGCGCGGACCACCTCCTGCTGCGCGGGCCCGCTGGGCACGGTGAACCCGGAGGACGCCCCGTCGTGGTTGACGGCGGTGCCGCGGATCACCGCGTGCACCTGGCGGCCCTCCGCGACGGCGTCGTCCAGCCGCATCAGCGTCAGCATGCCGACGCCCTCGCCGCGGCCGTAACCGTCGGCGTCCGCCAGGAAGGTGCGCGACCGGCCGCCGGCCGCCAGGGCCTCGCCCTGGCACAGCGCCACCATCAGGTCCGCGCCCAGGATCAGGTTGGAGCCGCCGGCCAGCGCGTAGCGGCAGTCGCCGTCGCGCAGCCCCCGCACCGCCTGGTGCACCGCCACCAGCGCGGACGAGCAGGCGGTGTCGATGCTCAGCGCGGGACCCGACAGGCCCAGCGCGTAGGAGATCCGGCCGGCCAGGAAGCAGTGCCCGCTGCCGGTGCTGTGGTACGGGTCGATACGGCTGTAGTCGCCGTCACCGACGAAACGCCGGCCGTACTCGGAGGCCATCACACCGACGAACACGCCGACCGGCAGCCGGTCCTGGCGGCGCGCCGCGACACCGGCCCGCTCCAGCGCCTCCCACGAGACCTCCAGCAGCAGCCGCTGCTGGGGGTCCATCGTCTCGGCCTCGCGCTGCGAGATGCCGAAGAAGGCGGCGTCGAAGGAGGCGATGTCGTCGAGGAACCCGGCCCGGTCCACGTAGGACCGGCCGGCGGTGCCGCGCTCGGGGTGGTGGACCGCCCGCAGCGAGGGGCGGTCCCCGGGTATCGGGACGAGGGCCCGGAAGTCCGGGTCGTCGGCGTACAGGAAGTCGCGGTAGGCGCGCGGGGTGTCGACGCCGCCGGGCAGCCGCATCGCCGTGCCGACCACGGCCACGGGTGCGTGCGCGCGGGCCTCGGCCGCCGCCAGCCGCTCCTTGAGCCGGCGGGACAGCCGGAGCTGGTCCTCGATCACCCGCCGCAGTTCTTCGGGATTCACTGGTGCTTCGGACATCTCACTGCTCCTGCGCTCGGTGGTCATCGCCTGCTCACTGGTCCTGGGCGAGGTCGTCGGTGACGGCCCGGAGCAGCTCGTCGAGGGAGAGGCCCTCGAGGGGGCCGGCGGTGGGAAGGGAGTCGGGGGAGGGGAGGGAATCGGCGGACGGGAGGAGGGGACCGGAGGGGTCCGGGGCACCCGCGGCCGCCGCCGGAGCAAGGGCCGGGGCCGGGTCGGACGCCGGACCGCCGGACCCGGTGCGGGCGGGGTCGGACGCGGCGAGGAAGCCGCTCATCGCGAGCACGCTCGGATGGTCGATGGCGATGGTGGCGGGCAGGTCCCGGCCCATGGCGTGGGCCAGGGCGGCCCGCAGGTCGATCGCCATGATGGAGTCGAGACCGAGCTGCGAGAAGCCCTCCGCGTCGGCGGAGCCGTCCTCGGGCAGACCGTCGTCGGAGCCGAGCATCCGGGCGACCAGGGACCGCACGGCGTCCCGCAGCACGCGCTCGGCGTCGTCGGCGCCGGACGCCGCGAGCCGGTCCCGCAGCCAGCCGGCCGGCTCGCCCCCGCCGCTCGCGCCCCGGGGCGCGGCCACCGGTTCGGTCAGCGCGGCGACCAGCGCGGCCCGCGGATGCCCCGCGGCCTGGCCGGCGTAGCGGGCCGGGTCCAGGGCGACCACGACCAGGCGGTCCTGCCCGCCCTCGGCGGCGAGCGCCAGCGGCAGCGCCGCGTCGGCGTCGGTCAGCGGCCGGATGCCGATCCGCTGCGCCGCCCGCTCGACGGCCGCCGCGGCGGCCATGCCGCCCTTGGCCTCCGGCACCCACGGGCCCCAGTTGACGCCGACGGCGGGCAGACCCCGCTCGCGCAGCGCCTCGGCCAGACCGTCCAGGTAGCCGTTGGCGGCCGCGTAGTTGGCCTGCCCGGGGGAGCCGAGCACCGAGGAGACGGACGAGAACAGCACCACCGACCGGGGATCGTGGCCGGCGACCGCGTCGGCGAGGACGTCGGCGCCCACTGCCTTGGCGTGGAAGACCTTCTCGTAGGAGGCGTCCGTCAGGGACGGGAAGGCGCCGTCCGCGTTGACGCCGGCCAGGTGGTACACCGTGCCCAGGGGGCCGTCGGCGGTGGCGGCGGCAACGGCCCGCGCCACGTCGGCCGGGTCGGTGACGTCGCCGCGCACCAGGGACACGCGGACCCCGGACGCGGTGAGCGAGTCGATCACCCCCTGCTCGACGTCGCCGGGCGCGGACCGGGCCATCAGCGTGACCCGGTCGCCGCCGCGGGCGGCGTGCGCGGCGGCCACGGCCAGGCCCAGCGCGCCGAGACCGCCGGTGATCAGCGCGCCCCCGGCCCGCTCGCGGGCGGCGGGCTGGGCGGGTACGCCGACCAGGCGGGCGACGCGGACACCGGAGTCCGTGAGCGCGAGCCGGGTCTCCCCGGGCAGGCCGCCGAGCAGCGCGGCGACCCCCTCGGCCCGCCAGCCCGCGTCCAGCCGCAGCCGGGTCAGACGGCGCTCGGTCTGCTCCGCCTCGAGGGAGCTCAGCAACCCGAACAGGGCCTCCCGCAGCGGCGCCCGCACGGCGTCGCCGTCGGCGAGCAGCACGTAGGGCAGCTCCGGCGGCAGCGCGCGCAGGGTGGCGGCGAGCGCACGGACCGCGCCCAGCACGGCCCCGGCGCCGGGAGCGCCGTCCGTGCCCGGCCCGGCGTCGGTGCCGGTGTCGGTCTCGGCGTCAGTACCGGTGCCCGGGTCCGTCCCGGTGGCGGTACCGGCGCCTGTGCCGGCCCCGGCTCCGGACGGGCGCGGTGTCAGCCAGCGGGCGTCCACCACGAGCCCGGCGTCCGGACGGTCCGGGCCGTCGGGGAGGCCGTCGCCGTGCACCGACACCTGGTGGCCGGCGGCCTCCAGCGCGGCGACCAGCGCGTGGGCGTCGCCGGCGTCGCCGAGCACGGCGACCGGCACCGGAGCGGTGAGCGGCGCGGCCGAGTCCTGCGGCAGCGGCACCCAGTCCAGGGTGCGGACCAGGCCGTCCCCGCGCAGACCCGCCTCCAGGACGGCGCGCGAGGCGTGCCGGATGCGGAACTCGTCGGCCCGGAACACGCTGTGCTCACCGCCGGTGGCCGGGTCGACCGCGTACAGGTGCAGGTCCGCGGTCTCCACCCGCAGCCGGTCGTTGGCCAGCGGCTCGGCGCGCAGCACCCGCACCTCGCCCCACAGCTCGCCGCCGGTCGCCGGCCGGCCGTGGAAGGAGAGCTCCCGTGCGGCGAACGGGATGGCCAGGGACGGCGCCTCGGCCGCGCCCTCGTCGACCAGGAACACCGCGATGCTCTGGAAACAGGAGTCGATCAGGCCGGGGTACAGCTCGTAGTCGGCCGGGTCGTCGGGCAGTTCCGGCATCCGGTAGCGCACCAGCGCCTGGTCGCCGCGGATCCACACCTCGTCGATCCAGCGGAAGGACGGGCCCAGGGTGTAGCCCAGGGAGCGGAAGTAGTCGTAGAAGTCGTCCCGGGTCAGGTGCCGGTCGGCGGCGGCCATGAAGGCGGCGCGGTCGGCCGGGCGGGGCCGGTGCGTCTCCTCGACGGCGGGGGTGGCGCAGCGTCCGCCGATGTGCCGCTGCCAGATGCCGCGCTCGGGGTCGACGAGGCTCTGCACGGACAGCTCGGCGCTGCCGTCGGCGCCCGGCCGGTCGACGGTGATCTGCACCTCGTACTCCTCGCCGTCCTTGATGACGAGCGCCCGGGGGCAGATCAGGTCCCGTACGAGGACGGGCGAGCCGTCACCGCCGAGGGCCGACAGCACGGTGCCCAGGTGGGAGGCGGCCGGGGTGACGACGGTGCCGTAGAGCCGGTGGTCGGTGAGGTAGGCCGGGAACGAGGTGCTGCGGGCGAAGGAGAACGCGCGCCCGGTCAGGGCGGGCGACTTCAGCTCCGCCCCCCAGTGGCGCCCGTGCCCCGGGCGCGGTCCGCCGGCCGGCGCGGGCGCGGCGGGGACGGCGGTGGTCCAGTACGAGGTGTCCGCGAAGGGGTAGCGCGGCGCGGCGGCGCGGCCCGCGGGGCGGCCGGTGATCCGGGCGAAGTCCAGGTCCTGGCCCTGCTCGTAGAGGTGCCCCGCGGCGGCGAGCAGCTGGGTGCGGTCCACACCGCCGCGCCGCAGCGAGGGCACGCCCCCGCCGGCCGGGGTGAGTCCGGCGGCCCGCACCAGGTTGACCAGGGTCCGGTCGGGGCCGACCTCCAGCAGGACGTCGGCATCCAGGTCGGCGAGGGCGCGGGCGCCCTCGTGGAAACGCACCGGCTGCCTGATGTGCCGCACGAAGTAACCCGCGTCGTAGGTGTCGTCGGCCGCCTCGGCGCCCGTGACGTTGGCGATCACCGGGATGCGCGGGGCGCCGAAGGCGAGCGGGGCGACGGCGGCCTCGAACTCCGCGAGCACCGGGTCCATCAGCCGGGAGTGGAAGGCGTGCGAGACGGTCAGCGCCCTGCTGCGCACCCCCCGCTCCGTCAGCCGCGCGGCGAACGCGTCCAGCAGGTCCTTCGGTCCGGCCACCACGACCGACTCGGGCCCGTTGACGGCGGCCACGTCCACGCCGGCCTCCTCGGCCCAGGCCGCGACGGAGTCCGGGGCACCGGAGACGGACAGCATGCCGCCGGGCTCCGTCGACTGCATCAGCCGGGCGCGGTGGGCGATCAGGGCCAGGCCGTCCTCGCGGCCGAGCACCCCGGCGTGCACGGCGGCGGCGACCTCGCCGACGCTGTGCCCCATCACGGCGGCGGCCCGCACGCCCCACGACTCCCACAGCGCGGCCAGGGCCAGCTCCAGCGCCACCAGGGCGGGCTGGGTGATCCGGGTCTGGTTCACGGCCTGCGGGTCGTCGCCGTAGAAGACCAGGTTGAGCAGCGAGTCGCCCAGGTACGGGGTGAGGATGCGGTCGCAGTCGTCGAAGACCGACGCGAACACCGGCTCGCTCTCGTAGAGTTCGCGGCCCATCCCGAAGTACTGGGCGCCCTGTCCGGAGAACAGGAAGGCCACCCGGGGCGCCCGCGTGGCCGCCGTGCCGGGCGCGCCCGCCGCACGCAGCGCGGACAGCAGCTTCTCGCGCCCGGTGCCCAGCACGGCCCGGCGCACGGGCAGGTGGGCGCGGCCGGCCGCGGCGACGGCGACGAGGTCGGGCAGCAGCTCCTCGTCCGCGCCTTCCAGTGCCTCTTCCCAGGCGGCGGTCACCCGTTCCAGGCCGGCCGCGTCCGGCGCGGACAGCGGCAGCAGCAGCGCCCCCGGCTCCGGCGTGCTCCGTACGGTGCTCCCGGCGGCGGCCGGTGCCTCGCCGAGGACGACGTGCGCGTTGGTGCCGGAGAAGCCGAAGCCGGAGACGCCGGCCAGGCGGGGGCGGTCGCCCGGTGTCCAGGAGACCCGCCCGTCGACGACCCGGATGTTCATGTCCCGCCACGGCACGTGCGGATTGGGCGTGCTGTAGTGCAGCCCGGCCGGGATCCGCCCGTGGCGCAGCGCGAGCACCGACTTGATCAGGGAGGCCATGCCGGAGGCCGACTCGCAGTGGCCGATGTTGCTCTTGACCGAGCCGATCAGCAGCGGCTCGCCGGGCCGGCGGCCGGGGCCCAGCACGTCCCAGGCGGCCTCCACCTCGATCGGGTCGCCCAGCGAGGTGCCCGTGCCGTGCGCCTCCAGGTAGTCGATGTCGGCGCCCTCGACGCCGGCGTCGGCGAGCGCCTCGCGGATCACCCGGCGCTGCGCGGTGCCGTTGGGCGCGGTGAACCCGGAGGAGGCGCCGTCCTGGTTGACGGCGCTGCCGTGGACGACCGCCAGCACCCGGTCGCCGTCGCGCAGCGCGTCGCTGAGGCGGCGCAGCACCAGCACCCCGACGCCCTCGGCGCGGACGAAACCGTCGGCGGAGGCGTCGAAGGTCTTGCAGCGGCCCTCGGGCGACAGCATGTGGGCGCGGGAGACGGCCACCGAGCAGGTGGGTGCCGTGATGACGTTGACGCCGCCGGCCAGGGCCCGGTCGCTCTCGCCGGTGCGCAGCGAGCGCACCGCCAGGTGCAGGGCGACCAGCGAGGACGAGCAGGCGGTGTCGACCGCGAGCGCCGGGCCGTGCAGACCGAGGTAGTAGGCGATGCGTCCGGCCGCCGCGTTCAGCGCGGTACCGGTGGGGAAGTAGGCGTCCAGCGCGTCGGCTCCGCCGCTCTCCATGACGCGGGCGTAGTCCGAGTTGGAGATGCCGACGAACACGCCGGTACGGCTGCCCGCGAGCGAGGAGGGGGCGCAGGCCGCGTCCTCCAGCGCGTGCCAGGCCGCTTCGAGCAGCAGGCGCTGCTGCGGGTCGAGGCTCTCCGCCTCCCGGGCGGGGATGTCGAAGAACGCGGCGTCGAAGCGGCGGATGTCGCCGAGGAAGCCGCCCTGGGCGGGGGTGCCGAGGCGCTCGGCGTCCCAGCGGTCGGCGGGCACCGGGCCCACCCCGTCGCGGCCCTCTTCGAGCAGCGACCAGAAGTCCTCGACGGAGTCGGCGCCGGGGAAGCGGCCGGCCATGCCGACGACGGCTATGGGTTCCGGGGCGGGGGCGGCCGGGGCGGGGTCCTGGGCGCCCGCGGTTCCGGTGGCCGGGGCGGGGAGGGCCGTCGTGGGGGTGGCCGCGGTGCTGCCGGTGGCGGTGGTGCCGACCGCGGTGGTGCCGGTTGTCGTGGGGGCGGTGGTGGTGCCGGTCGTGGGGCGGGCGGCCGGGGTGCGGCGCGGCGCGGGGGTGGCGGGGGCGTCCGACAGGCGGCCGGTCAGCTCGGCGGACAGCCGCTCCAGGGAGGGGTGGCCGAAGATGTCGCCGATGCCGACGTCCAGGCCGAGCACCTCCGACAGCCGGGCCGAGGCATCGACGGCCATGATCGAGTCCAGGCCCAGGTCGAGGAACCCGGTCCGCTCCGGCAGCGCGGCCGGGTCGTCGTGGCCGAGGATCTCGGCCAGCACCTCGCGGACGTGCGCGGCCACCAGAGCGGGCCGCCGGTGCCCGGGGGCGGCGCGCAGCGCGTCGCGGGGCGCGACGGGCGCCTCCCCGGCGTCGGCGCCGCTGCCGGGGCCGGAGGGGCTGTCGGGGTCGGCGTCGCTGCCGGGGCCGGTGGCGGCGGCCGGTGCGGACGGCCGGGCCAGCAGGTCGAACAGGGGGCGCGGGCGTACGGCGTTCATGACGGCCGTGAAGCGGTCGGTGTCCAGGTCGCAGGCGACGAGATGGGCACCGTGCGGACCGGCCACGGCGAGGGCGGCACTGCCCTGCGCCGCGGTGACCGGGCGCACGCCCATCCGGGCGAGCTGCGTGCGGGCCTCGGAGTCGGCCATGCCGTCCAGGTCCCAGGGGCCGAAGGCGACGCTGCCCGCCGGCCGTCCGGACGCGGCGGCCCGTTCCGCCACCGCGTCCAGGGCGCCGTTGGCGGCCGCGTAGGCGCCGTAGCCGCTGGTGCCCCAGACGGCGGAGACGGAGGACAGCTGCACGAAGAAGTCCAGCGGCCGGTCGTCCGTCAGCAGCCGCAGCCAGTGCGCGCCGGTGAACTTGCCGTGCAGCGCGGTCGCGAAGGCCTCCTCGCCGGCCTCCGCCAGCGGCAGCCGCTCGATGGCGCCGGCGCCGTGCACCACCCCGCGCAGCGGGGGCAGCGCGTCGAGCGCGCCCAGGGCGGCGGCCAGCTCCGGACCGTCGCCGACATCGGCTTGCAGGTACGTCGTCGGGGTGCCGGACGCGGCCAGCCCGGCGAGCAGGTCCGCCGCCTCGGCGGGCAGCTCCTCCTCGGCGCGGCGGCCGAGCAGGACGAGGTGACCGGCGCCGCGGGAGGCCAGGTCGCGGGCGACCACACGGCCGATGGCACCCAGGCCACCGCTCAGCAGATACGTTCCGTCCGGGCGCACCGGCAGCGGCTGCGGCTTCCCCTCGGCCGGGCGCAGCCGGGCCGCGTGGACCTGGCCGGCGCGGACGGCGAGCAGGTCCTCGGCGTCCCGGGCCGCGAGCGCGGTCAGCGCGGCCGACGCGTCCTCGGGGCCGCAGTCGGCCGGAAGGTCCACGATGCCGCCCCACACGCGGGGGAACTCCAGGGCGAGTACGGGGGCGAGCCCGTGCAGCACCCCGTGGTCGCCCGCGGCGATCGCGTCGTCGCCGGTCACCTGACGCACGCCGGACGTGACGAGGTGGACGCGGCCGGGGCCGTCCGGCAGTGCGCGCACGGCGACGGTCGCGGCGGCCGCCAGGGCGGCGGCGTGCCGGGTGGGCGCGGGTTCGTCCGGTGAGCCGGGCAGCGGCGCCGCCGCGAGCGCGAGGAGCAGGTCCCCGGGGTGCTCGGCCCGGACCGCGGCCCACTGCGCGGCGGAGTCGGGCAGGGTGTCCAGCACCTCCACGGGGCGGTTGCCGCCGGCCCGCGCGGCCTGGACGAGCAGGGCCACCAGAGCGGTGTCGTCACCGGCGACGAGCAGCGGACGGTCCGCGGCGGCGTCCGGGGCGTCCGGGGTGTCCGGGGCGTCCGGGGTGTCCGGGGCGTCAGGGGCGACGGCCGGGGTGTACGGGGTCCAGGCGACGTGGAGAGCGGGGAGTGCCGTCCGCGGGCCGTCGGCCCCGGCCGCGTCGGTGACGTGGCGGGTACCGGCGTCCGTGGCGGCCTGGTCCGTGGCCGCGTTCCCGGCGGACCGGGTTCCCGTACCGCTGCCCGCGCCCGCGTTGTCGGCGGACTGGGTTCCCGTACCGCTGTCCGCGTCCGCGTTACCGGCGGACCGGGTTCCCGTACCGCTGTCCGCGTCCGCGTTACCGGCGGACCGGGTTCCCGTACCGCTGCCCGCGCCCGCGTTACCGGCGGACCCGGTCCCCGTACCGTGGCCCGAGTCCGCGTCCGCGCCCGTGTCCCGGGCGGGCGCGTACCGCACCCGCTCCCACGGGTAGGCCGGCAGGCCGGTGACCGCGCGCGCCAGTCCGGCCGTGGCCGGGTCCGCCGGGGCGTCCGGCGCGGCGTCGGTCAGCCGTACCCGCTCCGGTGTGCCGCCCGCGGCGAGCTCGCGCAGGGCCGACAGCGCGGCCCGCGGGTCCTCGGCGGTGACCAGGGCGCGCACCCCGTGGCGGGCCCGGCCGTGGGTGACGGTGTAGGCGAACGCGGCGTACTCCTCGGCGGGCAGCTCCGCCAGGCGGCCGGCCAGCAGGCCCGCCCAGGTGCGCAGCGCGCCCTCGGTGCGGGCGGAGAGCTCGAAGCCGGCCACCGGGCCGGCGCCGGACGCGGCCGGTGTCCGCTCCCGCTCCGTCGGCGCGCCGAGGACGACGTGGGCGTTGGTGCCGCTCATGCCGAACGAGCTGACGCCCAGGCAGCTGCCCGGCCCGCTGTCGCCGGCCTCCCAGGGCAGCACCTCGCGGGGGAACTCGATGCCGGTGCCGTCGAGCTGGATGCGGGGGTTGAGGGTGCTCAGGTGCACGACCGGCGGGAGCAGGCGCCGCTGGACCGACAGCACGCCGCGGATGAGTCCCGCGATGCCGGAGGCCGCCTCCAGGTGGCCCAGGCCGGTCTTCACCGAGCCGATGCGCAGCGGGGCGCCGCCCGCGGACCGGTCCAGGGCGGCGACGATCGCCTCGACCTCGATGGGGTCGCCGAGCGCGGTACCGGTGCCGTGCGCCTCGACGGCGCCGATCTCCGCAGGGCTCAGTCCGGCGTCGTCCAGGGCGGCCCGGATCAGGGAGATCTGCGCCCGGACGTTGGGTGCGGTGAAGCCCGAGGAACGGCCGTCCTGGTTGACCGCGCTGCCGCGGACCACGGCGTGCACGCGGTCGCCGTCGCGCCGGGCGTCGGCGAGCCGCTTCAGGACGACGACACCGCAGCCCTCACCGCGGGTGAAACCGTTGGCCCGCGCGTCGAAGGTCTTGCACAGGCCGTCCGGGGCCAGGGAGTTGGTCTGCTGGATCAGCCGGGTCGAGCGCGGCGACAGGATCAGGTTGACGCCGCCCGCGAGGGCCACGTCGCACTCGCCGCGGCGCAGCGCCTGGCCGGCGAGGTGGACCGCGGTCAGGGAGGACGAGCAGGCGGTGTCCACGGCGACCGCCGGCCCCATCAGGCCCAGGGTGTAGGCGATCCGCCCGGCCGCGAAGCAGTGCCCGTTGCCGGTCAGCCAGTAGGCGTCCTCCTGCCCCGCGGGCTGCCAGTCGCGGTAGTCCTGGCCGGTCACGCCCACGTACAGTCCGGTGCGCCGTCCGCTCTCGGCGAGGGCGCGCGGCGGCAGCGCCGCGTCCTCCAGCGCCTCCCAGGCCACTTCGAGGAGCAGCCGGTGCTGCGGGTCGAGGCTGCGGGCCTCACGCGGGCTGACGCCGAAGAAGGCGGCGTCGAAACCGAGTACGTCGTCGAGGTGGCCACCGCGGTGCGGGAGGGCGTCCCACTCGGCGGTGAAGGGCTCCTTGCGGTGCTCGGGCATCGGACGGACCAGGTCACGGCCCTCGGCGAGGGCGTCCCAGTAGCCGTCGAGGTCGGCGATGCCACCGGGCAGCCGGAGCCCGACGCCGACCACGGCCAGAGGGCCGGCGTCGTCGGCCGGCCGGGCCTTCGCCTCGTCCAGCTCCGCGCGCAGCTTCTTGATGGTGTCCATCGCCCGGCTGAGCGGGGTGGCGGTGGGGCGTCCGGCGCCCCGGCCGGCCGGGGCCCCATGGGTCGGTGTGCTGGTCACAAGAAGTCCCTCGCGATCGGCAGTCGTTGCTGGCGGCTGAGCCAAGGCGGGACCGGGGGGGGGGGGGGGGGGGGGGGGGGGGGGGGGGGGGGGGGTGGTGGGGGGGGGGGGGGGGGGGGGGGGGGGGGGGGGGGAGAGAAGA